>CALIRO010000062.1 GCA_938042245.1 uncultured Thermoguttaceae bacterium
GCTCTTAATCTTTTCCCCAGATGGGGTTTTAAGCTTTTCGCCAATGGAGTGTTAAGCTTTTCTCCAGTGGGGTCTTAACTTTTTACCCAAATGGGGTGTTAAGCTTTTAGCCAAATGGAGTTTTTAACCTTTTACCAAAAAGCGAGTTGCGAGGGGCCGCCAATTTTTTTCCACTAGGCCAGAAAACTGGGGATAAGTCAGCCTTGGGGCTGATTGACAAACCGAACATCTTTGTTCACAATGCAAAGGGTTGGCCTCTTATCGGTGGAGAAGGTTCGCGTAGTTCTGGGAGATTCGGGCGGGCTAGTTCTGGCGGGTTTCCCAAGCCAAAAATCCTGAAGCTAGTTATCCAACTTTTTACCTCTTTGCGTCCCTTTGGGAGGCAAGGGTGAGTATGGGCAATGAGCCAAGGGCGAGTGGGCCGGGGCAGCTCGGCCAGTTGCTGCTTTGTCGGTTGGACAGGCAGGAGAAGGTCTATCTTGCCCGGGGGGTCTCCATTGGTCGGTCGGCGGACAACACCTTCGTCGTGGACGATCCCCAGGTGAGCCGACATCATGCCCAGTTGGAGGAGGACCCTGCTGGGGGGCTGGTGTTGCGCTGTATGGAGCAGGCGGCGGTGCTGGTTTTGGAGGATGGCCGACAGGTGCGCGAGCTTTACCCGGCCGAGGGGCTACGGTTTCGTGTTGGCTCGGTGGAGTTTGCTTTTCAGGCGGCCGGCCCGGAGCGACCCGGTCCGTCAGAACTCAGCGCTACGAGCCCGGTGTGGCTGCGCAAGTGTCCGGGTTGCGGCAACGGCCAGTTACCTCCGCCACGTCCTACCCCGCAGAAATGCCCCTCCTGTGGCATGGGCCTGATCGTCTTTCAGACGGCCCAGGCAGGGCTGGCCTGTATCAAGGCATCGAAACCCTTGAATGTGCTGCGCAGCGGGGCTAGGGCGTCGGAGGTTGGCTCGGTGGAGTTAGGGCGGTTTGTGGGCGAGGGGGGCATGGGGGTGGTCTTCGAAGGGCGGTTGCAGCCCTCGGGAACGCCTGTGGCGCTCAAACTGCTTCATCCCCATCTTGCTAGCCAGGAGTCGATGGTCCGTCGTTTCCAAAAGGAGGTGGAGATCTTGCGCGGTCTGAATCATCCGCATGTGGTGCGGGTAATTGGCTATGGCCAGTGGGACGGGCTAAAGGCGCTAATAACCGAGTGGATGCCTGGCGGCAGTCTGAAAACCGTTTTGGAGTATCAGCGGCGTCTGGGCAAGCCGCTGGATTGGGGCAAGGCTGGGGGGCTGTTGCGCCAGGCGGCGGCAGCCTTGGCTGCGGTGCACCAGGCCGGGCTGATCCATCGCGACGTCACGCCGTCGAACTTTCTGCTCAGCCCCCAGGGGGTGCTCAAGATTGCGGATCTCGGCCTGGCCAAGCCCACGGTGGGTCGGGGCGAGCTGACGGCTACGGGCCTGGTCTTGGGCTCGCCCAACTATATGGCCCCGGAACACTGGGATGGCCAGCCGGATCAGCGAAGCGACTTATTCAGCCTGGGCGTGATGTTCTACGAGCTGCTCACCGGCCGGTTGCCCCAAGGGGCCTGGGCCCCGCCTCCAAGCTCAATCCCACGGTTCCTCGGGGGATGGACCGGCTTTTGGCCAGCCTGCTAGCGCCGGAGCCTGCCCAGCGCCCCTCCTCCGCCTGGCAAGTGGTGCAGGAGTTGGACGCCCTTCTAAGGCCCCGACAGGCCACCTGGGCACCCCCTGGAACCCCGCCCCCTGTGACCAAACCAACTTTACCTCCTATAACCTTACCTCCTCGAATTGCCTTAATCGGCTTGGTTGTCTTTGCGGTCACTATTATGGTCGGGCTGCTGGGGATCGGAGGTGGGAAACTCTGGAATTGGCTAAGGCCACCACCGTCCCCCGGCAAGGGTGCAGCCCATTTCGGGCCATCAAGGCCCGGTCTTGTCGGTCGCCTTTAGTCGGGATGGTCGGTTTTTGGCCACCGGCTCTTTGGACAAGACGGCCAAGCTGTGGGAGGTAGAAAGCGGCCGAGCAGTTCGCTCTTTCCAGGCACATACCAGCTTGGTCTTTTCGGTCGCCTTTAGTCCGGATGGTCGGCTTTTGGCCACCGGTGCTGGGGATGGGGCAGTCCGCCTGTGGGATGCCCAAACCGGCCAGGAACTTGTGCAACTATGGCATCTTCGCGAAGGCGGCTGGTTTGCCATCACCCCGAAAGGTTACTTCGCCTATGACGGGCAAGAAACCACGCTGAGCCGGATTAGCCTTGATGACGCCCGTACCGGACAGCCCCTTTCCCTGGAGGAAGTGAAAACGTACCACCGGCCCGACCTGGTCCGGCAAGCCGTGACCAAAGGATTATGACGGTGCTTCTGGTCGGCCGGGTGCACCTCCAGGCAGCACCCTGGGAGAATAAAGACGTGGTTTTGCGAACCATTGGGAGCATTGGGAATTCTGTTGGTACCGTTGGCAAAGGAGCCGAATCATGCAATCTACAGTGTCTCGAAGCCCGTGGGGGCATCCGGTGGTGGTAGCCTTGCTGGCTCTGATTTTGTTGGCGCTATTGGGGATACAGGGGATGTTGATTTGGGGGCGGAGCGGTTCGGGGGGTGGAGAACAGGCTGCGGGGCATAGGCAGGCTGGGTCGCCGGGGTCGCCGGCCACACCATCCGTGTCCCCAAAGCCGGAACCTCCCCCGCCGCCAAAACCTGTGGGCAACCCGGAGCGAGTTCGCAACGTCCTGCAGCCGGGCAAAACCTACGAAACCACCATGAAAATGGGCATGGCAGCAACGGTCATCGACAAGGATTGGGGGATCCGGAAGACCTGCCATCTGAACTACGTGTTTGAATCCCGGGTGCGTCGCACGGTAAAGCACAACGACGGCAAGACGGTGCAGGTGGAGTACTATGTGGTGGAATGCCGGGCGGTGAAATTGCTCAGCCAGGCCCAGGTGCGGTTCGACCTAGGCCCGTTGGGCGTATCGGTGCTGCGTCTGTTGGACCAATGGTTCCTCAAAGGCGCTGGGGAGCGGGTTATCGAGGCGCCCCTGAATGTCCTGTCTCCTATTCTTGATGCGATAGCCCAACAGGAACTGGCAAGAAGAGGGGCTAGAGTCAAGGCGATGGTGGACTCGCTGGAGAAGAAGAAATGCCTGATTACCTACGTGGATGGCGAAGGCGTTACCGAGATCCGCCCGATCGACTGCGAACTGACCGAAGAGGAACGTCTTTATTTGGAGGGGCTATCGATTCTGGCCGATTGCTACTTTCTGCCCGATCTGCAAAGCCGGCCGGGCACCTACTGGGACGTGGATGCCCATGCGTTGATGGACTTTCTGCCCCCTTCCTGGCGTGGTCGGCCCAGGGGAAAAGTAACCAGAACGCGAGAGGAAGACTATAAAGTAGGGGAGGCCCAATACGCGTTGTTGAAGATTCGGAGCGGCTCGTTGGAGATCGACGCCACGGATGCCACCCGGCACCGGTTGGGAAGCCTAACGCCCCGCGGAGAACTGCACTACAACATCACCGCCGGATTTGTGGAAAAAGGTGAGCTTACGGCCAAAGGCCACATTGAAGACGTTTCCCGAGATCACCTTTTATTTGAAGCCCGCTTCGAAAGCACGCCTCATGTGGAAATCGAATACTATTGCCAAATTCTGGGAGAATCCGGCGGTACATGGAAAGTGCCTGTAACGCCGCCGAAGATCGATCTGGAGACCAAACTAAGGCCCTAAGAGTTCCGCAGGCGACGAAGAGGCGCGCCCAGCGTTGGCCTGACCAAAGCTGGAGCGAGGCTGTGGAGCAGCCAGCCCGGAAAAGCGGGTGGGCAGCTCGAAGCCGAACAGGGCCGACAGGCTCACCGCCCCAACGGCGTCGGGTGGGCGTGCGGGAACAAAGCTTGGATTTCGAGGAGCCAACATGGCACGCTGGAGGCAGAAAGACCGTTGGATTCCGCTTTGGCAGTTGCCGATGGTGGTGGGGCGGTCGGAGGAGTGCGATCTGTGGCTGACCGAGCCGACCGTTTCACGCCGCCATGCCCAGCTTGAGCGGAGCGGAAGCGGGCTGGTGGTCCGGGACCTGCAGAGCCGGTTCGGTACGTTCGTCAACGGCCTTCGGGTGGTGGAAAAGCCCCTTCAGCCGGGCGACCAAGTGCGTTTCGGCAGGCACATTTGCTATTTGGTCCGAGAAGACGCCTTAGAGCGGGTGGAAGCGGCCGGGGCCGGCCTGGTGCTAGAAGAGGTGGCCATTGAGCGCGGCGGCCGGCGGTTGGTCCAGGCCGTTACCGCGCAGATGCAGCCAGGTCAGTTGATCGGCATCCTGGGACCCAGCGGGGTCGGCAAGACGCTGATACTTCGGGTGTTGGCGGGGTTGTTTGCTCCGGCGGCGGGGCAGGTGTTGTGGCAATATACACCTGTCCAGCAGGTGCTTGCCGAGTATCTGCAACAGCTCGGCTACATCCCCCAACAAGACCTGCTGTACGAGACGTTGACGGTGGAAGAGAACGTTCTGTATGCGGCCGAGTTGCGCCTTGGCCAACTCAGTGCGTCCCAGCGGGCCGAACGCGTCCGCTGCGTCTTAGACATGGTGCAGCTTTCCGAACATCGGGATAAAAAGACGGCGGTGCTCAGCGGCGGACAACGCAAACGCCTCAGCGTGGCCGTGGAACTGCTCCGACAGCCGAGCATCCTCCTTCTAGATGAACCGACCACCGGCCTAGATCCGGCCAACGAAATCCGACTGGTCGAAAACTTGCGTCAGATCGCCCGGCAAGGCACCCTAGTCATCTGCACCACCCACTCCCTGAGCGTGGTGCGGATGTTCGATCAGGTATTGGTGTTGGCGTTGCGAGAGAAGGTAGCCCGGCAGGTTTTCTATGGTCGGCCGGAAAACCTGCTGAATGCGCTGGGAGTGAGTGAATGGACAGATTTATATAAAATGCTGGAACACGACCCTGGCGTTCCCCTGGTGGGGCAGGCCGAAGGTAGCCCCCCTGCCAAAGCCTTGCCTGGCCAATCGCCTGTTTCGGGGACCCAAGAGGCTAGCCTCAAGCCGGGGGACGCCCCGAGAGCTACGCCGTCGCCTTGGACCGAAGAGGAGCTCCAATGGCCGAGCCCCGATAGCATCCCGCTCGGCCGGGATTTTCTCCTCCTGCAACGACAAGCCCATCAAGGCCCCTCCGCGCACGGGCTAAGACAATGCGGGCAGGTGGCCTGGCGCTGCCTGACCATGATCCGCCGCGACTGGTTGCTAGCGGCGATGATGATCGTCCAGCCGCTGCTTTTGGGACTGCTGCTTGTGCTGACCCAATACAACCCCGGCAACGTCAAACCGATCTTCTTTTTCACGGTGGTAATCGCCATCTGGCTAGGACTGCATAATTCCGTCCGGGACCTGGTCCGGGAACGCCGCCAGTACATCCGGGACCGCATGGCCGGTATGCAAGTCGAAGCATACCTAGGGGCTAAGATCGGCCTGTACCTGGCCATCGGCCTGGGGCAGATCGTGCTGCTAGTGCTGGTGGTGCGGATCGGGACAAAGCTGGTTTTGAGCAGCACGGTAGAGCACATCTACAACGATTTGGCCGCCGTGGGTTGGTTGTGGTGGATCGGCGTGGAGATGTTGGTATATAGTTGCGGGTTGGGATTGGGACTGTTCGTATCCACGCTGGTGCGGACCGAAGAGGCGGCCGTGGCCGCCCTGCCGATGCTGATGCTTCCGCAGATTCTCTTAAGCGCCATGGCCACCGGGGATATCAAAACCCCGGTCAGTCAGCCCCGGGCGTTCCTGCCGGTAGTGGCGACGTTCAGTGCGCCGTCAGCCCAAAACCAACCTGGCCTCGGCCACGGCAACCAGAAAAACCTAAGCAGCGATAGCCAAGAGGGCCTGAGCTTTGTTCAGCGACTGGTGGATATATGCTCCCTGGCCTGCTACAGCCGACCAGCCCTGCTGGTGCTAGAGCCGGAGGATATGTCTATCCAAGGCTACAGCAAAAACATCTGGTGGGGCGATTTGTGCCACCTGCTGATTCTTTTGGCGGTTACCTATAGCGCCTTATGGGTGGGATTGCTCAATCAGGAAAAGTACTGGCCCGACTGGATCGGTATCTGAACGCCCAGGCCCGATTATCTTTTGCTTGCCCGGAAAGCTGCTTTACATATCCTAGGCCGATCCTGGCAGAAACCATGCCAATAGGCAGCCGGTTTACCCTCGGGGGCTTCTTTGGGCTGTTTGCCGCCATAAGCACTACCATTGGGGGAGAAAAAAGCTCAGCGGCGGGAAGGAGCGACGTTCGATCCAGGCCCCTAGAAGAAACGGGGATGAAAAAACGTTCTGATCAATGGGCCGAGAAACTGCCTGATAGGCCAGGTATGGCCGCTGGGAACTATCACCCAGGTCGGGTCAATGGGCCGGTAAGCTGGCTTATAGGCCAGCCTCATCGGGCCTAGAAGGAGCTGGTATGAAAGACGTGCTGGCCAATGGTGGGCCGGGTTCGGCGCCGCCGCGAGCGGCGCGACGACGGCGATTGAGCGGAGATGAAAGACGTGCTGGCCAATGGGGGGGCCGGGTCCGGATAGAGTGAAAATTTGTTTATACAGCCTTTAAAATTTCGCAGATTTCGAGGGTGCTTGTCGTAACTGCTTGCTACATAAGGACTTATTGGAGGCGGCGGGAATCGAACCCGCGTCCCAAGGCGGCTTGCCGATAGGCCTGGTACGTGCGTAGTCGGTTTTTTCGGTTTCGCCCAGCAAGGCTCCAACCGACAGGATCCTTGTGAGGCTAGCCCGCCTTAGGGTTTAATCCCAGGCCAAGCAGGCGCCGACCTGAGACGAGCCGGATTGTCCGGCCGGTTTTCGGGCCTCTCCGGCAAAGACCCTCAACCGGGCTGCTTATTCAATTAAGCAGCAAGCGCGAGCGGTTGCTCGGCATGTAATTTTGCAGTCGGCTTTTAACGTGGCCCGCCGACCAACCACGGCACGGTGCCTACCGCGAGAGCCGTCCGGTCGAATCCAATTCGCCCCCGGAGTGTGCCCAAGCGGAATTGTAGGCCTAATAGGATACCCCCCGAATAGTGGTAAGGTTTCCCTCCATTATAGGCAATTTCCCACAGTTACTTCTACTTCAACTCGATTCGTGGGGGACCTTCCTTATTAATACGGCTTATCCGGATTTTACTCTGAAGGGTTTTCCTGTGGGCGGGATTCCCTCCTCTATTAATTATATACGGTTTGTGCCACGTATATTATACGCGGTTTATCCAAGCCAACCCAAAAAGGTAAGAGGATTGCGGTGTGTTCGCCTGGCTGATCCCTCCGAGTGGGGGATTGGGGTATAGAATAAAGGGGATTAGAGGATAGAATAAAGCGGTTTTGGAAGCTGTGCCTGGGGAGATAACAGATTTGGAAAAGGAGTGTTCTGGAGTGCTCTGGGGGAACTAACTGGGGGGTACGCCATGAATTGAGGCTCCTGGGAGATTTTCAGAAAAGCCGGTTTGGGAAACCTGGTTGTGCTGTACTGAGGGATGTTTTCGATTTAAAATTAACTATTTATTTATACCCCTTAAGAGGGGACAAGACGTTTTCAGCACCTTTTTTCCAAAGGAGTCCAGATAGCCGTGGAATCGACGATGGCAGTGAAGAATCCGTTGCGGGTGGCGGTAATTGGGGGGGATGGGACGGGGCCAGAAGTGGTAGCCGAGTCGGTGAAGGTGCTTCGGGCGGTCTCGCAGCGGGAGGGATTTCGGATAGAGTTTACGGAATTTGATTTAGGCGGGGAGCGCTATTTGCGGACCGGGGAGATTCTCCCGGATGAAGAGCTGGCCCGATTGAAGACGTATCATGCGATTTTGTTGGGGGCGGTAGGGCATCCGAAGGTGCCGCCGGGGGTGTTGGAACGGGGATTGCTTTTGCGGCTGCGATTTGAGTTGGATCAATATATTAATCTCCGGCCGGTAAAACTTTATCCGGGGGTGCAAACGCCCTTGGCAGATAAAAGGCCGGAGGATATCGACTTTGTGGTCGTGCGGGAAAATACGGAAGATTTGTATGCTGGTATGGGTGGTTGGCTGAAGAAGGGGACTCCGGACGAAGTGGCCATCCAGACGGCGATTTACACCCGGAAGGGATGTGAACGTTGTATTCGGTGGGCATTTGAATATACGAGGAAACGGAATAAAAAGAAGTTTCTCGTCCTGGTGGCCAAGACGAATGTATTGACCTATGGCCATGACCTATGGATGCGCACTTTCCAGGAGGTGGCCAAGGAGTATCCGGACATTCGGACCGACTATAATCACGTAGATGCCTGCTGCATGTGGATGGTGAAGAATCCGGAATACTACGATGTGATTGTCACGACGAACATGTTTGGGGACATCATTACGGATTTGGGGGGGATTATTCAGGGGGGTATGGGGGTGGCAGCCGGGGCTAATCTGAATCCGGATCCGGGCGGCATCAGTATGTTTGAGCCGATGGGCGGCAGCGCACCAAAATACACCGGCACTGGACAGATCAATCCGATTGCGGCGATTACGGCGGGTGCGATGCTATTGGAGTTTAACGGCTACGAGCGTGCAGCCCAACGGGTGTATCAGGCCATTCAGGTGGTAACCGGCACGAAGATGAAAAGCCAGGCGGCAGGCAAGATGGGTTATACCACCCAACAGGTGGGCGACTTGGTCTGTGAAGCGCTTGGATAGGGAGCTGGCATTTGGTCTCAACGGATGGAGAGCGTTTTGAGGTTACCGGCGCTTTAGCAGGGGGATCGTATGGTGGAGGGTAATTTCCAGGGGGCTTTGTGGGGGCCGGGCCACAGCCAAAGCCACCTGAAACCGGCCGTCCAGCAGAAACTCTCGGAATTGGCAGGATGGGGGGTTATCGGTTGGTCTGGGGGAGAATATCAAAAGCTGAGGGGCGTTTTGGGGCGGTAGGTTTAAGGGTAGCGCTTGGCTGGGGGACGGGATGGGAAACGAGCAGGGATGGGCGAGAGTCTCGTTGGGCCAACCAAAGGAGAACGTATCTAGGGAGCTGGTCAGACCGGTACCTAGGGCCTTCAGGTAGGCTTCTTTGAGGGTCCAGAGGCGGTAGAAGGCTAGCGGCAGTTGATCTGGGGCAAGGGCTTCCAATAGGGCGGTTTCGGCCGGGTGGAAGAATCGGCGTGCCAGGCAGAGGTATTCGGCAGATGGGCCGGTATCTTCGACATCGACGCCCAGAGGGGCGCCAGAGGTTACAGCACAAATGATCAAGCCTTCGGTGTGAGAGAGGTTAAATTCCAAACGAGGGGTCTCGGTCGGGCCATCGGCCAATAGGGGTTCCACCGTCGGCCAATCAATGGCGGGTTTGCCGGTAGGAGATCGGACCAACTGCCATTTTTGCGGGGCAATGGGCGCATATTGGGAAAGGGTGGTTCGGAGCAGCGCTCTGGAGATCAAATGTTCCAGTTTCTTTTTTTCCACCCGGTACCGATGCCACTCGGCCATTTCCTCCTGGTCCAGCAAACGGCGATATTCTGCTAATAAAAGGGGGTCCTGGCATTCTTCTGGCCGGACAACCCAAAGATGCACCTGATGCTCGGATAAAGCAAACATAGAGGTATGGTTTGGGCGATTTTTATTCCGAGTCTGGCGAGTGGCCCCAACGATTGAACCAGGCCCGGCGAGCAAAGGGAAGTTTGTCTTTTTGGGTACCTGGCTGTGCGGGCAGGCCCAAAGGTAATACCACCCGAACATGCCGGCCCGGCGGAACACCTAGAAGTTGGCCTACCCGCTCGGCCACCTGATCCACTCGCAGCGCCCCGTCCAGCCAGACCGTCGCATAGCCCAAGGCCGTGATGGCTAGCCACATGTTCTCCACCGCCGCCGCACAGTCTTCGACCGCAAACGAAATCTCGCCGAAGACCGGCCGAGGATCGATCACGCACACGATCATCGCCTTGGCCGTCTGGCAAACCGGCCGATTGATAATCTCGGCCAATTGGCGCAAAAGCTCTGGATCATCCACAATGATAAAGGAGGTGGTCTGTTCGTTTTTCCCGGACGGCGCTCGGATGCCTGCCTCGACAATTTTGATCAGATCTTCTCGGGGAATCGGTTTGTCTAAAAACGGTCCCCGGTAACTATGACGTTTGGCAATGGCTTCAAATAGGTCCATTGGGCGGTCTCCTGGCAAAGGACTCCCCTTTGAACAGGAAGGCAGAGGATGAAAAGGACTACGGGAGCACCCTCCGCCAACTGCTTCCGGCTGCCTCCAGGAGCAGAAAATTCGGTCGAAAACCCTCTCTGGGGGGTTCTTGACAGTTGGGTTAGGTCAAGTTAGGCTAAGCCCAACTTCCCAAGATAAGTCTAATTGTATCCCTAGATGGGAAGCGGAATCAATCGCTCCCTTCCTTAAAGTTTTCCAATACAAAAGGAAGGGGGGTTACGTCATTTTGCCGGTTGTCTTCAGCCAAAAGTGTCTGAACTCCATTAGGCTTTCTGGTAGGTGTCGTGTGGGTTTGGCAACGGCATTGTTTTTTAGGAAGGACCAATCATGGCAGCGTCAGGAACAAGCCTGTTCGGGGCGGCAACTGGGATTCGGATTCGGCTGTCGGTGATGATGTTTTTGGAATTTCTGATTTGGGCCTCCTGGTATGTGCCGATTGGCGGGTACATGAATAGCACTCTGCACTTTAGCGGAGGGGAGATCGGCTGGATATATACGACCACGGCCTTGGGGGCGATTATAGCCCCGCTTTTCGTTGGCTTTGTGGCCGACCGATTCTTTCCCACCCAGGTGGTGCTGGGGGTTTTGCATTTGTTGGGGGCGGTGTGTCTGTTTTTAGCTTCCTTCCAAAGCACGTTTGCGCCGCTGATGGCCCTGCTGCTGGTGAACTGTCTATGTTTCATGCCTACCTTGGCGCTAGCGAATTCGTTGGCCTTCCGCAATATCGACGATCGGGATAAGTTTTCCTGGATTGCCGTGTGGGGGACGATCGGCTGGATTGTTTCTGGGCTTTTGGTGGATTTTGTTCTTGGTGGGGCGGCCAAGCCAAACTTCTTCTATTTAGCGGCTCTGGGAGCGGTTCTGATGGGCCTGTACTGTTTTACCTTGCCGCACACCCCGCCCAAAGGCGCCGAATCCGGCGGCGATGTGCTGGGCCTGGGTGCCGTTAAACTGCTGAGCGATCCTTCCTTTCTGATCTTCGCCCTGTCGGTCTTTTTGGTCAGTATCCCGCTTACCTTCTACTTTACCTGGATGAATGCCTTTTTGGTGGAAACCGATCGGCCGAAGCCGACCGCCCTGATGACACTGAGCCAATGTTCCGAAATCGTGGTGATGCTTATTATGCCCTGGTTTATCAGCCAGATTGGGCTGAAAAATGTGCTGGTCATTGGGATGACGGCCTGGCTGGTCCGGTATCTGCTGTTTGCCACGATGAGTTTTCCGCTGATTATCCTGGGATTATTGCTCCATGGGTTTTGCTATTGTTTTGTGTTTGTGGCCTCGTTCATTTATGCGGATCGGAAGGCTCCGCCCGGTTTAAGTGCCAGTGTGCAGAGCTTCTTAGCATTTCTGATGTGGGGGCTGGGGATGTTTGGTGGGGCGAAACTGGCCGGTTGGGTAGGCGATCTGTATGGCCCAATGACGGTAGCGTCCACCGTTCAAAAAGGTACGGAAACCACCCAGGAGGAAAGATCTCCCCTGCCCAAGTGGAAAGACATGCTCACCCGCCAGAAGGAGGAACCTGTACCAGTGGAAAAAATTATATCAGGCGCCAAGGTGGTCATGATCGATGCCGGTGGGCCGAAAATCGCTCTGGTGGAAAAACTGAACGTGTTATGGCATCTGCCGTCGGGAGGCTATGAGGTCGAAAAGAAAGACGAACAAAACCAAGTGCTAGAAAAGAGGACCTATCCTCAGGATAAACTTCTGCAGGTGTTTACGAAGGCGGATGTCAACCAGGATGGGGTGGTAACCTATGAGGAGTGGCAGGGGGTGGCCAACCACCACTGGCCGCCCATTTGGCTCTGGCCGGCGCTATTGGCTGCGGTGGTAGCGGTGCTGTTCTGGTTTGGCGGTCAGGAAGCCCGGGCAGTCGAAGCCGTTCCCCAGACGCCCCCGGCCCCCGGCGAAACGGCTCCGGAACAGCCAACCTCTCCACCACCTACCGCTCAAATCGAAGAAGAGGAACTTGTTGGACTCGGACCGGCAGAGCGGGAACCCCCGGCCTCTGCTTCAATCGGTGGGGAGGGTGTGGGCGGCGCTGGGTGAGGATTTCCGGAACCCCCGATCCCTTCCGAGGAAGTTCCGCCGCCGACCTCCCCAGGGACTCCTTCCGAGCCGAGCGCTCCGGCTGACCACCCGGCCGGGCCCACCAGTCCCCCCGGCCCCACCCTGCCCCCAGCCGCCTCCTGAACCGGAATCTTCTAGCAGCCTGGGTCATCCAACCTAGAGGGAGTGTTATCTCCTTCGACCCAAAACTTTTTCTTTAGGGGGGGTATTCATAGACCGTCCGAAGATGGTAATCTATTTGCTTTTAAGGTACAATAAAAAAGAGGGCTCTGGCGGATAGCATCCGATGAGCTTTTCTGGGTATTGCTGAGACGGTGCCGGCAAAGGAAGCCACCAGGGCCGGAAGATCTCGGGATCGAGTGGGGACTTGTCTCCTCTAAGGACGGACTCGGGTATGGCCAACACGAAAGTGACAAACTTTCTGGAGTTGGTCCTTCACAGCGGGTTGATTGATAAGGGGGTTTTGGACGCCCACTTGGACCGGATTGTCCAGGAGCAGGGCGAGCAGATTCTTTTCGATCCTGCTCGGCTTGCGGAGCAATTCGTTCAGGCGGGGCTGCTGACGCGCTGGCAGAGCGAAAAACTGCTAGAGGGCCGACATCGGGGCTTTTTCCTGGATAAATATAAACTTTTGGATCATCTTGGCTCCGGCGGCATGAGCAGCGTCTATCTGGCTGAACATGTGCTGATGAATCGCCGGGTAGCCATTAAAGTGCTCCCGAAGGAACGGGTGAATGATTCCTCCTATCTGGCCCGGTTTCGTCGGGAGGCGCAGGCGGCGGCCGCTTTGGATCATCCGAATATCGTCCGAGCCTACGATATCGGCAATGAAGGGAACATTCATTTCCTGGTCATGGAGTATGTGGAAGGGCAGGATTTACAGGGGATAGTCCGCCAGCAAGGGCCGCTGGATCCGCTGACCGCCGCCGAATACATTCGTCAGGCCGCTGTTGGATTGCATCATGCGCATCAGGCCGGGCTGATCCATCGGGACGTTAAGCCAGCCAATCTCTTAGTGGACAAAAATGGTACGGTGAAGATTTTGGATTTGGGTTTAGCCCGTTTTACCGGCGAGGAGCAGGCCTCGCTTACCTTGGCCTATGATGAGAATGTGCTAGGCACGGCCGACTACTTGGCCCCGGAACAAGCTATCAATAGTCATGCCGTGGACGCCCGGGCGGACATTTACAGTTTAGGGTGTACTTTATACTATCTACTGACCGGTCATCCACCGTTTCCGGAAGGTACGTTGCCGCAGCGGCTGATGGCCCATCAAAAGCAGCCGCCCCCTAGCATCAAAAAAGAGCGCCCTGATGTACCGGACGACCTGATCCGGATCTGTATGCGGATGATGGCCAAAAAACCGGCCGCCCGTTACCAAACGATGGCGGAGGTGGCCGACGCCTTGGCCGAATGGCTTACCGCCCACGGCAAACCCACTGAGTCCAGCTCGGGCCGGGGAAAAAGGCCAAAACCTTCTCCCAGACCGGCAGTCCTTCCGGTGGCCAAACCGCTCCGGGCCACTCCGCTGGAAAATCAGCCCCCTCTCTCTGCTGGGGTGGACTCCGCCCTGACGGAAACCGCCAAGGAAAAACAGGCGCCCACGTTAACGGTCCGAGGCGCAGCCAAGGGAGCGGCCGAACCCGGCTCGGACAAACTCAAACGGCTCCCCAAAGCCAAACCCTTAGACGAAGCACCCTCCGAAGAACTGGTTTTCGATTGGGGGCGGCCTGCTTCGGTGGCTGCTCGTTATACTGCCCCCAAACCCTCTCTGCCCCCGGCCAAGCTCCTGTTGGATCCCCGGATCATGCCCCTGTGGCTCTGGGGCCTGCTATTGGGCGGAGTGGTCTTATCGATCATCCTGGTCATCCTCCTGGTGCTGTTCTAGAGAGCCTTCTGCCCAAGCCCCTCTGCTACCAGCAGAAGGGGCAGACCAGGTCATCCTACTTGTCCCTTTCTAAAACTCCTTCCGCGGGTGCAGGAGAGTTTCCAAGCAGAGGCTTTTCCCGCTAAAGTAGCGGAGAAAAATCAGGGCTGTTGGAATCACCGGAGCTGTTCAAATCTTCTTTTGGGGCGAACCAGGCTGTTTGTATGTTCGAGAAAGTCTGGCCAGAATGGGCGAGGCTGTGAAAGTCTTTTTCTGGAGAACCACGTAGCTTTTTAGAATCGGCCATTTCGGACCTGAAACTTGGTGGGTTTCCCGAGGGTGGGGCCGCCGCGCTGCAGCCAATCGGCTACCCAGCGGAGGATTTGCTCTGCGGAGACCTGAGGCATGCCGAAAAGCTCGTAGGCCCGGCTGGCATTGCTTAAAAGGGCCGTAGGGGCTTCGGTGCCGATAAAGGTGGCCGGCCGTCCGAGCAACTCAGCCAGTTGACCTGCTACCTGCCGAACCGCCAGCAACTCCGGGCCGGTAACGTTGATCGGTCGGGCTGGTACAGCCGTATATTCTAATGCTCGAAGCGTCATCTGATTGCTATCGGCCTGCCAGATGACGTTGAAATATCCCATGGCGAGATCAATCGGCTCGCCGGCCAAAATCTTTTGCCCTAAATCCACCATAATTCCATACCGCAGTTCGTGGGCGTAATTGAGCCGAACGAGAACAACGGGAATGTTTCGGGTGAGGCTGAAATATGTAAATATTCGTTCCCTGCCCAGGCAGCTCATCGCATATTCGCCGATCGGCTCAGGAGGGTCTTCTTCTTTGGACCCGCCTGATGCCACTGGAACCAGGGGATACACATTGCCGGTCGAATACGCCACGATTCGGCTTCCGGAAAACCGTTCGCACACCAGACCTGGCAGATAGCTGTTCAGTGCCCAGGTGAACGGTTCTTGGCCAGTGGTACCGAACTTCATGGCCGCCAAATAAAAGATGTTCGGTACGTCCGGCAGTTCGGCCAACTGACGCCGGTCCAACAGATCGCAGCGAATCGGCTCAATGCCCCGTTCCAAGCACCACTGCTGCCGTTGGGGGGAAATATTTCGGCCAACGGCATAAATCCGACGGGGCAGGCCGGCTTGGTCGGCAGCTCGCCGGGCCATCCAGGTAAGCGTTGGCCCGATCTTGCCAAAGGCACCCAAAAACATCATATCTCCGGCAACCCGCTGCATCATCTCCACCACGGCAGCCGGCGGCCGACTCAATAGCTCCTCCAACATCTCCACATCTGTAATCCGCTCCGGCCATTGGCTCATCCAAACACTCCTTCCTAGACCCCCTCCTGGAACACTTCAGCCGAACGAAGAAACTGCCTGGTTGTTCCAAGGAAACCTTTAGGTGTTCCTGCCGCACAAGCGGCAATCCAGTTTTTTCCCGGATTTCTGATCTCTGGATTCCCGCTTCTGCGAGAATGACATTCAGGGGCATTCTCCCTAAAAAACGGGAACCTCCTTCACTCGGCTGAAATGTTACCCGGATAAGGATTATTCTGAAAGGTGGCGAACATTACTCCTCCGGTCGGAATCCCATCTGTTGAAGCTGGGCACGGACTTCCGGCTCAGCCAGCAGTTGGCGAAAGGCGCTCACTGCGGGGCGATCCCGTCGGCGACGGGGAACTATAAAATCGTAGTGTTCTTCTTCCAAGGGGAGAAAACCCAAGCCGTACAGGCGGGCTACCGGCTCGATGGCCACTCCCCAATCCGCCCGGCCCTGCGCCACGGCTGCAGCCACCGCATGATGACTTTTGGCCTGGACGGCATATCCGGGCGGCTGCTGCCCTGCCAAAAGGCGATCAATAAGTATCCGGGTACCGCTGCCGGCGTTTCGGTTGACCATCCGACAATTCGGGTCGGCCAAGGCCTGCTGAATGGCCAAGCGCGCCTCCGACACATTGGTAAACCGACTGTCATCCGGTCGAAACACCACTCCCTGCATCCGCTTGTAGCCCGGCAAAAGCTCCAGTTCCGGCGTCAGGAACGGTCGATTGTACTGGCCGGTGGCAGGATCCACTAGATGCACTCCGGCCAGATCACATTGGCCTTGTTGGGCTGCCTCCAAGCCCGCGGTCGAACCGGCCGCCAAAAACTTCGTCTTCCATCCCCGTCGCTGCATCTGTTCCAAAAGCCAATCCAGCCCCACACAGTGGCTGCCGATGACCACCAGATCGGCCGCTCGAATCCCCTGGGCCAACAGATGCACGGTAACTTCCGCCCCGGCCGGTATCAGCTCCTCATGCTGAGCGATGGCGATGAATCCGTCGGCGGTGCTGAAGGCCGTTACCGAGCCGGAACCTTTCCCCATCGGATAGGCCACCAGGCCCTCCGGCGAAGGCATCAGGCGAACCAGCAGGTATTCGGTTCGGCCAATTTCGGAGCGGATGCGAACCGGCAGTCGGGCCTGGATCGTAGGCCGCTCTTCGCTCGGCAAACCAGCCCACGCCCGAATCACCGGCGCCACAAACTCATGAAAGGTAAAAATGGCCGAGGTGGGGAACCCAGGCAACACAACGACCGGCTTTTTGCCATGCACGGCCAGACACAGCGGTTTGCCCGGTTTGAGAGCCACTCCATGAACAATAATTCCCGGACGGGTGAGTTCTCGCACGGCTTGGTAGGCCAGGTCCCCTTCCCCTTTGCTGGTGCCGCCGGAGAGCAGCACCAGATCGGCGGTTTCTAACGCTTGGCTCAGTCGCTCCCGCAGGAGGTCCAACTGGTCCGGCACTCGACCCATTTCGATCGGCAGGCCGCCTAGTTCTCGGACCGCATCTGCCAACATCCGCTGGTTGGAGTCATAGATTTTGCCTGGCGTCATGGGTTGGCCCGGCTCCATGAGCTCATCGCCGGTGGAAATGATGGCCACCCGCGGCCGACGCCACACCCGAACCCGCTCTAACCCCAGGGCGGCCAAAACCCCCGTTTCCCGGCTGGTAAGCAGTTGGCCTGCTCGGAGCACCGTTTCGCCGGCCGCCATGTCCGAACCCGCAAAGCTCATCCCACTGCCAGGCGTCAGCGCCCGATACACCAAAAGGGCGCCCGGATCGCAGGGATCCAAATCCGTTTCTTCTATCCGCACCACCGCATCCGCCCCCCGGGGCAACATACCGCCGGTAGCAATCGCCATGGCTTGGCCGGGGCGGAGTTCGGTCTGCGGCTGGTGGCCTGGGGTGATTGGCTCGCCCACCAAAAGCAACCGGCGGGGAGACTGTTCATCGGCCCCATAGGTGTCCGCCGCCTGCACGGCAAAACCGTCGAAATCCGAGCGGTCAAACGATGGCACATCCACCGGCGCCGGCACATCCTCGGCCAACACCCGGCCCAGCGCTTCCGCCAACGGGACTTCCTCTTGGCCCAACGGCCCAAGCTCCACGGCAGCACGAAACCGCCGCTGAGCCTCATCCCGATCGGCAACGTGCAAAAATTCTTCCGGACTTTGTCTCATGGTTCTCTAGGGGTGAATGGCGTTTTTCGGAACTATTGCCTTCCTCACACTGCCCGATAGAATAAAGCGTGTGCTGGATTTTCGTTGGGTTCCATCTTACCATTTTTCCTGCTCGGAGGGGATCGGGAAGAGGACTCCGGTACCATGGGAACCAGACAAGAAGGATGCCTCCTAGCGCTTCGGGACCTGTTGGGCCATGTCATTCTCGTTTAACTCGTTTAAGCGCAAATCCAGCGATCGGGCGTTGCTTCTGGCAGTTGGAATCGGCTCTCTTCACTTCGGGAGATACTGTCAGGGAGCAGAGATTGCAGGTAGATTAGCTTCTTGCAGATTTGTTTCTTATTGTAGGCAGATTGGTTTTTTTTCCATTGGTTGCTGTTTGTTAAGAGGAGGTCCAGTCATGAAGTTCTGGGAATGGGTGATGGTAGTTGGTGGGGGATTAGGGCTTTTAGCCGGGTGTGGTCCAGACGGTTCCGCAGCGAAAAAGTCGGCGGACAAACCATCCCCACCGCCGCCCGCAGCCGCCCCGACAGGTCAACCTACGGAAAGTACGCAAACCCCGGCGCCGCCAAGCTCGGAAGAATCCGCTTCCACCGCTGCAGCCCCACCGACCGAGCAAAAGGCGCCGCCGTTAGATCAAATTGTGAAAGTGCCGTTGGGTCTGCCGCCGCTTCCCGTTCCAGACGACAATCCCATGACCCCGGAAAAGGTTGCTCTGGGCCGAATGCTCTACTTCGATAAACGCCTCAGCCGAGACGGCACGATTTCCTGTGCTACTTGCCATGATCCGCAAAAGGCATGGGCCGAAGATACGCCTGTCAGCACCGGCTTCAAAGGCCAAAAGGGCGAGGTCAATTCGCCCACCGTCATTAACACCGCCTATGCCACCAGCCTGTTTTGGGATGGGCGGGCCGCCAGTTTGGAAGAGCAAGCTCTGGGCCCCATGCAAAACCCAGTAGAAATGGCCCACGACCTGGACCTGCTAGTCAAACAGCTTTCGGAGATTCCGAAATATGCGGAAATGTTCCAAAAGGTCTTCGGCACTGGCGTAACCAAGGAGGGCATGGCCAAGGCCATTGCCGCCTTCGAACGCACCGTCTTAAGCGGCAATTCGCCCTATGACCGATACACTAAGGGCAACGATCCCAACGCCCTATCGGAAGCCCAAAAGCGTGGGTTAGAGCTTTTTGAACAACACTGTGCCGTCTGCCATACGCCGCCGCTATTTAGCAACTATCGGTTTTTCAACGCCGGCATCGGCATGGATAAGGATCCGCCTCCGGCAGGTCGGAAATCGGTTACCGGCAAAGACGAAGACCTAGGCAAGTTCCGGGTGCCGCCGCTGCGGGAAGTGGCCAAAACCGCCCCCTACTTCCATGATGGCAGCGCCGCCACTCTGGAAGAAGCCGTCGCCGTCATGGCAGCCGGCGGAAAAGACAATCCCCATCTTTCCCCCATGATGAAGGCAGTTCGGGAAGCCAAACTTTCCGAAGACAACCGCAAAGACCTGGTGGAGTTCCTGAAGGCCCTTTCGGGCGAATATCCCATCGTCGAGCCGCCCGAATTGCCGTAGCCGATGCCTTCCCGGTCGGCCTCCCAGAGGCCTCCCCCGCAAAGAGCCGGACATGGGAGGACATCCAGCTCCGCTGCGTAACCTGCTTCTCTGCCATCTGGAGAGAGGCCGGGCGGGAACTGCATAGGGAGTGAACTGGATTCCCGCTTTCGCGGGAATGACAATCAACGGCACTCTTGAGCCTCAAGTTACCCGTGTTCCTGGCAGGAAAGGTTAAGATTTCCCTTTAGCAGCTTTATCGCCAGCTTTGTACGCCGCCGAGGGTGCGGGGTGAATTGGAGGAACCGGCACCAGGCGGAGAACCGGGCACCCCAGAGCGGGGGATGGCTGCGAGGTTGGTGGGCATCTGCGACCGGAGGGCAGCCACCCGTTGCTGCACGCCTTCTTGGAACCGGTTGGCTTCCAGGGAGCGTTGATAGTCGGCCAAGGCCTGGAGCGTATCGCCGGAAAGTTCGCGCAGTCGGCCCAGGGCGGCCAAAGCCCGGGCATTGGACGGCTCCACCCCCAACGCACTGACTAAGTAATCTTTGGCAGTCTCCCGGTCGCCAAACTCCTCATAGAGCCGGGCCAGTTCGATCTTCGGATCGGCCAAGTCCGGCCGACGATCCGCCCAACCTTTCAAAAGCCGAAATGCCTCCTCGCCCCGGCCTTGTTCGACCAAAAGCACCGCCAAGCCCCGGTAGCATTCCCGGTGATCCGGGTTTTGGTCCAGGCACATGTGATAGTAATGCTCGGCCTGTTTGAGGTCCGAAGGCCGTTGATTGAGCAGACCTAGACGGTGGTAGGTAGCTGCCAAGTTATAGTAACCGTCGGCATCCTTGGGATTCAGATGGATCGCCTTTTGAAATTGCTGGAGGGCTTCGTCGTATCGGCTTTGTTGGAAAAGGCGAACCCCTTCGGCATTGATTCCCCTAGAAGCTACCGAACCACAGCCTCCCAATAGAAGGATCGGTGCAAGGGTACCTGCCAGCACCACCTCCCACAGAATCCTCTGGGCCTGAAAATCCTTTTGTCCGGCCTTTAATCCCGGGGAGGCAGTCCACTTTTGGAAGGGGGTGAGTTCCCACCAGCCAATTTTCCCGCAACTGCTACCAGTCGATCCGGCCACGGCTTCCTTGCCTTTAATAATCGCCCCCGCCTTTCGATAGAGAAAAGAACTTTCCGACGGGCCCCGAGAAGGCCCAAACCATATCAGGTCAATGCCGGAAATTCAAGAGAACTTCGGCGGTTGGGCAAAGGGGGAGCGGTTTGGCCAAGTTTCCCCTCCTCCAGGGGGATTCCCTAGGAGACTTTATCTGATAGAGCTCGATAAGCCCGCTCTGTAAAGGGGAAGCAAGAAAAGTCATCTGTTAAAATAGGCATGATGGAAAATCTGCATAAAACAAAAATGAGAAATTTAGATAATATGGAAAATCTAGATAAAGTTTCACAACTGAAGACTCTGGAATTCCCCTCGGCCTCCTATTGGCAGGAAGAATTACCCGAGGAGTTCCACAATAGCTTCCACCTCAACGGCGGCACCCAGCGGCAACGAGGAGACTCCAACCGCGGATCGGACGCCGATGCCTGCTTCAGGGCCGAAAAGATCGGCCAACATCTGGCTACAACCGTTTAGGACTGCCGGGTGCTGCACAAAATCCGGTGTGGATTGAACAAAGCCGGTCAGTTTTACCACCCGCCGGATCCGGTCCAGGCTGCCCAGGGCCTGCCGGAGGGAAGCGAGCATATTCAGAGCTGCCCATCGGGCTGCCTGTTGACCTGCCGGCAGGTCCATATCCGCTCCAAGCCGACCGGTGATCACCCGGCCTTCCGCATCCATCGATAAATGCCCCGAGGTAAACGCCCACTGGCCCACCATCACCACCGGCCGATACAGCCCCTTGGCCTCCGGCGCCGGCGGCAAAACCAGACCCAACTCCTGAAGACGTCTTTCCCCACTCATGCTGGCTTGGTTTCCTTGAAAAGCTAGCCATTCTTGCAAGGCTGACCCTCCGCTCCACCGAGACACCAAAGCCATCTTACCGCCATTTGGCCAAAGAAAAAGGAAGGCCCACCTGGACACGTGGGCGAGCCTCCCCTCAACATTACTTTTATTCGAGGGGGAGCGGAGACGTATAACCGCCCAAATCAGTTCGACCTCGGTTGTGCCCAAACGTTACTGTTTTCGAGGCCTAACATCCAGTAGGTGCGCAAACGCCCCTGTGGCACGAGGTGCAAATCCCCGAACCTTTTCTATTTTTTAAGGCACATCGGGGATAACCCACCGGTTAGGCCAATTCATTGACCAGTTTCACCTTGGCCAGTCGGCAGAACCGCTCCAGGTCTTTAACGATGTCGCCCAGCACCGTAGAGCGATGCAGGCCGTAGTCCCAATTGCGCCAGAGTTTTTCCACATCGCCGTCCACTTTCACGGTGATTTTGGTTCGGCAGCCGCGCGGCACGTCCGGAGCGTCGATGATCTCGCCGGTAAAGTACACTATAGTGTTTGGATCCACTAGCAGGGCTTGGGTGGCCCGTTCGCCTTTGGGCATGAACACCTGGGGAGTAACTCCCTCCTGCCGTTCCATCACCGTGCGGATTTGATACGGCATATCGGGGGTATTCGGACCGGCCATTTTGACCGTCGCCATACAGTGGGCCAGGATGATCGAGTTGGTCGATTGATCCACCGTCGGATCGCTGATAAAGCCGGGTCGGCCCACCAAACCTTGGAAAATAATATGCGTCATCGCACTCCGAAGATCGGACTCGCAGATACCGCCCAAACCCATGTTATTGAGCCGAGAAAAGCCAAGGCACGGATACGCCGGCAGCTTGATCGTCTTATCCCACATCGTGCCGTAGCAATCCACGGTGAGCACGGTGGCATCTTCCTCGGCCAAAAGTCTCTCGAAGGCCAAGGCCTGTTTGCAAGCGCGGAAGATTTCTTCTCGGCTGGGTTCGACCACTTTTTTGGCGCCGGCGATCCACCGTTGGGTTTCTGCTTCGGCGTCCTGGTCGGAAACTTTTTCGTAGGCAGCCACCACCGGTTCCAGGCCGATATGCTTGATCTCCGTACCGAACTTTTCTTTCACCTGGGCGTTGAACGGTCCGGGTTGCCGAAGCGTCACATTGATGATCTTAGCTTCCCGCAAATGATGCAATGCTCGGATGGGTCGAATCGCAACGGCCAAGTCCTTCTTATCGGCGCTGAGGATCACATCACACGGCGGCGGTTCTGCTTGGCGCAACATCCGGCCCCAACCAGCCCATTCGTGGCCGGAATAAGGAACGGCAAAGATCATCATCGGACGCTTCGTGGCCAACAGCGCCCCCAAAATCCCCCCAACCCCCATGCTCAGATGGATCGCCAGGATGCCGTCGCATTGGGCGATGCCCTCTTTGAGGGCTTCGATCTGTTTCGGGTCGGTTACCAGTTCATCGACGGCAAAATCCACATCGGCCACCTGATCGCCCATGGCCTGGAAGGCTTCCAAGTAGGAGCGGCGTTCGGTCTCTAGGTCCATGGTGGGTTCCGGCCAGTGGGCGCCTGGCCGACCCATGAAAATCCGAGCGATCTTCACTTTGGACCGTCGGCATCCGGGGCTTACCAGTTTGGTGATCACCGGTGCACCAGCCGCTTCCGCCCCAAAACTCCATCGGCTCATCCCGGCCATCGCTACACCGGCCAAACTCAACTGCAAAAACTCCCGGCGTTCTAAATGCATTCCCATCACTTGTTCCTCCTATAAAAATACCTTAAGCTTGGACACGAGACTTTTTTATCATACGGTACCAAGGCGCTATAATCAAGTTTTTCGGGGATCGGAAATCCGTTTTGTGGGCGGCAGGAGAACGACAAGATAAAATAGAATCGAGACCCAATGCGCTGCCGAGGCTTTTGCCTAGGAAGGCAAGGCCAACGTTCGGCCATACGAAGGGAATGGGAAACAGTTCGGCCCACCGGAAGAGGTGTTTTTGCGCGGGTTGATGAGGAATATGATTTTGGGAGTATGCTCCGACAAAGAGTAGCCATTCACGGGGTCCCAGGGAATCCCCACGGAGGCACGGGACAAAGAAAAATAGAGGTCGATGGCAAATCGCGGAAGATAACCCGTCGTCCAATGGCAGCCACCACGGAGCTCTAGCTCCTAGCTTTCAAGGTCCGACACCGATCGGTAGATGAAAACCTTAGACGAGTTAGTTCAACGGCAACAAGCTCGACGGGCGGCTCTTCAGCAGGCCCTTGCTAGCATCTTGGAACAGTTGAAGGGGTTGGGAGCTCGGAAGGTGATTTTGTTCGGTTCGTTTGCCCGAGACCAGGTGGGACCTCGAACCGATTTGGACCTGCTGGCTGTCATGCCCTCTGATCGGACAAGCCGCCAATGGATGGAAATCATCTACTCCAGCGTGCGGCGACCTGTGGCCTGTGATATTTTGGCCTATAATGAGGAGGAACTGGGGGAGATTTCTGCGGCAAGCCGATTTGTCCGGCGGATCTTCCAAGAGGGAAAGGTAGTTTATGAAGCGGCCAGCCCGTCAGGAAGCCCAACGGTGGTTGATTCAAGGCCCAGGATGAGTTTCACGACGCGGACGAGCTCCGGCAGCGCGGCCGGTTCTATCGCGCCCTGTTTCATTTTCAGCAGGCCGCCGAAAAAGCGATGAAAGCGTTTCTTTACACTGTGGTGGAAGCGGAGGAGGTTTTCTTTACCCATTCTCTGGCCGAACTTTTGGAACGGGCCAAAGAAGCGGATCCCGATTTTGCTCACGTCGAAAAAGCCGCCAAACGGGACATTTATTATATTCCGACTTGCTATCCGAACGGTCTGCCCGGCGGCGTACCTTCTCGCTTCTACACCGATCCAGACGAAGCCCAGCAGGCCATGCTGCTGGCTAAATCGGTTCTCGAAATGGTGGAAAAGAAACTTACCTAGCCGGATTTTCTCCCCCCAAGGAACTCGCTTTTCCCGCTGAAGAAAGACGTGGGCAGATCGATTTCCTCCCGGGAGGGCAAAGCAGCAAGAGTTAGCCATATTGCTCTCCGGTTATGACCGCCTGGGTAGTTTTTCGTCCCGCTGCTGATGCCGCAAGAAGTTAGCCCCATTGGTATAGCTGTGTGCGGGCAACCTTGTTGGGCAAGAAAAAAACCGGAGGCTCCTTTGCCCAGGCGAGTGCTTGGCGGGATACAAGACGAGACTGCTCTGAGGCGGGACATTGCCAAAGCAGGCTCCCAAAGGCAGCCCGCTTTGGGCAGCTAGGTCTTCTACCTTTCCCTCGATGGGCAAGGCGCCTCCGGCGATAGCCTTTTAGATGATTAAAAATACTGTCTGGTTGGGTCTAGGGCAAGTCCCCCTTCCGCAGCGCGCCGATGGCCGAGTCTTCCAGGGCCACCACGGCCAATTGGGCCTGGTTGGCTTGTCGGAGGAACTGATCGTGTTCGACCAGGATGGTGCGATGGGCTTCGACGGCCAGCACGGCCCCGCCGGCCGATCGGATGCTCTCCAAGGTGCCTAGGCCCACGGTCGGCACATCGAAGCGCATATCCTGCTGGGGCTTCGCGACCTTCACGACCGTAAATCCGCCGGCAGGGCACAGTTGGCCTGCCCGCCGGATACAAGCGTCGGTTCCTTCGATGGCTTCGACGGCCAAGACGGCCTGGTCTTTGACGACCACCGTTTGTCCGATGTCCAAGGCCCCCATCTGTTTGGCCACTCGCCAGCCAAACTGAATATCTTTCCATTGCCAAGGGGTTGGCCCTCGCTCCGTCAGTTGTCCTGGGCCCAAAAGTAGCTCCGGGACCAGATCGGTAGGAGGACGGATTTGGATCCCCTCGGCGGCAAAGGTTTCTACAACGGCGTTGAGGATGCTATCATCCCGGCAATCTTTGTGGCGGGTAAGCAGGTGGGGAATGAACAAACGTATTGTGCGCCAATCCGGAAAATGCCGGACCCAGGCCCATGGCTGGAATAGGTGCGTCTTGTGTACTTTGCCCGCCATCAAGGCCTGCTGCACCTGATGCTGGCGGAAGAAGCGGATAGCCTGGCCAAGTTTGCCCAGCCCCATCCACTGAAATTTTTTACACACATCCGCTAGAGCTGGGTCCGCCTCCCCCCAAACGCCCACACAATACAGCTCATAGCCGTCCCGCCGCAGAGCCTCGGCCAAAAGGACCGGATACCGCCCCCAACCGGCCAGCAGCCCCAATCGCTGACCAACATCGGAAGATTTTCGATCGGTGGATACCGTTGCTGAAATAGCCATTAGCGTTCCGTTCTTGTTGCCCAAAACAACTGATTGCACGGCGCAGAGGGTGTGTTGGGATATGAATGGCGATTCAGGCCACCGCCCGATCCGAATCGGGAGGCTTTTGCCCCATCAATTGACGAAGGGCTTCCAACTCTTGGCCGAGGCGAGCCACCGTAGCTTGCAGCCGCTTAAACTCCTGCCGCATTTCCGGCAACTTGGTCCATGCCACCTGCTTGAGGCGCTGTTCCCATTCCGGTGTGGCCGGAATGCCCACCATCCGAGCCCCCGGCGGCACATCGGCAATCACCCCCGACATGGCGCCCAAAACCGCCCCATCGCCAATCTGGACATGGTCCTTGACGCCCACCTGCCCAGCCATGATCACATGATCCCCTGTAATGGTGCTCCCAGCAATGCCCACCTGGGCACAGATCATATTATGCCGACCAATCCGACAGTTGTGGGCAATCATGACCAGATTGTCGATCTTGGTGCCCTCTCCAATGACCGTCGAACCGTAGGTACCTCGGTCAATGGTGGTGCAGGCCCCGATTTCCACATCGGCACCTAGCACCACATTTCCCAACTGCGCTGCCAGCCGATAACGCCCCTGTTGATTCACATACCCAAACCCATACGCCCCGATAACCGCGCCAGCATGGATGATGCAGCGAGGACCGACTACGGTATTTTCGTACAATACGGCATTGGGAAAAATCGTAACCTCCGGCCCGATCTTCACGCCATCCATGATTCGCACGCCCGCATGAATCGTCGCGCGCTGGCCGATCTCCACATCCTCGCCGATGGTTACATACGGACCGATTTCCACATCCTCTGCCAGACGGGCGCTAGGAGCAATTACCGCCGTGGGATGAATCCCCTGCCGGCGAGGCAGCCGAGGAGGCCGAAAGTAACAAATAATCTTCGCAAACGCCATATGCGGATCAGCCACCCGAATGACCGGCAGCCTGCTTGCCGGCAACCCCTCCGGCGCCACAGCGGCGGCGGCCCCGGATTGCTGAGCCGCCTCTAGCCGCTCCGCTTTATCCACTAACGTAATCAGCCCCGGTCCCGCTTCCGTTAAAGGGGCCGCCCCAAAAATCATCACCTTTGCCGGCTCCATGCCACCGCCCGATTCCACCCGCCCTCCGACCAACTCAGCCAGCTCTAGCAGAGAAGCACTCCGGCAGATGGACTCTCCTGCCATCCTTGACTCCTTGGCGATCCTTTTGGCTTTTCGACCTATCAGCACAAAACTGGAAGAAATCCCCCGTTGCCTAGTTGGAAAAGCCTCCCTTAGAGGTAGCACCGTGTGTTAGTCAGGAGGTATTTTCGCTCCATTGGCACTCAACGCCGTCGAACAGAGGAAGTGATCAGGCCGTATGCCAATCCCTTCTTGGCCTCGATATCGTTTTTTGGGGGGAATATTTCCCCCTGCAGAACCCCCCGCCTTGGCATCCCTGGCAAAGGAGGCACGCAGACTCTTTGCGTTGCTTTCCTGCCTGCCCAGAAATCACACTCTGGGCGACCGTCAGCGAAATTGAGGGGCCTTTTTCATTGGGGCTAAATTAGGTCTTTTTTCTGGGCTTCCGGCCCCGGCCCAGTTAAGGTCTTGACCCATGATAGAATCTAAAAAAGGTAGCGTCCTCCGTCGTCGGCCCGTTGTTCCGTAAGTTTCCCAACTCAACTTGAATAGGAATCTAGCCAATCCTTTCCTCTAGAGCAAGAGCATCTGGGTTTTCCAAAAGGAATAGAAGTGGTGGGAGTCCTCGTTGCCCCTATCCTAGCTGGGGGTATAGCGATGAGCTAGGCCGCACGCATTTTCAGCATAAACGATGAATCTGCTAAAACTTGTGTAAACACCCTTTTGGGGGGTTCCGTGGAGCTTTACAAACTTTCTCTCCGAAGAAAATGGGGAAAGGAATTTGGGGCCATTGGCAGGCGGGGGAATCAGGGATGCCGAACGAACTCATAAGAGTAGCATCCAGAAGGGGCAGATTTGGAAAAGAGTTTAATATTACTAAACTAACAAAGTAACTTTGATTTTTGAAAGGCTAGGGTGTGTGCCTCTCGCTCAGTGCATTGGTTCCTGTGCGAAATGTCCAGGCTGTTGTAGAACCGGCTCTGCGGAGGTTATTAGAAATCTTGGCGGAATTGACCCGAGCGGTGGAACTGATCGTGTTGGACGATGGTTCTACGGATGCCACCGGCGAAGTGCTTTCGGAAATGGCCGTTCAGTATCCTCAAATCAAGGTATTTCATTTTGGCCGACCGAGGGGGTGGGTTGAAGCTCTTCGGACCGGTCTAGCCGAAGCCAGGGGTCAAATCCTCTTTTTCGAAGAACCAGGTTGCCTCCTGCCTTGGAATCAATTACCTCTGTTATGGAACGCCGCCGCCAAGCATCTGGTGGTGGTTGGTCGGTCTGCAGGGGCTGGTTGGCAGGCCCACAGCCACGGCACCGGCAGCGCGGACGACCCATCTGGAGGGGTTGCAGGGAGGGGCACCTATCAATTGGTGCACCGATCTGTCCTGTTCCGCTTGGCGAGCCGACTTACCGAGGGGATTTCTTTCCGGCAGCTGCTGTTGCAAGAGGGGATTGCTTGGCAAGAGCGGATCCTTTCGGGGCGGCTTCGGCCAGAGAATGAAATTTTATATCCTATTCTTTACCCCACAGAACCCTTCTCTTGCCGCACCGATCTGCCCCAACAGCAAACAAACCCGCCCAACTATTTGGTCCATCTGGTGAAAGAAAAACCATCTGTCTTCTCCCTCTAACGAAGTCCCACCGTACCCCCCAGAAGGGCATATCCAGTCCTTCAAGACGGAGAAAGCGAACTGCTTCTTTTCTCTGGGCGCCTGGAGGGTTCCGAACCAATTCGGCCAGCTTTTCTCACCGCCCCTTTGGCCGTCTTTGCGGTTGGCTGAATTGTTCCAGGCTTTCGATGGCAAGCAGCCTGGACCTCTTCGGCCTGCTTGGCCGCTTGTGGCTAAATTGTTCCAGGCTTTCCTTACGGACTACACGGGGCCATGGAGGGTTTGGATAGGATGGCCCGCAGTTCTTGTTCCACGCGAGCATAGGAGAAGTAGCGTCGGCCAATCTGGTAATTCTGTTCTACAATCTCTTTCCAGGCCTGCCGATTGTCTAATAGGTGGCGCACTTGCGCTACCAATTCCTCGGTCAAAAAGCCGTCCATCAAAAAGGTCTTAAATCCGCACGGTTCGATGTCCGTCCGATAGATGGCATAACAGTTGGCCAGGATCGGTTTTTTGAAGTAGATGGCTTCCAGGAAAGCATTGCCGAAGCCTTCGTAGGTGGACGGATAGCTTACCAGGTCGGCGTTGTGGTAGGCATCCCAAATGGTATATAGACGTCTTCCATCGGAGGCTACCCCACGGCGATGCGAAATCCACCCGGAGGCATAATAAATCGGCACCGCCAACAGCCGGGCGTACCGCTCGATCCACCGGGGATACGCATCGCCTTCGTCGCCGGCATCGTGCGTGATTACTAGCTTGACCCGGGGATCGTCTAAAAGACGGACCAATTCAATGGCATGTTCGATCCCTTTGCGTGCTACGATCCGCGTGGGCTGCAAGATCAAAAAATCCTCCGGACGGATACCCAACGACTCCCGGAGCGACAAAGCGTAGGCGTCCGGCGGATCAGGCGGATGGTCGAAATCCATCACATTGGGGATAACATGGCAGGTGAGGCCGGTGCGTCGGCTAAATTCGCGCGCGGCCTGTGAATTGATGACCACATGCTGCATCTGCGGCAACGCCGGCGGAAACGCCGTACGCAGGTAATCCTCCGCCGCATTGACCAAGTACCGCTCTCGCTCCCAGACAAAATCATGGTGGTGGGCAATACACCCGATGCCCGTCTCCATGACCAGTTCCACCAAGGCCAAACCAAGCGGAATGTTCATCGGAATGGTCAAGCAGTTTTCGGCAATCAAAAGATCCAGATCGAACCGCCGGACCGCCGAGTGCAGCTTCTCCTTGATCACCCAGGTCATTTCTCGCACTTCGGCACTCAGCTGCATGCTCCGGCGCTGGCGACCGAAAAGTTGCCGCTGGATCTCCACAATCATCGGGTGCTTGAAATGGGCCTCTCGGATCAGTTGCGTACGATCTTCGGGCCGGTCGCATTGTCCAGCGATATAGAAACATTCATGTCCCATCCGCTCCAGCACCTCGGCCCATTTGCCAATTTCTAAGCTCACGCCATCCGTGCCCGCTATCCGGGTGGCTACAAAACCAATCCGATGGTTGGCTCGCTGCGGATCGTAGTTCATGCTGGGAACACGTACCTAAAGAAATTCAAACGAAGGAAATGCGAACATGGCGGGGAACGGCATGTCCCCAGTTGCTGCCCCTATTGTTCGGGAAATCAGGGAAGCAGGTGGCTGAGGTCAAGTAAGAGAAAAATGTTCAGTAATCTTCCCCACTCTCTTCGCATACGCCGAGGACCTTCCGACTCCCAACAGCTAAAAGAAACTTGCTTATGATTGTAATCGGGGAAGTTCTGAAGACAAGAGATGTTCGGGCTATCCGGCAATAACCCAAAAGGGGAATGATTATAAGATTACGGCGCCACGAACCGTAGCAGACCAATCTCCCGGAACTGGCGGATCCTATCTGCTGGCCGCCAGCCTGCTTATGCCGAGCGGCGTCGGCCCAACACTCCTTCCGGCAACGCCAACCGGAGGCGCATGTTTTCGACCCGCTGCCAAATCCGGGTCAAATCCTCCTGAAAACGCCGGATGTCTTCACATTCTCTCTCCCAGGCCCGGAAAAGCCAGGTTTGTTCGGCCTCCTGACGCCACTGCCGAAGGCAATGCTGAATATGGCGGGCAAGACCATGGCGAATCCGATTCAAGAAGATCCAAATTAACACCGCCGCCCACACGAAGATCCAAAAAAGGCTCGCCAAATAAAACGCCAGTCCATAAACAGGGGCATCCGGCGTCGGATCCAGCCAGGTATCCCAAAAGTAATTTTTCGCCAAGCGATACAGCACCACCGCGATTCCCACCCCAAACAGGAATTCATAGAAGCCCCGAACGTACCATCGGCTATGCTGAACTGCTAGACGCTGGATCGTTTCCTCGGCATGCTCGCTCAATTGGGAAAGGAGGTCTTGAACGGACTGCTCTAATTCGGGCCATAGGTGTTCGGGCTGGCCTCGTTGGGTATCCAGTCCAGCTTCCCCAGCATACCCCTGCAGTCGGATACCGACCTCCTGTAATTGGCTCCGCTGCCAACCTATGCTTCGGAGGGTCTGCAGGCCTAGGAGGCGTGCCTGTTGGACTTGCCGTTTGCGCCACAGTTGCCAGCCGATCGCCCCAGCCCAAAGCACCCAGGCTGCCGGACCGGGCACCCGACGGCCTAATGCCCACACCAGCAGCATCCCCACGCTTTGATAGATTCGGAGCATCCAGGCCCAAGGACTGCTGCCCCAGCGGGATATAATTTCCCCCAAAAGCCGGTTTTCCGCATCCCGCCGAGCCGTCTCCAACTGCGTCTGCAACTGGCCCCCCAGAGCGTCCAAAAGCTGGTGTTTCTCCTTTTGCAAGGCCTGCTGAAACTTTTCGAGGCCAGTCTGGCCCTGCTGAAAGTTTTCCGCACATCGTTTTAATGCCTCCGCTGCCAGATCCAGCAGATTGGCCCGCCGGATACGGCTGGCTGCAGAACCGGCAAGCTGCCGGGTCAGAAGGTCCAGCAACTCGGCCATTTCCGGTTGCGCCGGTCGGCCCAACCGCGCATCTTCCAAAGACCGGACGCTATCGATCCGAAAAATCCGAGGTACCGTATATCTCGATTTCTCCAGCACCTTTTGCCAATCCTGGCGGATGTCGGCGTCGGTCTCGGCATGAGTTTGCACGAACACAAGCCGGGCGCCGGTGGCTGATCGGGCTAATTCCTCAGCTACCCGGCCGCTCCGGTATTTCTGCTGGGTACCGGTTACCAAGAGCACATCACAGTAAGGCAGTATCTGCCGCAATCGGGCCAAATTCGTGGCAGCCTCTTCGGCCGATTCACTAGTGTCCGGATCCGGACAGTCCACCAGCACCAGATGCTCCAAAATAGGCAACTGCTGATGGCAAACCTCCACAGCGGCCGGATCCAGACCAAGCATTTCCGGCCGGATGTCTGCTCGGCAGACCAAGATGGGTTTCCGGGTGGTAGGCCGAAGCTGGCCGGTGGGCAGCACTTCCTGACCCAGAATCGCATTAAGTAAAGCGCTTTTGCCAGTCCCTGTACCCCCCAACGTGGCTACCACTAACGGGGCATCCATTCGAATCCGAATCCCCTCCAGACGCTCCAAAAGACGATGGATCAATTTTTGCGCCGATCGGGCAGGCTCCCAATCTGGGGCCGATTCGGCCCAGGCCCGCAGATCCTCTGCCAACCGGTCGATTTCAGCCAGAATCTCTAATTGGGAAATGTCTGGTAAAGACATTTTACTAACTTTACCTATCTTTCGTGTTTTGCCAAAAATACGGTTCCAACGGGAAACTACTCTAAAATCTTAATATCTCTCTGGGGGAATCAAAACCCTCCGAAAAGGGGAAGAAAATTCAAAAATACCAAAACCTGACCCTTCCGGAACCTATGAGGGAAGCTAGGCCAACAAAGAACGTAGCTGGTCCTTTCCAAATCATTGGCCGAAGATTTTTGAAATTCAAACCGGAAAATCTGGGAAGAATAGGAAAGAGTAAATCGTTGTGAGGATTATCCAAAGGAAGTACTTTTTCTCAAAATTACCTATTTTCTCTACTTTGTCAAAATACTTTTAGACCTCCCCTGATTTCGACTTTTGCCCATTTTAAGCCCACCCTGCCAGAGGCAAGCTCCTACTCCGTTCTACACATTGGCGTTAGGAAATTACATGAAGAAATGGAGTTTTCTACGTAACTATCGGAAATAAAAGGAGTTATGGAAAATAGCAAAGGTCGAGCTGAGGAAAGGGTTGCTGGGAAAGTCGGGAAAGTATCGGCCTCTAAATCGGCACTTAAAGGAGACATTCCTGTCTTTTGGACCCTTTTATCTTTCGGATCTTTTTGGAGGTACGTCCAAACTCCGAAACCCGTAAAGCTGCCATTGTAGCCAATAGGCGGTATTACTAAAATGTGCCCCCCATTGACAGGTATTGGTAGGCGGAGGCAACGGTGTTTGGCAAAGCAATGCCAAGCTGAGCGAGCCCTTTTGCGAATCGGGGCAATGGGCACGACGTTTTCTTACTGGGGCAACGGAGATGCTCCGTCCGAAGGGTCTGGATATTAGGCCTGATTGCCCTCCGATGGTAACTACGGCAGCCACTCAAGGGGGAAGACGCTGCGCCTGGTGGCATTTGAGGCCATGGGGTCGGGAAGTCATGGCCCTCTGCGTGCTTGGACTGGGACTGCTGCTGGCTGGCGGCGATGGCCAGGCGGGGGTGCCCCGGATTGATCCAAGCGGAGAACGGATTTTCTTGCCCCCAGCGGACCGAACCGACTTAGAGGGAGGCCTGTTCCAACAGCTGGAGAATGTGGCCTTATACCTTAACCCTCGGGACGTGGTAGCTCCCATTGGCACGGAAGTGATCTTGGTGGCTACTGTGGTGGGGCCGGACCATTATACTAGCACCAACGAGCGGGTGGAATGGTCGATTTCGGCTGGTAGTGTCGGCGAATTTGTGCAGGTGGGTAAGGGCAGTTGGCTGAATTGGTTGGTTTTCGACTTTACCCGGGCACGCAAACTGTGCACTACGTTTGCGATTACCAGCACGTTGCGGCGGCCGGTTCGGCTTACCCGAGGCACCCCGGACCCAGGGGATGATCTGGTGATTCAGCCGGGCCAAGCCTGGGTCTCGGTGAGTTCTGCTATGGAGGGGACGAGTTATGTCTCGGCATATGCTCCTAGTGTGGTGCCGGGGGGCCAGCGGCGGCAGACAGCCAAGATCCAGTGGGTGGATGCCCAGTGGACGTTTCCGGCCCCAGGGATTCAGTCGGCTGGGAGCAGACACAGCTTGACTACGACGGTGGTGGGTCGTTCCGACGGTCGGCCACGTCGCGGATGGGTGGTGCGGTATGAAATTGTGGATGGGCCGCCTGCTGGATTTGTCCCTGATGGCGCCAAGGTGGCAGAAGTAGCCACCAATGAAGCGGGCCAAGCAACGGTCGAACTCGTGCAGCCCCAACCCACGGCGGGAACCAATCGCATCCAGATTCAAATCCTTCGGCCTTCTGCTGGGGGTGGGCCGGAGTCAGGTCGGTTAGCGTTGGCCTCTGGAATGACTACCTGTACATGGTCGGCGCCCCAACTTGCTGTGCGAATGATTGGCCCTAGTGTGGTCTCGGTGGGCAGCTCGGTGCAATATACCGTGGAGGTGTCCAATCCAGGGGACCTGTTGGCCGAGGGGGTTCGGCTTGGGGTGCAGATTCCGGAGGGGGCGGCCTTTTTGGCAAGCACGCCGCCGGGGCAATTAACCGGCCCTATGGTGCAATGGGATTTGGGCACGCTGGGGCCGGGGCAGTTCCAGCGGGTGGATGTTACTCTGCGGGCGGATCGCCCTGGAGTATGGAACATTTCTGCGGAGGCCGTTTCTCCTCGGGGCCTCCGCTCCCGCCACCAGACCAGTACCACCGTCACCCCATCGGCCACGTCCCCTCCCACCCCCGGATCGACGGCGCCGACAGGAGCCGCCGCTTCCTCAGGGCCTTCGGAAGTTCCACCGGAGGTCCAGTTGCGGGTAAGTGGCCCCAATCAGGCTACCGTAGGTCAGCAAGTCCGGTTCGACATTCTGGTGATCAACCGAACCAGCAGAACAATTTCCGGTTTGGTGATTCGGGATCGGTTTGGGCCGGGGCTTCGGCATGAAATGGCCCCAGCGGGGGTTTTGGAACGATCTTTGCCCGATCTGCCGCCCGCAGCCCAACAGCAGTTCTATGTAGTGTTTCAAGTGGTTCAATCGGGCCAGCTCTGTCAGGTGGTAGAACTTTATAGTGGTGGACAGATGATTCAAAGCCAACAAGTATGTTTGACAGCCGTCGGCGGGGCAGCAGGCGGCGCTGGCTCTGTCGGGGGCGCCCAGCCGCCGCCGGTATCGGCAGAAGGCTCGACCTCCCAAAGCAGTCCGGCTCATGCCTCCGGGGGCTCTGCCAGGGAAGGTCCTGCCGGGAAGATGCCGCCAGCTAGTGCCAGTCTAAAACTGCGCAGTTGGACCGAACCGTCCAAAGCAACCATCGGCCAGCAAGTGCTTCTCACTACGGAGATTCATAATATCGGCGACAGACCCCTTTCGCAGGTGCAGGTACGGATCCGACAGGATCCTCAATTAGCGCCCCGTCAGGCCACCCAGGGTGCCCGTTGGACCGGCCAAGAGGTAGAATGGCTGATCAGCTCGATCCCGCCTGGCGAGTATGTGCCGCTGCAAGTGCAATATCTCTGCAATGCTGCTGGAACAAAAGTATGTGCATATACTTATGTTACTTCTACTCACGCCCAAGCAGATGCCGAAGCTTGTCTGAGTATAGAACCTCCCGGCTCTACGAGCAGCCTTGGCCCGGCAGAATTGGTGGTAACGGTTACCGACCTCAAAGACCCCGTCCCCCAAGGCGATCCGATTACCTATAAGATCACCGTGCACAATCAAGGCCAGAAGGCTGATTTTCAGACGACCGTTACTGCCATCTTATCCAGTGATCTGCTTGCCTACCGGATCGGCACCAGTGGACCTGCCCCTTACGACATCCAAGGCCAAGAGATCCGGTTTCGACCGGTGGAACAGATTCGGCCAGGGGAGACGCTGACCTATCGAATTATTGCCCAGACACGCAATCCCGGGGAAGCCCAGCTGACCGTCAAAGTCGTCAGTCAATCTCTTCGCACACCCAAAATCGTCTCCGAGAAGACCCGCATTCATCCGAAAACCCGGTAAAACCAGCCTCTAAGGAACGATGGGAAACGGCGGTTTGTTGTACCCCTTTGGTAGGTTATGCTTCATCGACAGTTTGTTTAGCTCTTGCGATTCCCCTGGCAGAGGATTTGGAAGGCTTACCGATCGAAATCATGTTCAATCGGGGGCATCCCCGGACGCACTGTCAGACGTGTCCAGTGGAACTTCGCTTGATCGATCAGGTTTTTGGGCTCAGGGAAATATTTTTTCATTTCTACGAGGACAGGCTCGGCCATGTCGGGCTGGCTGGAGCGGGCACGGCGGGAAATCAGGCACATGTAGTACTCCCCCGGAGCGGGCAATTGGACCAGGAAGTTGCCTTCGGCGTCGGTGCGGGCATAGGCCCCGCCAAAGCGGCTGATCGCTTGAAGGGTCGGGTGGGACGGCTCCAGCGGCGGATCTTGAGGTCGGAGGCCTATCGTAACAAATCGCTCCTCGGGGATCCGATCTGCTGGCAAAAAGATAGCCACCGCTCCTTCATCCGGCTTGACGTCAAGAGGTTTCGGTCGATAAAAAAGTCGGCCTTCGACAAATATCGGCCCGGTAGGTTGTTCCGGTTCCACTGGCCGGGACCGAGCCGGATTGTCAGCCCAGCCCAACCAATATCCCAGCCCAAACCCCCCTATACCCACCAGAAAGATCAACACCGCCTCCCAATACAACCTGCGCCGGGAAATCCAGATCAGTTCCTTGGTGGAACTGGCAAAGTGGGGACCCAGCGGGCTGGTTGGGGGAAATCCCTCTCCGCTGGCTGGGGGGGCAGAACCGACCCCCACAACACCAGAAACAACAGATGTGGAGGAACTCGCAGTGCCCGTCCCAGTCCAGGCGTCATCTTCGGGCTCTTCGTCGAAAATGAAGATACCGGAGGGCATAGGTGGGCTAGGCTGGGAGCGGGCAGCAGCTTCGGCGGCCAAGGCGGCGCCCGCCTCCTCCTGGCTGGGGACCCGCTGCAAGCGGCCGCATTTCGGGCACTGTATCTCGGCGCCCGCTTTTCGCCGACCAATGCTCAGCAGTTGCCGACACCCTATACACCGAAATCGAATCGGCATCCGCCTTCATCCTCAAAACAGGCATCTGAGCTTCTCGGCCTGCTGCCTCTGCCAACACAAAGTTCCTCTATTTAGAAAATACGTTGGTTTGCTCCTGGGGGAAAGCCTTCCCAAGCGCTTTTTTCCCTTGTAGATGGGTTCTTCTCTCACCATACCGCCCTTTGGAAAATCGCACCAAGCAGTGGCAAAAGACGTTCTTGACAGAAGTCTCCCATGGTATTGCGGGGTTTGCTTCCGCTTGAGTTTTGGCAATTTTCAGAACTTCTTTGGTTTCGGATTGTTGTGTAGAAGCTAATATTTGTTTATCTAACTTCTCACCTCCAGGGTTTCCTACCGGTTAGCAGAGTGCATCTCCGGCGGAGGCTTTCCGAAACGGCAAAAGCGGATGTCAGTGAGGTTTTAAAGGGCGACTAGGTTTTTGTCGGAGGTCCTCTAGATGTCCTCTGTTCGGGCCTGGTGCTCGGTAGAGCGATGCGGAGCGGATTCCAGATAAGCAGCCAGCAGAATTTGGGCGGCCAGTTTATCGACCTTTTGTCGGTGTTTTTTGCCTCGGAGGCCTGCTTGGCGGAGGGTTTGGGCCGCCCATTGGGTAGAAAAGCGCTCATCGAAAAACTCTACCGGCACACCGGTAACTTCCTGGAGCCATTGGCCAAACCGCCGAGCCGCCCGCGATAACTCACTCTCACTGCCATCGGTATGCACCGGCAGCCCCACCACAAAAAGCCGAACCTCCTGCTCTGCCACCAACCGACGAAACCACTGGGCATCTTGCTCCGGACGGCGGCGGCGATACGTCTGATAGGGGCTGGCAATGCGTCGGCCCGGATCGCTTAAGGCTACGCCGATCCGAACCCGACCGAAGTCAATTCCCGCCACCCGCCCCGTACCGCTATCAGACTGCCCTGGCTTCATTGGTTGCACCCTTTCTGTCGCCTCCGCCTGTTGCCGGACATCCCAGGGAAAGCAAGGATCAGGTTGGACCCCACCGATTCTCCCTTCATGTTGCCTTTCCGGGGCCATTGCCTGTCATTGCTGTGGGGGGCCTTCGGCTGGGTTTGATCCTTCTGGAGGGTTTGTCTATGGCTCCTGGGCGACGATATTGACCATTCGGCCTGGCACCACGATCACCCGTTTGATTTGTTTGCCCGCCAAGAGTTGGCAGATGCGTGGTTCGTTTCGGGCGGCGGTTTCCAGGGTTTGGGCGTCAGCTTCGGCTGGCACCCGAACTCGGCTTCGTACTTTGCCGTTGATCTGCACCGGCACCTCAATCATTTCCTCTTTGATCCATTGTTCCTCGTAGGCGGGCCAGGGTTCATAAGCCAATGGTTTCGGATGGCCCAGCGCTTGCCAGAGTTCTTCGGCAATGTGCGGAGCAAACGGCGACAGAAGCAGCACAAACTGCTCCATCGCTCGGCGGGGCCGAACCGATTGCTTGGTGAAAAAGTTCGTAAACTCCATCATCCGGGCAATCGCCGTATTGAAGGCCATCTGTTCGATGTCCTCGGTTACCGCTTTGATGGTCCGGTGGAGGATCCGGTTTTGTTCGGCGGTGGGTTCGACATCCTGGACTGCCGGATGGAGCTTTACTTGCTCGGCCCGTTCGTCGATAATCATCCGCCAAACCCGATCCAAGAAGTTCCGCACCCCGTTAACCCCTTCCATGCTCCAGGGTTTGACCGCCTCCAGAGGCCCCATGAACATCTCATAGAGCCGAAGCGTGTCCGCCCCGTAATTGGCTACAATGTCGTCCGGATTGATCACATTGCCTCGGCTTTTGGACATTTTATAGGCTCGGCCGTTCACCCGGATATGCGGAGCCGCTTTGAGCACCAACAGATCATCCCGTTTTTCCACCTGAGCGGGATCCAGTTTGATCCGGCGCACGGGTTGGCCGTCCGTTTTGCGGATGGCCTGCTGGCCGGTTTCCGGATCATCCACCTCGGAGGCGGAAATCCATTGACCTTGCTCGTCCTGATAACCGGTAAATTCCATTTCCCCCAGGATCATTCCCTGGTTGACCAGCTTCATGAAGGGTTCCGGCGTGCTAACATAGCCCCGATCATAGAGCACCTTGTGCCAGAACCGTGCGTACAGCAGATGCAAGACCGCATGTTCCGCCCCGCCCACATAAAGATCCACCGGCATCCAAGCCCGCTCGACCTCCGGATCGACCAGGGCCTTGTCGTTGCGGGGGTCCAAAAACCGCAGATAATACCAGCACGAACCGGCCCACTGCGGCATCGTATTGGTTTCCCGTTTGTAGCGCCGACCGTTTCGCCTTACATAAAGCCAATCGGGCGGCGCCTTTTCCAACGGCGGCTCCGGCGTATCATGTTTGGCATCGAACGGCATGTCCGCCGGCAAATCCACCGGCAATTCCTCCGGACCAAGCGGAACCACTCGACCGGTAGGTTGGCCCTCCGCATCCAGCTCGTGCAGCAGCGGGAACGGTTCACCCCAGAAATGCTGTCGGCTGAAAATCCAGTCCCGAAGGCGATAGTTGACGGCAAATCGGCCCAACCCTTGGGCGGCCAAGTCCTCGGTGATTCTCTTCTTGAAATCGGCCGTGCTCAGCCCGTCGTATGGACCAGAGTTGATGGCAATTCCATCCTCCACATAGGCAATCCGACCGGCTAACACCTCCTGACGAAGCAAGCCCTTCGACTCCCCAGGATCCACCACCGGCACAATCGGCAGCCCATATTGCTGGGCAAATTCAAAGTCCCTGGTGTCGTGCGCTGGCACCGCCATGATCGCTCCAGTGCCATAGGTGGCCAACACATAATCAGCTACCCAAATCGGGATCGCTTGATCGTTGACCGGATTGATCGCATACGAGCCGGTAAACACGCCCGTTTTTACCTTGGCCAAATCGGTGCGATCTAGATCGCTTTTTCGAGCAGCCTCCGCACAATAGGCCTCGACCGCCTCCCGGTGCTGCGGGGCCGTCAGCTTCCGGACCAACGGATGCTCCGGAGCAATCACCATATAGGTGGCGCCAAACAGGGTATCCGGCCTGGTGGTGTAAATCCGAAGCACCGATTCATCTGGTTTCCGAGGGAAACCGGCCACCTGCCGATCAAATCGCCACCCTTCATATTCTTTCCTGGAGGGTTTACCGTCGGGACCCAAAAAGCTGCCGATAAAGAAGTCCACTTCTGCCCCAGTGCTTCGGCCGATCCAATTGCGTTGCAAGGTTTTGATATTTTCCGGCCAATCCAACAGATCCAGGTCTTTTAGCAACCGGTCTGCATAGGCAGTAATGCGTAACATCCACTGGCGCAAGGGGATGCGGACAACCGGATGGCCGCCCCGCTCGCTCACCCCGCCGACCACCTCCTCATTGGCCAACACAGTACCCAAGGCCGGACACCAATTGACCGGCGCTTCCAATTGGTAGGCTAAGCGATGGTCGTCCCGATATTGTTCAATGGCTTCTGGGCCTTGTGCCGCCACTTCCGGCGGAATGGGCAGTTCGCTAATCGGTCGGCCTCGCTCAGCTTCCGGATCGTACCAAGTATCATACAGAATCAAAAAAATAAACTGCGTCCAGCGGAAATACTCCAAATCCGTGGTGGCCAGTTCCCGGTCCCAATCGTAGCTAAAACCCAGCATCTTCAATTGCCGACGAAAGGTGGCAATGTTTTTTTCTGTGGTCAGCCGAGGGTGAATCCCGGTCTTTTTGGCGTGTTGCTCGGCCGGCAGCCCAAAGGCATCCCAGCCCATCGGGTGCATCACACAGTAGCCTTTCATCCGTTTGTACCGGGCTACAATATCAGTAGCCGTGTACCCCTCCGGATGGCCTACATGCAGCCCCTCCCCGCTAGGATACGGAAACATATCCAAAATGTATAACTTCCTCCCCTCCGGAAACCGGGGCGTTCGAAACGTCTTATGCTCCTCCCAATACTTCTGCCATTTCGGTTCAATAGTAGCCGGGTTGTACCGTGGCATGGCAACATTCCCTCGACGCTCAAAACGGAAGCGCTTTCCTCTGACAAAAATCTTCGCCGCTTTTCTACCTTCTCAAAACTTTTTATTTTACTTTACCCCCAAAGCAACCGTAAAGCCGGTTTGGAACCACCCTATCCCAAACATCCATTTGGCCGATTAGGGAAAAGGTTTCCTTTTGTCAAAACCCCATCTTTGGCACCCCATATTGAAAAGGACTCCGGGCAAGGCAGGCACTCATACAGCCCATACCCTTCGGTAAGTTTCGGAAGGGTAATTTCGGGCGGGGGAGGCTTAGGAAAGTTTTCCTATTGGTGGCTGGAAGGAATATTCCTATAATCCAGGCCTCGAAATCTACGCCTTGGCTGGCAGATAGGGGCGGTTGGCAAGGAAGCCCTTGGATGAGCAATTCGGCAGAGTCCGGAAGTTCCTTCAGAGGGGAAACTTCCCCCTTGTTTGTGGGAGAAAATGATACCATCTTCCGTGCAGCAGAAAAGGTTTCCAGTCCTCTGCCGAGGCAGGATTCCCTTTGCCCACCATTATGGTGCACCAACATAATCCACCAATTTTCCAGTCTTCCTGGTCCCCGCCGGTTTTGGTGGACCGTGCTGGTAGGGGCTGTAGTCCTGTGGGGTTTTGCCGATATTCGGCTCCGGGGACTGCCTTGGCCTGATCGTCCGTTGGAACATAAAACCGACTTTACAGTGTATACGGCTGCAGGCCGGGCCTTTTTCACCGGAGAAAATCCCTACGAAGTGAGCAATCCCCGGGGCTGGAAATATTTGTATCCGCCGCTTTTTGCCCTGTTGGTGGCCCCGTTGAGCCTGCTTGCCATGCCAGAACAGTGTTTGGTCTGGTATTTCATTTCGGTGCTTTTTTGTTGGGGCTGCTATCGGGAGGCTGGCCGACTCTTACGGGGAGTCCAAACTAAGATAGCCAACTTGGGGAGTAATATATCCCCCCAATGGGGCAGTTTTTTAGGAAGTCTGGCATTTTTGGCTGCTTTGTTTCCTACCCTGAACTGCCTGCAGCGGGGGCAGGTGGGAATATTGAAGCTGTATTTATTGCTTCTGGGGGTGAGATTAGTCTGGCAGTCGGCCGGTTGGGTAGGCCGGAGCTTCGGCGGGGTGATTCTGGCAGGGGCCATTGTCCTGAAACTGACCCCGGCTTTGGCGGTTGGAATGGTGCTTTGGAGCCAATTGGCTAGTGTTTTCAGCCAGTGGCGGCAGCGCTGGAAAGTGGGGAGGTTAGCTGGAGGCCCCGGAGTAGCCCCTAAAAAAATCACCCATTCTCCCCATTTTGTGTATATTCACACGCGAAACTTCGATATTCACACCCAAAAGGGGCCTCTCCTTCAATCCAATCCTATTTCCTCCGATTGTTTGTCTGAGGGCCTCCCCCAGGGGCCCTCTCAGCCGGTTCCCCTCCGGGCCAAAAGTGCCTTCCGCTGCTTTGCTGCGACTGCCCTGGGTGTAGCCGTCGGCCTTGGGCTATTCTTCTTTCTCCTGCCGGGGGCTATTCTAGGTTGGCAAAAGAACCTGGAGCATCTGACCTATTGGGCCAGTCGGGTATTGCCGTTGGCGGGGGAGGGTTTCCCTGTGGAAAAATCGGTTCCCTCTGGTTCCCACCAGCCAAGCGAGCAACCTCTTCTGCCGGCCAATTATCGCACGGTACGGAACCAGAGCTTGGCCAATGGGATGTTTCGGCTTGCAGCTCTGGTGGATCATTTAGTGTTTGGCGGACCAGAGGATCGGTCTTTGGACTACCAGGCCAGTGCTCCCACCCGGATCGACACCCCGGTGTTTCAGGCCGTACAAAAGGCCGTTCGGGCTTTGCTGGGGGTTTTGCTCCTTTTGGCCGGTGCGAGGCTTGGGGCTTCGGGCAGCCGCAGCGATCAGGCGGCGGCTTTCGGCCTAGGATGTGTCGGTATGTTGGTGATCTCACCGGTATCATGGGGACATTATTTCATGTTGCTTGTGCCGGGGGTGTTGTTTGTGCCTTTATGGCTGGTAGAGCAGGGCAGATCAAGGGCGGCCTTCTGGTTGGCTGTGGTACCGGCTCTCCTCTCGGCGATTCATTATGCGTTTCTGAATATCGTAGGTCGGATGGGGCTGTTGGGCCTGGGGACTGGGGGTTGGCTTTTGGCAGCATGTATATTAGTTCTCCGAATTTCTTTGTGCTCGACCGCTCCAGCAGCGGCACCTGATTGCGATGTTCGAAAAGCCACTTCTTCCCTGGGAGAACCGGCGCCGTATGGGCTATCGCCCCTTTCAGCCCGTGGGAGATAGTCCCATGGGCCGCCATACCCAAAAGAGATATTACTAAACTAATATTTACTTTGCTTTGGAAAGGAGGCCAACAATGACTCTCCGCCTGGACGCCCCCCATCCTGCAACGGCCAGTTCTGTGGGCCGGTCGATCCGCCAACCAGACCCAGCCCGTCCATTGGTTACTGTGGTCGTCCCTGTCTATAATGAAGAAGCCTGTCTGGAGGCCCTTTACCATCGCGTTTCGGTGGTGCTGGAATCCTTGGGCCAGCCTTATGAAATTCTTTTCGTCGATGATGGAAGCCAGGATCGCTCGCTAGAGATCATTCGTCAACTCGCCGAGGCGGATCCGCATATCAGTTATGTGGCCTTTAGCCGCAATTTCGGCCATGAAGCCGCTACCACCTGTGGCATCCAGCAGGCCCGAGGCCAAACCGTGGTGCTGATCGATGCAGATTTGCAGGACCCCCCGGAGCTGATCCCCCAGATGCTTTCCCTATGGGAGGCAGGCTATGACCATATCCATGCCCAGCGCAGCGCCCGGCTGGGCGAAACCTGGCTAACAAAACTTACCGCCCACCTTTTCTATCGGGTGTTTCGCTGGCTGGCTGGCTTTGAAATCCCGGTGGATACTGGGGACTATCGGCTGATGGATCGCCGGGTGGTGGAAGCCTTCTGCCAATTGCCAGAACGGAATCGGTTTGTCCGGGGCCTGGTCAGTTGGACCGGGTTCCGTCAGACCACGATCCGTTATACCCGTCAGCCCCGTCATGCCGGCCGAACCAAATATAACTTTTTTAAACGCCTGCACCTTGCTCTGGATGCCATCAGTAGCATGAGCATGGCGCCGCTGCGTGGACTGAGTTATTTGGGGGCGGTGGTGATTGGCGGCACGCTCCTGGCTGCTCTGATAGCCGCCTTTTTACGCCTGGCTGGAATTGTGCCGATAGGGGCTAATTGGTTTTTGCTTATGGCCCTTTTCTTTGTCGCTGGGGTGCAACTGCTGGGCATGGGGCTTTTGGGCGAATATGTGGGCCGAATCTATCGAGAAGTTCAGGCCAAACCATTATACATTCCGGCGGAAATCCACCTAGCTGCCCTTTGCCAGCAGGAAGCAGCTTCTTGCTTGGAGCCTGGAAGGATAAGCACCTGTTCTGCCCGCTTTTCAGCCAAACAACAATCTATCCGATAGGGGCTACTGGGGGGGTAGCTTGAGGAACAGTTTTTGAACATGGGTGGCATGGGGGGCTCTGTTTTATAGATATTTTGGGGGGTATATCCTACTCTCTAAGTGGGATCAGACGGGGCCGTTTTGAAAATATCTCGCTTTATGCCCCACCATAGACAGGAATAGATCCCCATATATTGGGGGTTTTAAAAAGGGGGATCGGTCTCCATAGCCCGTGGTTAACTTTTTCTGTTTTGTTTATTCGATTTAATCTACTTAAACGGGCTTTTTTGCCTAACACTCACTACTTTGCCAACTTATGCCGACGTAGTATATTTGGAGTGTTTTACCGGGGAAGGTGTGTGGCTAATGGGGAGAGTCCTGTTTTCGAAGGACACCGTTGGACAACGTAGGAGAGGCCCGTGAGTATCCATAATTTGCATAAGATTTTTAATCCCTATCGGGTAGCGGTCATAGGGGCGAGCGACAATCCCTCCAGTGTGGGATATACGGTATTAAAGAATTTGGTGGGCTCTGGATTTCGGGGGGTGGTGTATCCGGTCAATCCGAATCGGGAGGCGGTGCAGGGAATTCATGCATATTCAGACGTACAGCATTTGCCTCATCCCCCGGACTTGGCCGTCATCTGCACTCCGGCGCCCACGGTGCCGGGACTGGTCCGCCAGTTGGGCGAGGTGGGGACCTTAGGGCTAGTGATCATTTCGGCCGGTTTCCGTGAAATCGGCGAGGAGGGCCGAAAACTGGAAGAGCAGATCCTGCAAGAACAGGCTAAATTCCCTGGCATGCGGATCTTAGGGCCGAATTGTTTGGGCATTATTGTGCCGGGGATTCATTTGAACGCCAGTTTTGCGGCGGCCACCCCGCGGCCGGGGCACATCGGGTTTATTTCGCAGTCAGGGGCATTATGTACATCTGTTCTGGATTGGGCCCTGGACGAAGGCATCGGCTTTTCCTACTTTGTATCGGTCGGCAATATGATCGACGTGAGCATTGCCGACCTGATTGATTATTTTGGCTCACAGACGGACACGCAATCGATCATTTTGTATATCGAGTCGATTACGGAGGCAAGGGAGTTTATGTCGGCCGCCCGGGCCTTTGCCCGCACCAAGCCGATCGTCGCTTATAAAGCAGGTCGATTTCAGGAGTCTGCTCAGGCCGCCGCCAGCCATACCGGCGCCATGGCCGGGGTCGATGCCGTCTATGAAGCCGCCTTCCAACGGGCCGGTATTGTCCGCGTCTTCGAAGTGGACGACATGTTCGACTGTGCGGAGTTGTTGGCCCGGCAGCAACCTCCCAAAGGAGACCGATTGGCCATCGTAACCAATGCGGGCGGCCCGGGGGTGATGACCACGGATACCCTGATTTCGATGGATGGTCATCTGGCCACTCTTTCGAAGGAAACCATAGAGACGCTCAACAGCTTTTTGCCTCCGTTCTGGTCCCATGGCAACCCGGTGGACGTTTTAGGCGATGCGCCGCCGGAACGCTATGCCAAAGCGGTGGAGACGGTGCTGAAAGATCCCAATGTGGATGCGGTGTTGGTGATTTTGACGCCGCAGGCGATGACCGATCCGACCGGCACGGCCCGGGCGGTTTCCCAGGTGGCCGTGGCTTCCCGAAAGCCGGTCTTGGCCGCCTGGATGGGCGGACGAACGGTGGCCCAAGGGCTACAAATTTTCAACGAAGCCGGCATCCCCTCCTACACGACGCCGGAAAAGGCGGTTCGAGCATTTATGCATCTAGTCCACTATGCTCGGAATCTGGAAATCTTGCATGAAACGCCCCGGGACATTCCGGTGGCCTTCCAACTGGATCGGCAGCGCTTGCGTCCGGTTTTTGACAGTGTGCTGGCCGAGGGAAGCGACATCCTTTCGGAAACCCTTTCCAAGGCGTTTTTGGAGGCATATGAGATTCCGGTTACCCGACCGCATCTGGCCCGCACTGCAGAGGATGCGGTGGAACTGGCCCATCAGATCGGCTATCCGGTGGTACTGAAGATTCATTCTCCGCAGATCACCCACAAGACGGATGTAGGCGGCGTGGCCCTGAACATCAACTCGGATGAAGGGGTTCGGACCGCGTTTCAGGAGATTCTCCAGCGGGCGCGCCAGCGCCGACCCGACGCTACGATCCTCGGCGTAACGGTGCAGAAGCATATTACTCGCGGCAACGACGTGGAACTGATCATCGGCAGCAAAAAGGACCCTGTTTTCGGCGTAGTGATTATGGTGGGCATGGGAGGGGTGGCCGCTGAGGTGTTCCGGGACCGTGCTTTGGCCCTGCCGCCGCTCAATGAGGCGCTGGCACGCCGGATGTTGGAATCGCTCAAATCTTGGCCGCTGCTGCGCGGCTATCGGAGCCGACCCGGCGTGAACATCGATCGGCTGATCGAGATCCTCATGCGTTTCTCCTACCTAGTAGCCGACTATCCCGAAATCAAAGAGATCGATGTCAACCCCTTGCTGGTTACTCCGAAGGACGCCATCGCCCTGGATGCCCGGGTGATTGTTGATCGAGAAGTGATGGTGCACGGGGCCCGGCCCTATTCGCACTTGGCCATCCGGCCTTATCCGGAAGAGTTCGTTACTCAGCGGACGCTCAAAGACGGCACGGTGGTTACGCTGCGGCCCATCAAACCGGAAGATGAACCGATGTGGCATGATCTTTTGGCCAACTGCTCCACGCAGTCCATCTGGTTTCGGTTCCGGTATCTATTCAAGCAGACTACGCACGAGATGGCCACCCGCTACTGCTTTATCGACTACGACCGGGAAATCGGCATTGTAGCGGAGATCGAAGAAGAGGGCCAAAACAAGCTGATCGGCGTGGGGCGATTGGTAGCGGACATGAACCACGAAGAGGCCGAGTATGCGGTCATTGTGGTGGATCGTTGGCATGGCCGGGGCTTGGGGGGCTTGTTGACGGATTACTGCCTGGAGGTAGCCCGCCGCTGGGGCGTCAAACGGGTCGTCGCCGAAACCACTAAAGATAACGCCCGCATGCTGGCCACCTTCCGCAACCGCGGCTTCGAGTTCATCGACCGGCCGGACGAAGACGTCATTCTCGTGCGCAAAGAAGTGGCCTAGAGCTTCCCAACGTTTCTTCCGAATCGAGACTCTTCCATCTTGTCATTTCTGCCGAGGCCCCACGGCGCCCGTATCCACGGGATAAGCCTTCGGAGGCGGTTTCCGGGCGTGTGGCCCTGCTCCAAGCGGACTGAACTCGCCGAATCCGGTCCGGTTCTCCTCGTTTGCCGATGCGCGGAACCAATTTCTCTAGCCCTTCAGGCAAAAGCTGTTGGCAGAGAGGAATTTTCTTCCGGCCCAAGTTCTCCGGCCTTCCAAAGACAGAGGCCTGAAGTTGTCCGGCCCAAGCTGCTAGAAAGTTTGCGGAAAGCGGGCTAGATGGGTAGGAGCCAGCGGGTTGGCTTCGGGAAAGGCTCCGGTTGGTTTTTTTCGGACGAAGGCCTGATTCACCCAGAAGCCATCCTGATTTTCGCGTTGTCCCCTGTAGTCGTGTTCTTTTCAAAATAGTATTGTAGAGATTTTGGAAGAGGCGGAGGAAGAGATTGGGCCAACCGGACGGTCTTAGCCCCCTGGGAGGGGGTTTTGACATTGCACAGGCCTTGGATTAAAATAGGAAGTTTGGAAGATGGGGAATTGACAGTTTCCTTAGACCCGGAGCGATAGCGATGACGAAGGCAGAATTGGCAGTATTCAAGGAGAAGCTACTTGCCTTACGGGCTCGGCTCCGAGGTGATGTTCGGCAGATGGCCGACGCCGCCCTGAAGAAAAATCGGGAACCGGGCAATGGGGAGCTTTCCAGCATGCCCATCCACATGGCGGATCTGGGCACCGACAATTTTGAACAGGAGTTTACGCTCAGTTTGGTGGAGAATCAGGAGGAGATGTTGGCCCAGATCGAGGCGGCCTTGGAACGGATTGAGGACGGGGTGTACGGGATTTGTGAGGAATGCGGAGCGAAGATTCCGAAGGCCCGATTGAATGCAATTCCGTACACTACGCTTTGTGTCAAATGTGCGGCAGCGCTGGAGGAAGGTTATCGGCTGCCATGAAATCGGATTGGGGGCGTGTAGCCCTGTTTGTTATCGTTGCCACGGCAGGCTGCGCCGCCGATCTGGCTACAAAAACATATATGTTCAACTGGTTAGGAATGCCGGGCGCCAGTCCGGTCCAGTGGGTCTGGCCGGGGGTCTTCGGATTTCAGACCAGTCTGAATGAAGGGGCGGTGTTTGGGCTGGCGCAAGGATGGGTACATTTATTCGGTCTGTTGGGCTTGGTAGCAGCCGGCGCCGTAGTCTATTGGATGCTCTGGGGAGGCGGCGCCAAAGATTGGGTTTTAACCATTGCTCTGGGCCTAGCTTTGGCCGGCATCTTGGGCAACCTCTACGATCGATTGGGACTGCCCGGTTTGCGATGGCACGGCCTGTGCCCCCCAGAGCGAATAGGTCAACCTGTTTATGCAGTGCGCGATTGGATCTTGGTGATGATCGGCCGATTCCACTGGCCTAATTTCAACTTGGCTGATACCTTCCTGGTATGTGCCGCCGGTGGGTTTCTGCTGTATCTATGGCGCCAGGGGAAAATCCTTTCCCGGCCATCTGAGGGGAGCAGCTTTTACGAAAAAGACTGAGGAGAAATTCACCGCCTTGCAAGACAGCCCGCCTCCTATTTCCCAGATTGCCAGGAAGGTCTTTTTTCTGCAGAATACCAGGTTGTTGCCTGAGGGACTCATGGGATTCGGCTTTTTGAATTTTTAAAGGGATTCGGCATGTCTGATTTGGTGCCGGAGGTGAAAGCTCGGCTGGACTGTGCGATTCAGGCGGCCCGAGCTGCCGGCCAGTTTACGTTGAGCTATTTCCGCCGGCGCGATTTGGCCGTCGAACGAAAAACCGACGCCACGCCGGTTACCGTTGCCGACCGCGGTGCCGAAGAGCTTCTTCGCCAACAGATCAGCCAGCAATTTCCTCAAGATGGGATTTTAGGCGAAGAGTTTCCGGAACGGCCCGGCACCAGCGGATTCCGATGGATTCTGGATCCCATTGACGGGACCAAATCATTCATCCATGGGGTGCCGCTTTACGGCACGTTGATAGGGCTGGAATACCAATCGGAGCCGGTCGCAGGCGTCCTCTTCATCCCTGCTTTGGACGAATGCCTCTGGGCTGCCAAGGGCCAGGGGGCATGGTATCAGCATGCCGACGCCCCTTGGGAGCCTGCCAAAGTTTCCCCCTGTAAATACCTCTCCGAGGCTCTGGTCGTTACCAGCGAGATTGCCAACTTCGATGCCATTGGGCGCCCAGAGGTATTTCAGCGCTTGAACCGGGAAGCTCGGCTGCTGCGCACCTGGGGAGATTGCTACGGCTATCTGATGGTGGCTACTGGCCGGGCAGAAGTAGCCATCGACCCCATTATGAACCTTTGGGATGCAGCCGCCTTGCTGCCGATTTTGCAAGAGGCGGGCGGCACCTTTACCGATTGGCAAGGCCGACCTACCATCTACTCCGGCCAAGGCGTAGCTACCAACGGCCTGGTGCTAGAAGAAGTTCTGGCGATCACCCGCTCCGGATAGAACCGAACCCACTAGCTCCTGCCCAACCCGCCGATCCCGCCAGGCCCACCGTCTGCTAGTGTTTGCCGCCGGCAGCGACTTTAGGGGAATTGGGTTCCGATGTACCAGGAGCTGGTCTGTTTGGATTTACCGGGACGCCGGAGCTACTGGGATGGCGGGGCAACAGAAGAACTCCCAGCCGCCTTTAGCCCAGGCCAACAGACCTTTTGCGTCCACAGTACCCGGTTGTCTCGCAAAAACCACACTCGCAGTTGTGCTGGTTGGGGATAAAATCGGCCGGGAAGTTCCAAACAGAGATGATAGTCATCTTCTGCCCAATGGTCCAACAGAGGATAGATTACCGCCGTAGCCGATTGGCTCCGAAGCCTGGGATCGGCCGGTATTTCCCGGAGGATCCACAGGGCCGGTCGCCCTAGCAGCGACAGATCGGCCACCAGCAGCCAGTCCAAACCCTCCGCGCTCAAAGACTTTTGCACTGGCACATCGGCCGCTTGCAAGAGACAATCATAGGCGGTATGTAAAAGTTTGCCTTTCCAGTATCGGCTCCGAAAGAAAAGAGGCTGAATCCGCTCGTCATCCACCTGGCTGAGGCTGAAGAACCGCAGTTCCAACGATGCATTCCGATACGCTTTCCAGGGATAGCTAATCCGCAGCACAGGCGTTTTGCCAAAGGCCTCAAACAGTTCTACCCGCGCAGGGGGATTTAGCTCGGCCAAAGCAGGGACTTTTTGGGCTAACGGCTCCGTCCCAAAAGCGCGGAGCTGCTGCGCCTGAGAATCCAACAAGGGCCACTGGTGTACTGTGGCAGCCAAGGCCAACCACCCGCCCAGTGCCCCACGCCTCAATCCCGCCCTATAGAGACCAAAAAACCCAAGCGTTTTCATACCGGTTCTCCTCGTTTTGCGTTTTGGTTTTTTTCGGGAGGGGAATTGTTATTGGAAGCTCTGCAAAATCCCGAATATCACGCGAACTTTATGAATATGCGATCCATTCCTTTGCCTATCGGTTCCCATTGCTGGGCACTATATATGGAGTCTCATGTTGGCAGTACCACTATATGTTGAGGCTATTTAACGGAGTTTCCGAAATAGTGTAAAAATAGCTCCTTTGAATTCTTCAGAGGTTCCTGTTTTTATCTATGTTCTCTATTCTTTCTGTTTTCTCAAAACCCAACCTTGAAAAGGATGCAGCCGAACATGTTATTTCAAACCCTATTTTTAGCAAATCTATGTATTTTGTCTATATTGCCTAATATTGCTTTTTTAACCAAAAGAATGCGGCCTATCTGAAGAAGGCGGGCTTTGGCTATTCCTTCAGCCTCCGGCCGGGTATCTGAGAAAGCAAAACCTCTTTGGAAACAGGCCCTTTAGCCGGCGGCAACCCCAGCCCCGTGGAAATGCCTCTTCTAAATGAACCGCTCAGAATCCTCTGGGGGGACTACCGCTTGTTTTTCTATGAGATAAAAAGGGTGGCTTTGTTCCTTCCAGCGGCGCTGCTGGACAGTAGGCCAAAATTACTCTAGCCGGGGTGCTGCTTTTCTAGTAAGCTGTTGGCCTCTCCCGGAGTCTCTTTGTTAGGGGGGCGGGAACCTCATCCCCAAGGAAGAAGGGGAGAGCAGCTAATGGCACCAGAAAACTCCAATGTGTGGAATGGAATCATGAATGGGATTAAAAATCTCGCCCTGATTTTGGTGGTGGTGGGGGTAGGGTATTTAGTGTATCAGCATCTTTATGGGCCGGCCAGAACCCCCAGCCCGGAGACAGGCCCCGGACCGGAAATGCCTCCCCTCGAAATCCCGGGTCTGAACCGGCCAGGTCAAGCTAAACCCTCTACTGCTTCCGGCCAGTTGGCATCTTCCTTGGGAGCTAGCGCTGCAGGGGAGTCTGCCGGAAAACCTAAGCCTGGAACTCCGACGGGGGTTGGGTCTCCGTTGCCCGATCCGGATCAACGCAAGCCGACTTCTGCAAATCCGTCTTCCAAGAGTTTGCCGGCAAAACCCCAGGCAAAAGATTCTCCAGGAGGGACCGGTTCGGGCAATGCTGGCTCTTCTGCCGCTGCTAAACCAACCTCTTCGGATCCGGTAGTGAAAGATGCTTTGGTTGGTGCTGGATCCCCGAAAGAAACTGGTTCGCCCCAACCGGATTCTTCTCCCAAAGGGGGCCCCTCGGCAAAAGCGGAGGCGGCTGGGGCAACGGATTCCGCAAAACGGCGGCCTGAGCACGAAATTGGAGAACAATTTATCACCTGCATGCAAGTAGCTCACCAGGCGCTCCAACAGGGACAGTGGACTGAAGTGCTTATGCAACTGAGTCCTTGGTACCGCTATCCCGACCTAACCAGGGCGGAATCGGACAAGTTGACCGAACTGCTGGATCAACTGGCCGGCAGCGTGATTTATTCTCGGGAGCATCGGCTGGAAGCTCCTTATCGAGTACGCCCGGGAGATGATCTGGTGCAAATTGCCCGTCAGTATCAGGTCTCTTGGGAGCTGCTGGCTAAGATTAACGGCATTCGGGATCCATACCAGTTGGAGGGAATAGACGTTCTAAAAGTTGTTCGCGGTCCCTTTCATGCCCTGGTGGATTTGACTCGGCGGGATATTACTCTGATGTTGGAATTTCGGGATCCGAAGGGGCAAATCTATCCCCTCTATGCAGGGCGATTTCCCATCCGAGCCATTTCTGGCATTTCAGAGTTGGAAGGGCAGTATGAAGTCCTTCGCAAAGCCGCCGGCCCTAGGGCTCGGCAACCCGGTCCACTTGCCCTGGAACTGTCGCAGCAAGTGATCATTCACGGGCCGGCAGATCCACAAACCCTGCCCAAAGCTCGGGGGACCCTGGAACTGCCCGAAGCCGATATGGAAGATATCTATGATATTTTGACCATCGGTTCCCGAGTGCTGATCCGAAGATGATTCTATCGTTGTCGAGCAGTTGGAACATTTGTACCCATCAACGCCGCCTGTGAATTCTATCGACGCAGCGCCCCGGAAAATGCTTCTTCTGCCGAAAAGCAGCATTTCCCTTTTCGCAGGAAAAACACGCCCCCGTCCCGTTGGCCCTTCTGATGCCGAGCGGAGAGTCCTAAAAACCCAGTGGGGGAGATTGGCCTGATCCGTACAACGGTCCCCTTACCGTCGGAACGCACCGATGGATGCAGCCAGTCTATTCTTTGACCCGTTCCACGTACTCGCCGGTGCGGGTGTCGATCTTGATCAGATCGCCGATTTCAATGAAGGCGGGTACCGTAAACTCCGCCCCGGTTTCCACTTTGCATGGTTTGGTGACATTGGTGGCGGTGTTGCCCCGGGCACTAGGTTCGCAGTATTCCACCCGCAGGATTACGTGGTTCGGCGGGGTGATGCCGATGGGCGTGTTGTTAAATAGCAGCACCTGGCAGACCGTGCCTTCTTTGAGGTATTTCCAGTTTTCGGCCAGCACCTCGGCCGAGAGTTCATATTGCTCATAGGTTTCTGTGTTCATGAAGATGAACTGGTCGCCTTGGCGGTAGAGGAACTGAGCTTCGGTCTCTTCGATGTCGGCGGCTTCTAGGGTATCGCCGCTTCGGTAGGTGCGGTCGATGATGATATTGCGAATGAGATGGCGGAGTTTGCATTTATATAGCCCCTGTCCCTTGCCTGGCTTCACAAACGTACATTCGACCATCAAATACGGCTCGCCGTCAATCTGTACTTTCAACCCCTTGCGAAATTCACTCGTATTGTACGTAACCACGGACGTCGTCCTATCTTCCTAAAGGCCACGAAGATTCTTATTCTTTCCTCAGATTGCTCCGAGGCCCCTTTTTTTTCCACTCCGCAGGCTGAGACAAAGCCCCCTCAGAATCTCAGCACCTTACCAACAGGAAACCTTCAAAAAGAACATTTTATCTTACCATCCATGCGCTTTTGTGTCTATGGGGATTTGTCCCAAACTGGGGCAGGAGGCGCTACCAGAGGTTTTGTTCCGGCTGGCCAGAACCAGCGGGGGAACCGCCCAAACTCATTCCACGCTGCTTGGCGGGATTGAAATGACTTGAAAGGCTGCCCACCACTCCTCAGCTCTGGGGGTTGGTGGTATGGTAAAAATTCTGCGTAATGAGGCGGCCAGTTGGTCTGGCTCGGAAGGAGGATTTATCTATCGGCCAATAGGAGCGGAGGAGCGTATGGCTTCAGCATACCCGCCAACAGGTCCATTGCAGCCCTTGGCCGTAGGGAATAGCTCTGGTGGGCAGGGGGAAGGTGGTTTGCCCGAGCAGGCAGCCCGCTCTTTACCAAAGGCCTATTCTTCCGGTGTGTCTGAGCAAGACCAGTTTTGGGGGTTCGGCAGCGCTACACAAAATCTAGCACAGGCCGGTTTTTCGAGTGTTTCTGGGCAGAGCGGCTGGGTACGGATCGGCCTGATCCAGATGCGCTGTAGTCCTTCCAAAGAGGAAAATCTTCAGAAGGCGTTCGAGCGGATATCGGAAGCGGCTCGCCAAGGCGCCCAAATCCTCTGCCTGCCGGAACTTTTCCATGGCCTGTATCCTTGCCAGAGCGAGGATCACCGTCGGTTTGCTGAGGCCGAACCGATACCCGGCCCGACCACCAAGCGCCTGGCCGAGGCAGCAGCCCAACTCGGCGTGGTGATTATCAGTTCGATCTTCGAGCGGCGTGCCCCCGGGCTATATCACAATACGGCGGTCGTCCTCGATGCCGATGGCCAGCTCGTAGGCATTTACCGCAAAATGCATATCCCTGACGACCCTCGTTACTATGAAAAGTTCTATTTCACCCCAGGTGATTTAGGCTTTCGGAGCTTTCCTACTCGGTTTGGCCGGGTGGGGGTGTGTGTCTGCTGGGACCAATGGTTTCCGGAAGCAGCACGGCTGACGGCCCTGACCGGGGCAGAGATTTTGTTTTATCCAACGGCCATTGGCTGGCTGGTGGAAGAAAAGGAGCAGTTCGGGTCGGTGCAACATGCCGCCTGGCAGACGATCATCCGAAGCCATGCCATTGCCAATGGCCTGTTTGTAGCAGCGGTGAACCGGACCGGTCGGGAAGAAGGGATTGAGTTTTGGGGAGCTTCTTTTGCGGCCGACCCCATGGGCCAACTGCTCGCTCAGGCCTCCCATGATCAGGAACAGATTCTCTTGGCCGACTGCCATCTTGCCATGATCGATCTGGTGCGCACCCATTGGCCTTTCCTCCGGGACCGACGGATCGACGCTTACGCTGACCTGCAGCGCCGATTCCGAGATGAGGTATAACGACCCCCACCAGTTCCGCCGAGCGAAAACCTCTTGGCCGCGGGGAGGTTACCTGCCCATTTCTTGTGGCCGGGCCTGTAGGGCCTCCGGTGGATCTGTCCTTCCGCTGGAGTTTTGCTATCTTACATAACTCATTTTGTTTCCAATAGTTACGCAGAAATCCCAGTTGTTCCTGGAATTTTCCCACTCCCCTGTTTGCCCAGGGATAGCGAAAAGCTTCTCTGAGGCCGCCTCAACATGGCAAAACTCCAGATAAGACCTCAGCCTCCATGTTCGGTCACACATTATCGGATATAGTTCCGGCTGTAAACTTCCGGAAGATGGGAAGGACCCTGGCATAGGGCATTTAGACTTCCCCTGCGATACCGGACGTCTGCCTTGTTTGCACAAAAAAAGTTGGCCGGAAGCAGAGGTTATATCTGCCAACGCAGGCGACCCTTTCGGGTTTCGGGCAAAAGCAGAGGGCTCGATTCCCTGAAAACCCCCTTGACAGCCCCCAAAAGGAGACGTAGGATTTTCCTAGTGATGGGGATGGGGTCCCCCGATAAGCGCCCGTGGGGGCTGATGACTCCTGCTGTGATGTCATCTCGGTAGGGGTTTTAGCCCCCAGTAGAGGGGAAATCTTCGACAAAGAAGCCCTGCCGTGATGGCAGGGCTTTTTTGTTTGGTTTGGGCCGGGCTCGCGGCGGCCCACCAGAAACCCATCCTCGTAAGCTGGGTAGGCTGCCCTAGGTTTTTCACCGATTCCCCATCAACCGACGAAAGCCTGCCCCGCTTCTATACCTGGAGGCGTTTTGTCATGGAACAAGCGTATCTGATTGCTGCAGTTTGGTTTGGTTTGGCGCTGGCGGCAGCCATTTTGGCCCATCACTTTCGGCTGTCGATGGCGCTGGTGGAAATTTGTGTCGGCATGGTGGCCGCTTTGGCGGCGGAAAAACTTTTCTACCCTGACGCCATCGGGGCCACCCATGAATGGCTTCGGTTTGTCGCTTCGGTCGGCGCGGTGCTTTTAACGTTTTTGGCCGGGGCGGAATTGGATCCGGCCGCCATGCGGATGAAATTCAAAGAAGTCTTGGTGGTGGGACTGTTCGGATTTTTCGCACCGTTTTTCGGTTGTGCTCTGTTGGCTCGGTATGTGCTGGGCTGGGACCATTCGGCCAGTTGGTTGGCTGGGATCGCCCTTTCGACCACTTCAATGGCCGTGGTCTATGCGGTCATGCTAGAAACCGGTTTCAACAAAACGGAGTTTGGCAAAGGAATTTTGGGCGCCTGTTTTGTCAATGATCTGGGGACGGTGATTGCTCTGGGAGTGATGTTTGCGCCGTTTACCTGGAAGACGGTTGTTTTTGTAGGGGTGAGTGTGTTGGTGATAGGAAGTTTACCCTTGTTGACGCCTCGGCTTATCAACTCCTACGGCAACCGGACCGCCGCCATCCGAACGAAGTGGATTCTGCTGGTGCTTTTCGGGTTGGGGGCCTTGGCTCTTTGGAGCGGAAGCGAAGCGGTGCTGCCGGCTTATTTGGCCGGGATGGTGCTGGCCGAGACGATCGGACGAGATAACTTCTATGTGCGCCGCCTCCGGACTATGACCTTGGGGTTTTTGGCCCCATTCTACTTTATTCGGGCAGGGGCGTTGGCGTCGCTGCCGGCGATATGGTCCGCTCCGGCGGCCTTTTTGCTTCTGTTCGGGGGCAAAGCGGTAAGCAAAATCCTGGGGCTTGTGCCGGTGGTGGGCCTTTTCCGCTCCGACGCCAAGGAACGATGGTACTATACCCTGATGATGTCCACTGGACTAACCTTTGGAACGATCTCAGCCATGTATGGCTACCATCATGGCATCGTGGATCAGACGCAGTATTCCCTTTTGGTGGCGGCGGTGATTGCCAGTGCGGTGATTCCGACGATGATCGCCAACGCTCTGTTTCTGCCCCGGCATCTATTAAGCACGATTCCGCCCGAAGCTCTTCCCCCGGAGCAATGGGAAGCTCGCCCAGCGGTTCGGAAGGAACCCCGCTCTGGTCCGAAAAAATCTCCCCACCAGGATCCCACTTCCGTCGAACTGGCTTAGAAACTTTCGAATGGCGAACTGCTAGTAAGTAATTTTTCTTTCGGGGGTTGCTACCCAACCTTCTTCTCGGAGAGAGGTATTTTGGTGAAATCAGGGGAAGTTCCTGAAGGGGCCAGAAAGATTTTATCTAGAGCTCCGGGGAGGTTGCTGGCCCCAGGGATTGAATCTTTAAGGTTTCTTCACAAAAATAAAACGTGTCTTTTCTCTTCCCAGAACATTTCCCCAAACAGGAGGTACGGTTCTAATTGGGTTTGTGATCGTGTTTTCTTTCCCGAATTCCTTTGGTTCTCGATAAATTCGATTACTGCCCATTTTTTAAGGAGTCTCCCCGACGATGGACCTTCATGCCCTGGTAAAAGAGCTTCACAAGAAGAATGATTCCAAGATAGTGCTTTTGGTGGCCGATGGGCTGGGCGGGTTGCCCCCACGGCCTTTGACGCCGGAAGAACAGATAAAGCGCTTTGGCGCAGTTAATGCCTTCTTTCCCGAGTGGAACAAGACGGAGCTGGAGACGGCCCAGACGCCCAACCTGGATGCCCTGGCTCGCCGGGGCACCTCCGGTCTGATGACCATGATCAAACCGGGCATTACGCCCGGCAGTGGTCCGGGGCATTTGGCGATGTTCGGCTATGATCCGCTTCGGTATCAAATTGGCCGAGGTGCTTTGGAGGCCACTGGGGTTGGATTTGCTCTGGGGCCAAAGGATGTAGCGGTTCGGTGCAATTTCTGTACCTTGGACGCCCAGGGCCGGATCACCGATCGGCGAGCGGGCCGGATTTCTACCGAACAAAGCGCCCCGTTGGCCATTCGGCTTCGGCAGATCCAAATCCCTGGGGTGGAAGTGTTTGTTGAGCCGGTCAAGGAGCACCGGTTTGTGGTGGTCTTTCGGGGCGAGGGGCTGGGCGATCAGGTAACGGATACGGATCCGCAGGCCACCGGGGTGCCGCCGTTGGACCCGGTGGGGGCGGACCCAGCTAGCCAGCGCACGGCGGAGGCGGCTAAGGAGTTCATTCGCCAGGCCCGCCAATTGTTGGCCGACCAGCCTCATGCCAATGGGTTGACGATGCGCGGCTTTGCCAGGCGGCCGGACATGCCCACCTATGAGGAAGTCTATGGGCTTCGGGCGGCGGCGATTGCCGTCTATCCAATGTACAAGGGGCTGGCCCAATTGGTCGGCATGAAGGTGGTCGGTTCGCCCAGCAATTTGAAGGAAGAGATCGATCTGCTGGAGCAGGTCTGGCAGGATTTTGACTTCTTTTTTGTCCATTTCAAATATACCGATAGCCGGGGCGAAGACGGCGACTTCGAGGCCAAGGTCCGCATGATCGAGGAGTTAGATTCGGTCATCCCCCGGGTGGTGGCCCTGAACCCGACGGTGCTGGCGGTTACCGGCGACCACAGCACGCCGTCCCGACTGGCCAGCCATAGTTGGCATCCGGTGCCGGTAGTGATTGTGGCCGATTCGTGTCGTCCGGACGGTTGCCAGGAGTTTAGCGAATCGGCAGCTTGTCGGGGCGGCCTGGGGCATTTCGAGGCCATGTATCTGATGCCGCTGCTATTGGCCCATGCAGGCCGACTGGAAAAATTCGGCGCCTAGCCAGCGGCACCCTGCTGTCCGCCTTAGTTGCCCGGAACGGAAGGCCACTAGGACTGTAAACGTCTAGTTCACATTGGCCGGATGGGGGAATCCTCCGCTCCTATTTTGCGGGCTACAGGCCTACGCTTCTAGACGGTTCTTGCATCTTTTGCCGTCCCAGATCAAAATGGCAATTAGCAGGTCTTTGGGGACTCTGGGCAGCCACCGGAACAGACTGGGAAGGCGGCAGCCATGCTACAAAGGCAGTTTTCGTATCGGTATTTGGTAGGGTTTCTGATTGTTTGGGTAGTATTATTTGCGATTTGGCGGTGGTATCAGGCGCCTCGGGAAGCCCAGGCTCGATTGGCCTCCATACGCCACGTGTTGGCGGTGGTAACCGAGTATGTGCGGCAGCACCAGGGGGTATGGCCTCGGGGTTGGGAGGAGATAGAAAAGACGCCGGTGCCGCCGGATGCACCCCCCCGCCAAGGTGCCTGGCCGGAGGTGCGGGCCCATGTCAAAGTCGATTTCGGCGCCGATCCCCGAAAACTCCTCCAAGCCGGGCCGGATCAGTTTCAGGCCATCTCCCCGAAAGGCCGCTGCAGCGGGGATTACCGAGAAGATGTCCAGCGGCTTTTGGAGGCAATTCGGCAAGCTCTGCCGGCAGAGGCTACTGCAGAAAAGCCCCTAGCCTCGGGAGCCGGCGCCGGTCCCACCAAACCCACCCCCGGCCCCAGTTCCGAAGCCACTAAGCTTCTCCCCACCCCTAAAGAGCCGCCTTCGACGCTTGCCTCAGGGAGCAAAGAATCCATTTCCGAAAAACCCTCCCTGCCTGGAAAATTGCCGGGACTTCCGAAGGAGATAGGGGAACAACCTCCGGCTGAAAAAGCCACGCCAGCACCAATCGACAAACAACCACCTTCTCCGAAAGAAAAGACCGAACCGTCCTCTAAACAGCCTCCCCGCATCGTCCTGCCCGGCTTGGATTAACAGGACAACGGAACCAGACGACCAGAAAAGTACCTGGAAATTTGTCAATATGATCCTACCCGGATTGGACGACCGGGACAGAGGATAAGGCCAGCTTTTGCCTTCCGGATGTCGCCTTCAGCTTCTTTTGTCTTACCTTCTATTTCTTCCTGTTTTTATCTGTTCCTAGGTGGTTTTCGGCGGAAGGGGCGTTGGAGGGCGGCCACACAGATTTCTTGTCGATTGTAGTACAGTTGGCGGGCTTGGGTCTGGTTATATCCCCAGGAGCGAATTCTGCGGAGCCAATCGGGGATCCGTTCGGCCAACTGCCACTTGGTGAGCTTGAGCGTCAGGATCATGCCGCGGATGTTGATTTCCGGATGGGTAACAATATTTTCGACGGCGGTCAGGGTGTAATTGGGGGCCACATTCATGTCCGAGAAGAGCCAGCGCACCTTTCGCAGAGCGCGGCGGGGGGTTTGGGTGCTTCGGCGTCGCAGATGGGTAAATCGCGGGTGCTGAAGCACGGTAGGATGCATTTCTGCCGGGTCGATGCCCAGAACATACATACCCCGGTCCAGGAGGGCCTGCGTGCTGCCGCCCGGGGCACTGCCCAGCTCCGCACAGCGGGCGCCTGGCGGTATCGGCAAACCGGACCATCGAAGCGCTTCTTCCATCTTCAGCCAGGCACGGGAAACGGCATGTTCGGGCAGTTCGAGCGGGAAGACGCCGCCGGGATACCGGCTAGCAGGCCCCCGGGCTCGGTGGTAGCCCAGATACCATTGGTCCTGTTCGATCACAATGCAATCCAGCACCAGGTCGCCGAAGGCGGCCGGTTCGGTAGGGTCAAAGGCGGCCAGTCCCACCGGCGGCAACCGAGGGCAGGCTTGTTGCAGCGCTTGCCGGGCTTGCTGCGCCAACGGCGTTTGCCAGGGCAGGGGGGCATCGTCCGGCCGAGACTCTCGCAGTTCCGTTTCCCGCTGCCAGACATGCACCCGATGGAACGGGAGATTCTGTGCTAATGTCCACCATTTTTGGGCAAGCTCTTCCGGGCTTTTGCCATGCACGCTGCCGTAAGAAAAGCCGCTGGCCAGAGCAAAAATGAGCGATTTGCCCCACCCCCAGCCCCGTTCAGGTGCCCAGTCCGCCGGCGCTTTGAAGGTAACAAAGCCGGGTCGGCGAAAAGCGGGCCTCCAACCCGGACCGCACCGACCCATCTCCTCCACCAACGCCTGCTCCGCTCCCACCTGACAAGTGGCAAACACAAACCCAGGCCAAGCCGCCCCAGTTCCCTCCATTACCTCTCCCTACTACCCGACAAGTCAATCCCCTTTCTCCGGCGAGCCAACAGCCGGGAATTCAAACGGCCCACCCTATCTCCTCCTGCTAACAAATCACTCCAGTTTCTCTCCAGCAGCAAGAATGGTAACGGTCAAGATCTTCGCCTCAGGCAGGACAGCAATTTGCCGGGCCGCCGCCTCCACCGGATCCTGTTGGTCCTGCTTGGACTCGGCGCCGGATAGGCCATGAGCATGGTCATGGTGGTGCGTTTCCTCAGGGCCGGCGGCGCCGGAGGGCTGGGATTTGGTTTTCGCTGCCGTAAGCAACTCCCAAAAGGATGGGGTGGGACGCACTTCGGCGGTCTGTCCAGTACGGGTGTTTTTGACCCAAACGACCAATTCTTCTGCGGGTTCCCAGTGGATGTTGCGTTTGCCGAGCGTGGCGCCGGTTGCCACTTGGAGGCCGTCCAAGAAACAGGCCCTCGGCGGGCGCTGCAACGGTCCTTGGCAGCGCACCTCTAGGTCGAAGTAGCCTTCGGCGCCGACCGCACGCCGTCCTGCCGCCCCAAACCGAATACCGGAGACCGCCCACGGACCCAAATGCCCGTGAAATTGCACCGCCTGCGCCAACCAGGGGGGATCGGTAGGTTTGGGTTGATAATGCGGCTTGGGGAGATCGACCTTCACCTCCTGGGTCTCCATCAGGGATAAAAGAAAAATGCCCTGCAGCCCCAAGACAGGAACTGCTAGTACCCATAGTAATATTTTTTTCACCATCTTGATGGCCTTCCGCTCATCACCTTCAGGACCAAACTCCTGTCACCGACCCGGCACAATCGAACAACCTCTAACAAAACCACATGCCTAGTGGCATACCTTAGGAAACGGGGTAGCTAAATCTTTTGAGGGTTCTTTTTTTGTTGGAGCCTCTGGATCTATCGTAGCCACCCCATCTCTTGTAGCCCCAGCACGGCGGAATAGCCCCTGGAGGCTGCAGGGGGGCAGATTCAGTGCACGCGTTGGCCTGGTTTGGCGCCGGGGTCCGGGGCCAATAAATAAATTTCTCCATCCCCGGGACCGGCGGCCAGGATCATCCCTTCACTGGTACCAAAGGCCATCTTTCGCGGGGCCAGGTTGGCTACCAGAATGACCAATCGACCGACCAGATCTTCCGGTTTGTAAACGCCTTTGATGCCGGCAAAGACGGTCCGTCGATTCTGGCCGCCCAGGCTCAATGTAAGCCGAAGCAGTTTCTTGGCCTTCGGCACATCCTCGGCCTGGATAATTCGGGCCACTCGGAGGTCGATCTTCTGAAAATCTTCGATGGTGCATGGGGGGGCGAGCGGCTCGGCCTGGAACGGCGTTTCCTCGTCTTGCCAGTCCGAGGAGGCCGATGGAGAGGCCGTCGATTGGGCAACCGAGCCTGCTGTTTCTGCTGCCGTCGGTTTGGCTGCCGGAACCACCCTGCTTTGTGCCGACGGGGCCGAGAGTTCTTCCGGTTGTCGGCTCTCTTCGATCATGGCGGAGATGGCCTGCCGATCCACCCGCTTGATCATATGTTCAAATGGCCGAACCGGCGTCCCTAAAAGCGGCTTCTGCGAATCGTCCCAATGGCGGATCGGCACATGCAGCAGTTGCCCAGTTTGCTCTGCCAACCGTGGCAGCACCGGCGCCAAATAGACGATGATTTGCCGAAACAGATTCAATGCCACCGTACAGACGTTTTGGAGTTGTTCGGCCTGCTCAGGGTCTTTGGCCAATTTCCAGGGTTCTTGACGTTCGACGTATTGATTGGCCCGGTCGGCGGCGGCCAGGATTAGCCGAATCGCACGGTTAAAGTCACACGCCTCGTAGGCCTCGGCAATTTGCTGGCCCTCGGCGGCGGCTTGGGCAAACAGCCCGCCGTCGTCCGGCCAAGAAGAAGCCAAACCGGTAGAAACTACAAAACGGGCCGTCCGACTCGCTAGGTTGACGATCTTGCCCACCAGATCCCCGTCGGCCTTCTCGGCCATGTCGTCAAACTGTAGATCCAGGTCATCCACCCGGGGCGTCAGTTTCGAGGCGTAGTAATAGCGAAGATACGCCGGATCCAGATATTTCAAATACGTCGAAGCCAGGATAAAGGTCCCCTTAGACTTCGACATTTTTTCACCATTCACCGTCAAAAACCCATGAATCTGAATCCGCCGAGGCAATTGATACCGGGATACCCGAAGCATCGCCGGCCAAAACAGGGTGTGAAAATAGGTAATGTCTTTGCCAATAAAGTGCCAAATCTGCGTCTCCGGATTGGCCCACCAGGCGTCAAAATCTTCGCCTTCCCTTTTACACCATTGCCAGGTCGAGGCCATATAACCGATCGGCGCATCAAACCACACATACCAATAGTTGCCGGGCGAGTCGGGAATCTCAAATCCAAAATACGGCGCCGGCCGAGACACATCCCACGGGCGCAGCGGCTGCCCCAAGAAATGCCCCCGCAGATAATTGGCAATTTCCGGCTGCAAGTGGTCCCCGCTTTGGGTCCATTCTTCTAAAAAGGCATGTTGTTTTTCCACATCCACAAAAAGATGTACAGCAGACCGGACCTCTGGCCGAGCCCCAGACAAAGTGCTCCGCGGATCAATCAGGTCGATCGGGTCATAATGATGCCCGCACCGATCGCAACTGTCGCCGTATTGATTCGGGGCATGACAGTTGGGGCAAGTGCCTTGGACGAACCGGTCGGCCAGGAAGGTACCTACCTCCGGGTCGTACAATTGCCGCACTTCTTGTTGGTAGATCATCCCAGCGGCGCGCAGGGCTTGCCAAATTTCCCAGCAAAGTTGGCGATTTTCCTCGCAGTGGGTGCTCCCGTAGTGATCGAAGGCAATTTGGAAGCCGGCAAAGTCCCGGGTATGGGCCTGATGCATGCGCTGCAGGAGTTCTTCTTCCCGGATACCTTCTTGGCGGGCGCGGATCATGATGGCCGTGCCGTGCGTGTCATCAGCACAAATGTATATACACCGCCGTCCTCGCAACTTCTGAAACCGCACCCAAATATCCGTCTGGATATACTCGACCAAATGCCCCAAATGAATATGCCCGTTGGCATACGGTAGGGCGCTAGTAACCAACAGTTGCGCCTGGCTCATTCCTGCAGTTCCTTGCCTAAAAATCGGGTATCTTTTCCGCTCAATGAGTTATCAATTCACCCCCCAAAGTGGGAATCCCGTTGGGCATCCCTGACCTTTCTGTTTTCCAAATGACCGGACACACGGGGTTTGCCGATGCTACACACCAATTACGTCCCAAAGCGCTGCCTCACACACTACCCAGTTCGTTTAGCTGAGTTGGCACCCAGAAATCCCACTGGAAAGGGAACGTTTTCCCCAAAGTTTTTAATTATACCTTATCCCCTTTCTTGGAAAGAACCCGGGGGCGGGGAGGAAAATTACCTATTTTGCCTATATTATCTAGTCCAAGTCTTTCTTTTCTCGGCTCACCAGCCCTGATAGAATTCAGGAGCTGGCCTTTTGGGAAATGCACCTCCCTTGGCATTGAATACCCCCTGTTTAGAGGAGTTCTCCCATGCCCGAACCCACCCGGGATATTCTCGAAACCTTCGATAACCCCTATCCGGACCGGGATTATACCATTACCATCGTTTGTCCTGAGTTTACCTCCCTGTGCCCGAAGACCGGCCAGCCGGACTTCGGAACCCTAACGATCCGGTACGTGCCGGATCGCCGCTGCGTAGAGCTAAAAAGCCTGAAGTTTTACCTCCAGCAATACCGGAATGTGGGGATTTTCTATGAACAGGTAACCAATCGGATCTTGGACGATTTGGTGGCGGTCGTAGGGCCACGATGGATGATCCTGGAGGCGGCATTCCGTCCCCGGGGGGGAATTACTACCACCGTTACCGCTACCTACCGAGTCCAAGCCCCCCAACCTCACCCATTGGAACCTCGTTAGAATCCCAGGATAAAGGAGGTTGCCCCCCTTCTGGGGTATCCGAAGGTCACTCTAACCCATTTTTCGCCCAACAATCGCCAACCAAGAGCCTTTTGGAAGCGAATATGACCCGATTAGGGGATAAAATTCCCCTATTACAGAGGGATTGCCGTCAGGCCCACTACTTGCCGTTTCTGAGGGCAGCTACCTAGTATCCTGCAGCGGCCCAAAAGCATAATCGGTTTTCTTGGTGCTTGCCTTGGGGTTAAGGCGGTGTGGGTTGGTCTGTGGGTGGTGGGGCAGGTACTGGGCCTTGGTCCAGGACGGCTTTGGCATGACGGGCCAAGTGGCCGCGAAGGTCCCGGGTGTAACGCTGGAGAATGGCCTGGCCTACGCCGCCGTAATCGCCGCAGCGGTACAAGGCCCGTGCTAGGTGCAGTTCCCGGAGCGAATCTCGGCGGGTTTGCACGGCATTGGTGCCGCCGGGGCTTTTCTGGTCCAGTCGCCGGGCGTCTTCAACCGTTTCATGCACATAGCCGGACATGTCCGGCTGGGTAAGCAATCCTGCCAACACGGGCGCCGCCCGGCGATCGCCGATCAGTTCCAAAGCCAGTGCTACAGCCCGATGGTGGGAGAAGGCGTCTTTAGCCGTCAGCAGCTTGGCCTTTTCCAGGATGGCGGGTACTGCCCGGGGGTCCCGAGTTCGGCCCAGGGCGATGATTAAATGATCCAGCGGGCTCAGCGCCGAGCCGAACTGCCCCATGCCGCGGTAGTCCCATCCTTTGTCCCAGCCCGGATATTTGTGCACTTCGGCGATTAAGGTGTCCAGACCGGTATTGTCGCCCAGGACGGCTAAGATTCGGGCGTAGATGAGCTTTTCTTCATGCTTTTGGGCTTTCTGATATGCCTGGCGCAGTAGCGGGAGGGCCTGCTGTGGATGGGCCAAGAGCACCGCCGCCCCCCGAAAATTGTCTTTGACCGTTTGGACCGCCTGGGCGATCCGCTCCGGGGGCAAGGGGAAATTATCGGTTTCTTCCAGCACGCTTTCGGGCAGGTTGCCGATTTCGACCAGGTGCTTTTGTAAGGCACGGATGTCAATCTGTCGAAGGGGCACGGCTGCCTGAGCGGCCATGGCCGCCGCTCGACCCGCCGCATAGCCGCCGTTTTGGATGTCGGCTTGCATGCGGATCAGCGGCACCGCGTCCCGATGGGCGCTTAAGCCCAAGCCGATTACTAAAATCCCCTCCCACCCCTTGGGCAACATACACCGATAGGGAATCCGAACCCGGAAACCTCGGTGCTCTGGATGTTCCAATTCGAGATAGGGGTCAACTGTATATCCATGCGTGTCGAAATTGCTATAGGCGATGCAGATGGTGTCCGGATAGGTACGATCCAGGACCTGGTCCAGAAGCGTCATGACAAAATCGCCGCGGATGCGGCGCCGCTCCCGGGTATCGATCAGTTGCCCCTGGTCGAAGGCGTGGGCGTATTTATCCTTGGCATAGACCAATAGATGCCAAATGTCCATCATATCCGTTTCATCGGTGATGGTAAAATCGGTGTTCGTATAAGCGGCGCCTAGACGCCGGGGCGGCAGCCCTGTGCCTTGCATGGCCAATTCCGAACTATCCGTATAAAGGCACTCGGCGCCGGCGGCGGCAGCCACATCGCTATTGCCGGTAGCGTCGATAACCACCTTGGCCAAAAGCACTCCTCGGCCTTCTGGGGTGGCCACCACGGCGCCGCAAACCCGATTATCTTGAACAAATGCACCGCATCCGATCACCCCCATCCAAATCTGGCCGCCCGCTTTGAGCAGTTCGGTTCGCCACCATTCGGCTTTGCGTTCCGGCAGCCAGCGGCCGCCTTGGGATTCTGTAGGCACGGTGGCGGTAAAGCCGACCCGGTTGCCCCAGTAATAGCCGGTAATATAGCCGGCGGTTCCGACGCCGCCGAGCATATGAAGGTATTCACCGAGGAGGGTTTTCGCGCCGGCTCTGGCGGCAGCAATGGCGGCCGGCGCCCCGCCGGTCCCCCCGCCGATAACCACCACATCATATTGCCCTAAAACCGGCAGGAGCCGATCCGGTTGCGGGACCGTGCGAAGCTCCTTGGGATCGGCCAAAGCAGGGCGCAGACCCCGAAGCTCTTCCCGTACATCGCCGTCGGCTGCCGGTTGGGCAGGGGACCGATCTGCCACCAGACTGCCGCCGCCAACTTGTACCTTTTGTGGAGCAGGGGTTTTCAAGGCTTGCTGGGCCGCCGCCCGACCGATCTGCTCACCTAGCTCCATGAGCCGAACCGGCCGCAAAAGCCGGGCTGCCTCCTGGCGACTCACACCAGCACAACCGCCCAAAATCCAAAGATTGGGTTTTCCTTTGGGCCGGAAGGCGGCCAGGGTATCTGCGGTTTGCTGGGGAACCGTCCGACCAGCAGAGGCCGATGTTTCCGCAGAACCGCTCGCACCCTGGCTGCTTGGTTGCCCAGAAGGACTGCCTGAGGAGGCATCGGTTTCTACGGGATCGGGCGGCACTTGGAAAAGCACATCCGCCGTCAGTTGCTGATCCGGATGGTAGGTCATCGAACGGGCCAATTGCTCGGCCTGCGCCCAGGAAGCGAAGGAGTCGTCCGGCATAGGCAGTTGAAGGGTATATTCGATCATAGGCCAGCGCCCGCCAGAGCCTTCGGCGGGATTGGGCAACAGGTCCCACACGCCCTGGCCAATCAGGCGATGTTCCATGTTCTTGCCGGTAACCGGCTGGCCGCCAATGACCACCCGATGGAACGTATGCTGTCCAGCCGGGTATGGGGCAAACTTAGCGCCGGCCAGTCGGGCCACCAGCGCCCGAGGCGTGGCATCGATAACCGTCCTGGCCAGAACCGCCTGCCGACCCGCCCGATTGGCGATCACAATACCACCAAGGCGGCCTTCTGCGTCCACCAAAAGGTCGGTAACGTAGCAGCTGTAAAGGAACGGGACTTTGGCGGCCAACAGGGCCTCGTCCAGAGTTTTTTTCACGTGCATGGGGCGGGCAATACGGCGGACCTTCGTTTGAGCGGTCTTTTCTGTTTCCGGGGGCCCGAATAGTTCGATTTCCCCCAACAAAATCCGGCCGACGTTTTGCTCCTTTTTTACCTCCAAGCGTACATAGCGGGCCTTCTGTCCGATCCGGCCGGTAAAAGAACTGGGCAGGTCGCCCTCCCCGGACACAGGCGGCGATTGGAGCGGACCCAGTTCGGTCCAGGTCTGGCCGTCGTTGCTAATGGACAAAAGTATCTTTTCCACCGCAAAGTTCTGCTCCGGTTGCGAGGAACTTTTGCGTACATAGGCAATTACCCGAACCGAATCGATCTGTGCGGGCTTGCCGAGGTCAGCGGTGATGGTGACATCGCCGTCATATTGGACGCTCTGTTTGGCGGCGTTGCCCCACTGACCGTCGGTAAGCAAGCTGGGCGGCGTGGTGTCGGCATGCAGCCGGGCTGACGGCCGATCCGCTCTGTATTGAAACCGTAGCCTCGGTCGGCCCACCTCTTCAGGGCTATGGGGGTCTTGCAGGAAGATGCGGCGGGCAAGCTCGGTGGTCGGCTCCTCGCCCTCTTCCAGCCACAGACGTAATGTGGCGGTCATGTCTTCGCCCAGGTACGGATGCGGAGCGGCCAGGAACACTTTGGCCCCTTCCTGAGCAGCAGCTACCGCCGCTGCCACCGCCCCAGTGCTGCCGCCGACGACGGCTACATCCACTTCATAGGCAATCGGCACTTGCCGGGCTGACTCCCGAACCACCATGGCCTGCTGAGCAGCCCCGGCAGAAGCTTCACCCCATATAGGAAAATATGTCCATATAGCGGCGATCCACCCCACCGCACCCAAACCACTCCCTACCAACTTGCCTGATCTTCGCATCGCACAATCCTCCTCAGAAAAAGGGGAGCATTTTAGACAAAGCAGTTTTGGACCTCTCTGGAAGACTCTGTGCTGCCCCAATCCCAACAGGGAAAAGATACCAGTAAGGTCGTTATTTTTCTTCTTTGGACTTTTTGGCTTTTTCGGGTTTGGGGGGTTCTGGGGCCGCTTTGCCGGGCACAGCACAGACCCAGACTTTTTCGATCGCCTCCGAGAGCGGTTTGTTGGATTGTACCTGGACAATGAGGGTCATGTGATCCGGGTCGGAGGCCAGTTCGATTTGTCCGCCATCGGCCGGGAGTTCTTTTCGGATGGGCGGCGGTGTGGGTTGGCCGCCCCGTTGCAGCCCAGGCATATGGAAAAAGATCTTCGCCTCCGGGTCTTTGCGAACCGCCCCACATCCATACGTCATTCGGCGTTTGAGAGTGATCGGAGCACTGGTGTACGTATTGCCCTGCTTGGTCCATCGGTCTGGCGTGGGGTTGGGCAGCAGGTGCAACCGGCCGTCCGGATTATAGACCAAGTTGCCCGCCGGCTCGGCACTTGGAAGCTGAACATCTAGTTGAGCGGTTTTGCCCGGCTCCAATCGCACTTTGGCCGTGGCCGGCTGAGAACCCACCCGATAAACCACCACCGTATATTCTCCCGGCGGCAGGTTCCGGAAGGAAAATTCGCCTCTCCATTGGCTTTTATCTGTTTCCGGCATGGTTTCTGTCAGGGTGGCGTAATCGGTGTCGGTCAGCACGACCTGAGCCTCTTGGTCTTCGTTGGCCGGTAACGGCGAGGCGGTGATCGTGCCTTTCAGACCAGCAGCGTCGGCAGGCGAGGCCCACTCTAAACCCAGCTTGAACACCGTATAGAGCATGTCGGCGGTAACCCGGGCGCTTTCCAGTGCCGATTCTAGGATGATCGGCTCCACTTGGGAGCGGTCCGGGTTGGGGGCGGAGACCAGCGGCAAAGCCCGCTCGGCCCGCTGCGTGGAAAAAGCCACCAGGCCCTCGATCCGCCGACGCAGGCCCTCCCAAGCTTCGTCGTCGGTTTTGCCCAGAAGCTGCGGCTTGTAGCCCCGGATTTGGATCGCCTGGGCGTTGACCCAATTTTCCAGTTCACCATGATGCGGGCAATTGGGTTTGGCATGGGGTGGGGCGCCAACGTCTTCGACGAAATGCAGGATCGGCCCGAGCTGTCGGCAGGCATTGGTCGGCGTTTCCGTCCGAAAGGCCTGCAATGCCCGACGGAAATAGGGTTCAAAAGCAAGCTGCACCGTCGGCATGGTATGGCCGATATGATAGGGCATTTTGCGGATCAAAAGATAATCGTCGGCGTAAAAAGGTCCCAGGTCCCGGCCCCGATAGTCCGGCATCCAGCAGTAGTGGGTGAGCTGTTGGATATTGTGGTCGCCGAGGAGACGTTTCCATTTTTCCATTTCTGGCAGTACGTTCAGGGCGGCTTGGGTGATTTCCGGATGCGGTCCCCAAGCCGCCGCCGGCGCAAGCGGCCAGACCCAAAGACTCCCAGCGACCCATACGCTGCCCAGCCAGAGCCATCTGGTAAAGCAGGCCAGAGATAAGCATTTGTTTCGGAGAGGCTTTTGCATGGGATGCTCCTTTGGGAAAAGGACATTGCAGGATAAGTTAGGAAGGCGCCGATTCGTTGATCGGCTTCTGCTGAAGGAAGGAAAAATCCAAAGAGGGCCTCTCCCGGCGGCACTTCCAAAGGCCCATCTATGGTGGGGATACTGTTTTTATACCCAATTTCGTGTGCTAGTGCAAGGAAAAGCCCAGGGCGAGGAGAAAATCCATAGACTTTACCTCTTGGTCGGCTTGGCACCCCCCCGCACGAACGTCCGAGGTTCTTCAAACCCTCGCCCTTTTGCGGACGAGGCGCAGCGGCCGATTTACAGCACCGGCAAGACTTCGGCGCCTCGGCCCTGCTGGATCAAGGGGATATAGGTTTCTAGGAATTGATTGGTGGCCGGATCGGTGAGATCGACTCGGGCGCCTCGTTCGGCGGACAAGTAAGCGGCCATCGTAAGCCGGGTGATTTCCAGGCCATATTCCCAGTCTAGCAAGGCGGATCGGCCTTGGAGGAAGGCGGCCAGGGCGTCCCGATGTTCATCGGTATATCCGTACAGATCAGCTTCATTTGGCTGGACGCACAAAAGCCCCCGGCTTGCCTGTAACTTCTCCAGGGCCAGTTCCGTATCGGTAATACTGGCGGCCGCCGCATCGCTGATAAACACCTCCAGCGGCGAGCGGAGCGTGTTCATCTCAAAGGCATAGCCCGGCCCAATACCGTCTAGCGACAGGCGCAGGCCCTGTTTGTCGTACATCCAGGAGACGGTAAATTGCCCTTTGACCAGTTGGCCGGTCTCGGGATTTTTATAGGTAACCATGCCGGTGGCGAAATCTTCGGCTGGGGTTTTGCTGTAATCGACGCCGTGGCGGCGGAGCAGTTCTTCGCGCCAACGGGGCTGGCCCCATTTCAAAAGGGCGGTTTCCGCCCAGACCGATTGCGGTTGCAAAAACCGAGGCGGTTTGCCCCAAGGAGTCAGGGCATACCAACTGACGGCCAAGCAGTGGCACCCCATATCGCTCAGTACACCGCCGCCTTGGCGCGTGGGGTCCCAGAACCAGGCTGAGTGCGGGCCGCCATGCTCTTCGCCCGATCGCGCCAATGTGGGCGGCCCCATCGCCTCCATCACTGGCCGAAGCTGCAACCGCTGCGCCTGCACCGCCTTCATGTGTACCTGGTTTTCAAAATAGGCTTCCGGTACGCCCACCGAACGGATTAGCTCCACCACCCGACGGGCTTCTTTCATGTTCCGGGCGAGCGGCTTTTCACAGATAACCCCTTTTAGCTGGGCACCGGCTTTGACCGCATCGACAATCTCCTCGACATGTTCGACCCGAGCGTAATTGGGGGCGAAAATGGCAATGACATCTACCTGCTTGGCCATTTCGCGGATGCTGGAGAAGGCTTTGGCCTCGCCCAGCCCATGCTCCCGGCAATAGGCAATCAGCTTATCTACTGGGTCCAAGGCATAAAACCCAACGACTTCCACGCCACGAACTTCCCGCAGCGCCCGCAAATGAAACGCCGCCACAAATCCACCGCCAATAAAACCGTACCGTACCGTCGTCATAGGAGGACTCCTTGATGCGAAGAAAAGAAGAAAGGATGGAACGTTTTCTCCCGGGTATCTAAAACATCTCCATTGCCCTGAAGAAAACAACTGTTCTTCCTCATCGGTGGATAGGAGGAGAGAGTTCTTTCCAACCGGCATGTTTGCCTACAACTCTTAGGCGGCCGTCGCTTCGGAGTGTTTTTATAATAGCTTGTCGGGAACAATTGCGGTAGAATGGGGGGTAAGGAACGGTAGGGGATAGTGGAACGGTACAGGATGGGGAGCTGGAAGGCCCTGGGGCGTGCAGATAGGGTTTAGCCTTTACACCCAGCGGATTTTCCTGCTTGAACCGATCCTAAAAAGGCGATTGCCGCCATTTGCAACCTTCTGATTTTCCGGGATTTCCTGGATTGCCAAAAATTCTTTTTGGGATGGGCGGTTAGCTTGACCCCAACCCAGCCCCAGAGCCTACTGCCAACCGAAGGAGGGCCAGGCCATGATGCGTTGTCCGCTTTGCCGACGGGTGCTCCCGGAGAGGGATCGGCAGGTAGGCCGCTGTGCGGCTTGTGGGCAGGCAGTGCCGGACTGGGCTCGGCTGGGCGGTGCTGCTGGGGGGTTCGGCGCAGCGTCCTGGTGGGTCCAGGGCCGATGGACTGCATGGGCGGCCAGTTTTGGCTTGCTGGTCCCGGCGGCGATGCTGGTAATGAATCGGGTTTTAGAGCGTCAGGGGATGGCCCAGCCGGCCTTGGCTGAGCAGATGCAACCCTGGCTGGGAGCGCTTTTGCTGGTGGTGATCCTAGCGCTGTTGGGGGCGGGGGTGGCTCTGGTGGCCGCCTCCCGAATCAAAGCATGGCGTCTGGCTGCCTGTTGTGCATTGGCCCTGGTAGCCAATGGACTTTTGCTGGCTGCTTGGATTGCCGGGAAACTGTTCCGAACGCCGTAGCCCCGGCATGACCGCCGAAGAATCCCCCAGCAGGCTTCCGCCCATACGCCACCTGAGTATCCTGCCATAGGCTCTGGCCTTCCCCACCCAAGGCGCTTCTGTGCCGGGAGGGGAAGAAAAATCAATGAGAGAAAACACCCCTGGCGCTGATGCTCGCCCCTTTTCTTCTTTGAGCCAATCAGGTATATTAATCGGAGCCAATTAGATTGACAAAGAAGATGGGCAAAGGGGGCCAGAGGTGGGTTTCTGAAATCTCTGGGGTGAGCTAATAGGAGGAGAAACTAAGGCATGATAGGGTCAGTAGAAAAATTTTCATCTAAAAATGGGGATCGAACGAACCCGAGCGGAGCCTGTCCTCTGTGGCGGCAAAAGTGGCAAAAGCTGGTAGGTAGGCATGGGGGGCGATGCCAGCAGGCTAACCTGCCGCCGGAGGGCGCTTTTACGTTGGTGGAGCTATTGGTGGTCATTGCGATTATTGGGATATTGATTGCGCTGCTTTTGCCGGCGGTGCAGGCGGCCCGAGAGGCGGCTCGCCGAAGTGAATGCACCAATAACCTGAAACAGATCGGCCTGGCCATCCATAACTTCATGGGCGAATATAACCAAAACCTCCCGCAGGGAATCCCGGACAATAATCGCCACGGGTTTTTTACTTTTATCCTCCCCTATTTGGAACTGCGAACCGTCTATGATCGGATTAAACTGGATCAGCCGCCGTATGCCAGTTCCGAGCTCTACACGCCGGTTGCTGTCTATATTTGTCCAAGTTATCGCGGGCCGTCGATCATCCGTGGTGATCCGACCGATTACAAAAACGGCGCGTTGACCACGTATCAGGCCGTTGGCGGAGCCCTGCCTTTTGCAGGCTGTGAAAGCTCCACTACGACAGAAACCTGTGTGAAATCGTCGGCTTTTGGGGATATGCCGAAGAACGGGCCGTTCGGCTGGAAGCTGAAGCGCCGGATCGACGACATCAAAGACGGCACCTCCAACACGCTGTTTGTCGGCGAGTTTGTCCATGCCGACAAAACGGGCGATTTTTCTGGGTTCCCGGGCAATGTGCGGGCCTGGATTCGCTCGAATAACGGCAGTTATGGTTCCTATACCTTTAAGGTGATTGTTCATGGGGTGAATGCTCCGCTGGATCGGGTGGCGCATGGCATTCCCTATAACCATCTGCCCATGGGCAGCCATCATCCGGGCGGCGCCAATTTCTTGGCGGGCGATGGCAGCGTGCATTTCCTCTCGGAAAATATCTCCCTGGATGTCTATAAGGCGTTAGCCACCGTGGATTTGGGAGAAAATGTTTCCATTCCCGAGTAATGGATGGATAAATTGTTTTAATGTCCTTATGATCACAAGGAGCAGCTTATGTGCCGACTTCCCCTCTGGCGGCGATGGGGCGCAAAGGGGATTGTTTTGCTAGGGGCCGGGGCGATTTTGGCCGGCTGTGGCAGTAGCGATCGGCTGCCTACGGCGCCGGTCCGAGGTAAGGTAATCTACAATGGGAAACCCTTGGAATTCGGTGCTGTTCTGTTTGTGCCCGAAAAAGGAAAATCGGCCGAAGGTCTTATCCAATCGGATGGCACTTTTGTGCTTTCCACCTATGGGACTAGAGATGGGGCTGTCATCGGCAAGCATAAGGTGGCTATTATCTGCAACGAAACCCAGCGGCCCGGCTTTAAACCACCTCCGGGCCAAGAAATGCCCGCCGGTAAACCGCTCATCCCCGAAAAATACATGAACTACGAGACCAGCGGCCTGACGGCTGAAGTCACCAAAGGTTCCAATGAGTTCACCTTTGAGCTGAAAGATTAAGCTTGACTTTTGGCCATGTTGAGGCCGCTCCTCCAGAGGCGATCTCTGAACTGGTTGGGAAGATGGAGGTCAGAAAGTTATATGAACAAAAATATATTTTTACCTCCCTACCGGAACCATAACTAGTTATGAAAATTGACCAAACTCAAGCGGAGAGCTTGCTGCAAAATCCATCTGTCGGATGAGGGAGGCTTCTTTTGGCACTTCTTAATCTTTAAACCCTCTATAATGAAGAGGGAAGCTCTGCAAAATCCGGAACATCCCATGACTTCTATGAACATTTAATCCGTTCCTTTGCCTATCGGTTCCCATTGCGGGGCGCTATATAGGGAGTCTCATGTTGGCAGGGCTAGTATATGTTGAGGCTATGGACGGAGGTTCCGAAATAGCGTAAAAGTATCTCCTTTGAATTATTCAGAGGCTCCAAGAGATTTTGGAGGCGGCAGCAGCCCGAATCCTTTGGCAACCTTCGGCGGGGTGAATTTCGGAATCACCTCTTACTGGAACAATTGGGGTTGTTCGGTGCTGGGCCGGCGGCGGGCCGGGCGGCGATGGGCCTGGAAGGCTAGCAGTTGGCGCTGGATGTCGGCCAAAAAGGGCGAAGGTTCCATCGTTCGGACTTTTCCTTGCCAAAGGCGGCGTTGGGCGTGGCTGAGGATCAAATGTTCCTTTGCCCGCGTCATCCCCACAAACAGCAGCCTCCGTTCCTCGGCCAATCGACTCTCCTGCTCTGCCCCGGAAAACCGAAGCGGAATCAGCCCATCCTCGCATCCGACAATGAATACCACCGCAAACTCCAAGCCTTTGGCGGCGTGAAGCGTCAGGAGCGAAATCCGTTCCGCCCGACTGTCCCATAGATCGGCTTCGGTAATCATGGCCAGCTCGGCCAGAAAGCCGGCAAGATCATTGCCGTACTTATCGGCCAGTCGCTGCAAGGCCACTAGAATGGCGGGAGAAATCGCTTGCTCAGGTGGTTGGTCGGCTTTTTCGGGTTGTGCGGCGCCAGTTCCAAGATGACCGGCCGAAACAGACTCCAACAACTGCCGGACCCGTTCCGGCAGGTTTTCGGGTGGGCATGCTGGCTGGAGAAGTTCTTGTAGAAACTTTTGTACAAATGGAATTTCTGCCAACGGACGATGGCTACAGACCTGAAAAGGCATTCCGGAGCGGGCGAGGGCTTCCACCAGGGGCACGGCCTGCGCCTCGGTCCGATACAGCACGGCAATATCCGAGAAGCTTAGTTCGGCTTGGAGTTTGCCATGGCTCCGACGGCTGTCCAACGAAAAGAACGTTGGGCCGCCCAAAAGCTGTTCAATTCGCTGCACCACCAGTTCCGCCTCGGCCCGTTCGGTCGGGCAGGTGTGGATTTCTACATAAGGTACCCTGCCCGGCTGGGCCTCCAGGCGGCGATCCGGAACCAAACTGGCCTGGCCAATCATCTGCCCTGCCGCCTCCACAATCACTTGGCTGGAGCGATAATTTTTGGTGAGGACAAATTGCTGGGCTGTCGGATAGTCGGCCAAAAACCGCTCGAAAAGCTCCGGATTCGCCCCCCGGAACCCATAAATCGACTGATCCGGATCGCCGATGGCACAAATATTCCCCTCAGGCGGAACTAAGGTCCGGAGCAACTCATATTGGGCCCAATCAATATCCTGAAACTCATCCACCGAAACAAACCGGAACCCCCGTTGGCACTCGGCCCGCCAAGCCGGATCGGCTCGCAAAAGTTCCACCGGCAGCCGTACCAGATCGTCAAAGTCCAGCCAGCCCCGCCGGCCCATCTCCGCCTCATACACCCGAAAGGCCTCCTCGAGCTTCGGGTCTTCGGAGAGGGAGGTTCCGGTGCGTTTGATGAGAGAAATTTTCTTCAGTATCCGGTCCGCCTGGATGCTGGACAGCTCCAGCGCCCTGGCCAAAAGTTCCCGCCGCTGCGGCACGGAGGCAACCGAAACAGCCCCTCTACTGAGCCGAAACCGTTCCCGCACTCCTGGCGGTAGAGGAAAGCCGCTGTCCATTTCCCCTCTCCCCTGGCGGGCCATTTCCCCTGTTTCCCCTCTCCCCTGGCGGGAGAGGGTAGGGTGAGGGGACAAAGAAGAGTCGGCTACCATGTTGGAAGATGCATTTTCTGGCCATGCCGACAACCGCCCCAGGTATTCTCGCACCAATTGCCAGCCAAAGGCGTGAAAGGTCATTACGGGGATTCGTTCGGCTAAATGGGGCAGAAGACGTTCGAGCCGGCTGCGCATTTCGGCGGCGGCCCGTCGGCTGAAGGTGATGGCCAAACAGCTTTCCGGCGCCGCCCCGCTTTGGCCCACCAAATAGGCAATCCGGTGGGTTAATGTACGAGTTTTCCCCGTACCGGGACCTGCCAGGATCAACACCGGCCCTTGTAGGCACTCTGCCGCCGCCCGCTGCTGGGGATCCAAACCGGCCAACACCCATTCGCTGCTGGGGGGCAACAGCAGGGGGACACCGGATGCTGAGGGCTGAGTGCTTGGGATGGCGCCTTGCTCTGTGATTCCTGCACAAGGAGTATTCCAGTCCCCTCGCTGCTCTGCGGGAGAGGCCGCCCTGGTGCTAACCCGACCGGCGGAAGGGTCCGGGACAAACCGGATGCCCACACGACCGGCGCTATTCTCTTTGCCCTCCGCAGAACAGGGATAGAATGAGGGGGACTTTTCCACGCCGGCAAACAGGCCTTGGCTGCTCCGTGTGGTTCGGAGTTCGTCTTCGGTAAATAGCCGGATGATGCCGTATTGGCCGTCGAATCCCGCCTGCCGGATCACCTGTCCACAGCGCATCCGACGAATGGCCTCGCCCAGTAGCTCACCGCCATATCGGGCGATCTGGTCCAGTGGAGCATGTTCGAGAATCCACAGTTCTGGCCCTAGCCGGGCGAGCAATTCTTCGTACTTGGCCTGAACGGATTTGGTCTCTGGGCCCACCTGCAAGATTTCCCCCAGGATTTCGCAAAGCGGAATCAGGCTTCGGAACGGGGCGGCCCGAGGATGGAGAGGTTCCGGCGGTGCTGGCCGATCGGCCAACAGGCAGACCCGATGAAGCACCCCCAGAGTTACCGGCCTGCCGCACTGAGGGCATCGGCCTGCGTGCTGCTGGGTTTGCTCCGGCTGCCAGCAGATGCCGCATTGCCGATGGCCGTCCAAATGGTATTTGCCTTCTTCAGGGAAAAACTCTACGGTGCCCGCATATCCTTGGCCGGTCTGGAGGGCCTGGCGGATGGCAAAGTAATCCAACGGGCAATCAAAGACACAGCATTCTCGGCCCAGTTTGGCGGGTGAATGAGCGTCAGAATTGGACATCAGTGCAAACCGGTCCAGGGCCGACCATCGCCAGTTCATCGGCGGATCCGAGGATAAGCCCGTCTCCAAGGCGAAGATCTCGCTGCTGAGGTCCTCGTAGCAATCCTCCAGCCGATCAAACCCACTGTGCGCCCCAAAGACCGAAAACCATGGAGTCCAGACATGGGCGGGTACTAGGAAGCAGCCTGGCCCGCTCTGAAGCACAAGCTCCAATAAGGTGCGAGAATCTAGACCCAATATCGGTCTTCCGTCGGAGGCCACGTTGCCTAACCGAGCTAGTTGTTTGGTAAACTGGCGGGCTTGCTCTAACTGGGGGACATAGATCAGATGGTGGACTTTGCGGGTTTGGCCGGCCTTTTTGTAGATGGTGGCAATCTCGACTTGCAGGAGGAAACGGACCGGCGTCGGCTGGGCAACGGGCAGGTGGTGAAAGGCCTTTTTTTCCAGTTCTGGCCGGAGGCGGTAGAGGCCCGGTTCGGCTGGCAGGAGTTTGGCCTGCAGTTGCTCCCACCAACCCGGATGGGTAAAATCGCCTGTGCCTACAACGCCGATGCCTTTTTGGGCGGCAGCCTGCGCCAGGTGTTCCAGATCGCAATCCCGACTGGTGGCTCGAGAAAACTTGGAATGAATATGTAAATCGGCGTAAAACACCGCGTCTTGCGCCTCCTGAAACAGAGGAACTCTAGGTCCTCTGGGCTAAATGATCTTCAGACTGCTGGGTCTATCTCTACCGGTCAGTTGCACTCCCCCAGCATACCGCGGACAATTCTCGATTAATCATAGCCCAGCCGGGGATCGTTGGGAATCAGTGTCCCTGGTAGAATCAGAACAAGATCCCTTGCCGCCCATGGGGGAGGTGTTTCTGGGGAAAAGTAGGCATTGGGATGGGAAAAAGGGCGTTTTTTGCAGCGCCGATTACGGTTTTTTGCCGCGCTGGTTCCGGGGGGGCCAACCTCCGGGCTTATCCGGCCAAAAGTGGGCAACCTACGCGAATCGGTGGTTTTTTTCGGGGTTATCGGTAGATTGTCTCAGGAGAGTTTTTTTCAGAAGGGGAGTGGCCTGGGGGCGCAGGGAGCTATCGGGGAAGGAGCAATTGAGGAACTTTTCTAGAAACGGCGTGATTTTTGCTCATCTTTCTGCCCAGAGACGTTTCCTTGACCAGACGGTATTAAAACGGGGCGGGTTGTGGCAGACGAACAACGGCCCCGGCAGCCATCCTGGCAGGGGATTGATCCCGTCTGAGAGTCCTGGAGGAGATGATGCCCGCCCAATCGGGGTGCATGAGATGCGAAAAAGGAGGGGGGGAAATAATATTGTCAGAAAAATTTGTAAAAAATAGGGGGGAAGGCTTGATTTTTATAATTTTTTACTTTAAAAAATGAAATTAAAAGAACCCCTATCCCCTCCCCAAGGAGGACCATCATGACCCAGCGCTATTTGAATCCCATACTTCGAGAACTCCGGGACCAATTGGTCCGTTTTACTCCTCGGGACAAACAGATCCAGCAAGCCGATGCCGCCGAGGATCTGTTGAAAGACCTGGACCCTCAGCGTGCGTATCCGTATAGCTATCTGTGTTTTCGGATTACGCACTATCGTCCTCAGGAGCATGAACGGTTGCTGATTTCCGGCCAGGAGGCGATTCATGACATTCGGCTTTTGATTGAGGATTTAACGGATGCGGCGGAAATCCCCGTGGAGCAGGTGGGGCAACGGGTCTGGACTCTAGAGGAACTCTGCGAGTATTTTCGGGTTTCCAGTAAGACGATCTCCCGGTGGCGAGAGCATGGGCTAGTGGCTCGACGGTTTGTCATTCAGGGGCGCAAACGGATCGGATTCCTCCAAAGCTCGGTGGATCGGTTTATCGAGGCCCATGCCGAGCGGGTCCGCCGGGGAAGCCGATTCAGCAAACTCAGCCAAGCCGAGCGGGATTGGATCCTCCGGCGTGCCCGTCGGCTGGCGGGGGCCGGGGCCTGCCTGCACGAGGTGGCCAGCCGACTGGCAGCCCGATTGGGCCGAACTGTGGAAACCATCCGGGAGGCGATCCGGCAATTCGATCAGCAGTATCCTCAGTTGGCCATCTTTCCAGATCACACCGGGCCGATTCGACCGGAAACCCGCCGAAAAATCTATCAGGAGTATCGCCAAGGGGCTTCAGTCGAGCAGTTGGCCAAGAAGTACTGCCGGAGCCGAACCAGTATTTATCGGATTATTGGCGAAGTCCGGGCCGAGCGGATCATGCAGTTGCCGTTGGAGTATATTCCGAATGAGCAATTTGCGGAGATAGCGTGCGATCCGGCTTGGGAGGCAGAGGTGTTAGGACCGGCGCCGCCTTCGGAGGAGCCTCCCAAAAAGCCGAAGCTGCCCGCAGGACTTCCGCCCTATTTGGCCAGTTTGTACGAAGTGCCGCTGCTGACCCCCCAACAGGAAGTCCATCTATTCCGGAAGCTGAACTATCTGAAGTATAAAGCCAGCCTTTTGCGGCAACAGTTAGATCCTCAATCGCCCCGCACCGCGCTGATGGACCAGATCGAATCGCTGTACAGTCAGATCGTGGCCACCAAAAACGAGATCATTCGGGCTAATTTGCGTCTGGTGGTTTCGATTGCCAAGCGGCATGTGGGGCCAAATGTGAACTTTTTTGAGCTTGTCAGCGATGGCAATATGTCGCTGATCCGGGCGGTGGAGAAGTTCGACTTTGCCAAGGGCTATAAGTTCAGTACCTATGCCAGTTGGGCGATCATGAAGAACTTTGCCCGCACCATACCGGAAAGCAGTCGGCTTCGGGAGCGGTACCGGAGTGTTCCTCAGGAGATGTTCGCAGATACGGAAGACGATCGGCCGAACCCGCAGGAAATGGAATCGGCCCAGGATCAGCGGAAAATCCAAGTAGAACGGATGTTAGGATACTTGGATCCTAGGGAACAGCAGATCATTCTTCGGCGTTTCGGCCTCCTGCAGGGGCAGGAACCGCTCACACTCAAACAAGTGGGCAAAGAGTTGGGCGTAACGAAAGAACGCATTCGCCAACTGGAAGCCCGTGCCCTGGACAAACTCCGAAAAGTGGCCGAAGAAGAAAAAATCGAGTTCACCGAAGTGCCGGAGTAACTGCCTGCCGCACAACAACACCGCCTGGCCGGTAAACCATACCTAGGCCGGTTCCCTCTGGAAGGTTTCTTGCTGGGTAAATAGCTGGATCAAAATCTGTTGGACTTGCTGTTGAATGCCGGGGGCTTGGCTTTCTCGGGGACCGGCTACGTTGAGCAGTCGGGGACGCACCTGGCCGAGCCAGCCCCGCAGCTTCTGCCAATCGACCGGCTGGCTCAGATCGACCACCAGGCAAGGCCGACCATACCGGACCGCACAAATCCGTGTCCACTCCGTCCCGCCGGTCGTTGGCCCTCGACAAAAAATCAGCGTAGCATCCGAGTCTAGCACATTTCGTTCGGTCCGAACCGCATACTGAGGACTGTCAGTCTCTCGAAGGGTGTATCGGGCCGGGATCACCCCATCTTCGGCCAAGCGCCCCTGCGGACACCAGCCGCCGTGCGGGATCCCTAAGGCAATGGCCGCCTCTAAAGCCCCCCGATCCACCCCGGTCTGACCGCCAGAAATGATCACGCTTGGACGAAATACCTGTCCAGTATCCCCTCGGCTCCTCCCCAACCCTTCCTTTTCTGAACAGCTCATAGCCCCTCCATGCAACCAGAAATCTCGTTCACAGAGAGTTACGTCCAACCCCCGAAAAATATTAAGGAACCTCTGAATAATTCAAAGGAGATATTTTTACACTGTTCCGGAACCTCTGTCAATAGCCCCAACATATAGGGGTACGCCAACATGAGACTCAATATATAGTGTCCAATAATGGGAACCGATAGGCAAAGGAATGCATCAAATGTTCATAAAGTTCATGTAATGTTCCGGATTTTGCAGAGCTTCCTTAAGTCCCACTTTTCTCATTTTTCGTAGCATTTCCGCCGAATAAGGCAACCGGTCCCTACTCTGAAAGCAGCAGGCCAGTTTTTCCGCTGGATTGCTGCTGTCTGCATTCCCGCTTGCGCGCCAGGGACACTCAGAGGCATTCTCCCTAAAATCGGCAAGTTGCTTCATTCGGCTGAAATGTTCCGGAAATTCAGCCCATTTGCAAACTCTTCCTTTTCCCGGCGCTGCAGGATTACGGAGATTTTTTAGGATGAGTTCTTTCTGGTATCCTACGCCTAGGAGAACTTTTTTTTTCAAGCCTCTGTTGGACGCCTGGGGAAGCAGCTCAACCTCCAAAAGACCTAAGGCGCCGGAAAATGCTTTGCCAGACGGAACCAAAATAACAATGTCGCAAATAGACACAAGCAGGAAGTTATGCTTGGTCTGGAACCGTCTGAGGCGCCTGACCCGCCATTTTTCAGGTTCATCTCGGTATAGGTTAGCAGAAGTTCAGTACTCGTCTGGACGCCAGGCAAACTGCCTACGGAAGGGCCATCAGGTGCGAGCGGTAAATCTCTACCTGGCGGACAGGGCTGGTCAGACGTCGATTAGCAGGTTGGTAATTTCCCACAGCTAATTCCAGGCGTTTGCCAATTTCGATACAACCCATCCGAACCACCATCAAGCCTTCCGGATGGCGACCGGCTGTGGCACCCAACAGATAGACTCGTTCGGCCGGTCCGAAATGCACTCCATCCCTGGAGACCGACATGCGCGCTTCTCCCGTTTTGGGATCGATCAGTTCAGCTCGAAGCAGATGTTCCGTGGTACGAATTTCCAACTGATCCCCTGGGTCCAATTGTCCAAGCCACACTATCTCCCCCTGTTGGCACCAGCTATTTCCCCCCACAAATAGAAGCAAAACAGCTACGCTTGCCTTCCCCAGCGGAGAATAACTCATGGTGCAGACTCCCAGATGCTTCTGCCAGCTACCGGTTAGACAAGACGGAAGAAGAGCTATATTCAATATAGCTTATCTCCTGGCCGAAAAAGTTCCTCTCCCCGTCAACTGCCCCTAGAAAACTGATTCTGTGGGGTCGGCAAAACCGATCCATTCTACCCTATCAGTACATGTTGCTAAAAAGCAACATAGCTCCATTCTTCCCCCAGCACAAGAGGAACCTCCAGGAAAAACACCACCGCCAGGGCAGTTCCAGTGCTTGACAGAAGCTCTGGGTGTTTGGCCATCACAGGCCGGAAGGGTTTCCGAAAAGCTTATTCTTACCCCAACGGGATCCGGAACGGCAACCTCAGCCAAAAATCGGCAGCGGTAGCCCTAAAATCTGCAGTGGCAGCCCTCCAAGGATGCCAGAGAAAGCGGCCGCTTCGGTTCGGGGGACTGTTCCGGAAAGAAGGACTTGCTCGCACTTTGGAGGGGTGGCAACCCCACCGTTCCGGCTTTACCCACCCTGTGCATTCCAAATCAGGCAATAAAAATCGGGGCCCTAGTGAATGAAGTCAACTACTTCAGCCAAAGGAACTAGCGTTGGCAGTACAGGGGTAATCCGCTCCTAAGGGTTGACCCGTGGATACGCCGCTTTATAATAAGTGGAAGTTTTTTGAGCAGAGGGGGTATTCCGTCTATATGGGATATGCAATCCCCCCAAAGGGCTAGTTGCGTAGGGATATCTGGAAGGAGATATTTTGTGAGTGGGATTATCGAATTAACCGAAGAAAACTTTCAGCAGCAAGTTCTAGAGTCCCAGCAATTGGTATTGGTCGATTTTTGGGCGCCATGGTGTGGACCATGCCAACGGATTGCGCCGGTGGTAGAACAGTTGGCTGCTGAAAATGCAGGGCGATTGAAAATCGGCAAGGTGAATGTGGATCAGCAGCCTCTGTTGGCCGCTCAGTATGGCGTCAATAGTATCCCGACGTTAATGCTTTTTAAAAACGGGCAGGTCGTCCAGACGCTCATCGGCTTGCAGCCGAAGGCCCGACTCCAAGAGGCTATCAACGCAGCCTTCGGCTAGCCGAGCTTCCGGGCAGCGCCTCTGCCACGGCAGTCCGGAATGGCGGAGATCTCTCTCAGGATCAGTAGGAACACTTGGCTCCTAAAGCCATTGGCTTATTTCAAGGAGGCTGCAGCTAGCGCCGACGAAAGAGGTTTTGGTACTCACCTCCTGCCGGCAGGTTTTGGTGGAAGCATGGAAGTATATACCAATGTTTTATTTCTCTTCCCCTGGCTCTCCAGAACCCCTTTTCTCCCACCTTTGCTACAAGAACCGAAAACCCACCAAAAGGTTTTACACCCCACCTAATGCGGGCAATATCTGCCTAATCGCCCTGCCTCTTTGCGCAGCGTATCGTGGAGTCCTATTTCCCTGGCGGCGCCACATACATCCAACACGGGCGGGCTAATGCCCCTTTGCACACAAGATCTTTTTTTTTATAGGAACCTCTGAATAATTTAAAGGAGATATTTTTACACTATTTCGAAACATCCGTCAATAGCCCCAACATATAGTGGCGCTGCCGACATTAGACTCAATATATAGTGCCCAGCAATGGGAACCGATAGGCAAAGGAATAGATCAAATATTCATAGAGTTCACGTAATGTTCAGTATTCTGCGGAGCTTCTTATATTTCACCCAGTATAGCTTCGCCGAATGAAATCGGTCCTTTTCATCTCCACCCCAACAGGAGAGCCACCCAATCTCATCCCCAAAAGCAAATCACCAGAAGTTAGTGTTGATGGGTTTCTGGTGTGCCGATTCAGGGGCCACAAGTTTGGATTGCTGGTAGCCCGAAAGGAAGGAGCCTTCCTGGTAGTGAAAGAAGTGTGTCTGCTACTTTCCTAAGCTTTTATCTATCTTGTTTATTTTGTGCAAATTATCATACGATTTAGGGCACTCAGTTTGTCTCCCTTCAATGTTAGTTACTTAATTTCTTAACTTATGTTGGGAAAATTACCGTACCCGCGGCCACCAGGCTCGTAGATCCTCTTCACCATTCGCCAGTGCCGATCCACTATTCCCCAACATGGAACTCTTTCGAATATCCCCTATGGTCTCCGATGGAGAGACGGAGGGTTTGAGATTGTACTGGACTCGTCAGTTTGCTAGAAAGTGCCCTGTTGTTTTTGCAACCGAACCTTTAGGGGAAGCCTGGTCAATCGCATCCCAGGAAGCGCATGACTTCTAAAGCTAAGCAAAAAAACTTTTAAAGTTTACTTAAAGTTTTTATTTTTCATATATTATCTATTTTGTGCAAATATCTCAGTTTCTATCTTTTATACAACATGCCTCCCCAAAAGCACATCTTTATTTCTTCGGGAATGAAAAAATCCTTTCCGATTTCGGCACAAGCCGATTTTATCAAAGATGAGCCTCCTAGATTCCATCCAGGGGTGGACCGGGTCCAGTGGCTCTTAGGAGGCCCTCTAACCGAGCAATCTCGTTTTGCTTCTTTGTGGAAAAAACTTTCCCTGGCAGCTAGGCTGCCCTAACGAACCAGTCTACCAAAGGTCCGATTGCTGCTTCCCAACAGGGGGGATAAGCTCCTGCGGGATGTAGAGGCGAACAAGGAGGATAAGCAGATGGCCGAGGGCCCCTATGGGTGGGGGACCAAAACGTACCTGTCCTCTCTCCAGGAGGTGCCAGGGTCAGGATCCCCTTTGGATGTCCTTCCGGATAAGGTTGGAAGGGATAAGTTTTGCAAGGCAAGGGTGCTCCGGAGAAGGATGCCCAGGGTTGCTGAATGGAAACCGAGCTGGGGGTATTTTCTCCATAATGGTTGAATGTTTATGAGCTGGCAAAAACGAGACACGATTTGGCCCGTGTTGTGTATTTTAGCCGGTTTATTTGGATTAATTCTTATTACGCCCCGACCCTGGCAGCGCAAAGTTCCTCACCATTTTGTGTTCCCCCGTGGGCTTGTGCGGGAGGGTGCTTCCTACCGGGTAGCGAAGGAGGACTTTTCAGCCCCCATCGTTAGGGGAGGTGTGGAAGGCGCTGAGGTCCATGGGGAGCAACCTAGGCCTGAGGGCCGACCTAGGGAGAATGAGCGGAAAAGGGCCGAAGCGGAGCCAGCTCCTGCGTTGGAGCGGAAAGAGTGGCCTCTTTGCTTAGCTAGTGCGCCGACGGAAGCCAATCCTCTTCGGAGCCACCTGCTGCCTATTCCAGCGGAATCCCAGGCCCAGCATTCCAGCGTGATTGAGGAGGGCCAATCAGAGGGGGGATCGTCCCAGTCAGAGGCGGTCAGGAGGGCTAGGGGATTTCTTTCCGTTCCGTTGCCAGAAGTTTTTCCAGGGGGGTCGGCCCAATCGGAACCTACCAGGTGCTCCGAACCAGCCCAGCCTCCCGCCTCGGAAGCCCCTTCGCTGCTGGCAGAGCAACCCAAACTACCCAAACACCCGGTGGAACGGTCTGGGGAGTCCGAAGCACTGGCCCCGCCGGAACAGGCACCATTCTCCCAGGCAGCCCAGATGTCCGTGTTGGCCTCAGGAGCCGAAGGGGAAACAGTGCGCATAGCTACAGAGTCGGCCGACTCGTCCACGGAATCTGCCTCGGGTAGAGAGTTGGCCATCGCTGGGAAGGAACCTGCCCTGGCCGAAACTCCTTCAGGGGCTGCTTCTGAAGGGGAGCCAGAAAGCAGGCCTCTGGCAAGGGACCGTTCCGGCCCGGCCTGGATGCCGGAGGCATTGATTACCCAATTGGAGGCCATTGCCGAAGACCCTCAGGCAGGGCCTTGGGCCAAGCAAGTGCTTCTGGAAGTGCGGGCCTTGGCGCCTTTGTTGGAACATCGGCCTGTGGAGGCGAGCATGATTTTGCATCGGCTGACCCAATTGGGCAGAGAAAGCGACGCCTTGGAACCGCAGATAACCGATCGGCGAACTTTTCGGATATTTCGGCAGGTGCGGTTTGGGTTGTATCGGCGTTTGGATTTATGGTCTCATTGGCTTCAAGAGCCTCGGGAGATCAAAGAGGCAGGCGATTTGCTGGAGCTAAGCGAAGCGGATTGGCGGCAGTTGACCGAGGCGGTCGAGGAACTGGATCGTCTGACGGCCAATTCGCCGGAAGGGCGTGGTTGGCGGCGGTACTTGCTTTTGGATCGGCTCCGGGAATTGATAGCTCGTCGGCAGGAACTTTCTGCAGCAGAACGGCGGGGGGTGGCCCGGAGCATTTTGGAACGGTTCAGCCGTCGTGGTTTGGCCCCGGAGCAACAACGTTTTTTGAACACTGGTCCAGCCGGTACGGTCCAACAGCATCTACGCCTCTGGGCTGCTGAGCCAGCTCCGGAAACGCTGGAAGTGCTGGCTAACCTGGAAGCCTATGAAGCCACTGCGCAGCCTAGCCACGCCCAGCGATTGGCCAATGATTGTCAGCGTTTGCTGTTTTCTGCCCATCCAGTTCGCCGGGCCTTGGGCGAGAAAATCCGCTACCATTATCAGAATCCGAATTTGCGGATTGTTGTTACCGAGGATTTGCTGAATCGGCTGATACCGCCCCGGGATCCGGAATATCAGTGGGTCTCGGACACGGTATTGGGGGTGCCGGTCCGGGGGCGCAGTTTGGTCTTTACCGATGTGGCGGTACGTACGATACCGGACCCAGCTCGGATTCGACTCGCCTTGGAGGTTACAGGCCGGGTTTCCTCCCTGACCACGGCGTTTCAAGGCCCGGCGATTTTTTATAATCGGAGCGATGCGGTGTATGTGGCTCGAAAGCCGTTGGAGGTCGGCACGTTTGGCATCCGACTGTGGCCAGCGGAGGTGGAGGTACGTAATTCCACTCGGTTGCGGGCAGTGGAGACGGATTTTGACCCGATTCCGCTGCTGGGTGCGATTGTTCATGAGGTAGCACGATCCCAGCATGAGGCGCGGCGTTGGGAGGCGGATCGGGAAGTCGAGGCGAAGTTGCGGGCACGGGCCAAAGCCCAAATCGACGCCGAGGCAGATGCCAGGCTAACAAGTGTTTCTCGCCATTTGCAAGAGCAGATTTTGGAGCCGATGGCCGCTCTGGGGCTTGGACCAGAGATGGTGGAGGCTAAAACAGACTCACAGCGGATTACGATGCGGCTTCGCATCGGCGCTTTTGACCAACTGGGCGCCAATACCCCTCGGCCTTGGGCGCCCAGCGATAGCCTGGCCAGCTTCCAGGTACATGAATCGGCCATCAATAATTTCTTAGACCGATTAGATTTGGCGGGCCGCACTTTGACGTTGCCGGAGCTTCGTCAGTGGGTGGCCGAACGGCTCCGCCGGCCTGAATTCGCCCAACGCCACACCGAACATGATGACGTTACCCTCACCTTTGCCGAGCAAGACCCGGTAGTCGTGCGGTTTCAGAATGGCCGGGTTTCGGTGCAGCTTACAATCGTCTATCTCCGCAAAGGAAAGAATGAATGGTATGATTTTCAGGTATGCGCCTTTTACCGTCCGGAGATCGACGGAGGGGAAGCCCGGCTGGTGCGGGACGGCGTGGTCCAACTGCGCGGTCAGTTGGACATGCGATCCCAGATCGGTTTGCGCGGCCTGTTTGGAAAAGCTTTCGACAAAGAAAAACCACTGCTTGTCTCGCCGGAACATATCAGCCCGGATCCCAGAATGCGGGAGCTGATGATTACCCAGTTTGTGATTGAAGACGGCTGGGTAGGAATTGCTATTGGGCCGAAGCAGCGCCCTGTACCGCCAGAACTGGTACGTTTGCCCAAGGCGCCTGCCTCCCTGGGGCCGATCTACTAAACCTATGATGACTTTTTGCAAGGTTGCCACTCTGGGGCCCATTTACGGAACTAATGATGCCTGTATATATGTTTTTCAATTTCTGAATATACGTGAATTTTCGTTTCCACAGAGGCGGCGGAAGCCAGGCCGGCCTCCCCCACGCTAGGCAAAAGCATCCCAATCCCCTTTCCCCTCCGCGGGAGAGGGGTAAGGTTGAGGGGGAAACTTCTCTCCTCTCCGGGGAAAGGCGTTAGGGGGATGGTTTGGCTGCCTGGAGGCTGGCCTGCATGTACTGCCGGTATTGGCGATCCAGTTCGGCATACGGCGTTTTGGTCAGGCGGGCTAGGGTGCCCGGATCGTCTCGGCCGGAATAGACGGCCCGGAGATACTCGATCAAAGCATCTCGGTATCGACCGCCGTCGTAAAAGACCAAAAAATGCGTCAGTCCAGCGGCCTGGCTATAAAGGGTAGCGATGCGGGGGTTAGACTGAAATTTTTCCATGCCATAGGAACAAAATTCCGCCAGCGGCACATAAAAATTTTCTTCCAGCAGTCGGTAGCGGGCTGCCTGGATGCGCTGGTCTTCCCATCCGCCCAGCAAGAGCCAATCCCCTTCTTGCCGGAGAGTTTCCATGAGCAGAGCCACTCCTTCGATGATCCAGAAATTGGCTGCCTGGCCAACCTGAGGCGCTACAGGCCGAGTCTCGTGGAACAGTTGATGGGTGGCTTCGTGCAGCAGGGTTCGCTCTTCAAACTCATCGCCAGCAAAGAAGTAGCATCGCCGTGTAGGGGCTAAATACAGGCCGATGGTTTGGTCAATTTGCGGAATGGCTTCTCGAAGGGCTGCCAGGTATTGCTCCCGGTTTTTGAAATAGACCACCCGATGCTGGGGGAACCGGAGGGCTTGGGCCTTGGCTTGGAGGTTGAACCAACTGGCCATTTGTTCTTCGGTGGCATAATACCGAAAAAACAATTGTCGCCAGACCCGGTATAGGCGTTCCAGTTTCACCCCCAGGGCCACGCCCGCCTCCAGACTGTGGTTGGTACGGATGAGGTAATGCTCGGTTTCGATGTCCCAGCCGTGGTGAATGTCCGAATGGAGCCGGGCGTCTTCTTCGGCGCTGATCCATCGGCCTTGGTAGTAACGCTGACCCTGTTCATACCGGGAAATGTGCGATTTGGGCAACCAGCCGAACCGCTCGTGCCAGACCTGCCCGGCTCGGAGTTTGCGGAGCTCGTAGTCGGTTCGCCAGGCGCCCTGGTAGGGCTGGTAGCCGAGGAAGCGGCGGATAGCTTCATGATCGGGGTCTTCGCGCGCGGCATCCAGGACCAATTGGACAGCCAGCGAAGCTTGTCCAGCGCGGGCGGCCCGCCGGGCCAGCTCCCAAAGAGCTGCTGCCTGCTGACGACGCAATTGCCAGAAACGCTGGTGCCACTCCGCCTGCGGTCCTGTAGCATCCGGGGGCGGCTTGGGCGGACCTACCGGTTCAGGGAGTCTGGCAATATAAAGGGTCGAGGGATCCTGGGGGGTTAACCACGAGCGGGTCTTTTGGGCTTCTGCTGCCAAGCCGTGCGCTTGTGCCCAGTCGGCCAGAGCCGTCAAATCCTGTAGGTATTTCGCCCGGGTCTCCCGGATCGTTTTGGGCAAATCCTGGGGGGGTTGTCCAAATAAATTGTTGGCCAGTAATATCCAAAAGATTACTATACCTGGCCAAATCCACTGCACCCGGTTTCCCTTAAGTCGCACATCCATCGGCCCGATTCCCATTCAACAGTGCCTTCTCCTTGAATTGTACGTTATCCGACAAAGGCGGAGCGAACCTATGTTACAGATATTCTGTCCAGCCGCGCTCGGCCAACCACTGGGTAATCTTTCGCAGCGATTCTTCTTGGCGTTTGTCGGCTACCAGGGTGGCGTCGGGTGTAACGACGATCAGAAGGTTCTCCAGGCCGACGGTGGCCACCAGATGGTTCGGATCGGTGCTCCGGATGATGCAGCCGGCCGTGTCCCATAGCAGGGTTCGGTGGGCGGCCAGGACATTGCCCTCTGGGTCGGCCGGGATGAATCGTTCCAAGGCCCGCCAATTGCCTACATCGTCCCAGTTAAACGGCGCCTCGATCACTAGCACATTCTGGGCCTTTTCCATTACCGCATAGTCAATGGATCGGCCTTGGATGGCCGAAAACTCCTCCCGTAACACCTGATCGAACAATGGACTATCGGCCGCCTGGGCGATGCGATCTAAATGGGAGTACATGTCCGGCTCATATTGGCGGATTTGGTCCAAGATGGTGCGAGCCTTCCAGACAAAGATGCCGGCATTCCAGTAAAACCGGCCGGTCTGAAGATATTGTTGGGCAAGGGCCGCCTTAGGTTTTTCATGAAACTTTTGTACCTGATAGACGTTTAGCCATCCAGCTTCCTGAAGAGGCGCACGGCCAGAAAGAGCTTGACCAGGGCCTGCTGCGGGAGGACTGCCAGCCGGTTCTTTTGGCATGGAAGCTGCTAGTTCGGCAGGTGGCCATGGGATCGGTTCGCCCCGTTCAATGTAGCCAAACGTCTCAGCCGGATAGGTGGGCCGAATGCCCAAGGTGATTAGACGGCTCGGATCTTGCTCGACAAGTTGCTCGGCCAGCCGAAGCGTCTGCTGAAATGCTTCCACCGGAGCGATCCGCTGATCGGCCGGTAGAACCACCATCGTGGCATCTGGGTCTTCCCGGAGCAGGCGCACAGCGGCCAACCCGATGCAGGGAGCGGTATCCCGTTTGCACGGTTCGATCAAGATGGCGTCCCGGCGGAGTTCGGGTAACTGCTCGGCCACTGCCGGAGCAAGCCGCTCGGACGTTGCCACCCACACCTGCTCCAACGCCACCAGGCCGCCTAACCGTTCCACCGTCTCTTGCAAGAGACTTTTTTGACTGAACATCCGCAGAAGCTGCTTCGGCCGATCCATTCGGCTTTCCGGCCAGAACCGAGTGCCGGTGCCTCCAGCCATAATCACCGCATGAAGCATCGCCCGCTCCTCCCTCATTGTGTTCGCGTCTAACTGAATAGTCCTTCTCGCCTAACCGAATAGGTATTCGCTCGAAAGCGGCCATGCCGCTCAGAGCCTCCTTCTGTCTATCCCAAATAGGTGGGTTGGCGGATAGAAGTTCCGGCTGGGATTTTCTCCCGGAGCTCTTCAACATCTAGGGCGAATAGGGGACTAATTTCCACCATAACCCCCTCAGCCACTTCTGCCCCGACGGACCGAAGCCATTGGCGGTAAAGGGCGGACATCTGCGTTTGGACGCTTTCCGGAGTATCTTCCTTAGCACCTGAGGCGTTTTTCACCGGCGCAAAACACTCCTTCGGGTCCCCTTCCACCACAATGGCTCCCTCCGCATACGGGAGCAAGTCGAAAAGGAACCGCTCAAACTTAATTGCATTCGGTTGGTCTGGGTGGATCAGTCGGCCTTGGCTGTCCAAATAGGGCACCTTTTTCCGAGCCCGATGAAACGGAAGCTGATCGGCCTGCTCGGCCATCCGTGCCAGGAAATCGACCCGAATGGCATGTACGGCAATACTGCCCGCCCAAAGCAGCAAGCTGCCATCCGGTTTTCGCCGGTCGGCCAGTTCGTCCGGTAAATCGCTATATTCAATCACATAAAGCCGACCATCTACCCAGATCACATTGCCCACCCGTTCCAGCGGATGCCGCTTGGCAATGACTAAAGTGGTCATTTCCGATTGGGCCAACTGGTGCCAACCCAAAAACCGCGGGTCGCAAACCGGCACCAGCGGATTATCCACCTGGAAATAAAAGAAATGCTCCAGTCCCCGCCGTTGGGCATGCTGCAAGGCACCGCTGTGCGACATGGCAGCAATCAAACCGCCGTGCCCATCCGGGCTGAGAGCTAACCGGCCAGCAGCTTCCAGCAGGAGCTTGCCCGTCTGGCCGTCCACCGCTGGCATCTGGCCCTGGCAAAAAATCACCACATCGTCGGCCGGAAGCCCAAAAAACTGATGCGTCTCCAAAAACTGCCGAGTCGGCCCCTCGGTAGCCGGGCTGGTCATCAGATAAACAGGCATCCGCACCCCATACCGCCGACCCACAGCCAAGACCTTCTCAAAATGGATCTGAAAAAGCGTTTTTCGGGAAATTGGGCCGATGGGGAACATCCCTTTCGGCTGCGAGAAGCCAAGCCGACTGCCTTGCCCCCCCGCTACCAGGATGACCCCCACCCTGCCTTGGCGGAGTAGTTGCTGGCCGACTTGGCGGGCCTCCGCAGGAGAAAACGGTAGCCCACTTCCATCCAGCCGAACCCCGGGCGGCGATTCGGCCCGCTCCAGAAGGCGGTCAATATCCGGCCCTGCCAACCGGCCCTCCCAAAGCCGGGCTATCAGCTCCAGGTCCACCTGGGCCAGTTGCTCTGCCAAGCTCCGCCGCTGAGCCGGAGTCCACCGATCCCATAAGGCCAACAAATGCTCCTGACCATATCGGGCCAGGCGATCGAATAAAGATCGGTAATTGGGTTCCGAGATCTCCGCCATGTTTTTCTACCCAGTTGGCTGGTTGCCAGGAAAGATTCCCTGAAGAAGCTTACTTCCTTTTGATAGGGTAAATCCGAAGGGATGTCATTCCCGTTGCCTGTGTGTCATTCCTACGCAAGCGGCAGTCCAGGCTACCCTGTGCCGCTTCATTGTTTATCGCCTCTCCTTTGGCGGGAGAGGTCGGCCAATCGCCAGACTCACCCAGGGGCTAAGTAGCCCGGAGGGGGAACGATCTGGCTGGGGCCGGTGTGGGTCTGGGGCGGCAGCTAGCTGCCCCCCAGACCCACTGGGACTTAGCTTACCGAAAAACTCTCCTTTTTCAACATCCAAGGGGGAATGGGGGCCAGCAGCCGCGCTCCCGAGGCGCCCTCACCCGGCGTGCATCGCTCGCCAGCCTCTCCCACAGCGGGGACAGGTAAAATTGTTCTCTTGGCCAAGATGGCCCCAAAGTTCAAGCTTGGCCCCGCATCTGCCGACGGTATTGGGCTAAGGTCATCCCCATTTTCTCTTTAAAGATGGCCCCAAGATATTGCCGATGGGGGTAGCCGGCTTTATCGGAGATCACCTCAATCGGCAGATCGGATCGGGCCAGCAGTTCGCACACCCGGCGAAGCCGAACGCGGAGGATTTCGTCGTGGATACTGCGGCCCAAGACAGTTCGGAACCGGCGTTGCAGCGTGCTCCGCGAAACCGGAACATGGCGGAGAATGTCTTCGGTAGTGATTCCGTCGCATGCGTATTCTCGGATGAATCGCAGGGCCTGGGCGACCACCGGGTCGGCCACAGCCAGTACATCGGTTGATTGCCTGGCCACTATGCCCACCGGGGGAACATAGATCGGTTGTTCGGGCGGCGGTTGGCCTGCCATCATTCGATCCAAAAGTGCGGCTCCTTCATAACCCACGCGCCGATGGTCCGGCATAACGCTCGACAGTGGTGGGTTGCACACGTCGCAGATCGGTTCGTCGTTATCCACGCCGATAATGGCCGCTTGTTCCGGCACGGCCACATCCAGGCGTCGGCACGCCTCCATGACCAATTGGCCCCGGGGATCGTTGCAGACCATAATCCCTACGGGCCTGGGCAGTTGGCTCATCCAGGCCATCAATTGCTCGATCTGTTTTTCCCAACTGACGTACCGGCGGGCATCCGGCGGCAGGATGCAGGTCGAGCAGGAGCAGCCAGCCCGGCTTACGGCCTCTTCAAAATGCCGGCGCCGAGCTTCCGCCCATGGCGCGCCGGTGATGCCGCAAAAACCGAACTCGCCAAAGCCACGCTCTAGCAGATGTTCGGCGGCCAACTCGGCAATGGCCCGATCGTCCACATGCACCAGCGGCAGCCCGGCCTCCGGAACCAATCCCAGCACATCCACCACCGGCAAGCCGGTCTCCAAGACGGCTTGGGCAATCCGGCGGGTTTGCACCCGGGCAATGATCCCGTCGCCACGCCATCGGGCTAACCAGCGCGGTACATCCTCTTCCAGGCCGCGCGGCTCATGATAGACCGACCAAGGGCCGTGCTCCCGGATATACTGGGCGATGCCGCGCAAGATGTCCCGGCCGGAGGCCAAGGAGGTTTCTACGATCAGGGCCACCTTGGGCCGAGCCCGACCTACCAGGGGGGCGGACGCAGGTTTTGAACCGGCAGCCATGCTTTTTTGGGAAGATTGGCTTCTCGGAGAGCGGCGCCGAAAGGAGGTGTTTTTGATACCCATCCGACAGACTCCCCCAAATGGGGTGGGTGTGTGGCTTGCTGTCCGCCTCTTCTGAGGTGTCAGCACCAGCCCAGAGCAAGAAAGTATCCATTATGCATTCTTACCCAAAATTATACTATTTTGACCCAAAACCTGCAAACCAAATCGTTGCTTTTCCGGCTGGTTGCTAGATACACTAAAAAGAAAACATAGAAAGAAGAGGAAGATGCTGTCCTCCATTGGGACGCCAGCAGGATGGTGCGATTTTTGGTATTTGGCCGGCTCGGTTGGCTGTCCTGCCAAAGGACATGAACAGAAAATACCTCAGACTACCGCTGCGATACAGGTTGTGAAAAGTTTGGTTTGATTTTTGTCTGCTTTTCCATTAGTAAAAAGGAGGGTCTGCCATGAAACGCTCGAACGTGCTTGTGCTCTGGGGGATGGGGGTTGCCGGTTGGCTATTGGCCACTGGGATCGCTCAGGCAGCTTTGGTCGGTTATTGGGATTTCAATAACCCAAGCCAATTGGGCTATAACCAGATTACCACCGAGGTGCTTACAGCTGCTGGGGACGCTCAGTACACGGCAAGCGGCCGATTCGGCGGCGGTCTATTGCTGGACGGCAACGGCGATTACCTGTACCACGATCCGCTCTCTTCAGCCCCAACCGGTACACCCACCGGCAATAGCTCCTACACGATCTCCGCATGGATTAAGCCGATCGCTGTGGGCGGATCGAACCGAGAAGGGATCGTCGGCTGGGGGAATTTTGGCACTACTCGGCAAGTCAATGCCTTCCGCACCGGCGACGGCGCCAGCCATCTGACCAACTACTGGTGGGGCGCTGATCTGGCGAATGTAGCTACCTCGCCGGTCAATCTCTACGATGGCAACTGGCATCATGTGGTAGCTACTTATAACGGGAAGGTCCGAAGCATCTGGGTCGATGGCGTGCTCAAAGCCCAGGATAGCCCTGGCGTCAATAACGCCCAGGCCATGAACTTCTTTATCGGAAAAACAGTTGGCACCGAGTACTTCAAAGGTACGATGGACGACGTGGCCATCTATAATGGTGCTTTGACCGGTAATCAGATTCAGGCGTTGGCGGCGGGGGGGTCGCCAACGAGTTTGCCGCTGCCTGATCCGGTGGATTATTTTCTGGCCGATTCGCTGGTCTCGTTGGGCAATGGGCTGGTTTTAGCCGACGGCCAGTGGAAAAGCATCGGCAGCAATACCAACGCCCAGGCCAATGTAGCCGGCGGCAACGCCACCTTACGGACCAATGCCATCGGGGGCCATGCGGTGGTTAATTTCGATGGCGACGATTACCTGCGGATCATCAACGGCGCCATGACCACCACCGCCGGCGGCGACTTTACCATTGTGGCCGTCTATCGCACTAACGAGGGCGTCGGCGGCGCCAGCCAGTATTACCATAACACCAGTATCGTCGATTCGGAGCAGGCCGGCGTAACCAATGATTGGGGATTGAACATTAACTCCAGCGGCCAATTGGCCGCCGGGCTGGGTAATCCGGATGTTACCCAATATTCTAGTACCGGCGGATACTTTAAGGATGGTAAGGCCCATGTGGCCATTTATACCCGCTCCGGCGGAACCATCACTCTGTATGTGGATGGCGTGCAGGTAGGCAGCCGAAGCGATGGCGGCACAGCCGTCCGAAATGCAGTGGATTACTTCTTTGGCGGCAATCATAGCGGCGGCAACAAATTGATCGGCGATCTGGCCGAGGCCCGCATTTATGATGTAGCCCTTGGTGCGGCAGAAGCGGCTACCCTATCCACTCAGCTTTTAACCACGTACAGCCCGAAACTCTACCACAGCACCGTGCTGAATACGCCTGGCTTGGTTGCCTATTATCGCCTGGGCGAGGGGACGACCACGGCAGCCAAGGCGTATAACGAAGTCGGCCCTGGCGCCACCCATGGTACCTTCTACAACAACCCGACGGTCAACCAGCCCGGCGCCTTTACCATCCACGATTTTAATACCGCAGTCCGCTTCGATGGGCAGGATGACTATATTCGAGTCCCCAACTTCCTGGTGAGCACCCAGGCAGCGGATTTCAGTCTGGAGTTGCTCATCAATACCACGGCCAACAGTCTGACCGGCAGCCAGGCCTACCAGGGCAACGGCATTATTTGGTCAGATGTCGGCGGTGTGGCCGATGACTTTGTGTTAGCCGTTCTGAATAACCATCTGGCCTTCTTCGACGGCGATGCCGGCGGGGGAGCGGGAGCCACCATCGAAGGAACTACCCCGATCAACGACGGCCGATGGCACCACGTGGTGGTTACCCGGCAAGCCGGTGGCCTGATGCAGATTTGGCTGGACGGCCGATTGGAAGCTAGCGGACCGGCCGGCTTGGCAGTGCTGGACGACAATCCCATCATCGACATTGGCGGCAACACTTTGGATAGCCGATACTTTAATGGCCTGATCGATGAAGTGGCCTTTTACAGCCGGGTGCTCAGTCCGGCGGAGATTTTGGCCCATTATCAGGCAGCCGCCGTACCGGAACCGGCTAGCATGGTATTGGCCGGTCTGGGCCTGGTCGGCCTGGTCCTGGTGGCCCGCCGCCGCTGGAGCTAAAACGGAAACCGGCCAGCTCCCATTTCTTCCTTTGGCATGCTCCTGTTTGCTGGAGCCGCCGCTTCAGCAACTAAAAAAGCATCCAGACCACAGAGGCGGCGGGGAGAGGTTGTCAGCTAAAGGTTGCCTGGTGAAAGGAAATTGTTTTCCCTGTTCCTCTCTCGACGACCCCAAGAAGAGGAGAAAAAGCAGGTCCAGTCCTTTCGCCGAAAGGTTATAATTCCAAAAAGGGATTCCCTGGAAGGAGTGGGTTTCTGCCCTGACAGTTTGGCCCGAATACTAAGAAAAATTAAGGAGGGGAGAGAATGAGTTGGATGGTTCGGCAAACGAGGCGGTGGACGTGTTTGGTCGGATGGTGGTTGGTAGGTGGGCTGATGACGGCGATTTTGGCCGGTTGTGGCGGTTCTGGCGGGCCTACGGCGCCGACGACCCGGCTGGAAGGGATGGTTCGGCTGGATGGGCAACCGGTGGCCGAGGGGTTTGTCAGTTTTATTCCTCAGGGGAAAAAGCAGGCCCCACCCGCCAAGGCGGACATTCGCCAGGGCCGGTACGCCGCCGACAACGTGCCCGTCGGCCCCGTGCTGGTAATGATCCGCTCGCCGAAAAAGACCGGCAAAGTGGAGACCATTCCGGACTCGAAGTCGCAGTACGAAGAGGTGGCCGAAACCATCCCCCCTAAATACCTGGCCGGTATCCCCCTGGATGTAACCGAAAACCTGAAAACCCACGATTTTGATCTTAGCTCGAAATAGAGAACGCAGGGGTAGGATTTCTCGTTGGGCGCCAAAGGAGAGGTGAAAAAGGAGACGTGAAAATGGATCATCGGTTGCCTAAGGAAGGTTGGCTCAGCGGAGCGGAGATAACATACCGTCTAACAGGTCTAACAGACGGTGTTACTTTGACCAAGCGACGGGCTTTCACTCTAGTGGAGCTTTTGGTTGTGATTGCGATTATTGGGATATTGATCGCTTTGTTATTACCGGCGGTGCAGGCGGCCCGGGAGGCGGCCCGGCGCGCCCAGTGCGTCAATAACCTCAAACAGATCGCCCTGGCCATGCATACCTACCACGATAGCCGACGTGCCCTGCCCTTCGGCGCCATCCGCGGACCGGGCAGCGTGGATCCCTCCCGGCAGGATGTAACAGTCGGCCGATGGTTCGATGATTTTACCTGGCTGTCGCAGATCGGCCCGCAGATCGAGCAGACGGCGTGGTATAATTTGTTCAACTTTAAGATTACGGTGAGCCACCCGGTCAATAATGAAGCCCGCCGCACGAAGATCGAGCTATTCGGTTGTCCCAGCGATGGGATCGCCGAAAACGAGTTTTATAGCACCACCTGGGCCCGGGTGCGGACCAATTACGTGGTCAACTGGGGCAACACGGGGTATTCCCAGAAGGATCAAAACAGCACCTGGAAGTTCGGCGGCGCCCCGTTTACCTTTGCCCGATCCATCAAATTTGACCATATCACCGACGGGCTTTCCCGAACGCTCATGCTTTCGGAGACCCTCACCCCCAAAGGGGCTGACTGGGAAGGCCCTCTGGGCGAAACCATTATCGCCACCGGCGGCCAGACCTTCGATAGCTATGTAACGCCCAATTCGGAAGTACCCGATGAGGTCAACCGGAGATGCCCGGTGGACATCCGCTTCATGAATCGCTGTATTCCCACGGCGGACATCACCAACACGATTCCCCTGAATCACCACTGTGCCGCCCGAAGCAATCATCCGGGCGGAGTAAACGCTGCCTTTTGCGACGGATCGGTGAACTTCTTTTCCAATAACATCGACTTGCAGGTCTGGCGGGCACTCACCACCAGCCAAGGCGGTGAAACGATCGGCCAACTCGAATATTAATGGTGGCCAAATCCAGCAGCTGGAGGTTTCGCCCTCTCTGGGAGCCTCCAGGGCGCTGAAAAGGTCGGTGCGCCCGAGGCCCATGTTCTACAGGCTGGCAGCGCTGCGTTGCTTTTGCGGTTCGCCTGACGAAACTCGGGGTGCAGCCTCCCAGTATCTGCCTTCGAAGATCGGAAATATTCCCCCGTGGAGAAGGGGTCTGAGGCATTAGCAGATGTGCCCATATACGCGGGGTTTTGGAAGGTGTTAGGAAGGCATGTTGGGCAAGGCCTTTTTGCCTGAGCTCACCGGGCACGACCGCAGCAACCCAGAAGCTGGCACTTCCTTGTTGGGACATCGCTTTTAAATAGAGCACCGTCTCTCAGGGGATACCCATTTCCCTTGCTGGCACGTTGCCGCACTCTAACAGACTACATGGCTCCAACACGATTGCTCCTCCAGTCAGGCGAAATGCCTGGCCTGTGTTTTCCGCTAGCGGAGCGAATTCATACCGGATGCCAAGGCCTTGCTAAATACGCTTAGAGACTCCACGAGCAGGAGCGGCCGGTTGTGTGAGAATGCTGGGTGAGGGGATTGGGCTATTACTCTATTAGGGGGATTTATTACTCCCTATAGGGATGGCTATTTGGATTCCCCGAATTCCCTGAATGTGTGCGTTGGTGCGTTGGCTGGGGATCGTTCTTTTGCCCCATTCAACCTCTGCTTAATTGGGAAGATTCTTCTCAGAGGTGCTTGTCAATTTTGCTTATTTTGTGTATTCTATTTATTTTCTCTATTTTGGAAATATTAAATATTCTATGTAATTTTTTCAAACCCATTGTTTTTGTTAATTTGCCTACCCATGTGCCCTAAAAGCGGGAAACTTTTTCTTATCCACTATCTATCAAGCAGAGCCAATCCTGCAAAGGTAAATAAGGAGGCCGTCCCCCAATGGCCCTGCTTCTTTACCTGCTTGACAGAGAAGGCTTTTACCGGTATCGTTACAAGATTAGAGACCATTGGGAAAGGGGAAATCATAGGAGTTTCCGCATTTTTGCAGAAAAATGCGGAGCGGGAGGGTAGGTGTTTATTTTTATGAAGGGTATGAGTCCGAGGAAAATCGGATCGGTAGCAGAAATCATTTCCCTGGGAGAGGATAGGGTTTGGAGGGTAGGTGCATGAGGGGCTGGGCTGGAATTGTGTTAAAACGGGTCGAACACTTTTTGGTAGCCCTTGCGGGGGAGGTATAAGGAAGGAAGAGGAACGTCTGGGTCTCGAATCAAAATGGGGCTAGTTGCCGGGGTGCAACTGTGCCGGAAAGGCCCTAGCAATTGCCCAGGCCCAGCAGGACAGGGAGTGTGCGGAAGGCGGGAGAGAAAAAGTCGATGAACCCCAGTGAATTACTTCGGATTGTCGATGCCATTCATCGGGATAAGAACATCGACAAAGAGGTGGTCTTTGCGGGCATAGAAGCTGCGCTGGTCACGGCAGCCAAGAAGCACTATGGGGAAGACCAAGAGATCGTCATCCGGATCAACCGGGAGAATGGCACTATCACCGGCACTCATAACGGCATTGAGATGACGCCGGAAGAGATGGCCGAACGCATTGGGGCGCAGACGGCCAAACAGATCATCATCCAAAAGATCCGGGAGGCGGAGCGAGATGCCTTATATGCCGAATACAGCGAACTGAGGTATCAGTTAGTTTCGGGGGTGGTGCATCGGATTGACCGGGAGGGGGCGACGATCGCCCTGTCGAATACGGAAGCCTGGCTGCCCAAATCGGAGCAGATTCCTGGTCAGCTGCTGCATGCGAATGAGCGGATTCGGGCGATTGTGTGCGAGGTGAAAAAGAAGGGAACAAAAGTATATATTGAGTTGAGCCGCACTCGAGTCCAATTCGTCGAACGCCTTTTCGAGCAGGAGATTCCCGAGATAGCTGACGGGGTGATCCAAATCCGCGCCATTGCCCGCGAACCGGGCTATCGCACGAAGGTGGCCGTCAGTAGCACCGACCCGCGGGTGGATCCAGTGGGAGCGTGTGTGGGAATTCGCGGGAATCGGATCAAGAATATTGTGGAGGAATTAGGGGGAGAGCGGATTGATATCGTGCCATATAGCGACGATATGCAAAAGATGGTTCCCAATGCCCTGCAGCCGGCCGAAGTGGATGAAGTGATCTTATGTCCCATGCTCGGGCGAGCGATTGCTCTGGTGCGGGAGGAGCAGCTTTCCATGGCCATTGGAAAACGAGGGCAAAATGTGCGCTTGGCCAGCAAGCTGTGCGGCTGGGACATTGAAATTATGACCCAACAGGAGCTGGACCAGCAGATCGAGAAAGCCTTGGCCGACTTCACGAGCCTGGAAGGAATCTCTGAGGAATTGGCCGAACGCCTCATTGGGGAAGGCTTCCTTAGCTATGACGATCTGTCGGTCATTGAACCGACTGCCCTGATGACCATGGGCAATCTCAGCGAAGCCCAGGTGGCCCAGATCATCCACCAGGCCGAGCAAAAAGCCGAAGAAGCCGAAAAATTAGCTGCCGCAGAAAAACACCAGCCTAAACCGGCCGAGCACCAGGGGGCCGCTGCGGCGGCCTCTCAGCAAGAACCGACGGCCGACGAATCGGCGAGAGCTTCCAGCAGCTAGGGGAGGACGTTGTGGGGGTTAGTTCCCACCTGGTTGGTGGGGGTTGCCTGAATCCTCCCGGTTAGGCCCCCAGGGGATAGAAATCGCCCTATGAGCCGGTCCGGTCCCTTCCGACTCTAACATCGGAGTATAATTGGGAAAGACTGAGGAGAAACCCAGGGTACCAGATGCCTTCGAAGGATAAGGAGGGGCTGGATTGCCCATCCGAATTCATGCTCTAGCAAAAGAGCTTCAGGTGGAAATCAAAACGATCTTTGATGCCTGTCAGAAGGCAGGCATCCAGGTGAAGGGTTCGTCTGGTCTAGCCAGTCTAAACGACGAGGAAGTCAGTAAAGTTAAGGCGATCCTAGCTGGGCAGAGCCGAGCCGTCGGGGCCAAGGCGGCAGGGCCTCTCGGGGCTGTCAAAGCAGCGGCGGTGGCTGCTCCGGTCCGGCGGGAAGATTATATAGCCCCATCGGGAGTCACAGCGGGAAAAGTCCCGGTATTGCCCACCAAACCTGGCCGACCTCCTAGCCCCAAAAAACCAGCGCCTCCTGAGCCTCCCGCTCCAGAAACAGTGGCTCCGGAAAAACTCGAACCGGCTAAACCACCCCAGAAACCCCCGGAAAAGCCGGAAAAAATCGAAAGACCCGAAAAAGCGGACAGACCGGAAAAACCCGAAAGACCGGAAAAGCCAGTGCCGGTGATCAAACTGGCCCCAATGCCTACGCCGCCGCCAGCCCCTGTGGCAGCCAAACCGGAAGAACCCCCGCCGCAAAAACCGGACCTACGCCTTCCGCCAGATGTAATTCGTGCCAGTAAATTAGGGGCTCCGGTTCCTTCGCTGCTCAAAGAGAAAGAGAAAGAAGCCAAAGAAAAAAAGGAGAAAGAAACTGCCCCCAAACCTACCGTTGCGGCGGCGGGGCCTACGAAACCGAGTGTTTGGCCGGAAGAAAAACTTCCCCCTGGGGAGCGAAAAGGCCAGCGGCCGAAACGGCCTGCCAAAACCGGCCTGGTGGAAGAGGAAGAGGAATTCGACATTGGAGTGGCCGGAAAAGCGGAGCGGACACTGAAACGTAAACCGCCAGTAAAAGCCCGAAAGCCTAAAGCCGAAGAAGAGGAGGAAGAAACCCTCCCGGTGCCGCAGCGGGCCAAACGTCTTATCCACACTGGCCGAGATACCTCCCAACCCCGGAAGCAAAAGATTGTGCTGCAAACTCCTTGCACGGTACGGGACTTTTCGGAAGCCGTTGGGGTGCCGGCGCGGATCATTCAAAAGAAACTCTTGGAGATGGGGCAGTTGGCGACTCTAAATACGCTGCTGGAGCAGGAGACGTGCGAACTGTTGGTTTTGGAGCTTGCCTTGAATGTGGATATACGTCCTCCTGAGCGCTTGGAGGAGAAAGTCCTTCGGGAGTTGGAGCAGACGCCGGATGATCCTGCCCAACTGCGTCCTCGACCGCCTGTGGTTACTTTTCTGGGTCATGTGGATCACGGGAAAACCTCGCTATTGGACCGGATTTTGGGACTTCAGATAGCGGCCTCAGAAAAGGGAGGGATTACCCAACAGATCCGGGCGTACCAGATTCAGAAAGATGGACGGAAGATCACATTTGTGGATACTCCGGGCCATGAAGCGTTTACCGCCATGCGAGCCCGAGGGGCCAATGTAACCGATATAGCGGTCTTGGTCGTAGCGGCCGACGACGGTCTCATGCCGCAGACGGAAGAGGCCATTAGCCATGCTCGGGCGGCTGGAGTGCCGATCATTGTGGCCTTAAACAAGATCGACCTGCCAGTCTCGCGGGCGAAGATGGAACGGATTTATCAGGACCTGGCAGCCAATGGGCTGTTGCCTACTGAATGGGGCGGCGAAACCGAATTAGTCAAAACCAGTGCCCTGACCGGCGCCGGCATCGATCAGCTCCTGGAGACGATTCTGACGTTGGCGGAACTTCACGACTACAAAGCCAACCCGAACCGCCCCGCCATCGGAACCTGCTTGGAAGCCGAGCTTCAAGAACATCGAGGCGTGGTAACAAAACTCCTGGTGCAGAATGGGACGCTTCGGGTGGAAGATGTGGTGGTTTGTGGTATTGCGCACGGCCGGGTCCGGGCCTTGTACGACACTCTGGATCCCTACAAAAAATATGAGGCGGTCGGGCCGGGCACTCCAGTGCATATGATCGGCCTGGATGTGCCGCCAGCGGCGGGGGACCGATTTTATGTGGTAGCGGATATTGCTCTAGCGCGTCAATTGGCCACCCAGCGCCAAGAGGCCCTTCGCCAACAAGAATTGGCCGGACTCCGCCCCCGAGTGACCCTGGAAAATTGGAAAACCTTAGTCTCCCAAGAAGGCAAAGCACAGACGTTGAACTTGATCCTGCGGGCCGATACCCGTGGCTCGATCGAGGCCCTGCGCAAAGAGATCAGCAAACTGGAACATCCCGAAGTGCAGATCAAAATCTTGCAGGCGATGGTCGGCGGGATTACCGAAGCGGATGTCTATTTGGCCGAGGCCTCCGATGGAATCATCATTGGTTTTAATGTGGCGCCGGATGAATCGGCCCGTCAACTAGCCGAACAACACGGCGTCCAAATCCGCCGCTATGACATCATCTACCAAGTTACCGAAGACCTCAAAGCCGCCATCGAAGGCATGTTGACCCCCATCCAACGAGAAGAAGAACTCGGTCGGGTCTTGGTTAAACAAATCTTCCGGATCAGCCGAGTCGGTACGGTGGCCGGTTGCCAGGTCCTGTCGGGCATGGTGGCCCGAGACGCTCGAGTGCGGGTAATCCGCGACAGCCGGGTCATCGGCGACTACCCCATCGAATCCCTCCGCCGAGAAAAAGACGACGTCCGGGAAGTCCGCACAGGGTTGGAATGCGGCATCAAACTCAAAGGTTTTGAAGACATCAAAGAAGGGGATATCCTAGAGGTATATCGGATCGAGGAAGTGGCACGAACGCTGGGGTAATCAGGCAACGCACAAACCCCTAAAAAAGCTCCAAAAATCGCAATCCTTCTGCCGAGTACAGTACACTTCCTGTTTTTAGGTAGAACCTCTGCGAGTGTCTCCGCCGCGGAAGCGGCAGGCCAGAGAGCAAAAATCCACCGAAAAACCCGGATTCCTGCTTGCCCAGGAATGTCTAGGGAGTCCGTTCGGCGGAAGTGTTACGAAAAAATCTGCCATCTTCCGGCCGAATAGGGTAAACTGCTTTGTTCAAAGAACAAATCCTATGGATCCTACCCGACGTGCGCAAAAGTTGGCCAAAATCGTTCGGGAAGTAGTTGGCATGGCGATTCTCCGGGAACTAAAAGACCCCCGGATCCGAAATGCCACCGTTACCTATGTGGAGGTTTCCACCGATCTGCGAATAGCGAAAGTCCATGTGTCGGTCATGGGGAACCCGACCCAACAACAACGGACCTTGCAAGGGCTGCAAAGTGCGGCCGGTTTTTTGCAGTCCAAACTCCGCGAACGCGTGGACACCCGCTATATCCCCAAACTCATCTTCCGCTTGGACCAAGGGGTCAAAAACTCCATCGCGGTAGCCCAGATCCTTAAACAGGTCCTGCCAGCTTCCTCTCCCCCTGGCTCTGAAGCCGAGGAGACCGAACCGAATAGCTCGGAACAGCAACCGCCACAACCTCCAGACCAGGACTGCTCGGAACTATCCTGCCCGTCTCCTCCGCCGGACCCTTCTTTGTAGGAAGTTCCTAAGATGCTCCGGAGTTCCTGGTGGGCTGTAAGGGGGAACGAACCCCCTTTCGGAAACCTCCTGCCTACGCAGACTCCCCCTGTGGAGCCGGGCAAACCGAATACCCGCTTTCCAATTTCTTTTTCGTGAGGTTTGCGATGAGTACGTCCCATCGAGCTGCTCAATTCGAAAAACTGTTCAAAATCCTTCGAAAATATTATCAACCGATCTTTCCGGATCCGAATCAGCCCGTGTTGGACCATCTGCTGCGGGCTTGTTGCTTGGAGAATGCCAGTTACCAAGCAGCCGACACAGCCCTGGCCGCCTTATTCCACGAATTTTTCGACCTGAATGAAATCCGCGTAAGTACGGTTCGGGAGTTGGCCGAGGTAATGGCCTGTTTGCCCGATCCGACCGCTGCCGCCCAACGCATCAAACGAATCCTCCAGCATGTCTTTGAAGAAAGTTACACCTTCAGCCTGGAAGAACTCCGAAAAGGCACCTTAGGGTCCGCTATCGAGCGGCTTCAGAAAATCGACGGAGTAACCCCCTTTGCCGTGGCTTATGTGGTTCAATCCGCCTTAGGCGGCCATGCTATCCCAATCGACTCGGGCACGATGGAGGTGCTGAAAATCTTGGGATTGGTTACCGACAAAGATGTAGCTGCTTGGCAGGTGCCTGGGCTGGAAAGGGCAATCCCGAAAAGTAAAGGGATCGAATTCGGCTCGGTGTTGCACCAATTTGGGGCCGACTTTACGGCCAATCCGTTTAACCCGAAGGTGCATGAGATTTTGTTGGCCGTCCAGCCGGAAGCAAAAGATCGGTTGCCCAAGCGCCGGTCTCCTCCCCCTCCAGTGGGGGTAGATTTGTCCCCGAGGGGGCCTGCTGCCTCCCCTGCATCTACGGAAACTTCCGGAGCTTCCCCAACCGCTCCGCCTCCTTCTGCATCTAGCCAGCCCGTTGCAGCAGCCTCTGCGCAGAAACCCCGCAAAACTCGGGGAAGAAAAAAGAAAACACCCCAAGGCAATCCTCCTTCGAGCATGCCTACCCCTTCTGGCCTGGAGGCGTCAGAAGCGCACCGCTCTTCGTCCGAGGGGAGAGAAGGAGAAAAAAGCATCCCTTCTGGGGAGATTCCAGCCCCTCCTGGTAAAGAACTTCTGGAGGATAGGTTTGGGGCATCTAGTACCTCAGATATGGGGCAAGATGCCCCCCTATCATGGAAATCTAAACATCCTCCCTCTTCCAGTAAACTCTCAAAAAAGAAACCTCGGTAAAGGGGAAACTTCCTCCGAATGCCATTTGTGGGTTACTTAAAGTACACCAAAAGTGGGGTTTTGGATCCTCTGCAGCTCGAGGTTAGCACAATCAAGCATTTCTGGAGAGCTTATCCACGCCCATTCTCACCGACTGGTAAGCCTGCCTGTGGGAGGGGCCTCATCCGCTTCCATCAGGTAGGAGATCGGGGGTGGACTCAACTGATTTGCCCTTTTTGGGTGGGAGAACTTTATCCAGTTTCCCTTTCAGGCAAAAATAAAATAATAGAAGTACCAGTTCAGCCGAATGGCCTACCAAGGCGTTCCTCCGAAAGCAGCAACCCCGTTGTTTGGCTAGTGGATTTGCTCCGGATTGCCGTTTGGGCGGGAATACCCCCCCAAAGGCTTTCGGGGGATCAACCGGGCAGCTTCTTCATTCGGCGGAACTGGTGCCCATAGAGCTGGAACACGCAGGGAGTCGAATCTCCTGGCAGGAGTTTTTTCTTATGGCAGGTCATTCTCATTGGGCCAGTATCAAACACAAAAAAGCTCTTGTGGATGCCAAACGAGGCAAACTCTGGAGCAAGCTTACCAAGGCGATCATCGTGGCAGCACGTCTAGGAGGGGGGGATCCGGATATGAATCCCCGCCTTCGGGATGCCATCGATGATGCCAAATCCGCCGGAATGCCCAAAGAAAATATCCTCCGGGCCATCAAACGCGGCACCGGCGAACTGGAAGGCGAAGGAAACCTCGAATCAGTGGTGTACGAAGGCTATGGGCCGGGCGGAGTGGCTGTGCTGTGTGAAGTGCTCACCGATAACCGGAATCGTACCGCCCCAGAAATCCGCAAAATCTTCGAACTCAGCGACGGCAAACTCGGGCAATCTGGCAGCGTAGCCTGGATGTTCGAAAGCAAAGGCCTCTTTTGGATCGCCCAGCAGAAGGCCCAAGAAGACACGTTGATGGAAATTGCCCTGGAGGCCGGCGCCGACGATGTGCGTCGAGAGGGCGACAAATTCTGTATTGTCTGTGAGCCGAGTCTGTTCCGCACTGTGCGGGATAAACTTCAAGCTGCCGGCATCGAAGTAGAATCCCAAAAAGTCACCCTCATGCCCAAAACCACTCTCGATATTACCGATCCCGACCTGGCTCGAAAAGTGCTTAAACTGATGGACCGGCTCGACGACCATGACGACGTGCAGAACGTGGCCAGCAACTTCAATATCCCGGAGGAAATCATGGCCCAATTGGCCAAAGAGTCGGAGTAGGTTTTCCCCATCCTACCCTCTAGGCCTCTGCCGCTGTCGGTAGCGAGGGGCCTTCTATTGCAGTTTTGTCATAAATCGCAAAAACTCGGTATCCAAGGCGTGCAGGTCCTGGCCAAAGGTCGATTGAAATTCCTGCAGCCGCCTCTGCGGCGAGTCCCACACTAACGGCTTTTTGCGGCTTATCTGCTGCAGATATTTCACATATTCCTTTGGCCGCTGCTTGAGCAAAAAATACGTTAGCGCCCACGCCTCGGCATAGGCATCCAGGCCTGTCTGCGGATGGCGAAACCGATCGTCCTTTTCGATAAGGCTGCGGAGGGAATCAGGAGGCCGGTTCTTCAAATAGGTATAAAATTGTGCCAGTCTCGGCCGGTTGATCGCCCCAATGCTTCGCCAGCCCTTGGTGCTGGTAAGATCGGGCGTCTCAAAATAGATGGCAATTCCTTCACTGACCCATAACGGGCAATCGCTCAGCCGCTGATGCAGCCCACAATTGAAAGCCATTTGGTGAGTCGCTTCGTGGATGATGGTGGCCACCGTGCGCTCCGCCTCCGGACGGGCCAGGAGCTGGTTAATTTGGCTAGCTCCCAGTCGGGCGCCAGTGGCCCCCGCACTGGCAAACTGCTCTAGCCCGGTTAGATCATACATCGTCATCCGATTGGTCATTAAACTATAGTAGGCTACGATCGACGGCGCCGCCTCGCCCAATTCGGGCCGGGAAAACTCCTCGTAACTTTTCCGCTCCGCAAACACTATAGCCACCAGCGGAAACTCCGGCTTCGCCACCGCCAGACCACGCCGCTGCCAATAATTCAAAAAGCCCGAAAAAAGCCGTTCCAACAACGCCCCACACCATTGGGCGTAGGGTTTGGACGTGTTGTAAAAGACCAGATAATTGGCCGTCTCATGCACCTGAAATCCACCTGGCAGCACCCGAAGCAGTTGACTGGCCATTTCTTCCCGGCTTAACGGGCTAAACGGCCTGTCGTCTTGAACGGTTTTCATCTGTTCGGTTGGCTGGATAGCCCAAAGAACCCCATCCCGGCCTAACAACAGCAGCCCCCCATCTTGGGCCGTTACCAGGATCCGGCCGATAACCGTATGCTCCTGATCCTGCCGGCGGAAAACGACCGTATCCAAGCCATAGGCGCCCAAAGGGGCTAACCCCACTACCAGTCCCAGCACTACCCCCATCCCCTTGCCCATTGTCCTAGTCCCCTTGGCTAACCGCCACCCGCTCCCAGGACTCCATTTCCCTTGATCTTCTTTTTCCCAGACCGAAGACCTCTCCCCACCGAAGGGATCAAAAAACACTAGACGGAACAGATATATCCACAAAACTTATTTTCATATAATCGAAGCCACCGGAATTGAGCCTCTAATAAGTCCCGGCGGCCCCGGATGCCAAACCCCTCTCTGTAAGAGCCTCTTTTTATTCTAGCCCATCGGTTCCCAGAAACCAAATCCTTTCCTTTGCGGCCAGCCAGTTCCCGATCGACTTTTGCCAATGTGGAGGCCGCCCCTTCCTAGAAACTCTCCGAAGCCACTGGAATGATGGGGGGTAACTGGAAACATGGGGAGAGAAGGTTATGGAACAGTTGAGCCGAAGAACTCTCCCGCCTTTTCCGAGGAAAGTCCTATGCTCTCATTGCCGCACAAGCGGGAATCCAGAGCTCAAAAATCCGTCGAAAAACTGCACTGCTGTTTTCGCAGCAATGACAGGTTGCATCATTCGGCTGAAATGTTACAGAGTTATATGAATAAAAGTTCTCTATATAACTATTGGAAACAAAAGGAGTTACAAAAATGGCAAAAGCCCAGCGACGCAAGCATAGATTCTCCCTGTTTTGGAGAGTAGCTGGCGGGAGGCCCTGCATAAAGGAACTGCCAGAAATCTCCGCCGAGAAATGCTCAAAGGGAGATTTTTTTCAAAAATAAAGGGGGGATTTTCCATCAGAGGAGCTTACGATTGCTTTTTTCCCAACGCCCCCTCGATCATCCCCAAGATGGCTTCTCGAGTCCTCCTCGGTAGCACAGGCCAACTATCTAGGACCCGACGAAGCTGCAGATCCAAACCGGCTCGATCCGAAGTCCTAGAATGCTTCTGTCGGCCAGAATGGGGGCTGCTGAGTTCCTCGCTCCCTATGGGCAACCTGGGCGGCGAGGGCGACGGCGGCTCGATCGGCGCAAGCTCTAAAGGCCCCCGCCGATCTACCCCAGGACCCCGACCTGGTTTCGATTGCTCCACGGCCCATACCAGTGTTTCTAACCATCGTTGCTCATCGGCAGGCGAATCTTCCAAGCTGGGTCTAGCCACCGGCATCTCCACCCCGCAGCCAGTGGTCTGCCTAGCAGATTCCTTGTTCCAACTTCCCCTATTTGCTTCCTGCAGACAGGCTATCAGCTCTCCGGCCGGAATGGCTCTTTTGTCCGAACCAGAGCAGTTCCTGGAGACGTTTTCACCCCCCTCAGCCTGCAGCGAGGTCTGAGTCGGCTTAACAATAGCAGGACCGGGAGATTGTCGAGCGGAATGCCGACCGGATGACCCACGGTTCGGGGAGGTTGGGGGGCAAATCATACGGGGCGGAGGGGGCAATTCCAAGGAGCGTTCTTCAGAACGCTGGGGGGAATTGCTACCCACTTCAGAGGGGTATGCTCCGCCTAGAGGGTGGAACACGGCTGCTTGGGCCCGGGAACCATCTTCCTGCAGCACATTGGAGGAAGGGGCTTGGCCAAGCAGAGGACGGAGGGTCTGGGTGGTTCCTAAAACGGGGACCTCCCCTTCCGTCTGAAGCCAGCGGATAGGTATGGTCGAGGGACTCATAAACCATTTATGGGCCTGCAATGGTAGACCATGTGAGCCTTTTTACGCCCTGCCTCCGGACTGGGAGGGATGGGTGGTAAGCCCGGAGGGTTAGGCGGCTTCGGCAGAGGATTTCATTTCGGTCCAAGTTCGCTTGTATTGGAGGGCCTCCAGAAGTTCGACCAGAGTGAGTGTCTTGTTGTCTAGCTCTAGGGGGATTTCCATGCCTGGGTCGCAGACCAGATCCACGGTCCCATCTTCGCCAATCAGATGGTCGAATTCCCGCAGCAGGCCATCTTGAACTGCCTGACGGACTAAATGTCCCCGGGTGGCGGGTATTTCGTGGGCTCGTTCGCCCAGGCTGTCGGCCGCCCGTTTGGCTAACGCTGGAAGATATTCACTGGGAATTTCTACGATCTTGGGCACATAGACTTTTACTTGCATTGGCTTGTCTCCTCCGTGAGAACAATCTAAGGCCCCCTGTGGAGGGAGCCTTGCCATTCATCCCCCCGATTTTCCCAGAGATGGGTTTGGTCTCTCAATCGGTTATCGGCTGAGAAGTTCTGCCGATTGTAAGGATTTTTGGGAATTTGCGAGCAGTGCAGAGGGATAGTCTCCCCCGCAAAGAGGGCTAGAAAGCCATCCAAAGGATTGCTCAGAGTAGTTTACCCCTCGGCAACAAAGAGGAGGAAACAGCGGAGAGAAGATTATGGAAGTATTTACTCCCAAATAATAGAATTTTCCGAAGAAAAAATCTTATTTTGGAAAAATTTCTTCCCGAATTAGGTCTTCGAACGTTTGCCGACGGCGCACAAGCCGGGCTTGGCCATCCTGAATGAGTACCTCAGCGGCTAAAGGCTTGCTGTTGTAATTCGATCCCATGACAAACCCGTAGGCACCGGCCCGCTCCAAAATCAGCCAATCCCCTACCTTTGCTTTAGGCAACCGTCTGGGGACCACAAATCCCCCCTCCTGTTGGGTAAAGATATCCCCCGATTCGCACAATGGACCCCCTACGATCGCCTCAATGTCCGGCCGATCCAGGTCCCCCTCCGCCGGGCAGATCGAAATCGGATGATACGCCCCATAAAGAATGGGCCTGGCTAAGTTGTTAAACCCTGCATCGACTAAATAAAACGTAAACTGCCCCTGCTGTTTGACCGCCCGGATTTCGCTGAGCAGATACCCCGCCTCCGCCACAATGAAGCGCCCCGGTTCGATTTCCAGGCGAATGGGATGCCCCAGGGCCTCCTGAAGCCGCTGCCGGGTCCTGTCCCAAAGCCGATAATATTCATCCAAATCCACATACTGTTCTTCGGGCCGATAGGGAATTGGTAGTCCTCCACCGCCGCTAATGGAACGGATAGTCGGCCCGGCCTTTAAGACGGCTTTTTCCATAGCTCCGCAGACCTGAGCCAAGTGCTCCAAATCCGTCCCAGAACCGATATGCATATGCAGCCCGGTTACACGGAGTCCAAACTCTGCCGCCTCCTCCAAACATGCTGCAAGCTGTTCATACCAGATGCCATGTTTGGATCGCTCGCCGCCGGTGTTAGTCTTCAAGTGATGCCCATGGCCGAAACCGGGGTTAATCCGCAGGGTAATCTCTCGGCCCGGCGCTACGGCCCCATATTGGCGGATCATGTCCGGCGAACCGCAATTGACGTGGATACCCTCTTGCACAACCAGGGCCAGCGATTCCCGGTCGAAAATGTCCGCTGTATAAACAATCGGGGGCGGATCGCCCTGAGCCGGGTAGCCCACATACAAGGCCCGCCGGACCTCCCCCGCACTGACACAATCGACCAGCGCCCCATGGCGCCGCAGCAAATCCAGCACCGCCAGATTGCTGCACGCCTTCATCGCATACCGCACACAGTCAAACCGGTGCAGGTCTCCCAATCGGCGCAACATCCAGGACCCATCATAGACAAATAGCGGCGTACCAAACTGCTCGGCCAATTGGGCAACCGGAATGCCAGCAATTTCCGTGCGCAAACGGACAAACGGTGGTCTAATGGGCATAGACATGGAAGGTCATCTAGATATGTACAAAGGAATATTTAACCATATTCCCCAAAGGAAACAGCCCGATGATATGCTTGTTGGGTTAGCTAGAGACGGCAGCATGAGTACCTGAAAAAGACTGCCTCCCCGCATCGCCTTGTACCGCATCCTTCTGCTTAAGAAGATAAGAAGGAAGGGTAGCAGCGGCCGCTAAGCCTGCTGATCCAGTATGGAGGAACGCAGCCTCCAGGGGCTCACCAACTGCCGCTCACCCACACGGCGAGCGGTGAAAATGCACCTGTCGCCAGTTAGCATCCTCGTCCCGATGCCAAATGCGAGTTTCCGAAAATCCCCGGGTAACCGGTTTTCCCGTGACAGGATCTATCTGCTGATTCAGCCGGATATAACTGACTACCGCCGTATCCCCCAGAATGCGCACATGGGGGGAACAGATGGTAGTGTTCCGCGGTTTTTCCGCCGGTCCCAAATCGAAATAAAACCCATGAAAATCCAGCCCTTCGACCAGATGGCCGTGGCTTTCCGGCTCGAAGCAAGTAAGCGTCGGATCGCAAAGCCGTTGATAGGTTTCCCAGTCCGCTTCGCTGATGGCGTCTAAGATGCGCTGCGTCAGGTCCAACAATTCCCGTTTGGTAGATTCCAAATCTTTCATGGGCAGCCTCCCAAAAATACCCCTCGCTCAAAGGCCCTTTTAGTGCTGGCCGGTGTTTTGTCCCATTTCAGCCGAATGGCGCAACAAGGCATTCCTGGCAAACAGGCATCCAGTTTTTTGTTTAGCTCCTGTGGTTTCCCGCTAGGGCGGGAACAAGTTTCTACACTGCCGCTGGGGCGGGAATGACACCGTAGCAGTTTTCTCGGAAAAGGCAGGGGAGTTGTTCCTTCGGCTGAAGAGTTACGGGGTTTTTACGAACTCGGGCGCACAATTCCCAGCCGTCGGAGTTTTTCGCGGCATTCATCCCGTTCTCGGCAGCGGGGCAATTCTTTCCAGGCGGGGTTTTGGGCGGCAAGAAAATCCTCCTCGGTGGCCGGGATTTTACCTGCCTGAGCCAACCGCTGGATAACCTCTTGCTCCAACCGGCTTAGGCACAGTGCCTGAAGCCGGTAATCCTCAAACGCCTCCCAAACCAGGGGAAACAGCGGCCGAACAATCTCATACGCGATTGTGTGGGCATATTGGCGGATTTCCCACTGCGCCTCCGGGGCAAGCCGAAGCTCCAAAAAATGCAGCAAATTGTGGAGATCAATTTTCCAGTAGGCCTCGGTGTAAGTCGATAAAGGCAGGTCTTTGCGGGCCTGCTCGCGGGCCACTCCCAGTTCCAATCGGCGTTTGTACACCTGGCGGGCGTGAGCCTGTAACTGGGCTTCGGCCGCGGAAAGCTCCTGGCCCAGCTCCGGCGAAAGAAAACCTTCGCTCCCCTGCCGATTCTGCGCCGATTGCAGACGCCACCGATCCGGCGCCGTCTGCTGCGCTGCCTCAATGGCCACCGAATACCGCGTGCTGTATTCATTGACCGAGGCCGTCCGATGCCGAATCCACTGCCGCCAACAGTCCATCGGCACCCGCACCAACAATTTCACCTCCGCCATCTCAAACGGACTGGTATGCCGATGCCGCATCAAATATCGGATCAACGTCCGATCGTCGGAGACCGTGCGCGTCCCTTCCCCATAGCTAACCCGTGCGGCCTGCACGATGGCCCCATCATCGCCCATCACATCCACCAACGCTACAAAACCATCATCCAACACCGGAAACTTCTTCCAACGCAAACGTTCGACCAACTCGATGCGAGTGCTCATTGTCGATCATCCGATTCCATGTTTTGTTGGGAAGACCATACCCTCCGAAACAGATCCGGGTCTCTCCCCGCCCTGGCGGAAAAACCATATCCTGCTATCCCCGTCGGCTCCCCTGCCCGCTTCTCATCTACCCACACAGCGAACCCCTCGAATAGACCAACAGGCAGAGAAGGCCGAATTCTTTTGGAAATGGCAAGAGTTTAAAAGCCAGAAGTTTTAAAAGATATTTTGCCCGTTGGGAGCTAAATCCGCAAGCCGTGGGAACGACGGCAAATAAGACCGATCTGCGGTACCCTATGCTAGGTAGGCCCAACCAGATAGCGCGCTTCCGGGGGGCCGTCCCATACCCCTGCCGGACCCCAACGAGGCGGTGCACTCAGAGAGCCGGGCAGCCGGGCTTCCCTCAGCGGATTCGCATACGGCAAAGGATCTTCCAGGCCCGCCTCCTGAAAACCCCGACGGCGCAAGATACAGGCATCGCAGCGGGCGCAGGCCCTCCCGTCTGGACCGGGATCATAGCAGGAAGAGGTGAGCCGATAATCCAGACCTAAGGCCACCCCTCGGCGAATAATCTCCGCTTTACTGCAACCCAAAAGCGGGGCATGAATCTGGAACCGAAGTTGGCCCTCGACGCCGGCTTTGGTGGCCAAGTTCGCCAAGTGCGCAAAGGCCTCCAAAAACTCCGGCCGACAGTCCGGATAGCCGCTGGAATCCACCGTATGAACGCCCACGAAAATATCGGCCGCTCCGACCACCTCGGCATAGCCCAAAGCCAAGGCCAACAGAATCGTATTCCGCGCCGGCACATAGGTAGGGGGAATGCCCTGGCCGATTTCCTCCAGCGGCCGATTCTTCGGCACCGGCACCTGGCCGGTCAGCGCGCTAGCCAAAAGCCCGCCTAGCTCAAGCCGAACGATCCGGTGCTCCTGCATCTGCAAGAACTGAGCCAGCCGACCAGCCGCCTCCAATTCCCAGCGGTTGCGCTGGCCATAATCGACCGTCAGCCCATAGAGAGCGAACCCCTCGGCTTTTGCCACAGCAGCGGCCGTAGCCGAGTCCAAACCGCCGGACAAAAGTACAATGGCCGGTTTCCCTTGCATGGGCGCAGACATACACAGGGCGCAGTTTGCACCCAGGGCACAAAGCCGCCAAAGATCGCCCCACCCAGCAGGCCGAACTAGCCTACTCAGTTAGCAACTCACCGAGCCGATAGAGTAATTACCAGCTTCGTCGGCCGGACCAATTTCGTCCGCCGCCCGGGCGCCGAGGTCGCTGGGTCTTCGGCCGGGCTTCGTTGACCGTAACCGCCCGGCCGGCAATGCGCGCCAAATGTAAGCCTTCAATCGCCTGGGCCGCCGCCGCCGTATCGGGCATCTCCACAAAAGCAAACCCCCGAGGCTTTCCAGTAGACCGATCCACAATGATCGTTACCGAACTGACCTCCCCGTACTGCTCAAAGGCTTCCCGGAGTTCCTGCTCGGTAGCTTCGTACGCCAAATTCCCTACGTAAATGCTGGTCACGGATCAACTCCCTCCAGACATACCATGAAACAAAAAAACCAAAAACCGACGTCGGGATGTCTGGAAAGAGCCTTGCCCGCCGCTTGCTGGACCAGCTTCATTCTCAGATATCCCAGATTTTATTATTTTATTCCTGTTTTCCTTTTTTGTCAATACGAGAGTCTTTCAAAACTGCCCCCCAGAAGGAAAAATCTTCCCCTCCAGGAGCAACTTCCTCTTTCGAGACTTTCTGCGCATGGATAGGTGAGAGCGTTACCAGCCTGATCTCCGAGCAGCCGCCCGAAAGCCCGCTTCTACCGCGGCGGCATATTTGGCACGTTGTTCTGCGCTTCGCTGGATATTCTCGGCTCGTGTTTGGAGCTGCAGGAGTGCAATGACCTTTTGTTGGATAGCCTTTGCTTCCCGTTGGCATGTTTTGGCAATTTCTTCGCCCATGGCGGTAAGGGTTGTTTCTGCCTGTTGGAAGGCGTTCCATTTTGACTTTCCTTCTGGATCAGCCAGGGCTTTGTCCAGGCTGTCGAAGGAACGAAGGATTTCGGTCCCGTCCAGCAGAAACAGTTGGCCTTCGACGCCTTTGACCCGTTTGAGAAGGGTCCACTGGCTGCCCCCTTCGAGGAGAACAAACATTCCTTTAGGATAAAGGTCTTTAGGCGATTGGGCTTGTTTTTCCGATGGCTTGCCGCGGTCCCAAACCCCCAGATAAAGGCCCTTCTCGTTGAGATAGATATTCACCAGCCCATGGAGCTTTCCACGCTCATAGGAAAAAACCCCTACAGGAATTAAAGAGGTAACAGGGGTCTGAATAGTCCGTTCTTCGACGACTAACAGTGCTCGATCGTGACTGCCGCCTAAGATATCCACCAATCGCTTCTCCTCTCGAATTTGCGTTTTTTCCTTCCACACAAAAGCATAGCTATGCGGCAGCCCAAACAGAGATGGGCCAGTTTGACGAAAGTAAATTCCTGTTAGAACATATCCGATGTCCGGAATCTGCAGCTTAATATCAGTAATATTTGACTGCAGGGTATTATCCACGGCGCGTACAAATTTTTCATCGATATCTTTTTCAGCAGGTATTAACGATTTCAACGAGAACACCTCGCCGTCTGGCAATGGGACCTGGAGGTCAGAGGGGTTTATTTGTACCGCTTGGAGTTTCTTGACTTGGGGCGGCATAAGGCTTGCCAATGGTCTTAGGGGGTTTCCTTTGGAACGAGCCACAAACGCTTTCACATCCACACAGGCAATGGCAAAGTTGACGTTTTGTGCCCTGATGAAAGCGGAAGAAGCCAACGTATTGACCCCAACCACTTCGCCGAAACTGTTGAGCAATGGACCACCGCTATTACCTGGGGAAATTGGCGCGGTTGTCTGAATCAGCGTCAAATCGTCGTCTAATTCTGGCGCAAATTTAACCGGTAGAGTACGTCGCGTATCTTGGCGAATTTCCCGGCACGTGCGCACGGCGCTGACCTCGCCGCGAGTAACCGTCCCTTGGAGTCCCAAGGGGGAGCCAAAAGCATATACCTCCTCCAGTTTTTCTGGCAATTCGGAGGCAATGGGCAGATGAGGTCCACCCTGGGGCCGGTCCACCCGCAAAAGAGCTAGGTCTTTGCCCCGCTCCGCAGCCAAAAAACCTAAGATGCGATAAGTCTCTTCGCCCACTTTGGCCGTGGCTTCTGAGGCATCTTTGATTACATGATAATTAGTTACCACCAGGTCTCGGTCCACAAAAAAGCCGCTACCGGCGCCTTGGTCGGTTTCGATTCGGACGACGGCCGGTTCGACCCGCCTGAGTAATTCCTCTCGGCCGAGCCGCTGCCGACCTGCCGGTTGCCCAGGCGGAACCGGCCCTTCTTTTTTCGGCGGCAGACCTGGTTTGGGCTGGGCTAAACTGCGCAGGTATTCTTGATCCGCCTGACTGAGCCTGGCAATAGGCACCTGAACGGTCCGGCCGTCCCTCTTACGGAGCAGGACCGTATTTTTATTTCCATCAATTTCCACTAACACCGCTTCCACGGAATACATTCCCGTGTCGTCTTTCCAGAGGCGGAATTCTGCCGGGTTCCCCCCCGAGCAGCACAACCGTCCACAGCCAGCCGCATACACCCCCCAAATAGCCTAACCGGTTGCCTCTTGCCCTCATAGGTCTTCCCCTTTTGTCCCATGGTGAAAAGAACCTACCCAATCGCGGAACATATATAAAAATACCCGTTGATCCCTCAGGCGTCAATCCCCCCTTCCTTGGATAACCATAGCAATCGGACTGGGTGCCGGAATGAATGAACTTGCCCCATAGAAGTCTCGCTTTGTATCTACCAAACAGTTAGAATCGAAAAGTATGTAGGGCAGACAACAGGAATTTCCGCTCCGATGCCTCCGTTAGAGGGGCCATGAGGGAAAATGTTCCCCTTTCTTCTTGGCATCCCCGCGTAAGCAGGGATCCAAGCTACGATGAAGCATTGGGATTTTTTTGCCTATTTATTAGGGATCCCCATAGAACCAGAGTACAGGGAACCCCCTTGGGAAAAACTTTTTCGATTCATTTCATTTCGGGGCAACTTCTTATGGGGGATTTGGACTCCCCACGGAACGGTATCTTTCTTTGAGATCGGGGGTTACCATTTTCATCCTTGGTTTTGGTTCCGAGAGGGAGGCGGGAAGAACCGATTGTCCATATAATTTCTAACCCCAATGTTTACAGTCGGTTAGGAGATCTCCTCTGGAAGGATTGTCTCAAGAATGGTCAAAGCAGGGCGGTGGGGTAGGGGATTTCGACTATATTTGGCCAACGGCGGCAACCCTATTGAAAGGGGGGCTGGCAAAACATTATAATATTCGTGTCTTTATCACTTATATTTACATTTTAATGAAGGGAGCGGTGAGGAGGGACTGCGAATGGGCAAGGAAAGTTTGCCTCCAGTGCCTCTGCGTCTTCCTCGGTTACCATGGGGAGACGTCGATTGCGTGGATGCCGAAGCGAGTTGACAAATGGTTAACCATTAAACCTATCCGGATGGCATCCGCTTGCGGAGGTCTTTTTACTATTGCGATGGAGCACCGACAGATGGAGAGCAATTCGCTTGAAGCGTTGGAGCGAGTGGGGGAACCTCACAGGAGCCAACCAAGAGCCGATGAACACGGGGAGGGGCGATGCGCGAGGGCCGATGCAGAGGTGCAAGCCCCCAACTGGTGGGATATGGGCTCATGCAAACCGGTTAGGGGGGAGCCTGAGGGCGATCCAGGGCGGTTAGGGACCCTGGGTGCAGCCGGGCACGGAGCTTCTGGGGCCCCGGAGGGGCGGCGGGAGTCGCTGCGGCGCATGGGGGGAGCATTTTTGTCGGGGGTAGCCCTGGCGCTGGGGGTGGCTCGGCCTGGGGCGGCGCAGGAGTCTCAGGTACAAGAGCACCCCCTGCCGGAACTGCCCCCGCCCCAGCCCCAGGAGGATGTGCTCATCCGCATGATGCGTGATCTGCAGCGGGCGCTTCGGAAGCCGATGACGCAGCGCCGCTGGGTGATGGTAATCGACCGGCGCAAGTGCGTGGGCTGCCATGCGTGTACGATTGCCTGCATCGCCGAGAACAAGCTACCGCCGGGGGTGGTCTATCGGCCTGTGATGGACGAAGAGATCGGCCAATATCCGCACGTGTCGCGGCGATTTTTACCGCGTCCTTGCTTACAGTGCGACAAACCGCCCTGCGTTCCTGTTTGCCCAGTGCATGCGACATGGAAGCGCCCCGACGGGATCGTGGTGGTCGATTACGAAGCATGCATCGGTTGCCGGTATTGCATTACGGCGTGCCCGTATGCGGCCCGGTCGTTCGATTTTGGCGAGCATTATAGCGACGGAACGCCTCATTTGGCCGAGTATGACGCCACCGCCAGCCTCGAATATGGGCGAGTCTGGCAGCGGAAGGGTACGGGCTCGCCGGTGGGCAATGCGCGCAAGTGCCACTTCTGCCTGCACCGAATCGAAAAGGGCATGCTCCCCCAGTGCGTTACCACCTGTATCGGGCGGGCCACTTTCTTCGGCGATGCCAGCGACTCCGATAGCCTCGTGGCCGAACTGATTGGCAAACCGAATCTGATGCGACTCAAGGAGGAGTTGGGCACGGAGCCGCGCGTTTACTACCTCGTATAGCTCCAGCAGGAAGGAGGCCAGACAAATGGCGTTGCGCATCGCATTGGAGAAGCGAAATCAGCTGGTACTCTACTATGGCGGGTTGGCGATCCTTTCGCTGATAGGCATGATTGCCATAGGGGTGCGTCTGGTTTACGGCATGAGCGTTACTAGCTTAAGCAGCCCGATCGCATGGGGCATGTGGGTTGCCTTCTACATCTACTTCATCGGGCTGTCCGCTGGGTCGTTTCTGCTCGCTGCGTCCATTTATGTGTTTGGGATCTATCGGTACGAGAAGGTCGGGCGGATAGCGTTGCTTTCCGCTTTGTTCTCACTGATTGCTGGCTTTGTGTTTGTATGGATTGACCTCGGCCAGCCCTGGCGTGCTTGGAAGATGTTTACCCGTTGGAATTACACCTCGCTGTTGGCCTGGGAAGGTGTGGCCTACCTCTTCTATGCCCTGGTGCTGCCCATTATGCTATGGACATTGATGCGCTGTGACATAGCAGACCTCGTACGGCACACCATGGGTTGGCGCCAGCGGCTCTACCGATTGCTTACCTTCGGCTTCCGTTGTCCAGAGTCTGAGTCGGAGTATCAACGCTGCCACCGGGAAAGCCTGCGCATTGTGAAAACACTGGGCATCATCGGTATTGTCATCGCCATCGTGATCCGCGGAGGCACAGCTGCTCTCTTTGCAGTCGTGGTTGCAAAGCCGTACTGGAACACAGCGCTCCTGCCTGTCATCTTTCTCGTCTCAGCCTTGGCAAGCGCTGCAGCTTTACTGACGTTTCTGTATGCCTTTTTCGGTCGCAAAGACGAAGACCATCTGGCGATTACGCGCGGCATGGCGCGCCTGATGGCAATATTGATCGGCGTCGAGTTATTCCTATTTGCCAATGAGCTGCTGATAGGGCTGTACGGGAAGGTTCCTGAGCACCTTGAAATCTATTACGCCATCTTCTTCGGCCCGTTTCCCTATACGTTTTGGATTGGACACCTGCTGCTCGGCGCAATCATTCCAATGACGCTTGTTCTGCTACCGCATACGCGCAACAGCGCTTTCTGGTTAGGGCTAGGCGGGTTAAGCGCGTTGATTGGGATTGTAGCCGTGCGCCTGAATTTTGTGATTCCGCCCTACGTTGTGCCCGTACTAGAAGGGTTAGATCACGCGATTCATCAGCCGCGTTGGGCCTACAGCTACTTTCCCAGCTTCTGGGAGTGGGCGAGCAGCATTGGCACGATTGCCCTTGTGGTGCTCCTCTTCAGCCTCGCCTTCCAGTTCCTGCCGATATTCCACGAGTTTCCTGAGCGATTGAAATCGCAAGAAGGAGGTGCTGTGCAATGATGAAGCGCATATTCGACGAATGGTTCAAAAAGCGGCATACCAAGCTCAACGCATGCCCTTCTGAGGGATCGGGAGCAGTGCAATCAGGCGCTCTCGACCGCCGCCATTTTCTAAAGACGGGG
>CALIRO010000063.1 GCA_938042245.1 uncultured Thermoguttaceae bacterium
GAGTGGCATCGATATTTTCCGAAAGCATGAGCGTCGTGGCCGCCCCGTCGCGTTGGCTAAGATAATCTAAGCTCATCGTGGGAGGCCGGGATGTGGGGCTAATCGTTACATCGTGATTGAAAAAGACCCCATTGGCCTGAGGGGCACTACCCGGTTCCACCCCGTTGGAGTCCGGCCGGCCGCAGTTGACCACGTAGGAAAGCCACGTACTGGTGCTGCTGACCGCATCCGGCGGATCACTCGGGCAGACCAACACTTTCAAATAAACCGCAGTAGCATTGCCATTTTGCCAGTTTCGATAGATGTCCGCCCGCTCTAAACCGGGCAAAATCGGTACCACCCAACTACCGATCAGATAGCTCGTGGCATTCGGCAGGCCAATCCGGTTCCGATAACCTGGGAACTGCTTATTATCTCCTTCGTACATCAGCAAGGCTAAGGCAATTTGCTTTTGATTGTTTTGGCAACTGGCTCGGCGACCGCTTTCTCGGGCCGATTGCACCGCCGGCAACAGCAACGCCATCAGCATCCCAATGATGGTAATCACCACCAGCAATTCCACCAACGTAAAACCTTTTTGGGCTCGCCCAGTCATGACGGCTCCTCCCACTTCACTTTTAGGTACCCACGCCGCAGCCTTGCCCTTATGTATTATCGCAAAACAACGGACCAACTTCCAGAGGGGCGCAGGCCAAATTGTCTCATTTTTTCTGGCGGCAGGGCTGTCGCCTCGGTTTCCTGCTGCCAGGGCATGCCTGCGGCCTATGACCCTTCCGAGACGGAACTTCGGACGGCTAAGAGCCTCGGAAAAGCTTCCAACAGCCCCCTGACTGCATGGACCGCTCCAAAGGGGACCGGAACATAATTCTCGGGCGCTCTTCGTCCCGGAAATACTTCCGACATCCCCGACTGGATGGACTGTCGGGTCTGCTCGGGCTATCGGAACCGATCGAGACGTTTCGCCAGCGCCTTGCCCATCCGGTGGGGGTTAGAGAGTACCCATTCAGAGCGATTCCCTCTGCTCTCTAAAGCACTTTGGTAGAAGTGGAGTTCTATCCAGGCGGAAAAACAAGCCGGGCTAACCGACAGCTTCGGTCCAGCGTTTGGGCAGCAATCCCCCCTAAAGAGTTGTTCGTAAAAATTTGGAAAGGTTTTCAAGCCGACATCTGCCTAATTTCTTTTCTATAAAGACGTTACGTCTTCGGTTTCATGGGGTATATTAGAAGGAACCGACGTGGGTTCCAAGAGGGAGGCCAAGATGAGCGAACAATTTCCTGGGGCTGCTGCAAAAAGCAAGCTTTCGGGGGATACTCTTATCCCCCCATTTCCGGATCCCCCAGGGGCACCCCACCAGGAAAAATCCCAACAAAATAGTCAGAACACACCCCCCATAAGACGTATCTTTGTGGTCCTGCCCGCCTACAACGAGGAAGAAAATCTCGGCCCTTTGCTGGATGGCATTGCCCAAACCATGGCCGAGGAGGGGCTGGCTTACCAGGTTATTCTAGTCGATGATGGCAGTCAGGACGGCACAGTAGCCATTGCCCTGGCCCGGCAAGATCAGATGCCCATCCGGATCGAGCGCCATCCGCAAAATCAGGGCCTAGGCCGAACCATTGCCGACGGCCTTCGGCTGGCGGTGGCCGAGGCCTCCCCGCAGGACATTATTATCACCATGGATGCCGACAATACCCATCCGCCTGGCCTGATGGGGGCCATGATCCGTTCGGTCCGGGAGGGGCGGGACCTAGTGGTGGCTTCTCGCTATCAGCCAGGGGCCAGAGTGCTTGGGGTACCTCGGATGCGGCGGTTTTTTAGTTGGACGGCCAGCCGATTGTTCCGCCTGGTCTTTCCTATTCCGGGCGTATGGGATTATACCTGTGGCTATCGGGCGTATCGGGCAAGCCTTCTGCAGGAGGCCTTCCGCCGATATGGCGATGGACTGGTCAGCGAAGCCGGTTTTGCCTGCATGGTGGAACTGCTATTGAAACTCCACAAACTGGGCGCCATTTGCGGCGAAGTGCCGTTGGTGCTCCGCTACGACCGCAAAGCCGGCCGAAGCAAAATGCACGTTGGCCGAACCATCCGCCGGACCCTCCGGTTGCTTTTACGTCATCGGTTTAGCCGGATGAAATCCTCGCCGATTGCCCCCTCATGAAATGGAATCTTTATTCATTTTCCTTTCGATCTTCCGCCCCTTCTCCAGGAGAATGCCAACCTTCTGGATCCACCGGCCTAGGCGCCGCTAAGACCACCTTTGGGTTAGGGGCCGCTAAAAGTACCTTTTGGATAGGGCTTCTGCTGGTGGGGCTGGTGTGCGGCGCCATGTATTTCTACCGCCTGGGTTACTGGCCCTGGGATGTCGATGAACTTTCTTCCTTGGAAGAGATGGGCTTATTGGACACGGAAATTCGCACCACGGTGTACCATCCGGAGAGCATCGTAGTCCGGCTTCCTCGGCTCGTGCCAGTTTGGTACGCCGTGCAAAAGCTACTTCTCCGGTGGTTGCCTGTGGACGAGTGGGGGACCCGATTTTTATCGGCGGTTTGTGCGGTGTTGGCGGTGATGGTTCTTTACGGCTGGGGGTGGCGATGGCGGGGGCCATTGTTTGCCGCCGGTTTGGCCCTGCTGGCCGGCGGAAGCATGCTAATGGTCTGGCTCGCTCAGCAAAACCGGTTTTATACGATGGCCTTTTTCTGGCTGGTCCTGGCCGAGGCCACCATCTGGACCAAATCCCGGCACTGGGGCTGGTTGCTCGGGGCGGCGGTGTTGACCCTGCTAGCCGTTTTTACCCATAATGTGGCGATTGTGCTATTTGGGCTTCAGGCGGCGGTGGTGATTGTTGGTTGGCTGCTAGGTGGGGCTAGCGGGGCTTGTACGGTGCGAGCTACGCTGGCCGGCCTGTTGGCTGCTGGAGTGTATCTTTTCCACGTGCGCCCGATTGCCGGCAATTGGACCGGCGCAGGGCTTACCTGGGCGCCGCCGTGGGCCTCCTTTACCGCCCATGTTGGGGTGCCGACCGTGGTGTTGGCCCTTTTGGGCAGTGCCGTGGCCCTGACGGCGGCAAAACAACGTCGCCACATGGCCGTTTGGGCCGGTATGACCGTCGGGGTGCTGGTTTTTGTGCTGTTGGTGTCTCGGCTTATGCCGGTGTGGAACCCCCGGTATAGCCTGCTTTGGGTCTTACCGTTGTGGGTAACCGGGGCGTTGGCCGTCGAAACGGTTGCCACCGCCCTGTGCCGATGGGGGGATCCGTTGTCTGGGCCACCGGCTGGGCCAACTACCAATGGGGCATTGGAAAAAAGAAATCCTCTCCTCTCGTGGCTTTTGCTGGCAGGCTGGTATGGCTGTGTTGGCCTACTGCTTGCCCCGAAATGGGCCAGCCATTGGATCGACGGCACTCGGCACGACTATCGCCAAACCGCCCATTTGGTGGTCCAATGCTTACAGGAAAAAAGTTTCCTATCTAGTCTTCCAGGCCTCCCCGGCCAAAACGACATACCTTTCGGTGCTTCCGCCAAGGATTCGGTAGCACCGGCCAGATCACCCCCTCTTGGATCCGAGCAGCGGCGGTCCGATATTCCCGGAGTTACTCCCAAAGGTTCTCGCTCTATCCCTCCCATAGGTCCGGGAGGTATTTCCTGGGAGGCCAGCGCTATTCCCACCGGCGCTATCCCTCCCGTAGATCCCGCAGCGATCCCTATATTAACCAATATGGAACTCCAAATGTTGTATTATTTGCCACAGCCATTCCGCCCCCACTGCCGATACTGGGCCCCAGGGATGCCTTTGCCGCCTGGGGAATGCTTAGTGGTTTTGGGCGGCAACGGTTGGGAGGCCCCATTGGCCCTTCCCGGCCGAACAGTCCAATGGATCGGCCTGGTGGGCCGACGCCGGTTCGATGAGCTCGCCCATGTGGTGCGGATTTATTGGGTGGCAGCCAACAAACCGCCCCAGCAAACCCGGTAGGTTTTTTCCCTCACAAAATCAAGCAAAAGATTTTCCGATGTTCCGACCGCTGTTAGTCTTTGGCACTCGTCCGGAAGCGATCAAGATGGCCCCGGTGGTCCATGCCTGTCAGGCCCGACCGGAGGAGATCGAACCGATGGTTTGTCTGAGCGGCCAGCATCGGGAGATGCTGACGCCGTTGATCGAGTATTTTGCCATCCAGCCGCAGATCAACCTGGACCTGATGCAGCCCAATCAAAGCCTGGCCGGCCTAACAGCCCGATGTATCGAGGCCATGGACGAGGTGCTGGTGCGCCTTCGGCCCAGTTGTGTGGTGGTCCAAGGGGATACGACGACGGTGCTGGCGACGGCTTTAGCCGCCTTTTACCGCCGGGTGCCGGTGGTCCATGTGGAGGCGGGACTTCGCACAGGCAACCTCTTGGCTCCCTGGCCGGAGGAGATGAATCGCCGAGTGGCCGACCTGGTGACGGCCCTTTATTGTGCGCCGACGGTCCGGGCAGCTCAGGCCCTGCTGGCCGAAGGAGCTTCGCCGGACCGGGTCCATGTAACCGGAAACACGGTGATCGACGCTCTTTTGTACACCATCAGGCGAGAACGTCCCCGTTCCCACCACTGGCAGACCAAATATCCCATGCTCGCTGATCGCCGGTTGGTGCTGATCACAGGCCATCGGCGGGAGAGTTTCGGCCAAGGTTTGGCCAACATCTGCCAGGCCATTCGGCAATTGGCCCAGGAGTTCCCCGATCATGTTTTTTTGTATCCTGTCCATTTAAATCCTAATGTCCAGGAGCCAGTCTATCGTCTTTTGGGTAGGATTCCGAATGTGCATCTGGTAGAGCCGGTGGCTTATCCGGAATTTGTTTGGCTGATGGACCGGGCCTATCTGATCCTCACGGATTCAGGCGGCATCCAGGAAGAAGCGCCCAGTTTGCGAAAGCCGGTCTTAGTGATGCGGCAGACGACCGAGCGGCCAGAGGCGGTCGAAGCCGGCGCCGCCCGATTGGTGGGCACCGACCCGGACACCATCCTCTCCCACACCCGCCGACTGCTGCTGGACCCAAAAGAATATGCCGCCTGTCAGATCGCCCAGAATCCCTACGGCGACGGCCAGGCCGCCCAGCGGATCGTCCAGTTGATGCTCCAGCAAGGCTGGTAGTCTGAAATTGCCAGAGTTATTTGGGCAGGGCTAACCTGGCGGAAAGTCATTTCCGAAGGGGTGTGGCTCGGCAGGCCCCCTTCCCCCGCCGCGGGAAAGTGAAACGTCATTCCCGCATAAGCGGCAGTCTAGGCTGCTGAGAGGCCCCTTTTGTGCCTTTCGCCTTGGCCCTTCGGTTATCCGACCAACAACAGTTTGCCGGGGTTTTGCAACCAATCGATCACCTCGGCAAGGAACCGGGCGGCGGTAGCGCCATCGACCAGCCGATGGTCGTAGGAAAGGCTCAACGGCAGCATTAGCCGTCGTTCAATCTGTTCGCCGCGCACCACGGGCATCCAGCGGGATCGGCCAGCTAGCAGGATGGCCACTTCGGGGAAGTTGATAATCGGCGTGCTATATGTGCCGCCGACAGCGCCGAGGTTGCTGATGGTAAATGTGCCGCCGCGGGTTTCTTCGATAGTAAACTGGGCCGTGCGCGCCCGTTGGGCCACCTCGGCTACGGCCCGGGCAATCTCTGGAATCGTCATCCGGTCCACGTTCCGCACTACCGGCACGACCAGGCCGCGCGGTGTATCCACCGCAACGCCGATGTTCACATATTCTTTATAGATAATTTGTTCATTATCCGGCTGCATATCCAGGGAAGCATTCAGGGCCGGATGACGCCGCAGGGCCAAAGCCACCGCCTTCATCAAAAACGGCATGAGGGTCAACTTCACATCCGGGCCTAGGAAACCGGGTGGAATGCTTTTGCGCAAGGCTTCCAGATCGGTAATATCGGCGTCGTCGAAGTTGGTCACATGAGGGATGGTCGAAGCAGAGCGGACCATCTGAGCGGCGATGGTGCGACGGATTCGGGGCATCGGTTCCCGACGGATCGGCCCCCAGGGGTCGGTTCCCGGAACACCGGGCGGAACGACCGGCTGCCAAGGCTGGGCAAGCGGTTCGGCAGGCTTTGCTGCTGCTACGCCAGGCACACCAGCCGGGGCGGCAGTGGCAGCCGGAGGCACGCCGGGGCCGAACGGAACCGATGGAGCAATGCTTGGCGCAGTTGCTCCAGCCGTTGGTTGCCGGGCGGCGGCTGCCTGCACGTCTTCGGGGCGAATCCGGCCGCGCGGGCCAGTCCCCTGCACTGTGCGTAAATCCACGCCCAATTCTCTTGCCAATCGGCGGGCTGCTGGACCGGCCGGGATCAGCTCCGGCGCTACCGGAGCCGACACCGCCGACGGAACCGCTTCCTGCAAACCGGCCGCTTGTCCCCCTGGGGCCTTTAGGCCTACCACCACCGCACCGGTTATGGGGCAGGTGGCTCCAGCAGGCGGGGAGGCCGCCCCACTGCCACTCACAGCAACACTGATAGGCGGAGCAGCGGCAGGAGTCGAGGCAGCCACAGCTGCAGCAGAGGCGGGGCCGGCGGAGGCCACAGAGGCGGTGCCGGTTGCACCAGCCAAGCCGACAGCCGCCGCCGAAGCGGCAGATGGAGCCGGTGTGGGCGCCCCGGCCGGTTCGCCAGCCGGCTCCACGGTGATCAATTTTTGCCCCACCTTGATTTTCTCTCCCTTGCTTACATGGACTTTGGCCACCTTACCGGCATGGGGGCAGGGGATTTCTACCACGGCCTTATCGGTCTCTAGTTCCACGACGCTTTGGTTGGCATGGATTTGGTCGCCTTCGGCAACCAAGACATTGACCACATCGGCCGACTCGATGTTTTCGCCTAATTCCGGAAGCAGAAAGTCGATAGCCATGATGACACCACTCTTTTAGACAAAGACAGGATTGGGATGATTGGGGTCCAGACCGAGTTTTTCGATTGCTTTGGGCAGTTCTTTTTGGGGATATTTGCCTTGTTGAGCCAGGGCGGCTAAGGCGGCCAGGGCGACATTTTCGGCATCGACCTCGAAGAAGCGGCGCAGTTGGGGGCGGGCGTCGCTTCGGCCGAAGCCGTCGGTCCCCAGCACCACATACGGTTGGGGGACCCAGGGGGAAATAGCCAGGGGGACGGCCCGCACATAATCGGAGGCGGCTACCACTGGCCCCAGAGCCCCTTCCAACACCTGCTGGACATAAGGGACCCTGGGCGGCTCGGCCGGATGAAGCCGATTCCATCGATCGCAGTCTAAGCCGTCATAATAAAGATTTTTATAGCTTGTGACACTATAGACCCGGCTGGAGACGGCAAACTGCTCAGCCAAGAGCTCTTGCGCCCGGAGCACCTCTCGCAAGATGGCGCCGCTGCCGAACAGCTCCACCCAGGGCCGATTTTTGCCTGCCTCTTTGGTGGAAAGCCGATAGATGCCCCGGCAAATGCCCTCGGTCGAACCCATCGGCAGGATGGGCATCTGGTAATTTTCATTCATCAGGGTGATGTAGTAGAAGACGTCTTGGCCTTCGAAATACATCCGGCGGATACCGTCCAGGATGATCACCGCCATTTCATAGGCATAGCAGGGATCGTAAGCTCGGCAAGTGGGATAAGCCAGGGCATACAGATGGCTTTGGCCGTCTTGGTGCTGGAGGCCTTCGCCGGCCAGGGTGGTTCGGCCTGCGGTACCGCCCAAAATGAAGCCTCGGCATCGCATGTCGCCGGCGGCCCAAATCAGATCGCCGATCCGCTGAAACCCAAACATGGAATAGAAGATGAAAAAAGGGATCATTGTTACACCATGGCTCGAATGGGCCGACGCAGCGGCGATAAACGAGGCCATCGAACCCGCCTCGGTAATGCCCTCTTCGAGAATCTGGCCGTCTTTGGCCTCCCGGTAATAAAGCACGGTATCGGAATCGACCGGATCATAGAGTTGGCCGACATGGCTGTAGATGCCAAACTGCCGGAAAAGCGATTCCATGCCGAAGGTGCGTGCTTCATCCGGCACGATGGGCACGATGTACCGACCGAGATTTTTATCCCGCATCAGCCGAGCCAAAAGCCGCACAAAAGCCATCGTGCTGGAAACCTCCCGGCCTTCGCTGCCGGCAAAGAACTCGGCAAAATCTTCCCATTGGGGGGGTTTGAGTTTCATGCGTGCCTGGCCCCGACTGGGCAGCGGTCCGCCCAACGCCTTTCGCCGAGCCTTGAGGTATTGGATTTCGGGGCTGTCCTCCGGCGGCCGGTAAAAGGGAATTTGCAAGGCTTCTTCATCCGAAAGCGGAATGCCAAACCGACTGCGGAACTGAAGCAATTCTTCTTCATTGAGCTTTTTCTGCTGATGGGTGATGTTTCGGCCTTCGCCCGCTTCGCCCAGGCCGTAGCCTTTGATCGTCTTAGCCAGGATGACGGTCGGCGCCCCTTTATGTTCGACGGCTGCCTTGTAGGCCGCATAGACTTTGACCGGATCATGCCCGCCCCGACGAAGTTCCCGGAGCTGTTCGTCGCTGAGATCGGCTACCAACGCCTCTAGCCGAGGGTCCACCCCGAAAAAATCCTTCCGTATGTACGAGCCGGGCATGACCGTATATTTCTGATATTGCCCATCGACCACTTCGCCCATGCGTCGCACCAGCAGGCCGTCGGCGTCCTTGGCCAACAAGGGGTCCCAATCGGAACCCCAGATCACCTTAATCACATTCCAGCCGGCGCCCCGGAAGACGCCTTCCAGTTCTTGGATGATTTTGCCGTTGCCGCGGACCGGGCCGTCTAGGCGTTGCAAATTGCAGTTGATAACAAAAATCAGGTTATCGAGTTTTTCTCGGCCAGCCAGGCTGATAGCGCCAAGGGCTTCCGGCTCATCGCACTCGCCGTCGCCGAGGAAGGCCCAGACTTTCGACTGGGCGGCCTGCGGCACAATACCCCGGTCGGCCAAATATTGATTAAACCGGGCCTGATAAATGGCCATGATCGGGCCCAACCCCATCGAAACGGTGGGGAACTCCCAAAAGTTCGGCATGAGCCAGGGGTGCGGATAGCTGGACAGGCCGCCGCCGGGGGACAATTCCCGGCGGAAGTTCTTCAAATGCTCTTCGCTAAGACGACCTTCCAAAAACGCCCGAGCATACACGCCGGGAGAAGCATGGCCTTGAAAGAAGACCTGATCGGCCGGCATTTCGCCCTGTTTGCCGCGGAAAAAGTGATTAAAGCCGACTTCATACAACGTGGCTATGGAGGCAAAGGTGGAAATATGCCCTCCAATGCCAGGGCTTTCCCGGTTGGCCCGCACGACCATCGCCATCGCATTCCATCGGACCAAGTTTTCGATCCGGCGTTCTAATTCTAAATCGCCGGGATAAGGCGGCTGAAGCTCGGGCGGAATTGTGTTCACATACGGGGTGGTATTGCCGGCAATATAGCGCACGCCGCATCGGTAGGCCCGCTCCACCAGCCGATGTACCAAATACGCCGCCCGCTCACACCCTTCCGACACCACCACATAGTCCAACGCCCCAAGCCATTCCTGCGTTTCTTCGGGGTCTGCATCGGTTCGGGGAAGCAGGCCGGCCGAAAGTTGCATCTCCCCCGAAAAGGCCGATTCGGCAGTCCGTTCTCGGTTCATCTGCAGCCTTTCTGGAACAAAAAACCACTCTTCTGCACTTTTGCCGAAAAGTAACTCTCTGGCCTTTTTGGCCCGGCAGAGAAAACAGATTGTTTTCAGGCAAATTAGATGGTTTATTTATTTTATGGCGTACCCTCAGAAAGGGGAGAGGGACACGATAGAAAATCAGGAACAATTTAGCCGAATGGAGAAGTCCCCTGCAAACTGCAGGTATCGTAAAGGTGTTGACAATAAGAAAGAGACCATCAGGAACAATTCAGCCGAATGGCGCCCCCCTGACTTTTCCGAGAAAGAGCCTACGTTGTCATTCCCGCGCAAGCCGTTATGTTATCAGGCGGCCCATTGTCATTCCCGCACAAGCGGCCGTCCCGGCTCCCCCTCACCCTAACCCTCTCCCGCCGGGGGAGAGGGGATATTAGGTGAAGCCTCTCCCACAAAAGGGCCGAGTGGCGAATTCCCCCTCACCCGGCCCGGCTGGCGCCGGGCCACCCTCTCCCCACCGTGGGAGAGGCCGGCGGCGCCGAAGGCGACACCGGGTGAGTATACCGTGTTGAAGCCAAGGGGGTTTTGGGGGCCTTTGCCCTCTCCCGTCGCCGGGAGAGGGAAGCCGGGCGCAAGCCCGATAGGGTGAGGGGCCTCGCTCACCAAAGGAAGAGAGGATTATTTACCTGTGCCGCTGGAGGGGAGGAAATAAAGGGATTGTTCCATTTGGGTGAAGTGTTACGAAGTTACTTCATTTGGCTGAAGTGTTATAAAAATTACGGGGCAAAAGCCCAGGGAGGCAAAAGCAGATGGCTTGCTTGTCGAATCCTGGCCGGTTGGGTAGGATGCATAGTGATCCGCACGTTGCCCGCCTTGATTGTCCTACCATCGTATCCCCGCTTTGGCGAAGTAGTTGCCTACTTTTTGCCCACTTTTTTTTCTTAGCACAGGAGGATGCCAGCATGGGTTCGGTGTTTGTGTATCTGGTGTTGCTGACCCCGTTGGCGGATCAACCGGCCTCGACGCCGGTTATTCCCTCGGAGGAGAAGATTTTGGCCGGTCTTCGGCCCGGGCGGCCTCGGCTGATTGCCCCGGCGGAAGAGACGGCCAGGCTGAAAAAGCTTTTGGCCGAGGACCCCACCGCCGCCGCCTTTTATAAGGAACTTCGATCCCGTGCCGAGGAGCTGCTCCGGGACAAAACAACCGTGCAGTACAAGCTGGTTGGTCCTCGGCTTTTGGGCGAAAGCCGACGGTGTTTAGATCGGGTCTATACCTTGGCTACGGTTTATCGGCTGGAGGGGGATCAACGGTATGCCCAGCGGGCTATCCAAGAGATGTTGGCGGCTGCCGACTTTCCCAACTGGAACCCAAGCCATTTTCTCGATACGGCGGAAATGACCCACGCTTTGGCCATTGGCTACGATTGGCTTTTTGAGGTGCTGACGCCGCAGCAGCGGCAAACCATCCGGGAGGCGATCCTTCGGCACGGCCTGCAGGAAGGGCAGAAGATTTATCGCCGGGGCGGTTGGTGGACGGCTACCCGGTATAACTGGAACCAGGTCTGCAACGGCGGCATGACTATCGGTGCGTTGGCGCTGGCTGATGAAGATCCGAAACTGGCCGCCTATATCGTTCATCAAGCGGTGCAATCGGTTCAACGGGCTATGCAGGAGTACGCTCCCGACGGTGCCTGGGCGGAAGGACCTGGATATTGGAACTATGCCACCTCCTACAATGTGTTCATGTTGGCCGCCCTGGAAACCGCGCTAGGAACCGATTTTGGCCTGAGCAAAATCCCTGGTTTTTCGGTTGCTGGCGATTTTCGAATCCATACGCTTGGGCCGACAGGCCAGACGTTCAATTTTGCCGACGCCGGTCCTCATGCTGGTGCGGCCCCGTGTATGTTTTGGCTGGCCCGAAAGTTCGATCAGCCTTGGTATGCTTGGCATGAACGGGAAGTGGTCTGCCGACAGGTGGTGCGTCGGCCGACGGCCTTGCATTTGTGGTGGTACGACGGACGGGCCAAGCCGGCTGGCAGCCTGCCGCTGGCCAAGCATTTCCGCCATGCCGATGTGGTGCTCATGCGTTCCGGCTGGGACGATTCCCGGGCGGTGTTTGTCGGCTTCAAAGCCGGCGATAACAAGGTCAACCACAGCCACCTGGAACTGGGGATGTTTGTGCTAGAGGCCGACGGCGTGCGGTGGGCCTTGGATTTGGGGGCCGACGATTACAACCTGCCCGGCTATTTTGGCCGACTGCGATGGACCTACTACCGCCTAGGAACCGAGGGACAAAACACCCTCTGGATCGACCGCAAAAACCAGGATCCCAAAGCGGTTGCTTCGATCAGGGCCTTCGGCAGCCAAGCCGATCGGCATTTTGCCGTGGCCGACCTCTCAGCAGCCTATGCTAGCTTGGTTGGTAAAGCCTGCCGGGGCATTGCCCTTTTGGGCCGACAGGTCCTCGTGCAGGATGAAATCGAACAGTCCGAAGGCCGAACCATCCAATGGCAGATGCACACCAAAGCCAAAGTCGAACTCCGGGGCCCAGAGGCGGTGCTACAACAAGACGGTCGAACCCTTCGCCTGCGGATTCTAGAGCCTTCGGGAGCGGTTTTTGAGAAGGTTTCCGGCAATCCCCCGCCCCCGCAGCGTCAAGACCCAAAGGTCTCCAAACTAGTTGTGGTCTTAAAAGGTCAAAAAGAGCCGATCCGGTTGGCGGTGCTTTTCCAGCCGGAATCAGCTAGCCAATCGCCGCCGCCTGCCGTTCGCCCCTTGGCCGACTGGGCCAACACCTTCGGACAAAAATAGAAGAACCATCCTTTCGAACTATCAAGATGGGAAAGCCTCCCTGTTAGGGAAAAGAGCGGAAGAGCTAGGGATGTATATGCAGTCGGGTTCGGCTCCGAGCGGGTCGCCGGTAACGGCATAGGCTCTGGCTCGGCTTCCGCCGCAGATGTGGCGATATTCGCAGCGGCCGCATTTGCCGCCGAATCCGTCCGGCCGGCGAAGGGCTTGAAATAGCGGATGCTTCTGATAGGTTTCGACCACCGAATCGGTGGGGAACCGGCCGCAGGGAATTGGCAAAAAGCCGGAAGGGAAAATTTGTCCCGTATGGCTCACGAACATAATCCCTTTGCCGTCGCCTACGCCCAACGGCGCCCGATGACCCCGGGCGGACTCCGCAGAGGGGGGGGCTTCGTGGGCTGGCCCGGCCAACGGATCGCCCCCCTGCTGAAGCACATACCGGCGGTAATGCGGAGCTTCGGTGGTTTTGACGGCAAAGGGTTGGTTTTGGGCATGGCGCCACAGCCGGGCGAAAGCCTCTTCATATTCTTCCGGGCGCAGACGTTCTTCGCTGACGGCCCGGCCTACCGGCACCAAGAAAAAGACCGCCCACATCACAATGCCCTGGGTGGCCAAAAGCTCCGCAATCTGATCCAGTTGGTGGTAGTTGCGTCGGCAGAGGCTGGTATTGACCTGGACGGCTAGGCCCAGGTCTCGGGCGTCGGCCAGCATCTGCATCGTGCGATCGAAGCTGCCCGTCCAGCCACGGAAGGCGTCGTGCGTGGCTGCATCGGCGCCGTCCAGGCTAATGCCGAGGCGCTGGACTCCGGCGGCCTTAGCCCGGGCAAACGCCTCCCGGGTGGCAAGCGGGGTAGCCGAGGGCGTAAGCACCGGCTCGATACCAACCGAGTGGGCGTGCGCCAACAGCTCAAACAGGTCCGGCCGTTTCAGCGGATCCCCGCCGGTAAAGACCATCGTAGGCCGACGGGGAAAGCTGGCCACTTGGTCGATCAGAGCCGCCGCCTGTTGTGTGGTCAATTCTTCAGGGTGAGCGGTCGGCTGGGCCTCGGCCCGGCAATGCTTGCAAACCAAATCACAGGCCAGGGTCGTCTCGTAGTAAAACATCAGCGGACTATGATCGAAGTCCGCCTGGGTATATTGCCCATGAACTTGGGCCATCGTCTGCCGCCCTCCATAGATGAATTTTTCTTCAGATGCTCCAAACACCCGTTGGCCACCCCGGAGGATAACTCTAGGAATTTTATCCCCTTCCGAGGCGAAGGCTAGGCAGAATCCTCGAAAGAAACTCTGGGTTTGTATGGAACGGGCGGCTATGATTTGCGATAGGAGGATTTCGGGAGGTTCGGCACTGATTTCGGCGTGGTCTTCGAGCCGCTCTGGGATTTCCTGCTGGAGCCGGACTGTTCTTGTTCTTCCAGTTCTCGGCTTCGGCGTTCGTTTTCTTCCATTTCTTCAAGGGTTACTTTGGTTTCCAGGGAGTGGCGGCGCTGTTTTTGTTGTTCGCCGGGCGAGGGCGGTAAGATCTGTTTCAGAACGATGTCGTCGAACTCAATCCAGCCGGCGCCCAGATACCCGTAGAGCATGATCCGTCCATAGCGAGGGGTGTATTTCGTATGGCGTGGGGTGAACTCTTCGACATGGACGTTCCAGGTGTTGGGCGGCCCTTTCAGGTTGATCTGGCAGCGATAGACTTCGCGCATTTGGGTCTCTTCGGGCCGATAGAGATTGGGCTTGGCGCCGGTCGGCGCCGGTCGGCCGGCAGAGGTAGGCCGATATTCGGTACCGATCGGTTCGCCACATTTAATGAATACTTTGCCCTGGACGCCGCTGGAACGCCATCGGCATTGGAAGCGATAGGTAGCGCCCTGTTCGACGGGGAAATAATCGCTGTAGTACATCACGCCTTCGGCGTCGCCGACGCTGGCGGGGAATTCTAAGCGGATGATCTTATTGGAGGGATTTCCCGGCTCCGGGATCCATTTGACCAGCCGGCCGAGCGGTTCCCGCTGCTGGCCGCCTCGGGAATCCCACCCCTTCGGATGCCCAACGCCCTGCTCAAAATCGCCGATCACGAGATTGGGATTTTCTTTCCAGTTTTTCTCGGCGATGGGGTTTATTGGTTTCGGGCCGCCCGGCTGGCGATCGTAGAGTTTATCGAGCATTTCTTTGACATAGGTGTGGGGGATTTCACTGACGGTTTTGGTGCGGGTGGAGACTTCGTAGATGACCTTCGGTTCAGGGCCGGAGAAATCGACACATTTGATCACTAGATCATAGACATCCCAATCGTGCCCTGCCGCCCGCTCCACACTGCCCCAGATGCCAATATGGGCGTCGAAATCCTCACGCACGATCTTTTTAACGGTTTCCAAGGGCGTATCCGGACTAAGCCGAATCTTTCGAGCCTCGCAAAAATCCCGTACATCGGCCATCGCCTCGGGAATGATAAAGCCGCCTTCCCGTTCCAGTTTCTTCCAGATCATCTCGCCAACCATCTGGCCGTACCGGCCATTATCGAACTTCGATTCAAAATCGAACGGGATAACGACCTTTCGCGTGTCGGTGCTTTGCCCAGCCGCCCACCAAGTCCCAGCACCCACCAGTACGAGGACCACCCCAGCGACCAATCGCGTCCATCTTTTGCAACGTCCCGTTGTTTGGTTAGCCATGTACCTTCCCTCCTCTGAAGTTACCAACGCCCTGCAAAAGAGGGTGAGCAACCCCATTGTCCGAAACCCTTTCGAATGCCTCAGCAGTAACTCCCATCCGTACCAATTCGGCCAAAGGGGAATTCCTTCTTTTATTTGCTTTTCTTGTCATCCCTCCGAAAGCGGGGCTCCCAAAACAACAAATCGGCAGGCTCAGGGGGCCGGGATTCGCGCGTGCGCGGGAAGGACAATTACACTGCCCACGGGACCGCCGCTTGGGCGGGAAGGACACGGGCGCCGCTGCCCCGGGCAACCGATCGGTTGGCCAGCCTCTCCCGCTAAACCGGAGGCCAGCGATCCCCTCTCCCCACCGTGGGAGAGGGCCGTCTGCAAAGCAGACCGGGTGAGGGGGAATTCTCTCTGCCCTTTGGGGAGAGGGTTGGGATGAGGGGGCACTTCTTTTTGTATGTCCATTTGTTCCTGTGAGATTGACTGCTGTGACTTGTCGCCATTATGCCCCTCACCCGGCTTGGCCGTTGGCCAAGCCGGCCTCTCCCACGGCGGGGAGAGGCGTTTTTTCTGGATTCCCGCTTGCGCGAGAATGACAAAGCCGCCGGACTGCTGCTTGCGTATGGATAACGATTGTCGGCGGAAGTGTTACGGTTCTGTGAAAAACGCCGAGGGAAAATCCTCTGCAAGGCCGTGTTACTGTTTTTGCGTCCCTGGGGCGCCGGTTTCCGAAAGTCGCCGGAAGTAATCTCGGATCATGTCTTCCCAGCCGGGCGGAGCCGGCTCGGACATGCTGCCAAGAATCTCCTTTTGAATATCGCTGGGTAAATTTTCACTGGTATCCTGGCGGACTTGGAATTCGCCGGCCACATATTGTTTGGCGCTGCGCAGGCCTTCCAGAAGCACTTGCCGTTGGCGCAGGGCGTTCTGGTATCGTCCGGTGCGGAGGTCTTCCTCGATTTGGGCCATCATTTCGATCAGTTTCTTTAAGTCCATGCGGTGGAAGTTCATGATTTGGAACTGCAGGTCGATGCCTTCGGCTTTATTTCGGAGTTCGGCTTGTTTACCAGCCAGGCGTTGCATGTCGGCCATGCTGCGGGGTTTGGGGGAGGGGCCTTCGAGGCCTTGGCCGCCTTGGCCGCTCTCTTTACCGCCGCCGGTAGCGCCGCCGGTGGGGTCTTTGCTATGGTCCTTGATCTGTCCCTTGACGTAGGGATCGGGAGTGAGTCGGCTGGGGGTGTTTCGACCGCCTTTGCCGACGGCTTCGTCACCGACGAACTCGCCGCTGGATTTGCCCTGTCGGCCTTCGCCGCTTCGGCCGCTCATTTCGCTGGTGTTGGGCAGGCGGTTGCCGGTAGCCCCTTTGGCGCTCATATTTGAAATGGGGCCGTCAGCCACATCCCAGCCGGCCCCTTTATCCAGCGAATCGGCCGCACTGCTGGACACATCCTCCATTTCGTCGAACAGGTCCTCTTCTTCTTCCATGAGTTCGCCGATCAGGTCTTCCAGTTCACCGGGCAGCTCGGCCATGGGGGCCTCCTTGTCCGCATCGGTCAGCGACTCTTCCTGACTCCAGCGTTCTCGGTCGGGCGTATCCGGCAACCATTTTTCCAGATTGGTTTTGATTTCTTCGGCCCGTTCGTAGCCGAGCTGTTCTAGCGGCACGGCAATATCGGCGGTCTTTTTCGTCAGGGCGTCCTCTGCCATTTTGATTTCGGTTTGGATTTCGACCAGTTCCTTGGCCAAGGTGGGGTTGGCGAAATCTTGCTCGGCCAATTTGCTCAGATCGGTATGGAGTTCCTTCATGAATTTAGACCAATCGTCTTCGGAGGCGGCCAGAGCTTTGAGCAGTTTTTTGTCTTCTTCGGTGAAATCTTCCACGGGTTTTTTGGCCAGGTCTTCGGCGGCTTCGAGGATTTTCTTGCGTTGTTTGAGGAACTCATCCATTTTGTTGTAGATTTCTTCGAGTTTGCGTTTGGTTTCGTCGGGCAGGTCGGCGCCGGGCCGACGTTTGGCTTCCGCAAGGATCTCGTTTTGCGCCTGCCGCGCTACATCCAATAATTGCCGAAGGGCTTCGATGATCCGGTCCTGAGTTTGTTGCAGGGGGGGCACCGCCTGCGCAAATCCTTCCAGGGTTTGCAGTTTGACCAAGGCGTCGCACTGCTGGACCGCCTGGAGCATATCATTGGCAGCCAAGGCGGCCAAGACCCGCTTGATGGTTTGCCGTTCGGGTTTGTCGGTTTCAGTAACCGAGGCGGCGGCTTCGGTAGTCATTTTTTGGATTTCGACCTGCACAGTGCGGACTTCGCGGGCGGCTTGTTGCCGGGCCAGAAGCTCTTCATCCTTCATCATCAAAGTGGTTCGGACTCGTGCCCGGATTTGGGTTTCCAAAATTTTCCAGATCTTGTTGCGGAGTTGATCCAGTTGGGCCAGGGCTTCCTGAGTTCGGGCAGCTTCATCGATCAGCAAAATCTTGTGCTCCGCACTGGTAGCCTCTTGCGGCATGAGGTTGAGTCCCCAGTTAGTAACTATGCGTTCATCCCAAACCGTGGCCCGCAAAATCAGCACTTGACCCGCTTTGAGCTTCTCAGCCGGCAGGTCCAGCCGATACGGTACCGTTACGACATTGCCCGGTTTGAAATCCCGTTCTTTCAGCCAGATTTTCGGTTCGATCGGGGAAGGCCGCTGGGGACGTTTGGCAGTAGCCGAGTCCGGGGGCTGTTTTTCCGCCGCTTCGGAATCCGAGGTCTCTGGGCTGTCCGATGGATCGGTTGGTTTGGCATCGATCAGGAGGGTTTCCAGGCGGATTCGTCCAATGCCATAGTCGTCGGAGGCTCGGAGGAGTACTTCGACCGTGTCGCCTGGGGCAGCGCGGCTTTCGCGAGCCGGTCGCAAAATCTCCACCGTGGGCGGCTTGTCCGGTATCACCCGGATGCGGTTGACTCTGGGGTTCGGATCCGAGCCGCCTGCATTGGCCAAATGAATAGTAAACGTCGTGTCTTTAATCAAAGGTAATTGGCTGATGAGAAGTTCCTGCCCCTTTTCGCCTTGCTGGACTCGGCCGCTATATTCTTTGCCTTCCAATTGGATCCAGCCCCGCTGGATGGGCGCCGAAGGCCGGATGCGCAATTCCGCCTCGCTGTACTGCGGCGCTTCTAGATCGGCATGCCGCTGCTCAAACAGCGCCTCGGGCCGACGCAAATAAGACGGATACCGGATACGGATTTGTACTTCCTGAATGGCTGGTTTCTCACATAATTTCACCCTATAAATGGTGCTCTGCGAATCGCCAATTTCCAGCCGATATTGAAACGGCTTCATCACCGAAGGCACCGTGGCTCGATAGACCGTATAGGGGGGTTGGGCCTCCGGATCGGAGAGCATCGGCAGAGCGGTCTCTTGTTTTTCCTCTTCGTAGAGCACAAACAGTTGGGCCGGCTGGGGTTGGCCATCCGGGTTGGAAATCTTGGCCGTTACCGCCAGATTAGCGCCGACTAAAAGTTCCGTGTCGCCCGGTTGGACTTCCAGGATTTTGACTCGGCCCACCGAGGGGACGAATTTCCATGGGCTCATCAGTCGGCTTCCGGCCGAGCCCCAGTTGGGGATCATCAGATGGCAGAAAAAGGCCAAGCCGATCAGCACGATCAGCAGCACCGACGCCTCGCCGAGGTCCCGGGCCGTCTGCATACAGCAGCGAAATCGCTCCCACCGGCTCTCTTTCTCCGCCGCCTTTTCAAACGGGATGCTGCTGACCCGGGCTGCCGCCTGACGCACGGCCGCCTCGCAAAAGGCCCGGTTTTCGTTCTTTTTGTCCTCGGCCAATTGCACCAGGTTGATCAGATCGCTTCCGATTTCGGGGAACTCGGCTTCGATGCGACGAGCCGTGGCTTCCAGACTACGCTGACTGCGAATCATCCGTCGAATGACCATCCAGGCCAAGCTCATAGTGATCCCCGCCCATACGACAAACAAGAGGGCCAACACCCATTGAGAAAAAGTAAATAGGGCGTCAAAAAGCATGAAAACCAACAACACGGCCAACGAACCACTGGCCGCCAATACCAAACTGCTCAGCAGGGTAAAGATCCACCAACGCTGCCGCAGTTCATCCAACCGCCGAACTACCGCTTGCGCTATCGGAGGCATCGGCACTTCCTTTCCTGAACCTAGCAAACCCCAACCGCCTGGCCTTTGTCTGGACGATGGTGCCCCAACGATCCCTTCGCTTCCCTACGGAGCCTCTCCGGGATATTAAACCCCCGAAGGTCTATCCCGGCAAGGGTGTATCCTGCTGTTGGTCGAAGCTGCGAAATCCGCCCCCCTTTTGGGAGGGTACCAACTGGCAGGAAACCTCCGGTCGGTCTTTCTCCTTCCTTGAGATAAAGTTACTCGATAATCCCGATGTTATCCCCATTAAATAATCCCAACTGTATTATCCTCCAAAAGAAGGGGCGGCGTCAATACATTCCCCACAACATAGGGGATAAGGATCCACCCAGGAGAACTCCCATCCACCCCCTCCCGAATCAACCGGGTAGGCAAATCCCCAACAGGCCCTTTTGGGTGGCGGCACCTTCTATCCCCCCAGCCCCCGATAAACCCGCTAGGTAACAGATCTTTTTAATCTTTTTAGGAAATTTTTAGGAAAAATGTTCTCCTTTTCTTGGTTCGGTATGGGGGGCGGCTGCTACGCCACATCTTACTGCTGGACAAAAAACCCTCCCTTCTATGTTTCGGTATGGGCGGCCCAAGATATTCCGGAACGAGATGCCAGAATCGGCAATCGCAGATCGGATGCTTTGGGCTCCGTTGCCACCCCTGTCAGATTAGCCCTGCCTGCCTACTGGCCCTGTCCACCCCCTATACCGTGTTGAAATCAAGGGGATGGGGGAAAGAGGGAGCCAGGTTGGATTGATGGAAAGGAACTGTTTGAGGGGGTTACCAGAGGGAGGTTTCTCCCCCCAGGTTCGCCTATTGTGCATCGTAACCGGGGGTTTGGGGGGGCGGCTCCGACCTGCGCTTTGCACCCTCAGGGCTATATCCCGCTTTTCACTCCCGGCAAGAGTCTGGAGGGCGGAGCTTGGGGATTTGACACCTCCAGACTCTATTGCCTAGTGCTCGGCCTGCGTATAATGCAAGAGTGGTTTTTCGACGTTTCTTTCTTTTTGGAGGACGCACTGATGGAATCGGTCTGTGTGGCCATGGTGATGGGTTGGTTAGGTTGCTGGGCCTCTGGAACGGGAGCTGAGATGCCAGTGGTTTTTGGGGTACCCGGAATCCAGCAGACCATGTTAGCTGAGGAGCCGGCGCCGCCTCCCCCACCGGAAAAGACCCCGGCAAAAGCTTCTAAAGACAAACCCCCTTCTACGCAACCCCAGAAGAAAGCCCTGGAAAAGCAAACTCCCAAACCCGGTGAAAAAGAAGAAGCGGAGCCGGATCCGTTCAAGGTGCCGGACGGCTCCCCGGAAGAACTACTCAAATACATCGAAAGCCTTCGACAGTTGGAAGCCAAGGGGATTACCACCCGGGAGCAGATGATCGACTTTTTGCGTAAAATGCACAAGGCCATGGCTGAAGCGGCTGACAAAATTCTGGCCAGCAAGTCCACCCCGGAGCAGTGGGAGCAGGCGGCTCAGGCGAAAGCCCAGGGGTTGATCATGCTGTTGCAATTGGGCGATCCGGCAGCCGAAGAGCACTTGACCCAATTTGCCGACCAACTTCAAAAGGCTGGTAAAAAAGACCTGGCTCGACAGGTCCGTGGCATCCTGCTGTTGGTCCAATGGCGGGACCTGTCAGGCCAACAAGAAAGGAAAAAACACCTGGAAAAGATTTTTCAGTTTCTAGGGGAGGAGCCGGTGGGGATGCCGGAATTGCGTCTGATGGCGGGCATCGGCCAAGAGTTGGAATATCGGATGCCGGACTTGGCGGTTTCTGCCTACCGGCAATTTAGCCAATTGGCCGCCAAAAGCAACCTGCCCGTTGCCCAGCAATTGGCCAAGCGCTGGGAAGCCGTTACCCGCCGCCTGGAACTTCTGGGCAAACCGATCGAAATCAAAGGTTACACACTGGACGGCAAAGAGTTCGATTGGGAAAAGTTTCGCCAAGGTAAGGTGGTGTTGATCGACTTCTGGGCCACCTGGTGCGGATGGTGCATCAAAGAGATTCCGGAAATGAAACGGCTCTACGAAGCCTATCGGGACCGGGGATTTGAGATCGTCGGCATCAGCGGCGATGAGAAACGAGAAGATTTGGAGAACTTCTTGCAAAATACGCCGATTCCGTGGACAATTCTTTACGGCAAAGATGGCCCCAGCCCGACGATCGAATACTACGGCATTTCCGCCTGGCCCACCATGTTGTTGGTAGGCAAAGACGGCAATGTGGTTTCCCTGAATGCCCGAGGCGAAAAACTTCGAGAAGAGCTGCATCGCCTCCTAGGCCCCATCGAACAAAAAGAAGAACCAAAGTAACACTTCCGCCGAATGGACAAGGCCGTCCTGCATGAGCGGGAAGCCGGGGTTTATTGTTTCGCTATTCTGGTTTCCCGCGGATGTGGGAACAAGGTTCTGGATTCCCGCTTCCGCGGGAATGACATTCTGAGGCATCGGACCTAACAAACAGGAACTTACCTCACTCGGCAGACGTGTTACGAACCAAAATCCACCAAGCAGTAGTTTTCTCCGGCCTCGACGGAGGCCCGAAAATTAATAACCTTTTCGCATGGGGAACCAAGTTGCCGGTTTTAGGCACAATCTCCCGACGGTGACTCCCGCGGAACCAGCAGTCCAGAGAACTGAAATCCATCGGAAAAAAATTGCCTTCCTGGTTTCGGAGGAATGCCTTGGTAGCCCATTCGGCTGAATGGATACAAATATTTTAGTGTTTTTTGGATACTTTGCCCTATGGGCGGTGGCGAGAGGGTCTTGGGCTAGGGAAAAAGAGGGCCCTTTGGTGGTTGGGAGCCTCTTACAAAATCTTCTTTCGTGAGCCTGTCTGCCGACTCGAAGGACTGGTTAACCCCTTTAAGAATCTTGTGGTGTGATCGCCTCTTGAAAATCTGGGAGGTTGGCCGATGGGGGAGGCGAATCAGGTGGTAGATGATTGGGGGCGGTATGCTCGGCAGATGCGGTATGGGCCTTTTGGGGCGGAAGGCCAGCGTCGATTAGCTGCGAGCCGGGTGCTCATCTGCGGCTGCGGCGCGTTGGGCAACATGTTGGCCCAGGTATTGGTTCGGGCAGGGGTAGGGCACGTTCGGATTGTCGATCGGGACTTTGTGGATATAACGAACATTCATCGGCAGCTGTTGTTCGACGAGCAGGATGCGGCCCAGGGTTTACCGAAGGCCATTGCCGCCGCCGAACACCTTCGACGCATCAATAGCCAAGTCGTCATTGAACCGGTCGTTGCTGATATTAACTCGTCCACTATTCTGCAATTCTGTGAGGGCGTGGATTGTATTGTGGATGGCACCGACAATTTCGAGACGCGGTTTTTGATCAACGAGGCGGCGGTTCGACTGGGCATTCCGTGGGTATATGGCGGCTGTTTGGGGGCGGAAGGCCAGACGATGACGATCCTGCCGGGCCGGACCGGCTGTTTGCGGTGTCTGCTGCCCAGTTGTCCGCCGGCCGGAAGTTTGCCGACCTGTGAAACCGCCGGCATCCTGCCGCCCGTGGTCGGGGTGATTGCCTCCTTGGAAGCCATCGAAGCAATCAAGATTCTCAGCGGTCATTTGGAGGCGGTCAGTCCGTATCTGACGGTAGTGGAACTTTGGGAGGGACGGATTCGGCAAATTGATCTGAGCCACCTTCGCCAGCAGGTGGATTGTCCTACCTGCGATCGGGGGGAGTTTCCCTGGCTGAGCGGGCAACAGGGGAGCCAAACCGCCGTGCTTTGCGGCCGAAACACCGTCCAACTGATCCACCCAGGGGTCCAGATCTCTCTGGAGGCTTTGGCCGAACGGCTGAAAGCAGTTGGCCCAGTGCAACAGACGCCCTATTTCCTCCGGCTGCAAGTGGAAGGGTATCAGCTAACCGTTTTCCCAGATGGCCGCACATTAGTGCAGGGCACCTCGGACATTTCCACGGCCAAAACGCTCCACGCCAAATACATTGGCCTATAAGGAAGCTCTGCAAAATCCTGAATATCACGTGAACTCTATGAATATTTGATCCATTCCTTTGCCTATCGGTTCCCATTGCTGGGCACTATATATGGAGTCTCATGTTGGCGGTGCCACTATATGTTGGGCCAATAGAGGGAGGTTCCGAAATAGTGCAAAAATATCTCCTTTAAATTATTCAGAGGTTCCATAACTGTTTCTTTTTGGCAAAGGTTTGCCTTGTTGGCCTGATGCGGAAGACGGCAATTATGGACATGTTTCAGCCTGGTCTTTCTTTCAGGAAAGGTTTTCTTTTTCGGCAGAGCCGATATATTGGTTTTGCCCAGCCGGTAGGTGAAACAGGATAGCCGAAGGGTCTTTTTTTTTCGATCCCTTTGCCTGAGGAGCCAAATGATGTATGTGGTGCCGAATTATCCGGTGGCGGTGGTGTTGTGTTTTATTACGATGCTTTGCTGGGGTTCCTGGGCCAATACGCAGAAATTGGCCGGTGCCCGATGGAGGTTTGAGCTTTTTTACTGGGATTATGTGCTTGGGGTGCTGCTGATGGCGTTGGTATTTGCCTTTACCTTAGGCAGCATGGGCACAGAGGGCCGATCTTTTTGGGCCGATCTTCAACAGGCTGAAGGCCGATGGATCGGCTCGGCCATGCTGGGCGGGGCCGTTTTTAACTTGGCTAATATCCTGCTGGTGGCGGCCATTGCCATTGCCGGCATGTCGGTGGCATTTCCGGTGGGCATTGGGTTGGCGCTGCTTCTGGGGGTGTTGGTCAATTATTTCAAGCCGGGCGCCGAACGGGCTAATCCCATCTTGTTGTTTCTGGGGGTGGCTTTGGTGTTGGCCGCCATCCTGTTGGATGCGGTTGCCTACCGCCGCCTGCCTCAGCAAAAGCAGGCCGGTATGAAAGGCATTGTGCTTTCGGTGCTGTGCGGGGTGCTGATGGGATTTTTTTATCGGTTTGTGGCCGATGCCATTGCCTCGTGGCTTCGGGATCCTCAGACAGGCCAACTGGTTCTCCCAATGGGAAAACCGGTGCTGGAAGCGGGCAAACTCAGCCCTTATACGGCGGTGGTCTTTTTCTCGTTGGGGATATTTTTATCGAATTTTCTGATCAACACGGCCATAATGGTTCGGCCGTTTGTGGGCGATCCGGTCCCGTTGGGAGCGTATTTTCAGGGTTCGGCGCTGGATCATCTTTGGGGCATTTTGGGCGGGATGATTTGGCAGGTCGGCATGACGCTGAGCATGATTGCTGCCGATAAGGCCACTTTTGCCATCTCCTACGGCCTGGGGCAAGGGGCGACCATGGTGGCGGCCTTTTGGGGCGTGTTCATCTGGCGGGAGTTCCGCCAAGCCCCGCCAGGCACCGGCCGACTTTTAGCACTGATGTTTGGCGGGTATATTATAGGATTGGTGCTGATCATTGCGGCTCGGCTGGTGGTCTAAGCCAAACAACAAGCCAAAGCCTTATCCCCAACTGGCAATGGAAGTTTGGTTTCAGGAGGTCCCATGAAGGCAGCGCATTTAGTGGTGGTGGGCAGTTCGAATACGGACATGGTGATAAAGACGGCTCGGCTTCCGAAGCCGGGAGAAACGGTTACCGGAGGACAATTTTACATGGCTGCCGGCGGCAAGGGGGCCAATCAGGCGGTAGCGGCTGCCCGCCTGGGCGCCCATGTCAGCTTTGTCGCCCGTGTGGGCACGGATATCTTCGGCAGCCAAGCCATCGAAAACTACGACGACGAAGGCATCGACACGGAACTGATCGTCCGGGATCCAGACCATCCGACGGGCGTGGCGCTGATCCTGGTGGATGAGCGGGGGGAAAATCTCATTGCCGTGGCTTCTGGGGCCAACCATGCCATGACCACGGCCGATGTGGATCGGGCGGCTACTAGGATTCGGGAAGCTGACGCCCTGCTGTTGCAACTGGAAATTCCATTGGAGGTGGTCGGGTATGCGGCCCAGGTGGCGGCCCAGGCGGGCGTGCCCGTCATTTTGGACCCCGCCCCTGCGCCAGAAACACCGCTGCAGCCCGACCTATTGCAAGATGTAACGTATCTAACGCCGAATGAGTCGGAGGCAGAACGGCTGACCGGCATCCCAGTGCTGGATGAGCCTTCGGCCCGACAGGCAGCAGAAAAACTCCTGGCTGCCGGCGCTAAAAATGTCATCATCACCCTTGGCGCCCAAGGCGCGCTGGTGGCGACGGCTCAGCAGATCCAGCATGTACCGGGTTTTACAGTGGAAGCCAAGGACTGCACGGCTGCTGGCGATGCGTTTAATGCCGGGTTAGCTGTGGCGATTGCGCAAGGTCGGCCTCTGCTGGAAGCGGTTCGGTATGGGCACATGGTGGCGGCATTGTCGGTAACCCGGCTTGGCGCCCAGCCGTCGCTTCCCACCGCCGCCGAAGTGAGCCAGTTTGCCCAATCCCTGGCCGTGCCGATATAATCGCCTCGTTTGCCCAGTCGATGGCTTTGCCGCTATCAGTTCTCCTGTCATCGCCGCAAAAGTCCGTTATTTGTCGTCCCTGCGAAGGCCTTTGATTGACATCCCCGCGAAAGCGGGGATGCAGGAATGGGGCGCACGGGCCGCCCGCAGTCCGAATTAGGCCTCTGGGCGGCCTTGTAATATCCCCCAGCCTGCCGGGTTTTTATCCCCCCTGATGCGCTTCGATCCATTCGGCCAGTTCGGCAATTCCTTTCTCTTGGAGCGCAGAAACACAAAACAGCGGTGCTCGGGGATTCAGCCGGTGCAGATCCGTCCCCACCCGATCTATATGAAATTTCACCTGCTCCAGCAAATCTGTCTTAGAAATCACCAGGGCGTGTATGGTTTGGAAAATAGCCGGGTATTTGACTACTTTATCGTCTCCTTCCGGCACGCTGAGGACCACCAGGCGAAGATGTTCTCCCAGGTCGAAGTTGGCCGTGCAGACCAAATTGCCCACATTTTCGATCATCAGAAGCCTGCCCGGCTCTAGGCGAAGGCCTGCCAAAGCCTGTGCGACCATGTTGGCGTCCAGATGGCAAGCGCCATCGGTATTGATCTGAACGACCGGTAGTCCTAGGGCCTCCATGCGCTGGGCGTCCAAGGAGCCTGCCAGATCGCCCTGGATGACCGCTACTTTCCGCCGGCCCTGCCAATATCGGGCCAGGGCTTCCAGGAGAGTGGTTTTGCCGCTGCCAGGAGAGCCCATCCAATTGACCGCCAAAACCCCCGCTTCGGTCAATTTTTGGCGGTTTTCGGCGGCCAATGCATCGTTGGCCTTTAGGATCTTGGATGCCGCCACAATCTTCATCCGTATCCCTTTCTTAAATGGGCCTTTTTTCTCCGACTTTGTTCCGAAATGGGGGCATGCTAAGTCCCTTGAGGGTCAATGTGGTGCAGTGCTTCGGCGGCATGGTGGTGCTCATCGGGGCAGACCGAGAAATAAAAACAGCAGCATTCAATTTCCGGAGACCCTTTTTTATTTTATACTACTTTTCTGTGGCCGGATAGCCACAGGGTGCTGGCAGTTTCTGGCAGGGCCGACTGCTGGCAGCTTGGGAACGTCCTTGAAGGCCGAAGAGCTTAGCCACCAAGCGGTCCCGATGGCCAAAGGGGCCCCCGAAAGAGGCGCTGTGGATTGGCAGGGGGGATTGTGGTATAATTTTAACAGCCGTTTTTGTGAAAAAATCGGAGAGCAATCTATATGTCTATTGAAACCGAGATGCTCAACCTGACCCACATAGATCGGAGCATGCTGGCGGAGGTAAGCCCATCGCACTGGGAAAAGATGCTTTCCTGCATCCAGTGCGGTACCTGCACGGCTTCCTGCCCCGCCGCCCACATGATGGATATTCCCCCACGCCGCATGTGGCGGATGGTCCAACTGGGACTGGTTGAAAAAGTCCTTCGGTCCAAAAGCATCTGGCTCTGCAGCGCCTGCTACAGTTGCCATGTGCGTTGCCCGCGCGGCATCCCGCTTACCGAAACGATGAACCGACTGAAGCAATTGGCTCTGCAGCGCGGTTTGGTCTCCTCCGGCACAAGCCAGGCTTTTTACCGGAGTTTTGCCACGCTTATCCGGCGTTACGGCCGGATGCGAGAGATGGAACTGATGGCCCGGTACGTGTTGTCCAATCCGTTAGCCGGAGTCCGGTTTGCCCCTTTAGGATGGAAGATGCTTTGGCGGGGCAAACTGCAGGTGCAACTGCCCCGTCTTGCCGGACAAGACCGACTAGGGCGTCTCTTCGACCGAGTGGCCGAACTGGAACAACAAACCCCCGATTCGCCGAATCGGTGATCCCAGGTAAAAGGCCCCCTCCTTCCCAGCAGGCAGATACTTTTGGATCGCTCGAAGGCGGAAGAGGGCGCATTCCGAGTCCGTTCAGCCCATGGGAGCACCACCGATGAAGTATCTTTTCTACCCAGGATGTTCCCAAGAAGGCACAGCCCGAGAATATCGAGATTCGACGCTCGCAGTGCTTCAGGCACTGGGAGCGGAACTGGAGGAGCTAAAGGACTGGACCTGCTGTGGGGCGAGTGTGGCGTCGGCGGCCAGCCAACTGCTGGGCCTGGTGCTCCCGGCCAGGAACCTGGCTTTGGCCGAACAGCAGGCCAATGGCCCAGACCTGCTGACCAGCTGTAGCGCCTGCTACAGCAACCTTCGGCGAACTCAGACGACCTTGGCCGATCACCCCAAACTCCACCACACGGTCAACCAAGCCCTGGAAGTCGAACAACTCTGCTACCGAGGCGTTGTGCGGGTGCGCCATCTGTTGGATGTGTTGGCCAACGACTTTGGCCCCCAAGTCCTGCAGACCAGGGTCCAAAACCCCCTGGAAGGCCTCCGCGTGGCGCCGTACTATGGGTGTCAGACGGTCCGGCCGTATAGCCGTTTTGATAACCCTCATCGGCCTCGTTCGATGCTTGGGATTTTGGAAGCCCTGGGGGTGCAGGTGCATCGGCATTTGCGGGAGGCGGCTTGCTGCGGGGCTTCGCTGCTGGTAACCCAACCGGACCTCGGCTTGGACATGGCCGCCGAGGTACTGGCCGCCTGCCAGGGCGCCGATTGCATCGTTACCGTCTGCCCCATGTGCCACATGAACCTGGACGCCTACCAGGACCAGATTTCTCATCGGCTCGGCCAACGAGTGCAAATCCCCGTGCTCTATTTACCCCAGTTGATCGGCCTGGCCTTCGGCCTGCCGGAGCAGACCCTCGGCCTGAGCCGACACCTCACGCCGGTCCGGCTGCCCGCAAAGATCGCCACAACCAGCTAACCGCAAAGATTGCCCAAAAGTTAAACCAAAGATCGCCCAAAATAGTTCATTGGAACAAGTGCCAACAAGCTGACCGGAACACTTGGTACCAACACGTCAGCAGAAAGATCGCCAACAATGCTTAACCGCAAAGCCTGGTAAAACATGGAACCGCAAAAAAACGCAAACAATCCCAAGGAAAGACAAAGCAGAAGAAAAATAACAAAAGACAAGAATAATCTTTTTAACATCTCAGTTTCTGCACCCTTGGCGGTTTAATGGAAGAGTGGTTGCACCTTCTGTGGTTTTAGTCGATTGCTTTTTCCGGTTTATCAGGAGTGGCTCCTATGGAAGAGCCGCGGATTGGGGTGTATGTTTGTGAGTGTGGGATCAACATTTCGGCTATGGTGGATGTGCAGGCGGTGGCCGAGCTGGCCCGAAGGCTGCCGGGAGTGGTCGTAGCCAGGGTCTATAAATACATGTGTGCGAAGCCGGGTCAGCAGATGATTCAAGAGGATATCCGCACCCTGGGCCTAAACCGGGTTGTCGTGGCCTCTTGTAGCCCGCGGATGCATGAACCTACCTTTCAGCAAGCCGTGGCCGAGGTAGGCCTGAACCCTTATTATCTGCAAATGGCCAACATCCGGGAACATGCCTCCTGGAGTACGGAGGATCGGCAGCGTGCCACGGCGAAGGCCGGTCGGTTGGTCCGTGGGGCGGTGTTTCGGGCGGCGTATCAGGCCCCGTTGGAACCCCGTCGGGCGCCGATAACCAAGACGGCTTTGGTGGTCGGCGGCGGGGTGGCTGGCATTCAGGCAGCCCTTTCCATTGCCGAGGCCGGCTATCCGGTCTATCTGGTAGAGCGGGAGCCTTCCATTGGCGGCCGAATGGCCCAACTGGATAAGACCTTTCCCACGTTGGACTGTAGTCTGTGCATCCTAGGGCCGAAAATGGTCGATGCCGGCCGGCATCCGAAGATTCGGCTTTTGACCTATAGCGAGCTGGAGGAGGTAAGCGGTTGTGTGGGGAATTTCCGGGTGCGGGTTCGGAAACGGGCCCGCTCGGTTGATGAACAAAAATGCAATGGTTGTGGGCTTTGCCAAGAAAAATGCCCCACCAAAGTCCTGGACACCGCCTACGAAGCTGGCTTGGGCCAGCGAAAGGCCATCTATCGCCCCTTCGCCCAAGCCATCCCCAATATCCCTGTCATCGACCGTCAGCATTGTCAGTTTTTCACCAAAGGCCGGTGCCGGGTTTGCGAAAAAGTTTGCCCTACCGGCGCCATTGATTTCGCCCAGCAAGACCAAATTCTGGAATTGGAAGTCGGGGCCATTGTGATCGCCACCGGCTACGCCCTGTGGGACCCGGCCGGCTTGGCGCAGTACTCCTACGGCCTTTCACCGAATATCTTGACGGGATTGCAGTTTGAACGTTTGGTCAGTGCTAGCGGACCGACCGGCGGCCAGATCCTCACCTTCGAGGGCCGACCGCCCGAACGGATAGCCATCCTCCACTGCGTCGGCAGCCGGGACGTCAATGCCAAACCCTATTGCTCCCGCATCTGCTGCATGTACGCCCTCAAACACGCCCACCAGGTTCGAGAAAAGACCGGCGCTCAAGTATATCAATTTTACATGGACATGCGAGCCTTTGGCAAAGGATATGAGGAGTTTTACCAGCGGGTGCAGGAGGAGGGAGTCGTCTTTGTCCGGGGGCGTGGGGCGGAAGTGGACGTTTTGCCAGACGGTAAACTTCGCGTTCGAGCCGAAGACGCCAACCTGGGCCGATTGGTCTGCGTGGATGTGGATATGGTCATTTTGGCTTCCGCCATGGAGCCGCAGCCGGATACCGACCGATTGGCCGCCCTTTGTCGCATAGGGCGAAGCCCGGACGGTTGGCTGGCGGAGGCGCACCCAAAACTTCGCCCTTCGGAGACGGCCACGGCAGGCATCTTCCTGGCCGGTTGCTGCCAAGGCCCCAGGGACATCCCCGATACCGTCTCCCACGCCGATGCGGCGGCCATGCACGTAGTACGTCTGTTCAACCAAGGAGAAATCACCATTTCGCCCACGGTGGCCCAGGTGCAAGTAGAAAAATGCGTCGGATGCGGGGAGTGTATATTAGTATGTGCCTATTCGGCCATTCAGCGGAACCAGCATGGCAAAGCGGAGGTGAACCCAGCCCTTTGCCAAGGCTGCGGTACCTGTGCAGCCGCCTGCCCCAGCCAAGCCATCCAGAGCCTGCATTTTACCGACCAGCAACTCGTCGCCCAGATCGACGGGCTGTTGGAAGAAGTTTTCGGGACATTATAGCCGAAAGGGATCAGTCCTTGATCTGGCATCCCTGCGAAAGCCTTTTAGTTGTCATCCCTGCGCAAGCAGGGATGCAGAACACTCCTGCCTTGCCAGGAGAGATCATACAGGGGCGATCGGCTGGTCGCCCCTACCGGCTGCTACCTCAGATGGATAAGAAGGAAAGAAAACAAATCTCTTCTTTTCCATGAAGAAACCATTTTCTGCCCACCAGAGGCATTTAGGGAGTTTTACGCATGGGCGAACCGTTTGAGCCGAGGATTGTAGCGTTCCTCTGTAACTGGTGTTCTTATACGGGGGCGGATAATGCGGGCATTGCCCGGATGAAATCGCCGCCTGAGGTACTGCCGATTCGGGTAATGTGTTCCGGACGGGTCTCGCCGGAGATGATCTTGCGCTGCTTTCGGGCGGGGGCGGACGGCGTTTTGGTTTTAGGTTGCCACATCGGCGATTGCCATTACATCAGCGGCAACCACCGGACCGCCAAACGGATTCCCCTGGTGCAACGCTTGCTCAGCTATGTGGGGATTAATCCGGAGCGGCTTCGGCTGGACTGGGTTTCCTCAGCCGAAGCGCCCAAATTTGTACAGATAACCAACGAGTTTGTCCAGACCATCCGCTCCCTGGGACCGATTCGGCAAGAATTGGGCTTGCCCAGGATGGGTGGAGGACGATAATCGGTGCTTCCTCGGCTCCTGGAATGGCTAGGGAGGGAGCGATGAAGGAGAATGAACTTGTGGAGATACTACGGGGCTGCGCGGCCCGAAAATTGCCGGAACTAGACGGCCTGCTAGGGATTCTGCGCACTACCGAGGGCGCAGCTCCCTATGTGTTTCATCATTGCGAGGAGCTTGCCGGGCTTGTGCTCTCGCCTCGGTATCCGCTTGGTGGGATTGTGCGGGTTTTGCAAGCGAGGTATCCGAAAGCCCGGCTGGGTGTGGTGGTGCGAGCCTGCGATCTGCGGGGGTTGGTGGAACTGGCCAAGCGGGGGCAGGTGGCGCCGGATCGCCTTTACCTTTTGGCGGTTGCTTGCACCCCAGAGGAGGCCCAGCATTGCCGCTGTCAAAGGCCTGTTCCTAATCCGACCGGTTGGCCCCAAGTGGAGGTGCTAGGATCGCCTGCTGCGGCCGCCGAGGCGCATCCGCTGCTAGTGCAGAATGAACGCTTGGGTCTAGCGGAGCGATGGGCCTTTTGGCGTCAAGAGTTTGCTAAGTGTATCAAATGTTACGGTTGCCGAAACATCTGTCCAGAGTGTTTCTGCCAGGCATGTGCGCTAGAGGATCCGCTTTGGGTAGAGCGGGGAATCCTGGCCCCGCCTTTCCCAACGTTCCACCTCGTGCGTGCGATGCACATGGCCAGCCGGTGCGTCGGCTGCCGACAGTGTGAACTGAGCTGCCCGGCCCACATCCCGCTGACGGTGCTCTATGAGCTGCTGCGCCGCGATGTGGCCGAGATGTTTGGCTACCAGGCTGGGGAGGACCTTTCGGCCCAGCCGCCCCTTTCCCTTAGCCTCACCGAAGAAACCACCCCCCTACCAAACCCCTAAGCAGAGCGGTAGGATCGGCGCCTCCCCGAAGGAAAAAAGTTTCAGTAAAGCGAAAAGGCTTCCGGAATGGGTAAGTACCTAGCCACTGCCCAGGAGAGTTGGCGCCTCGGCTTGCCCAGGACCGGTAGGCTTGCCGAGACCGCACTACTGGCAACCCCTTAAGGAGACCAGCAGCATGGACTACCGAAATATTCTTACAGTCTGTCCTTATTGCGGAGCGGGCTGTGGGTTGTATCTGCAGATGCTGGATGGGGAAATGGTGGGCGTGTTGCCAGCCAAGGAGCATCCGGTTAGTCAGGGGAAACTGTGTATTAAGGGGTGGAATGCGGCGGCGTTTTTGCGGCATCCGGATCGGCTCCCCAGGCCGCTGATTCGGCAAGGCGAGCGGTTCCAAGAGGCCAGCTGGGAGGAAGCCCTTCGATTGGTGGCCGAGCAGTTCCGTCGGATTTCCAGTCGCTATGGGCCGGAAGCTCTGGGTTTTTTGGCGTCGGCCAAGTGCACCAATGAGGAAAACTACCTGATGCAGAAGCTGGCCCGGGCCGGGTTCAAGACGAACAATGTGGATCATTGCGCTCGGCTTTGCCATGCACCGACGGTGGCCGGTTTGGCTGCCGCTTTCGGAAGCGGTGCGATGACCAACTCGACTCCCGAGTTTAGCCAGCACACCCGGTGTTTTCTCATTACCGGCTCCAACACCACGGAGGGCCACCCGCTGATTGCCAGCCACATCCTAAAAGCCAAGCAGCAGGGGGCGAAGCTGATTGTCATTGATCCGCGCCAGGTCCAGATAGGCCGACTGGCCGACATATATCTTTGTCCTCAGCCCGGCACGGATGTAGCCTGGCTGAATGGACTAATGTATGTTATCATTACCGAAGGGTTGGCCGACCAGCAGTTCATCCAGACCCGCACTGAGGGCTTTGATCAGCTCTGGGAGGTAGTACAACAATATCCACCGGATCGGGTGGCCCAGATCACTGGCATCCCGGCCGCCCAGCTTCAAACAGCCGCCCGCATGTACGCCCAGAACAAACCGGCCGCCATCATCTACGCCATGGGCATTACTCAGCACACCACCGGAACTGACAACGTCAAATGCATCGCCAACCTGGCGATGCTGACCGGCAACCTGGGCATTGCCGGCGCCGGAGTCAACCCGTTGCGCGGTCAGAACAACGTCCAAGGCGCCTGCGATATGGGCGCCCTGCCGAATGTCTATCCCGCCTACCAGCCGGTCTCTGCCCCGGAGGTCAAGGCCAAATTGGAAGCCGCCTGGCAGGTGGAAGGGTTGCCCGAACAAATCGGCCTGACCGTGGTCGAGATGATTCATGCCGCAGGGCAAGGAAATTTGCGTGCTATGTACATCATGGCCGAAAACCCCCTGCTTTCCGACCCGGACATCCATGATGCCCGGCAATGCCTGGAGCAATTGGAGTTTTTGGTGGTGCAGGATATTTTCCTCAGCGAGACGGCCCAACTGGCCGATGTGGTGCTGCCGGGAGCGGCCTGGGCCGAGAAAGACGGCACGTTCACGGCCACCGACCGCCGGATTCAGCGGGTGCGAAAAGCCCTGCCTCCTCCTGGGGAGGCCAAGGCCGACTGGGAGATCATTTGTCTGCTAGCCCAGCGATTGGGCCTGAGAGGATTTGATTTTGCCGGACCTGCTCAGATCATGGAAGAAGTAGCCCGGCTTGCGCCCAGTTACGGCGGGGTAAGCTATGAGCGGTTGGATCGGGAGGGATTTTTGCAGTGGCCTGTACCTTCCCCAGACCATCCCGGCACACCGTATTTGCACAAGGAGAAGTTTACTCGTGGGTTGGGCCGATTCTTGCCAGTGCATTTTCAGGAGGCGGCAGAATTGCCGGATGAGGAATATCCGTTCATCCTCACCACCGGCCGATCCATCTTCCAGTTCCACACCGGCACAATGACCCGCCGATCCCCTAAGCTGGAACAAGAAGCTCCCGAACCGTATATCGAAATCCATCCGGAAGATGCAAGCCGGCTGGGACTGAAAATGCCCGGCAAGGTACGGGTGATCAGTCGGCGGGGCCAAATCGAACTGACTACCCGCTTTACCGAGCAGATCCGCCCCGGCGTGGTCTTCATTCCGTTTCACTATGCGGAGGCAGCAGCCAATGCGCTGACCCAGGCCGCCTTGGATCCCGTGGCCAAAATCCCAGAATACAAAGTCTGTGCGGTCCGAGTAGAACCGATCGGGCAATCGTAGCAGATCCTGCCTCTAGCGGCCCAATCGCTCCCTGTTTACGGAAGGATGCCGGAATGGATCGGTCCCCCCGAAAAGCTCCTTGCAGGGCTTTCCACTGCCTTCCGATTAGGATGCCGGAACCAATGGGCCCCGGTTGAACCTACTGCGGAGTTCCCTCGTCTAGTCGCGGAAGGAGTACAACCCGATGGAGCGGTTGCCGGTTACTGGGGTGATACTGGCAGGTGGCACCAGCAGCCGAATGGGCCAAAACAAGGCCTTTCTCCCACTAGAGGGTCGGCCGCTGATTACCCATGTGCTGGACCGGTTGGCCGAGGTCTGCCAAGAGGTCTTGGTAGTGGCCAATCAACTGCACCTGTATGCGGGCTTAGGTGTTCGGCTGGTGCAGGATGTCTTTGCCGGGGTGGGCGTTTTAGGGGGTTTGCATGCCGGGCTTCAGGCTGCCACGTATGAACTGATTTTGGCCGTCGGCTGCGACATGCCCTTCTTGAACCCCTGCCTGTTAAGAGCCTTTATCGGCTGGGCCGACGGCTACGATGCGGTGGTGCTGCAAAACGGCAATCGAGTGGAACCGCTTCATGCGGCCTATCGACGCACCTGTCTAGAGGCGGTGGAGGCTGCCATTCGAGCCGGCCAACAACGAATCCTCTCCTTTTTCCCCTACGTCCGGATCCGATACCTCAGCCCCCAACAGATCCAACCTCTGGACCCCGAACTGCGTTCCTTTATCAATATCAACACTCCAGAGCAATGGCAGGCCGTTGTCCAAAACGCCGCCAGGAAGAAATCTGTCTAACCATCTCCAAAACTAGATCAATCAAAGGAAGTACCCAGAAAGCCACTCTCCCAGCAGCCAAGAGGGCGATCTTGCTTGGGCTGGCCGGCCGGAGCTATTTGCCAGCCGGAGGAAACAAAAAGCCCATCAAATCCCCGGTGCCCAGCGGGATTGGCGAAACAAAGACTTCGCCTGCTTCAAAACCGGCGGCCATTCCCTGCTGTTGGTTGAAGGCCCGAATCCGCTGGAACACATGCTGTTTGCTAGGCGGAAATTGGCTCTGGTAGCAGGCCAGGGCTTGCAGTTTCCGATCTAGATAGGGGCCGATATCCACTACAAGCCGATTCGGCTCTTCCAGCACCAATCTGAACAAATCCAACCGATAGTATAACAGTCGAGGTACCTGGTAGGTCGGCAGACCGTCAAAATACTGCTCCCATTTGGTCAGCCGACTATAAAACACCGCCGCTTCGGTAATCAGCATGGCCTGATAATGGTCGGGCGAAGCAAGGGGGGTTTTGCCTCCCATGGTCAGCACCAACCGGGGCCGATACCGCCGAAACTCCTTGGCCAGCGCCACCCGGGCTTCAAAGGAGTCGAAAAGCCGACGGTTCGGCAACCCCAACGTCCGCCGGATCTGTACGCCCAACACAGCGGCTGCTTTGTGCGCCTCGGCCAACCGTACCTCCGGACTGGGACATTCCGGCGTCGGTTCCCCATCCGTCAAATCCACAATGCCTACCCGATAGCCCTGGTCGGCCAGTCGCGCCAGGGTCCCTCCGCACCCAATCTCCACGTCGTCCGGATGCGCCCCAACCGCAATCACGTCTAAACTCTCGTCCGACATAGAAGCAGATCCTTCCATTCGGCACTCCTTCGACCATTTTAGCCCAATAGACCTTCTAGCATTTTAGGCCAATAGACAACCCCTGCTCTTGCGACTCCTACCAACAAAAAAGACCCACAGGGATAATGTCAGCGCAGACGGCGCCCAGATGAGCCGGTCCTTTCGGCCAACCTGCCCCCACCGCGCAGACCCCCAGCTCCTTCCGACAATGGAGGCAAAGCTCCTATGGCCGGAATGCTCTAGCGGATGGTACCGTTTAGCCCAGTTTGGTAATCCCGGGGATGGCGATCGGATATTCGCCGTTCGGGTTGGGTTTGACGGGCGGATCGATCGTAAAATCGGCCTTTTCCGGCCCGAATCGGAACTTGGCGTTGAAGGCCTCTTCCCAGGTTACTTTTCGGCCGGTATAGACGGCGATTTGGCCCAAAATGGCCAACATGGTGCTGATGACCATGTACTGCCCGTTATTTACAGGTTTGCCGCTGCGGATGGCCGAAAATAGGGCCTCATGCTCCGCTTGATACATATTGCACGGCGGGCCTTTGTACTCCCATTTCGTTTCGCCTTCGATCCGATGGCGCAAGACGTCGCATCGCCCTTTGGTTCCCAAAATAAGGTCCGACGTCTCCGTGTAGCAGCCGTTCTGCGCCCGGTTAAATCCGTAAACGCGAACACCATTGGGATATTCATAAGCCACCGCATTGTGGTCAAACACATCGCCATAGACATCGCCGAACGAGGCGGCCCGGCCGCCCACCCCGTAGCACCAAACCGGCGGCTGATCGCCCATCGCCCAGGACGCTTTGTCCAGACTGTGGATGAGCGACTGCTGGATGTCGTCCCCGGAAAGCCAATTGAAATGGTACCAATTCCGGAACTGATACTCAATTTCCGACCAGCCGGGCTTCCGCTCCACCAACCGATACGGCGTGCGCAGGTAGTTTTCCTGAATGGCCACGATCTGGCCAATGGCCCCGTCCAGCACGCGCTTCATCGTCTCCTGCACGCCAGTGTGATACCGCCAGCAAAGGCCCGAAACCACGCTGAGGCCTTTTTTCTTGGCCTCTTCACAGGCAGCCTGCACGATGCGCACTCCGGGCGGATCGATGGCGTGCGGCTTTTCGCAAAAGACGTGTTTGCCGGCGTCAATCGCTGCCTTCAGATACTCCGGATGGAATCGAGATGCACATGCGATCAGCACCACGTCGGACGCTTCGATCACCTTCTGGTAGCCGTCAAAACCCACAAAAAGCCGATCGTCCGGCACATCGACTCGATCCGGCTTCATCTTTTTCAACCGATCCCGTGCCCCGCGCGCCCAATCCTCAAAGATATCGCACATAGCCACCAGCTTGGTTCCAGGGTCAGCATCCAAGGCATTGATGGCAGCTCCTGAGCCGCGCCCGCCGCAGCCGATCAGCCCCACCTTCAACACGTCGCTTCCGGCGGCATGGACCGACCGCACTAGCGGCAACGTCCCCGCTGCGGCCATCCCCCCAGCCGCCGCACCAGCCCACTTCAAAAACTCCCGCCGCGTAGCAGCCGAAGAACCCCGCGATGCCACACTCCCTGATGATCCAGCATGAAACCTCATGGTTAAACCTCCTGTGATGGATTAGAAAATCACTTATTTCAGCCACTGATATTCCCGCCGACTCACACGCTTTGGGAACCCTGCCAAAACAAGCATCCCGGTTGTGGAACCGGTGGTTTTCTGGATTCTGATTTGGGCAGGGGGAATCACCATCGTGGGAATCTCCTTCCTCTAACGACTCGGCCTACTTCACTTGGCTAAGCGGGTAGGAAAATTTTAGCGTTCTTTTAACGGTCGAACCTTCATTATACCCTTCCTGAATGCCGTGGAATACAGCCTCGCCCTGAACGTCTTTGCTTTCGTATATCGAACGGGTCGGCTCGGTCCCCTCCAAGAAAGGGAATACCCCTATCACTATGAACTAACTTATAGGGGCTTCTATTTTGCCTCCTGAGCTCATCTTCGATTCACGTCCATCCACCCACCGGCGATGGGAAAGCAGGCGGATTTCAAGCAACTGCGGCACACCACCCGGAGGGATTGGGGGAGAAGAGCCCTGTCGGTTCGAGAAAATAGATAATATAGGTAAAATACATTGGCCAACTCCCTCTTTTCCTACCCCCAACCCTCTTGAGAAATCTCCCCAAAAAGCGTATGCTAAGGTTTTTGATTATCTATCGACCAGCGATTTATCCCTTCCATCAACGAAGGCTGCTAAGGCATGATGGGGGGCGGCTGGCGGCACCATAGCAAAGTTTTCTCCTTTTTTCCCCGAAGATTTTGGATTCTCAGGGCTGGGGGGCACACCTGAGACACTGGGCAAAGGGGCTTTTGGTCCCACAGCTTCCAATGGTAGGATAAAGGGCCCAGGGGGAGGCGGTGGTTAGTTCCCAATAGGTATCTGCCCATGAATCCTCTGACAACCCAACTGGCAGAACGGGTGTTGGCAACACGCCGGTCTCGCACCGGTTCTTTGTTAGGAGTCCAGACGCTTGCCACCGGCAGTTTTGTGCCGGAGCAAGAGATCCGCAATGAAGACCTGGCCGGTTTAGGCTATGATGCGGACTGGATCGTGCAGCGCACCGGGATCCTGGCTCGTCGTCATGCTCCGCCGGGGATGGGTACCGGCGATTTAGCGGTGGAAGCGGCCCGCCGATGCATCCAAAAGGCCGGGGTTGATCCGAAAGAGATCGACCTGCTCCTGCTGGGCACGTGTACGCCCGATATGCCCATGCCGGCTACCGCCTCTTGGGTACAGGACCAATTGGGCCTGGAGGCCATGGCCTTCGACTTGCAGGCCGCCTGCGCTAGCTTCGTCTTCGCCTTGATTACTGGCATGCAATATGTGGCCACCGGATGCAGCCGACTGGCTCTGGTCCTCGGCGCCGACTGCAATAGCCGAATCGTTAACCCCGCCGACCAACGCACCTATCCGCTTTTCGGCGATGCCGGCGGCGCAGTGCTTTTGGCACCGGGAAGCCAACAGCAAGGGCTTTTGGCCTATGCGGTCGGCTCCGACGGATCCGGGGCGGATCTTCTCTGTCGGCCGATGGGCGGCTCCAAACTACCTTTCAGCCAAGCCGACGGCCCCAACGACCCCAGACAATATCTCTCCATGGAAGGCCGAGTCATCTACAAATGGGCCATCCGCCAACTGGCCCAAACCTGCAACGATGTCCTCCAAAAAGCCCACTTGACCCTGGATGATGTCGATCTGATCATCTTCCATCAGGCCAATATGCGGATCATTAACTCAGCGGTGAAAGAACTCGGCATCGACCCGGCCAAGGTGTTCAACAACCTGCAGCGATACGGGAACACCGCTTCTGCTAGCATCCCGCTGGCATTAGATGAGGCCTATCGGCAGGGCCGGATTCATCCGGGCGATGTGATTCTGTTTAGCGGATTCGGCGCCGGGCTGGCTTGGGGAACCGTGCTCCTGCGCTGGTAGAATCGCTCACCAGTCTTGTCATCTCATTAATATCCCCTCTCCCCTGGCAGGAGAGCCTTCTGCCAAATCCTCTCCCCTTTCCGAGAAAGACTTCAACCAAATCCCCTACCTACCTCGTGGTCGATTCCCTCGACGGGGATCGCCCTCTTCCCTTTGTGGGAGAAACTTCAATCAAATCTCCTCTCCCCCGGCGGGAGAGAGTTCAACCAAATCCCCTCTCCCCTGGCGGGAGAGGGTTAGGGTGAGGGGGAATGGTGGCGGGCTACTCGATAAAGCGGCGTAGCAGGATGCACTTTTCGACGTTGTGGTCCTTACCCCGCTCGAAGGCCACGGGAATGGTGCGGTCGATGATGTAGAAGGCCCGGTGCCGACGCACTTCGCCCCGATCCAAGCCAAGTTCCGCTCCTAACTTGCCCTTGGTATCCACAAATAGTGCCTCACCCGGCTCCAGATCGCGAATTAATTCAAAGCCAAGACTATCGAGAACGACTGATTCAGAAACCACGGCATATTCATCGCCCTGATCGGTGTGACGAACACCAAAACAAAGCGGGCGAATGCCGTTGGGATCGCGAAATGCAAACATACCATAATTGGCAATAAGACCCACCACGCCGTAAGCGCCACGACAGCGCTTATGAACCTCAGAAACCGAGGCAAAAATATCATCACTCGTCGGCTCTAGCTTACCTCTTACCTGTAATTCATGAGCAAAGGCATTTAGTAATACTTCAGAATCAGAATCTGTATT
>CALIRO010000064.1 GCA_938042245.1 uncultured Thermoguttaceae bacterium
CTTTCCACGGCTAAACAGCCGTGGCCCCATGGAAGGGGTGCTGCTGGCAGTCGGATGTTTTTGATGGTCTTGCTTTCCCGCCGCCAAATTCCACCAACCGACATGCCTTGACGAGCCACAAAAGATTATGTACTCGTGAAGAAGTAGAAAAATTTTTGACCCGAAGGAGATGCAGCTATTTCCGGCCGGCTCTTGCCCGGGCAACTATACTGTGTATAAAGGGTTATTCGAACGAGAGGGCCAATGCCGTGAAGTCCACAACTTTATGGTTTTGCATCGCTGTGTTATTGTTGGCTAGCGGAGTGTGCTTTGCGGCGGCGCCGCAGCCGATTGTGGTCGTTAGCCCAGAAGAAACCGACGAACTGTTGGCGAATCCAGGCATTGGATGGCAAACGTTCCATTGTACCGCTAAGCAGGACAGGAACTTGCCGTCGTGGATTCCGTCTACGGTACACTATGCCCGATGGGATTGGGCCACGTTGGAACCGGAGGAAGGAAAACTCAACACTGATTTTCTGGATAAGGTGTTAGCAGAAACGCGCCAAGCTGGGCAGCAACTGGCGTTTCGGGTGATGTGTTACTCGACGAACAAGGAGCGCCCTTATCATCCGGCATGGTTGAAGAAAATCGGCGGACGGGAACTGCTATGCGATCGCTTCGGTCGGGGGCCGTTTCTGGTTCCCGATCTGGACGACCCGTTGGTGCTTGGGAAGCACCTGGATTTCATAAAGCGTCTGGGCCAACGGTACGACGGTCACCCGGACATTGATCACATCGACCTGGGATCGGTTGGCTGGTGGGGCGAGTGGCATTTGAGCGGCTCGAAGACGTGCAGGATCAACACGCCGCAGACGCGGAGACTGATAGTTGAGGCGTACTTGGCAGCGTTCCGCAAGACGCCGCTGCTAATGCTTATTGGCGGGGGGGAGTTTTTGACGCTGGCCACTAGTCGGGGGGCCGGATGGCGCGCCGACTGTCTAGGCGACTTGGGCGGATTCTCGAAGACTTGGTGCCACATGCGGCAAGGGTATCCATATTGGATTCGCCAGGCGGGTATCTGGGATGTGTGGAAGAAGGCCCCTGTGGTCTGGGAAACCTGCTGGGACATGCGCAAATGGGTGGCCGAAGGCTGGTCGTTGCGATACATCTTCAATTACGCCTTGGCGATGCACGGATCGCAGATCAACAACAAGTCGGCTCCGTTGCCGGAAGGTCCTGAGGTGCGTCCGGAGCTGGAACGGTTTCTGCGTCGTTTGGGCTACCGACTGGTGTTGCGAGAGCTGCGCTATCCGGCAGAAGCGGCCGCCGGCGGGAAGCTGACGCTAGTCATGAAATGGCAGAACGTCGGTTCGGCGCCCTGCTACCGGCCGTATCGGGTGGCGTATCGACTGAGCAGTGAGGACGGACGGCAATATGTGCTGACCGGGGGCCTGAGTGTCAATCGGTGGATGCCCGGGTCGGTCGATATTTTCGCCCCTACCTTCCTGCAAAACCCGCCCGACTTACCTCCCGGCGAGGTGGTCGAAGAGAAGGATAGCGTTGTGCTGCCGGTCGAAATGCCCGCCGGAACGTATCAGCTTGCCTTGGCGGTGGTCGAGCCGCAGTCCAGTAAACCGGTAGTCCGGCTGGCAATCCGAGGACGCGCCGAGGACGGATGGTATCCGCTGGGCAAGCTGAAGATCAACAAGTAGAAGCCGCACGTCGGTAGTGGACCAGCAGCATAGCGACGGATGGGCGAGGCGAGGACGTTGGCCAGTTCGTATGAGGCGCCCGCGGCGTATGGCTGCATATGGGGGGCGGCAACGGACACAGCCGTGGCCCCATGGAAGGGGTTGGTGGTGGCGGATAAGTTGAAGGGGAGGGGATGGGTTTGATTGGGGGCGGCCGCTTTGGTCAGAGAGGGCCAGGTGGGGGAGCGGGCAAAGCAAGGGGGTACTGCGAGGCGGCGTTTTTGAGTTTTTTGGCCGGTGGGAGCAAGCGGCCTATTCTGCGTGGCAAGCGATAGGAAGGTTTACTGGGGGCCTGGTCTGCCAGAGGGAAACAATCGTAAGAATGGACATGATATCATTATGGAGTGGGCTGGGCTGCACGATGTGGATTTGGTTTTGGATGGATCGATGGGCGAGGGGGGTGGGCAGATTTTGAGGACGGCTCTGGGCTTGTCAGCGGTTACGAGTCGCTCGTTTCGGATGGAGCGGATTCGTGCTGCGCGGAAAAAACCGGGGCTGCAAGCGCAGCACTTGACGGCGGTGTTGGCAGCGGCCCAGATATGCCAGGCCCGAGTCGAGGGGGCCAGTTTAGGGAGCCAGCGGTTGGCGTTTTGGCCTGGGCCGATTCGCGGGGGACAATATGAGTTCGACGTAGGAACCGCGGGCAGTACGGTACTGGTGTTGCAAACGGTGTTGCCTGGGCTAGGGTTGGCCAAAGAGGCGTCGGAATTGATTCTGCGGGGCGGCACGCATAATCCGCTGGCCCCGCCATTTGATTTTTTGGTAGAGGTCTTTTTGCCGATATTGCGGCGGATGGGCCTTCGGGTGGAAGCAGAGTTGGAAGCCCATGGGTTTTATCCTGCGGGTGGGGGGCAGATGCGGGTTCGGATTCAGCCGACCAATCAGCTTCAGCCGGTGGAGCTACTGCATCGGGGTCGAGTGCTGGAACATGAGATCTATGCGGTGCTGAGCCGACTGCCTCGCCATATTGCCGAGCGGGAAGTAGAAACGGCGCGCAAGCACTTGGGGTGGGAAAAGAAATGTGTACGTATTGTGGAGGTCGATTCTGCGGGGCCGGGCAATTACATTGGCATCCGGATTCAGTGTGAACAGGTTACGGAGCTATTCACGGCGTTTGGGCAGATCAAAGTACCTGCGGAGAAGGTGGGCCTTGAGGCGGCACGACAAGCTGAGCATTGGCTCCAGGCTGAAGTGCCGGTAGGGCCGCACCTAGCAGATCAATTGCTGATTTATCTTGGATTGGCCGGGGGAGGTGCCTTCCGGACCCTGGCGCCCAGCTTGCACACCCAAACCAACCTGGAAGTAGTTCGCTGCTTTCTGGAGCGGGTCCTGCGCATCGAACAACAAACCGAACACCAATGGCTGGTCGTGGCAGAGAGCAGGAGATAACCCCTCAACGGAAAACAGCCCCGGCGGCGTTTCCTTACCGGGCAGAAAAAGCCAACCCAGAAGATCGGGCGGCAGTTCCAGGGAATTCGGGAATGGTTCTGGAAAATCTCTCCCACCGAAAGCGAACTAATTTTCAGGGTTAAAATATTCAGGTATTGATGGCTGGCCAGCCAGGGGGATTAGTCCGAAAAAGCTGAAACAGAAGCTTGCGTTGCAATGCTCCGATGTGAGGATAGGGGGTGGGTATTTGCCGGAAAAAGTTGAACCGGTTTCTTAGATTTCAGGCAGCCGGCGGGGAAACAAGGTGACTGATGTACAAAGGTTCCTAATTAAGTGGCAACCGGTACAGCCACCGGGGCCAGCCCCACTTCTAAGGTTAGCGGTCCCCAGGGCGTGTCAAAAGGGACACAAATCGGCATCACATTGGAAGGAAAGCGCACCTCGTGGTCTGGGCCGGTTACAATGTTCGGCAGACTGACCGAAAGCTGAAGTTCTTCCAATTGGGATTTGGCCCGACCGGCTACCATGTTGGTCAGTTCACCCACTGCATCCAAGACATCCGCATTAACCTCCTGGCAATCGGTCATCAACATCGCGGAAGCCGCCTTCAAAGCCACCGGCTCGGACATACTAAGAACCACCGTGCCAATCGCCTTACCGGACAAGCCAATCACGCCGCTAATCGGATGATTCGGATAGGAACGCTCTTTTAGATGAATCGGGCCCCGCTTCACCTCACACTGAAGCATCGTGCGAAATACGGTTCCCAATGAAGTGATAAAGGGATTGATGTACTCCGCTTTCATGCCAGAAATCCTTCCAGGCCTGGTAGCCGGAATCCTGAGAAAAACCGATTGCCAAGGTACCCTGGTTTGCCGCCGCCCTTGTCTAATAGATGTTTATCTCATTTTCAGGAAAGCTATTTTGGCACGTCCCCCCTAGCAGGCGGGATCAGGTAGGTTGGCCGCCTTGGCTCTCCAGCCGGAGGAACCGGCGCCGTATTCCTTTCCAAAAAACCGACTTCTATGGAAACGTAGAATGACCCTGCTGTCTGGTCAACTGCCCGAAGGCGGGAAGGCCGTCGGTGGTTTTGGGGCAAAGAAAAGATTATGGGAAAAATAGCGGATATATCGAAGATGCCGACTCGGTCCTCTATACCAAGTAGGGGCGTAAACCGGACAGGCAGAGCAAAGAGCAGGCTAACTGGAGCGGTGAACTTATTGGGAAACTCTCTTGGGTTGGCAGGGACTTTGCTAGCCTAGGGTACTTAGCGGTGGGGCAGCAGTTCCTTTGGGATTGAGACCGGGATGGATCCTGTCAACCGCCGATTCCTGGCCAACCAAGGGAAATAAAAGGGTTTTGGATCTTACCGGCATGGGATAACCCCTGCCGCCCTGAGAAACAGAGGACATTAGCTCCCAGAGGCCAGCGAAATCCACATCGCCTGGTTGCCCACCAACGGGCATTTGACAGACAGATCACAGGAGCTCCAAGAGGCCACCGGTCGGGCGATGAAATGCCGTCGGTTAGAAGATAAGCCCTGCTTGCTGGAAGCGTTGTTCGGCCAGGGCCAGCAGAGCATCTTCGGCTGCCTCGTCGGGGGCCTCATAGGTAACGGAAAATCGGAGGTAGGGCCCGGCATCATCCCATGGGACGGTAACAATGGAAAGCTCGTTGATTAGGTAATGGCAGGCCTGTTCGGCATTGGCAAACAGGGGACCGCCTCGCACTCCTTTTGGCGCCGGAGCATAGACAAAATAGGTGCCGCCGGGCATCTGGCACTGAAAACCACACCGACGAAGCATGGCCACCAGTTTCTCCAACCGGCGACGATATTTGGCGCGGGTTCGCTGGGGAATTTCTGGATTATCCAGGGCGGCGATGGCGGCTTTCTGAATGGCAATAAATTGTCCCGAATCGGTGTTATCCTTGACGTCGGCAAAGGCACGCACGATGCGCTCATGGCCGCAGACCCAGCCCATCCGCCAACCAATCATATTCCAACCTTTGGAAAGAGAATGGACTTCCACGCCCACTTGTTTGGCCCCTGGCACCTGCAAGAAACTCAGCGGTGGCCCATCAAAACTGAGCATCAGATGCGCAGCATCTTGAATCACCACAATTTCGTTTTCTAGGGCGAACTGGATGACCCGCTGGTAAAACTCTTTGGTGGCTGTTTTGCCGGTGGGACTGTTCGGATAGTTGAGCACCAGCAACTTGGCCCGACGTCGGACATCCGGAGGGATGCTATCTAGATCGGGGAAGAAATCGTTTTCGGGCAGCAGAGGTACTTTGTACACTTGCCCGCCGTAGTATTCCGTATGCGTACCGGCCACCGGATAGCCCGGCACCGTCATGATGGTAATGTCGCCCGGATTAATGAAACAGGCAGGCAGCATCGCCAAGGCCGGCTTGGACCCAATCGAATGGTTGATCTCCGTCTCTGGATCCAAATCCACATTGAACTCCCGCTTCATGAACCGGGCGACCGCCTCTTTGAAGGCAAAGATGCCATTGTCGGCATAGCCGCGGTTTTCCGGCCGATGGATTTCCTCAGCCATCACCTGCCGGACAGACAAGTCGGCCATTTCGTCGTTTTCGCCAATGCCGAAATCCACCAAAGGGCGTTCGGGATGTTGGGCTAACACACGGCGTTTGGCCCGCTTAATTTTCTCGAACTTATAGATTTTCTGGGTTTTTCCGTAATTAGGACCGCCAATCCGGTCGGCAAACAGACGTTGGAAATACGGTTCGCTCATAGACGGACGCTCGCGGGAATAGGAGATAAATAACTCCTTTAGGGGGAAACGATTACCCATGAAGTTGTAGAAAATCCCATGCCAAGGCCTTATTTGCGGTGCCCATTGGAGCAACTAGCCCTTTGGTGCTGCCTAGGGTACCGGGGACTTTTTAGGAAGGGGTACCTCTTTATGGGGGTGCCCCCTGGTATTCCTTAGTCTGATTTCACTACCCTGGAAAAAGTTTTTCCAAATGGTATAAACCTAATGAATTGTAGGGAGCATTTCAAGGCAGGGAATTACTACCCAAATTGTGTATTTTGCCTATTTTCTAAATCCAGGCTTCCTATTTTATCCTCTTTTCCGATTTCCCCGAAAGCAAGCCTCAGATATATTTTATTGCTTCCGCAAATAAAAACCCCCCTTTCTTGTTTCCCCTGCCAAGTAGGGTGTCAGGAAAAGTCCTCTAGCGAAACCAGGAGCACCCTGGGCTGACAGCTGGACGGCTGATTCCTGCGCCTGAAGGAATTCCAAGGGATGTCCCCCCACCTCCCCAGACGGCGGCGGGCCAGGCTCTCTCTCACACCAGGGGAGAGACTCACTGGATTGCTGGTGGCGCAGGAATGACAAGCAGTGCAGAAGCAAAGAAGCCTGGTGGTGGGCGCCGAGTTTGAAAGATTTTGTCCTGAAAACTATTTCTGGAGCGGATGGACCTACTATAAAATAAAAAACAAGACCAAAATACTAAGGGGTGGCGGCGAACAGTCGTGCGTCGCTATTGGGGGTGATTGGAAGATAGCCCAAAACCACCAAAAAGATTCCTCCGGGCGAGGCTTGTTAGGAAAATAGTTGATCAGCAGGAAGAGGCTTCGGCCAAAATCGGCTTGCCTGGAGGACGAACACCTTGTTTTTTTAAGCAGCATCTGGCGATGGCATCCAAAAAGATTCTAGATACCAAACGGGTTGGTGTGGAGAGGTCCAGCGGTTTTCGCGGCTGCCAGGGGGGCGGATTGAAGGCAGAGGGTCTGAGCAAGCACTTGCCTTCGGCGGCCGCGGTGCGAGAGATTGTCGAATCGGTAGTGATTGCCTTTGTGCTGGCGTTTTTGTTTCGCACCTTTGAGGCGGAGGCCTTTGTGATTCCTACCGGTTCGATGGCCCCGACGTTAATGGGTCGACATAAAGATTTACGTTGTCCGAACTGCGGGTTCAGTTTTCAGGTGTCTGCCAGCGACGAGGTAAGCAGTACGGGGAGTTATCGGGGGCCAGGGTTTGATGTGGTAAGTTGTACATGTCCTATGTGCCGCTATCCCGTTGACGCTAGTCCGGAGAAGCATCGGTCGTTTAAGGGCGATCGGATTTTAGTAAACAAATTTGCCTATCAATTTTCCGAACCTCGCCGCTGGGATGTAGCCGTGTTTAAATATCCCGGCGCAGCGGCCACCAACTACATCAAACGGATCGTGGGCCTTCCTGGGGAAACCGTGCGAATTTATCATGGGGACATTTATGTACGGCGGCCTGGAGACACAGATTTTCAAATTGCCCGCAAACCGCCCGAGAAAGTCCTGGCGATGCTCCAGCCGGTGTATGATAATGATTATGTGGTTCCGGAGATGATCCAGCAAGGTTGGCCGCCTCGCTGGCAGAACTGGCCTAACTCCTCAGAGAATTGGCGAGGAGGTTGGCAACCCAGTGAAGATTTCCGCTCTTACTGGACGGATGGAAGCCTGGATGAGCCAGTCTGGCTCCGCTATCAACATCTTGTGCCTACTTATCAAGATTGGCAGCGGATGGGGCGAACCGTACCCGCTCCCAAGCCGCAATTGATCTCCGATTTTGCCGCCTATAATACGAACCGGGACCGGAGCTCGTATCGGCACCATCCAGGGCCGGAGATCGAAAATCTCGGCCTCCATTGGGTCGGTGATTTAGCCGTCCAATGCGAACTGCAAGTCCACAGCCCCGGCGGCCGGGTGATCTTGGAGTTAGTAGAAGCCGGGTGGCGGATGCAGTGCCATCTGGAGTTGGCCAGTGGGCTGGCTCAACTCCGCATCGACGGCCTCTCTAATTTCCAGCCCCAGGCCAAAACCCCCGTATGCGGGCCGGGGACCTATCGGCTGCTTTTCGCAAATATCGACGATCAATTGCTTTTATGGGTGGGTGGCCGATTGGTCCAGTTCGACGTGCCGACCAGCTATCCGCCCCTGGAGAATCGACGTCCTCAGGAGGCGGATTTGGCGCCGGTGGGCATTGCCGCCGCCAATGGCGCCGCAGTAACCGTCCGACATCTGAAAGTCTTCCGAGATGTCTATTACATTGCCGAGCGGGGGCAAACCAGTGCGGCCATCTCCGACTTCGAACCTTTCCGCACTCCCTATCAGCCTGCCACGCCAGAAAGGGTGGCTCAGTTCCTCTCCTCCCCCCAAGAGTGGGATGCCTTTTTGTATCTCCGCCAGGTAGAGTTCCAGTTAGACAACGATCAGTTTTTGGTCTTGGGCGATAACAGTCCTCGAAGCCGGGATAGCCGACTCTGGGAACAGGATGGCTTCGAATACTATGTAAGCCGAAACCTCCTTCTAGGCAAAGCCCTGCTGATCTATTGGCCCCATGCCTGGGATCGTATTCCGGGCACCAATATCCCGTTTCCGTTGTTCCCAAATTTTAGCCGAATGAAGTTGATCCGCTAACGAAAAACTTCCCCGGCTTAAACAGTTCGTCCACCTTGTTTTTCCCCTTCTGCAAGGAAGCCCGTGGAATGCCGATTTTAGAAGTCCAAGGTTTGGTGAAAGTGTACGGAGCGCGCCGGGTGGTTGATGGTGTGGATTTTTGTGTAGATTGTGGAGAAATTGTGGGTCTATTAGGCCCTAACGGCGCTGGGAAAACCACCACCTTCCGGATGACCTGTGGCCTCATCGAGCCAAACGCCGGTCAGGTCCTTTTAGACGGGCAGGATGTAACCGATTGGCCCATGTATCGCCGTGCGCGGGAAGGCGGCATGGGCTACTTGCCGCAGGAACCCAGCATCTTCCGAAAACTCACGGTGGAACAAAACCTCCTGGGCGTGATGGAGCTATTGGGGATGGATCGACGGACTCGTCGCCGCCGCTGTGAGGAACTTTTGGAAATGTTGGATATCGTGCATCTTCGCAAGAGCCTGGCTGGTTCTCTTTCCGGCGGAGAAAAACGGCGGTTGGAAATCGCCCGCGCCTTGGTCTCCCATCCGAAGATCATCCTGTTGGACGAGCCTTTTAGCGGCATCGACCCGGTTACCGTAGCTAGCATTCAGCAGATCGTCCGGCAATTGCGATCTGCCGGGATTGGCATCCTGATGACCGATCACCAAGTGCGGGAGACGCTTCAGATAACAGATCGCAGTTATGTGATTCGCTCGGGCAAGGTGTTGTGTTCGGGTAGTCCGGCGGAGGTGCTGGCCAATCCCGAAGCCCGGCAATGCTATTTTGGAGAAAACATGGACATTAGTTCCTCAGCTCCCCCTGCCCCGAGTCAAACACCGGAACTAGAAAATCAAGGGATGTCTAAAACGGGACATTTCCCGGCCAATGGCGGCTCGAATGCTGAGAGAGTTTCTACCCAATGGGGTTCCCCACCCCATTTTTCGGCCGACCCGGCCTCCGGCAAAATCATCCCCACCCGCCAGGCTTAAGACCTGTTCTCCAAAGTCTGTCTCTTCGCTAAAAGAACAACTCATTAGGGGGCAGCGGTTGCGGGAAGTTGGGCGGTGGCAGATTCCTCCGTCTGATCCTGGTGTTGGCGGCGGAGGCGCAAATACTGTTCATATTTTTCCTTCTCCGCCTTGCTCCATAGGTTGGCCTCCTGATAGTCTCCGCAGAAAGGCACCCCCAGATCGATCCAGGCAGCCAGTTTCTGCTCTTCTTCAGGGCTGAGCGCCACTAAAGGATGGTTTTGTTCACCACGCAGGAGAGCGAATAGTCGGCTCCGGGCCGAACCTGTGGAATACGGCGCCAGCATCGGCGGGGCACTCTGGGCGCTGATCCAATTGACCACCGGATGGTCCGGGTTGCCAGTCCAGCCATGTTCCGGTGGATCGAGTCGGCTGTGGGTAAGTGTCAAATAGGCCTGGCTCCAGCGCCGTTTGGCGGCCGGGTCGGAGACGGCTCGTGCGGTAAGGTCGGAGGCCTTTTTGCCGTCGTGGCACTCAGTGCATTTGGCGTTCAAGATGGGCTGGATCCACTCCGGAAAGCTAAACCCTTTGGGCGGGCTGAAGAAGGGTTTTAGCTGTTCGGGCGCCCGACGGAAGGCCAGCGGCAAGGGGCGATCGGCCAAGGGAGTGCTATTTTTATGTTCATGACACCCTACGCATCCCGTTCTCTCCCCTGGCTGGAACGTGGTCCAACTCCGCATCGACTGAACCATTCGGCCCTGGGGATCCAAAAGCTGAAAATAGATCGGCCTCCGAGCCGGCACCCGAAACAGCGCGGAACCGTCCGCCTCCACCGTGGCTTCGCCTAAGATCACTTTCACATCCCAAGCCCCGTTGCCGATGGCAATGGGAGTGCTAATCATAGCTGCTCCGCCCGGGCCGCTGTTCCGGTTTGCTCCAATAGCCACGGCCCGATATTCCAGCGCCACCACTCGAAGCCGTTGAACCGTTCCCCGAGGCACACCCGCCAACCCAGGCCCCGCATATACATCTTGGACGTAACAGATAGCCTCCTTCTGCCCCCAATCCACTTCCGAAGGCCGAACAGGGACCAGCCGAGGCCGGACCGGCACCGGCTGATTGCAGGGCAACTGCCCATCCCAAACCAACAGCTCCCGCCGACCCTGCAAATCCATCCAATAGATCCCAAATCGAGGCCCCCATCGTGTTGTCCACCGCCAACCGACCGGATGATACGTAACCAAAAATTCCGTCTCGGTGATCGGATAAGGATACTGGAACTGCTCGCCTTCCTGGCCGTAGCGATCGATCTGAAGCGCCGCAGTGGGACGCAGGGGCGCAACAAGTTGGACGCCTTGGTTTTCCTGTCGACCTCGGCTCGGATCAATCAGGATCAATTTGCCCGTCTGTTTGGTATGGTGGCCGGAGGCGATGGCCAAGACCTTCTGTGTGCCGGGAACCGACCGGGCATGCAAGATGGTGGTTGGAAACCAGGAGTTCCCGCCGTAGAATTCACGCTGTCCAGTGCCGTCCGGGTTCATCTGCATAAGAGGCTGGACATAAATTTGCCCTCGATCGTTGTATTCCCACCGGGTATAGAGCACCCGTCCATCTGCGGTTACCGTGGGAAAATTAGTATGCACCTGGTCAAAGGTCAACCGCCGGATCTGCTGACCGTCGGCATCGGAGCGGTAGAGGTTGCTCACTTCTGTCCACCAGCAGTCCACCGCCTGAAAACAGCGGGTGGAATTGAAGATGATGCCGCCATCGGGTAGATACGCTCCTTCGTAGTCGGCCACGCCTAAGCCACTAGTCAATTGCCGAACCTGCCGACTGGCCAAATCCATCTCGTACAGATGATAGTCATCCTGCCGATCGGACTTTTTCCAAGCAAACAGCACCCGCCGACCGTCGTAGGAAACATCCGGATCCCGAATCACCCCTTCTGGGCTTTGCAGGAGGATTTCCACTTGGTACTGGCTGCCGTCCCATTGGGCCAGGCAAAGAGCCGATGGCGGAATGAAATGACGTTCATTCTGCGCGTTCGAAAGTCCCTCCGTATAGGCGTAATGGGAACCGCCCAACGTGTAGTGCTTGGTAAAAACGAACCGGGAGACTAACCCAGCCAATTGCCGAAGCCGCACCCCACGCCGATGAAAACATGCCTCCTCGTAAACTTCTAACCATCTCACGTCCGAAGGTTCCGCGCCAGCCTGGACGAGGTGCTCCAGCCGACAACGGAACCGTTGGGCCTCTTCCAGAGCCAATTCTTCCAACACCTTTTCGACTAGTTGCCGAAACTTCTGGTGGAAAGCCACCGCGTCGGTTTGCAAGGCAAAGTACCAACCCACATCTCGAGGGAAATCAATTTCGGCCTCAGGCGTTCGATCCGGACTGTCCTGAAAAAGCCAATCCATCTGGAGCGGAAACTCCTCCCACCATTGGCGGACGGCTTTTTCCAACGGCCCTGGTTCCCACCGGCCTGGCTTTTGACCGGCTGCTTGGGCAAGCCTTTGCGCCCACGCCGATGGACCAGGTTCGGCCAGCCCAACCTCTGCGCCGTTGACCTGTGCCAGGCCAAACACAAATACCGGCGCCAGGCTGAATAGCACTGCCCCAAGCCACCCATATACCAGCCATTTGCGACAACTCATCCTGAGGCCTCCCGGTACAGCCTTTCGCATTTTAGCCCCTTCTAGCCTACCATAGACAGCGACGATCTTCCCACCGGCCCCACATACCAACCCTTCCGCACCGTACCATTGCGCATAAAGAGCGCCCACTTTCCCAAAGGCCGACAATGTTCTCGAACAATAGCTAGGCGGGAAACAGAACATTCTGGAAGGCTGTTTTTCTTGAGGGAACCACAGGTGGGCGGTTCAACGAAACCGAACCACCGTGTTGGCTGTGTTTCTACCCATCTCGGATCGAGCGATTTTTGGGGGAGCGGATCACAATGCCGAGTTCTTCCAGTTGTTTGGAATCGACCGGGCTGGGGGCACCGGTCATCAGATCGGTAGCCCGCTGAGTTTTCGGAAAAGCGATGCAATCGCGGATGTTATCCAGGCCACCAAAGAGCATGACCAATCGGTCAATTCCTAGGGCAATGCCGCCATGGGGTGGGGCGCCGGACTGAAGGGCTTCGAGCAAAAAGCCAAACCGATCCCGGGCCTTCTGCTCGTCTATGCCCAATATGTGGAAGACTTGCTGCTGAAGCTGCGGGTCGTGGATTCGGATAGTGCCGCCGCCAGCTTCGTAGCCGTTGATGACCAGATCATACGCCTGCGCCCGGCACCGGCCGGGATCCGTGCTGAGGTAGGGAAGGTCTTGGGGCCGAGGAGAAGTGAACGGATGATGCATAGCCGTCCAGCCTCCCTCCTCGGCATCGTAGGCAAACATGGGAAATTCCACAATCCATGAAAAATGGAAAGCGCCAGGATCATACAGTTGCAATTCCGCACCGAAGCGTTTTCGCAGAGCGGCGAGGGCTTTGCAGGTGATTTCAAACGTATCGGCCACTACTAGAATCAGGTCGCCGGGGTTAGCCGAAAGACGCTCCCGAATCCGGCCAAGCAGTTCCGGGGAAAAGTTTTTGGCAATCGGCGAACTTAAGCTGCCATCGGCCTCTACTTTAAACCAGGCTAGACCTTTGGCCCCGAAGTTTTCCACGACCAACTTCGTCAGGTCATCCAAATTTTTACGGGAATAGCGGGCCGCTGCGCCAGGGGCATTGATCGCCCGGACCCGGCCAGCCTGCAAGGCCGCCTCCCGAAATACCCGAAATTCGCACTCCTTGGCCAAATCCGTTAGATCCACCAGCTCCATGCCAAACCGCAGATCCGGTGCATCATGGCCGAACCGCTCCATCGCCTCATCATAGCTCATCCGGGGCAGCGGCAACGAGAGCTCCAACCCTAAAAGCTCTTTGGCCAAGCGCGCCATCAGCCCGTCGATCACCCCCATAACATCCTCCGCCTCCACAAACGACATCTCCAAATCCAATTGGGTAAACTCTGGTTGGCGGTCGGCCCGAAGATCTTCGTCCCGAAAACAACGAGCCACCTGCACATACCGGTCATAACCAGCTACCATGAGAATCTGTTTATATAACTGGGGCGATTGCGGCAGGGCGTAGAAACAGCCATGCTGAATCCGGCTCGGCACCAGATAGTCCCTGGCACCTTCTGGAGTGCTTCGGCCCAACATGGGGGTTTCCACCTCGATAAAGCCCAACTCATCGAAGTAGTCCCGCATGATCTTGATCATCCGGTGCCGTAAAAGCAGAGTCCGCTGCATGGCAGGCCGACGAAGGTCAATATACCGGTAGCGCAGGCGGATGTCTTCGGAAGGAACTTCCTTCCCGGTAGGATAAAAGGGCGGGGGGGTGCTTTTGTTGAGTATTTTTAGGCACTCGGCCCGTAGTTCGATCTGGCCAGTCGCTAAGGCAGGATTGGCCGTCCCCTCGGGCCGTCTCACCACCGTACCAGTAACAGCCACAACATATTCGGCCCGAAGAGTTCGAGCCAATTTTTGAGTTTCCTCTCCAGATTGGGGGTCAAAAACCACCTGGGTTTTCCCATATCGATCCCGCAGATCCACAAACAAAATCCCACTATGATCCCGATACGAATCCACCCACCCGCACAGGGTGACCCGTTGCCCCACATGCTCTAAGCGAAGTTCACCACAAGTATGCGTCCGTAACAACGTTTGGGTCCTCTTTTGGCTTACCAGCTAGGTTGTTTTCTTTTCTCCCATCTTCGCCTCTCCAATACGTAATCGACCATTCTAGCCAGAAAGAAAGGATTTGGACAACACCAGAGAGGTACGGCAAGCTAGAAAGCCCCCCTCTCAGTCGGAAAAAAACTCTCCTCGGTAGAGGCCTATCGGCGCCAGGCCAGCCGGGCGCTGACGGCCTATCAGTCGGAAAAGAATCTCTCATCGGCAGACCATTTCTCCAGTCGGCGCAGGCGGCGGAGGCTTCCTATCAATCGGAAAAAAAAGATATTTCTCTCATCAGCACTCCTGGGCGCTCTGCTTCTAACATGCGGAAGTATTAGCCGGAAAAAGATTCCCTTCATGGGCAGGGACTTTGAGAAAAATTTGGATTTGTTCCCTTCTTAGGAATAAAAAATGGGTAAAGTTAAATAGAGATGCTTATTATTTGTACGCTTTTTAGGGGGTCTTAGTACTCTTATAGAGGGTGAGTTTATTTGACCTCCAAAATCTTGGGTTTCAAGAGAGGGGCTTATACCTCGACAAGGGGATATAATCACCCTTAACGAAAGGTAATCAACATGAGATTTAATCTGATTTTATCCTATCCATCTAGGTTGCTGGGAATGATTTCAGGGGGGGTATTGGTATTGCTTATATTAGGGGGAATTATAGATAGCTGTTTGGCGGGGGGATTAGATTGGCTGTTGCCTCCCCTAAGAACGCCTTATCCCCCGCAGATGCCGCCACCACAAGCAATTGTCTCCTCCCAGACCACCTATACCCCCCGGATTGGATGGGGAATCCTGGGAGGGAATTGGAGCTTAACCCAACCTTCTGGTGGATTAATAACCCCTCCTTATGGCATGGCCCACTCCAAAAGCGGGCAGATCGTTCCGGTTGTGGTGTTCCCACCGGGAGAAAGGCTTTGGTATTTCAATTATCCCCCCATCTATTGCAATTTATGTACCCCATCAGTGGCATATCCCGGCGGGACTTTCCCAAGAGGGGCGGTCATCAAAGGCTGTCCGGGCTACCTTGAGACTATTCTTCTCCCTATAGAACCTGCTACGCCCAGCACTTTTTGGCTTCCGGTGCCCCGGCCCCAGAACGGTAGTTTTCCAAGGCCTGGTCTTCCACTAAACGCCGGAGGGGTTTTGGTACCAGGAACGGATGCTCCTTGGAGAGCCAACTTCGGAGGGGCTTATTCTGCTCCTGCTACGCCGAAGCATCTGCCTGCCCCCCAGCCAGTAGGCTTCCCTTTGTATGAAAAACCGGCAAGTGCAGTCTCTAAGCCGGTTAGCCGACCACTTCCAACCCCTGCTACTCCTACCGAACCACCCCCTGGAGCCTCCGCCACCATTCCTCAGCATCCGCCCACGCTGGAACCAAAACTTCCTATGTTGAATGCACCGAACACCCCAATGAGACCTGATTCGGGGTTCCCGGCCCAACCGACGGTGCTCCCCTTACCAAACCCCAATCCCGACTTGGACCGACCTTCCAGCCCAAAGCCTGACAAACCAAACGTGGCAGACCGGGCCACATAAGGGGGCATTTTTCCCGGGGGATAGCCGATTGGAGAAACACCAGCCAGTTGCTCCGGCACCTTGGGTAACTTTGGGAATGGAGCAGCCCCCTCGGGGTATAGACCCCATCTACCTCTCCGAGGGGGAGTAGGGATTATTCGGCGTTGCTCCGGGGCAGAGGCTGGGGGGTGAGCCCTAGCCGAAGCGGGGGGAGCATAAGGGCTTGTACCGTAGTCTGTTAAACTGAGTTTTTTGCCTGTTGAGCGACACGATCTTTTGGTTGGAGAGACGGTGGGACATCTAAACGGCAAGGTACCCTTGTCGGTTTGGGCAACTTCCGCCCGTGTCCGCTTCCCTGAGGGAAAAAGCCCTTACACGCTCTCAGCAAAGAAGGGAATTTTAAAGGGGCGGGTGGGGAATAATCAGAGGGTTCGGCATTTACCACCTTTTAAAGGAAGAACTTTGAGCAGCATCTATACTCCAGATGAAGCGGAACAAAATTAGGCAATATACGTAAAATAGAAAATGTTACTGACCTTGGCTTTTGAATATTTTCTCCAAATTGCCTATTTTGGGTATTTGGCCAGATGTGTTTAAGAGAACCCCGGGAAACAGGATTGCTCGGGTTGTTATGGAATGGAGCTATTTTACCCTTCTCAGCCCTCCCGCCTGATAAAACCGTTAAACTTTTCCTAATCTTCCACATCTCCTTTAGAAGCCCTTTTGTTTTGTCGATTCAATAGATACATCCCCTTTTGTCGGGAGGAGTGTTCGTCTGTAGGGATCAAAATTGAGGGGGCAGAACCCCCGTCAGGGAGGCATCCTTGTGGGATTTCTGAATACCCGGGTACTCTCACTATCCCTGAGTGGATGGTTGGTTGGGCTATTAGGGGGCTGGCTTCTGCCAGGCATTCTGGATGCCCAAACTACCACTGGGTTTCCCCATGCCGCCGATCCCACCTACGAAAAGACATACCAAGCCTATCGACAGCAGATGGCATCTAGGCCGATTGTGGCCCCCGCTTTGGGCTATAATCCTTCCTCCGATAAGGGGAATGACGGCCAACCCACTCCGGTAGCCGACCAGGGGGGCCTAAACGGAGCTTTTTCCTCGTTAGGGCAGTCGATCAAGCAAAGTTGGAACAAGCTGGGCGAACTGATTACCCCTAAAGAAAAGGTGGAAAAGGCCCCAGAACCCACTTCTGTATTTAACCCGGCCCGGCCTAGTCCAGAGACTTATGTGGCCATGGGCCGGTTTTGTGCGGAAAACGGCCGTCTAGCGGAAGCCGAACAACACTACCTTAGCGCGCTGCGGGCCAACCCCCACCATCTGGGGGCCTTGTTAGGCTATGCCAAACTCCAAGAGCAGCTTGGCTCCCCCACCCAGGCCATGCAAGTGTATCAACGGGCTATTTCTCTCTATCCGCAGGAACCATCCGTATTCAATAATGCAGGGCTTTGTTACGCGCGCAGTGGGCAACTAGAGACGGCGGCCAGTTTGCTCCAACGGGCCGTGCAACTGGACCCCAAAAAGGCCCTGTATCGGAATAATCTGGCGATGGTCCTGGTAGATATGGGGCATCCCGAGGCGGCACTGGCCCATCTGCGTGCGGTGTATCCGGAAGCGGTGGCCCGCTACAACTTGGGCCAACTTCTGCTGCATAAGGGCGACTGGGAGTTGGCTGCCGAACAGTTTGCCGCCGCTCTGGAAGCCGATCCTAGGATGCAAGCGGCCCAAGCGTGGCTGGAAGAATTAGCCCGCCGAAAGGCCGCCCCTGCTTCAGGCCAGACTACGGAAGTAGCTCGGCTGCCGCACCATTCGGGCATCCGCCAAAACCAAGGGGCTTGGTCCGAGATTACCGATTTGCCCTCGGCGGCGCAGAGGAGCCAAGTGCTAGGATTTCCATCATCTGACCCCCGCTTGCCCAAGCAACACGCCGGAGCAGTTCCGAGTCCCGCCGAACCACCGCCAGTCCGGTTGGAACACCCCCAGATTTATCCCCACCCCGGCGGCAGTTTCTCTGCCCAACCGCCTACCTCAGGCACCTCTTCCCTCGAAGAAGAACTGGCTCCTTTGCCGCCGGTCGAAGCCCCCCGTCGGTAACCCCCCTTCAGCAAGGCACCCGGCTCTGTCCCTCCAACCTGCCATTGGTGCGAAACCGGGAATCCCGGCGTCGGTGGGCAAGCTCTCTTAGCTCATCTGCGGGCAAACAAGAATCTAGCAAGGGTCCTGTCTAGATTGCCGTCTGCGCGGGGATGAGATAAATAAGGTGGCTTATAAGAAGAGAAAAGACGGTTCTACAAGAAAAACGCTTCTATAGGGGAGAAGAAGGTGTCGCCCAGGGGAGAAAAAAAGACCGTCCAGGGGAGAACTGCTGCCCCATGAAGGTAAATGGGCAAGCCCTTTCATTGGTTGGTCTGGGCATCCGAGGCGGGTTTGGAGGAGAGGAGTTTTCCGGTGCGCTTATCCCAGAGGATTTCTCGGCGGGCCAGGCGGTGGTATCCATGGCAATCAGTACAGGTTAATTGCTCCGGCTCGGTTTTCTGAGGGCATTTCTGGCGCCAGCGAGCTAGCACCTTTTTGGCCGGGGCATCATGCGTGGCATGACAGGCCTGGCAGGCCGGATCGATCGCCTCGGCCGGATACATTTTGTCCGGCGGGGTGAGGTGGTCTTCCGCATTTCGATGGCCTAACGATGGCCCATGGCAATCCACACAGCCCACATTGCCTTCTGCATGGACCTGGGCCAGCTCTTCGCCCTCATAATTGCCATGGCAGACATAGCAAGCGGAGTTGTCCGCCCGTTTTTTGGTGGTCTTTTTGCTCCTGGGTGGCTCAGAAGGCCCCTCCTCCAACCGGGGTGCCGTCTTCGGATCCACCTGCAAAGGCGGTAGGGTCCCAGAAGGTTTTCCTGCCGGTTTGTCCGACGGCGTGCCGGCAAATCCTATTAGAACCAAGCCCACTACCCAGGTGGCTATACCAAAGCGCAACATCCCGGCAGAGCCTCTTTTTCTGGGGAAATTTGGTGTATTGTGTACGTCCATTGCTGAAAATCCTAGCAACCCAGAATAACCATGCATCGCCCAATGTCCAGGGAATTCTGGCGATGAAAAGACCTGCAAAGGCAGTTCGTCTGCCCTTGCAGGTCAAGCTTTCTTTAAGAGCTAGCCCGTTAACAGATAGCCTGTGCGGTTGCGCAGAGGCCAAAAGGCCTTGGGGGGAACTGTACTTTTATGCCTATTCCTAGTCTTTTACACGTATTCCCAATCTTTCAGCCACTGGTAATGATAGGGCAGATTGGCCCACATGCGCTCAGTGGCCCGCTCCAGTTCTGCTTTCTCCTGCACGTCCAATTCCCGGCGTTCTTTGACAGCCAACGCGGCGTTATCTACCTGCTCCAAGCAGATCATACCTGGGATCGGGGCGGTAATGGCCGGGTTTTGCAAAATGTAGCGCAACGTCAACCGAGCAATCCGGAAATCCTCTTCCATGTGGGGATCGCCGGGGATGCCAGCACCTTTGAAGATCGAGCCGCTCGCATAGGGTTTAATCCCAAACCAGCCGACGTCCAGCTTCTGCATGGCCGCCCACAGACCGTGTTCGTCTTGGACTACTTTGGTGCGGGCAGTGTACGGAGTAACCACTACGTCCAACACCTCCTTGCCCTTTTCGATCCAGGTTTTGATATGGGGCCGGTCGTGAGAGGAGATGCCGGTAAAGCGGGCTTTGCCAGTCTTCTTGGCCCAAGCCAGAGCCTCGCACATTTCGTACATTTCGTCGTCGCTATGTCGGCTGGAACCTTCGTGCAGGGTAATCCGCCACAAATCCACATAATCTAGGCCAGTGATCTGGAGGGCCTTGTCCAGGGTCTGTTTCAACTGTTTGGTGATCCAGCCGGGGGGCATCGGTTTGCCTTGGGCTTTGGCTTTTTCCCATCGGCTACCTAGACTCCGCATCTCCTCCTGATACCAGGAGAAGCCAAGATACATTTTATCACGTCTGCCTTTCAGCGCCTTCGCATAGGCAATGCATTCCTCCCGAGTGCAAGCGTCGATGTAGTTGATGCCCCGTTCCATACAGCGGGTAACCACATCGTACCGGTTTTTTTCAAATTCCGGCATGTCCAATTTAGCGCTTAGCCAACTCTCCCCCTGAAACACCCCCGGCACCACACGGTTGACCCGCTTCCAATGGCCGCCCAAGCAGACCGCCGACACCATCCAGCCGGTCCGACCACAACGGCGATACTCCATGTCGGGATTGTAATTGAGAATTTTACTGGTGTCATAATTCTCAGGGTTGCCCGCATGGACGGTAAATGTCGGCCGAAGCCCTATGGCCGCTCCTGCAACGGTTGCCGTAGCAGCTTGTATAAACTCCCGCCGATGCATCTGTGCGCACATACGGCTCGCACCTTTCGTGCAAAATCCTCAGGTGAACTGGAACTCCAAATCCCTCCGGCTAACGATCGTAAAGATTTCAGAATGGTAGCTCTTTCAGATGACCAAGCCTACGCCAAGGAGGATGGCTCTGGGTGGGGATTGTAGCGGCTATTTATGGCCGGGCCCACTCCAAGGAGGGTTAGATAGGTTGCCCGTTTTCAAGGGGGGGCCGGCCGGCGTTTTTCCACCAAATAGGGGGTTTAGGCAAGGGAAAATAGGGGGAAATATATGAAAATCCTGATCCAACTTGATATAACCTACCACCCTAGAGGGAAGCTGTCAACACAGAGCGCGGTTTTTTTCCAGGAAATGAACTCCAAAAGGGTACAGATTGCCCCCCAAAAGTATTGCCAGCATTGTGCCGCTTATTTATTTCCTAAGAACCGATAGGGGGCCCCAAACCAAAAACACCCCATTTTCCGCAGGCTCTAGGACTTGCCGAAAGAAAAGAAAAAGGCAAAATAAATTTTGACTCCCCTCCCAGGAGGCAAAAAAGGAGAAAGTTTGCTATTGGGGCCTCTTGGAAAGAGGGTATTTGGATTCGGAGGGTACGCGAATGGTTAGCAGCCTGACTCGAAATCAGGTGCCGGCTCTGCCGGTTGCGGGTTCGAATCCCGTGCCCTCCGCTAAGTGACGTTGCGAACGTAAGTTACGACTCGCAAGACGTTGCATAACATTGTAACTGAACACGCCTTGTGATTCAATCTTCTCTATCTTGCAATCCCTTGCGGGAACCTGCTGAGCCGGATTTTGTGCTACCGGTGTGCCGGATTTTGTGCCACTGTTCAATGGTCACCGGTGGTGTTCGGATGGATACCATTCACCCTCGGGTCCCACGTCAAGGCTTGGGCATAAGCCGCATCCGTAGGGTCCACGTAATGCCGAAGGGCAATCGACGGGGTATTGCCTAACCACTTCGTTACCGTCGGCAAGGGAAAGGCTTGGGCTAGGTCCGATTCACAAGACGCCCGCAAATTGTGCCAAACCCGGGGCCACGGCTCCAAACCCGCCCGCCGGATGATCTTCTCAAACGTGGTTCGCAAATTGCAATTGATCCAGCCTTTAGGGCCTTGGGCGCGCTTGCGAGACTCTTCCGGAAACACATACTCGGCCCCTTCCGCCGCCGCTTCCCACGCCTCTTCCAAATAGGGCCGGAACAACGGAAAGAGGGGGATGACCCGATACGGCTTCCCCTTGCGGGCCGTCTTTGGGGACGGCACCACAAGCCGGCCCTCAGCCCAATTCACGTCCGCCCACCGCAAGGAAAAGGCTTCCGAGGGTATCCGCAAGCCCCCAAACCGGGCCAGGGCAATGAGCAACCGCCACCAAACGTTAGGGGCATGCTCAATCAGCCGTAGGGTATCCTCAACGCTCACGTACACCCGCCGGGCCGATACGTCCCCCGCTCGGTGCGTCACGAAACTGAAGGGATTGCTTGGGATTAACCCCAACCGTTGGGCATGGGCAAAGAACATCCGGGCAAACTGCAACCGCTTATTGATGGTGGTATCCGCCAACCCTTGGGCGATTAAGTATCGCCGAAAATCTTCCGCCCTAGCCGGGGTGATGTCCGCTAGCCGACAGTCACGCCCAAAGAAGTCACACAGGTTCCGAACCACGTGAGCCCACACAACAACCGTTGCCGGTGCATGGTTTTCTTTTCGTGACGATACGAAGTCATCCAGAAACGGCCCCAAGGTGGCCACCGCTACGGGTTCGATGAGCCCCGCCCGGGCCAGTTTTTCTTTGAGGGGTTCGCCAATTGTGGCTAGCCAAGCCGCTGTTGCCGCTTGCAGGGGAAGCCCACTGATCCGGGCCGCCAAAAGGGCCTCTACGTGGACGCGAACACTTTCCGCCGTCTTTTTGTCCACCCGCCCCAAACGAAGCGTTTTCCGCTTCCCGTCCGGGGCCAGAAAGAGAATCCGCCAACCTTTACCGTCTTTCGCCAGACTTGCCATAGCCTTGTCCCTTCCGCTAGCCTCACTCTACTGTAACGCTTTTCCTACATAGCTACCACAAAGTGTAAGCCGCTTTCGCCCAATAACATGTTGGCTAGGATCACCCACCTGACGGGTTTGCCACAAACCCCCTAAGCCATGCCTCCGCTAGCTAAACGCTCCCCGGCCTTTGGCTAATCCGTGGGGTCAATCCCAAGAAGCTTGCAGGTTTCCAGCAAAAGTCCCACCGCTTCATCGTGAAAGGCCTCGTAAAGGGCAAAGAGGGCCGGAAAATCCACCCGCTTGGTAGGCCGGCCCGTGGGGATGATCGTAAACCCCACGTCACGTTCACTAGGGACCAATTCCAACCGGTATCCGGCCCGCCAAAGCTCCTGCAACAGCAGCCAACCGCCCACCTGGCCTCTGTGTTCGCGTAAAAGGGCCAGTTCCTCATCCGTGAGGGCCGAAGGGGGATAATCCAGCCGCAATCGCCCACTAATCCACTTCACGTCCACCCCCGACCGCCGGAGAAGGTCCAGAACACCACTCATAGCCAAACCGACTTTTTCCCTTCCTCAGGTTGCCCTAAATCTGTCCCGCCACTTTCGGGTGGTGTAACATTTGCAACACTTCGGTTTGTGTCCTGTGTTTGTGGGGTGGAATCACTGGAATCGGAATCAAAACCTCGCAAAACGGCCTTTTCGTGAAGTTGTGATTCCAGATTCCACTGATTCCGCAGTACAAACACCATTTTTGGCCTACCCCCTTTTGGGAAGAAGAAGCGTTTTCCCAATAGCCGAAACCGGCTTTCACCAGGTCATTAAGGGCCTCTTCGGCCTCTTCTTTCTTTCCTCTGAACCGACGTGGACCGTAGCAATAGAGATCGCGAGGTGTTATTTTCCCCCCACGTCGGGCAATCCATTGGGCCAGCTCTTCCTGCTGGTTCCCCTCATCACCGCGGGCGAAAATCTCATAAATCCGGGCGGTTTCGTGTTTGTGCCACTCGGTGAGGGTGATCGCCCGCTTCATGGTTTCCCCGTCCGCCACCTCGGGATTGACCGATTCCCCGGCCGCAAAGCGGACCAGGTGTAACACGAGAGCCAGCCGTAACGGGATTTCCTCAAGTTTGCTTAGGGCCGCGGCCCAATCCCCCGCGGCATCGGCTAGCCCTTCGTTATACCTATTGTAGAAGGCTTCGTAAGCTGCTTTCGCTTCAGGGGAAAGTTTCACGGTTCTGAACATGGGTTCGCCGTTGGAGCGGTCAAAATCCAAGCTTAAAAGCCGGTCGAACACCTCTTGGAGGGCTTCCTCCAAGGCCCCAGGAAGATTGGCTTCGCTCCAGCGTTTCACCCGCCGGGGCGGCCAAGTCAACAGGAACCGTGCCAAAAGCCCACTTTCGCGAAGAGGGAGCGAAAAGACCCGTTGCAGCGTTCCGGGTTGAATCCCGCCCGCAATCCATATCCCCGCGTTTGGCACGTAGATGGTCCCCTTGCTGCGCCGGTCCACGGTATGGGAAAACGCGTTGTAGCAGGAAAGCCAAAAGGCTACGTCACCACCTTGCGTGTTGGCGTACCGGTCGAAGGCCCCTATCCAACCGACCAATTCATCGCGGCATAGTAGCACCCCACGGGGATTGGCTTGAAGAATCGGGGCCAGGGCTTCCACTGTGGTATCATCCACCAGAATCCGCCGGGCCGTGGGCGGTTCAGGTTCCCTTGGGGGTACACCGCCTTCGCGGTCCCGCTTCCACTCAGCCAAGGCCTTTTCGTAGGCCAAGCGGTCTTGTTCATACTGCTTTCGCTGGGCCGTATAGTCCCGGAACCAATCTTCTTGGCGAGTTTGCAACCATTGGACGGCCGCTTTGAGGGCCGGGGTCTTCAACGAACCCGATTCCCCGATGATCATGGTCCAGAGAATCGGGGACACCATCCAATTTGATTTGACCACCAACCTTCGCGTTAAGCCAATCGCGGCCCCGCAAGCGGTGACCAGGGGCAAAGCCACAAACGACGGGTCACAACCCATGCTTTCCGCCGCGGCCTTCACGAAGTCGGCCAGGGGCCGGGGGAGGGTCTCCACAGGGTAGGGTTCCCACGTGAGGGCCGGGGGTGGTGATTCCCCTTCGTCATCATCGGGTTCGCTCATGTCCGGCGCTTGGGGCCGCGGTTCCGGCTCCAGAGGGGCCGCAATACCGCGGATCTGGGCCGCCAAGGCCCGCAGAGCCTTTTCCGCGTCAGAATCGCGGGAAAACCGCTCTACCCAATCGGCAAGGTCATAGCCTTGGGGCAATCGCTGGAAGTCCGTCGGACGCAATCGCTCCCACGTGAGCAATTTGACGGCTCGAGCGCCGGCCTTGTAGGCTAACCGGACCACGTCCCCGGCGTACCGCATCCCGGCTTCGTCATGGTCCGGAATCATCCACACTTCCCGGCCCGCAAGCGGTGACCAATCGGCCTTTTCGGCGCCTTGGGCCCCGTGAGGGGACGTGGTGGCAATAAACCCCAGCCGTCCCGCCGCCTTACAACACTTTTCGCCCTCCACCACGACAATGGGCTCGTCCGGGGGCGCCTTCAAAATCGCCGGTAGGTTGAAGAGGGGCCGTGGGGGTGGTAAGGCACCTTGCACCCAACCGCTTTCGGTTTTGTGCACCGGGCGGATGGTTTTCCCGTTCGGGGTATCCCAGCGGGCAACAACCATCACTGGCTCACCGTTGGCGTCATGATACGCCCACCAACGTGACGGCTTTCCCAAATCCTAGGCTTGCAGGGCCTCACGGGCCGTGGGATAAACCTTTTCCGGCGCGTCCGGCTTGGGTACCGATTTCTTCCCGTTACCGTGGGCCGGGGGAAGACTATCCGGCCACAAGTCCGCCAACGTCAAACCTAGGGCGAAAACAACGGCTTCCGTTGAGCATCCCGCAAAGCACTTGAGAAGAACCTGACCTTCGCGGCCCAAGCCAACGGACAGAGAGGGTTTGCGGTCCTCATGGGCCGGGCAAAGGCTTAACCACTGATGAGGGCCGCTTTGCCGGGGCTTACAGCCGTAGGCCTCGAGGGTGCCCAGAACGGTTTGCAGAGGATCAATGCTCATCGCCGCCCCCCTCCGCCTTGCGTTCCCCGGCTTGGGCCGATTGCCGGGCTACCTGCTCAGCAACCCACTGTTCCAGGGCCGGGCGCGAAAAGCGGACCACCCCACCGATTTGCAGGAACGGGATTTTCCCCGCTTTTCGCCAAGCCCATAACGTCCGCGGGGACACATTCAGCAGCCGACAAGCTTCACGCGAAGAAAGCAACAGTTTGTCTTGCGTCATAGACAGGCCTCCACGAAAAACCAACCGATACTTCAAAACACCCTCTAAAAGAAAAGGGCCGTCGGTTAGTAAAATCGGTTAGTTTCCGGAAGGCCTTATGTTGCAAGTGACGGCGCAGTAATGCTTTACGATTTTAAGAATTTTGCATGTCGGTTAGTCGCCGGTTAGTTAACCGTAGAGCGGATAAGCTATGATCGCCGGGGCGGCTCATAATCCTTCCCGCGCTTCAAGTAGATGTCACGGCGTTCGGCGCTATCTTTCTCACGTGTTCCGCCTCGGTGCTCTTTCCACCACTGCGACTGTATGACAGTCCCTTTCGTAACACCTAACGCATCGGCCAGCCGCTGCGCTGAAATAGTGGGCGGTATTGGACAAATTTCATCTAATTTCTAAAGTTTTTCATTCGTTGTTAGATTTTTATCCGCGATTATACGGGCCGCCTTTTGAAAGCGCTCATCACTTGCCCCATTGGTGTAGATCGAGAGAAGCCGTGAAAATGCTCTGGTAATCTCATCTACCGTGGGGTCACCCTCCGCTCCCGGCGCCGGCCCACTTGGTGCTTGTGCTGGACGCTCACACTCCGCCGCCTTTTGCTCCGCGGGGACATCACCCGGCGCTGGGGGGCCGAAAGACGGGCCAAAAGAAGAGGATATGATTCTGGAGACTAGAGGAGGAGGCCGCAGTATCTATCTCGTCAAGCCTTTGCATGTCCTGCAAAAACTTCTCACAGACCCACTTCTGAGCCTCCTTCTGAATCTCCTACAGTTTCCGCAACGCCTCAAAAGGCTGATCAAAATCACTGGACACGTGCACCACTCCACGAGCTAGAGGACGCCACGACAAAGAACGGCCAAAAAAGGCAAGGTGTTCCGAAGAAAAAGGGCGGGCAACCCGTGTGGCGGCGGGGATTCGGGGGTACCGGCCCTAGCCCGCCCTAGTAGTCGATTTTAGGCCGCCCTCCGCTATGAGCAAGGCCCGTTAGGTGTCGAAAAATGTCGAATTAGCTACCAGAATCCGCCGGGCCGTGGGTGGGGAATCGCTTTCGTCATTGGCTTCAGTCTCAATCCCCGCTGGTGCTTCGGGCAGCGGCGTAGGTGCGGAATACCTCCCAGGCGAATGCAAGGCGATTTGCCGTCGTTTGCCATCGCTAAGTTGTGCCTGAGAAGAACACTGCGAAAAAACGGGTGGATTGGTGTTCTGTGGCGAAGGGGAAGGCCCGCAATCCTAATCCACCCGATTGTGCTTTTGTTGGCAAGCCTTAAGCAAACAGAACCGCATCAGGACCTTCATCGGGGTCATCGGCGAATTCCTCTCGCACGATTTCTTCGGCTTCCTCAGGTGGTACGCCATCAAGCATGAGCGTAATAGCACGATGCCGACGCTCTAGCGGCTCGGCTTTGGCTAGGATTCGTTCGTATTCGTCACTCTCTTCCGGCGTCATCAAGCATTCGAAAATGAACGTCCGCTTCCGTGCACCTTTCATAGCCTTCACTTTTGGATCGTCATCCGGCTTGATTTCCCAAAACGAAGGATTCGGATCAAAAAAGCCGCTGATTTCGAACATCTTGTAACTCGGATGGTTCTTGATGTTCGGATTGCGTATCACCGGCTTATTGCCAACTGAATCCAAAATGCTTTGGACATACTGTCTCGCTTCCTTGCAAATTTCGTTAATCTGCTTATCCAAGACCTCTAGCTCTTGCATCAACTTTTGGCGCTGCTCTTCGGTCAAAACGTACTTCTTGCGCTTTGCCATACGTTCACCTCTTTTGTTCTCTTTGCTTTTTCCGCTTTGCTAATTCGCTGAACACTCCCTTGGGCACATTGTGACCGACTAGCCTTAAGAATTCTTCAGACTTGTCACTGGCAAGGTCAAGAATATGCGATATCTAGGTTTGAGCGGATTTCTCTCGCGCATTTTCGCCAGTGGAATGAAGAACACCACCGAAAGGTCTGCGATCAGCACCGGACGGCGCGGCCAACGCAGCAACTGGTCCGGGCGTTTACCGACGAATCCCACTGCCGCGATCAATTTCCGGCTGCGCCGAGCCAGCTCTTGGATCTTCGACCACAACGCCTCCCGTGAAGCAATCGTGCCATCCGGAGGCTCCGCTTCAACTTTGCCGCCCAAACACCTCCGGATAGCGATCGACTTGAGCCTTTAGGTCCTCGTCCCACCGGATAACGATCACGCGGTAGCCCAGCGAGGTGAGCTTCCGGCGCAACCACTCGTCGATCCGCTGCTGGTCGGGGTGCTGGTGATGCGGACCGTCGCAGAACACCGTCACGTTAGGAGCGTAGAAGAAGTCCGCGATACAGCGGGGCTCCTGGAAAGATTTCTGGGCCTCGTCGGGCAGCCGGTAGCCGCTATTCACCAAGAAGTCGAGGAAGGCCCGCTCGAAGTCTGACTGGACGCGGCTCCGGAGCTCCTCCAGATGCTCTTCGCGACTCCTCCCGTCGATCCGCGGTACCACGCGGCATCCCGAGAGCTCGCGAAGCAGGTCCCGTACGAGTCGGCGATCAAGCAGGTGGGCCTCAAGCTGGTTTGCGTAGCTCAGGAGGCATTCATAGCAGGCCAGCCCGCAGTCGGGCTTGAGGTCGCTTCCGTCCTCTCCGAAATGACAGATCCGCAACGCCTCCCGGGCCACAGCGGCCAGGGCGTCGGGCTCCTCCACTAGACGGCGCAGCACGCCGAGCCCGCCCTCCGCCGCCTCGTAGAACAAAAGGGCGCGATTGTCCCCCCGGCCCACCCGCTCGACCCTCAGCTCCTGCTCCTCCAGTTGGAAGTACTGCTCGATCCCCCGCTTCAGGGCATATTGGAGACTGACCTCCGCAAGGGGATCGGCCCATAGGCCCACTCGCGCGGGCCGAACCAGAAGAATGTTTTGCGTGTCCTGCACGCACAGGGCCAACCGTTGCCGGTTTTGCGATGCCTCCGAGGGCCTTCTACTCCTTCGGTTCCTCCTCACGTCCCCTTCTATCTGGCTATCCGTGAACACTTCTCCGGAGCTCAGATCCACCACAAACCCCTCCAGCCGTCCCTTCCACCCCCAATTCACGTAGAGCAAGGTGGCCGACGGGCCGTAGATGAGCCGGAATATCGCTTCCCCGCTAACCTGGACATCGGCTTCCACCACTCGAAGGCCAGATTCTACCGGCGCAAACTGGTAGGCCAGCTGGATCTTGTAGCCGTGGCGAATCCGTTCCTCGTCATTGCAGGTGATGCGCTCATGGCGTTCGAGAATCACGTTGGGGAGTTCCAGCAGCGTGGTGATCCGACTGTTCGTGCCATCGAAGAGCGTATTACAGCCCGGGCAGCGCTCCAAGCTTGGGTCGGCGAAGGCACCGCACTCGTGGCACAGCCGGTGCTGCCGACGGCGCGATTCGAGGCCACCGGGGGGGATGCTGAACTTGGACACGCGCCACTTGGCCCCCTCGTGATAAATGATGTTAAACGGGGCGAACTCCTGGATGGCCAAGGCGCGCGGCCGCGAGATGAACTCGCCCTCGCCGTGGAGGACGCGGGGGACCCACGCCCGCACCGGCAGGGCCGGAAAGTTGTACCCGGGCAGGAAGCCTTCCGTAGCCAGGTAGCGGTAGGGGTAGAAATCGCTTTCCTCCCGGGCCACCCCCACCTGCAGGAGCAGGTTCCGCTGGCGGATCGCCTCGTCCTCGAGGCGGCGGGCCTCTTGCTGGGCCTCGGTTCTACGGGCGACCCTCATTTCTTCCTGGGCCCGGTCCAGCTGGGCTGTTGCGATTCGGAACAGCTCGCGCCACCGCTCGAAGGCCTCGTCGAAGCTTCGGGGGGCTTCCTCCAGGACCCGATCCAGCCAGCGCGCGTCAAACCGCCCTGCCTGTTGAAGCAGGGTGCTGTCTGGCTGAAGGACGCGTTCCAGCCGCTCCCGCAATCTTCCCCGTGCCTCGGAGCCCAGCTCGATCTGCGCCTCGACCTGTTCCCTGAGCGGCAGCTCGGGGTATCGGTCGGTATCCACCACGTCCCCCACGGACTCCCGCAAAGGCAATCCGACCTGCGCGAGCCACTCTGCCTGGACGTGGGTGCGCACCAAGGCCTCGTTGGTGAGGTCCAAGCGCGGGGCGAGCACCGCACCCGATACCATCTCCACGGGGTTCCGGAAGAAGTATTGGTCGTGGCTGCTCCCCGCAGAGCAGTAGGTGAGAATGAGGCCGGGCTGCCCCTGCCGTCCTGCTCGGCCGCTCCGCTGAGCATAATTGGCGGGCGTGGGCGGGACGTTTCGCATGTTCACCATGTCGAGGTCGGCAATGTCGATGCCGAGCTCCATGGTGGGGGAACAGATCAAGTAGGGAAGGCGCCGACCCACCTGGCAGTCCTGCTGGAGCCAGCGGAAACGCCGCTCCCGGCGCTCCCGCTCGCCTGCGGCCACCACCTGCGCCGTGTGCTCCCGGGCCTCGAGGGCGCCCAGCTCGCCAGCCGCCGTCTGGTAGAACCGCCGGAAGAACGTGTTGATGGGAGGAGTCACGTCCCGTGTG
>CALIRO010000065.1 GCA_938042245.1 uncultured Thermoguttaceae bacterium
CGGCCAACAAGCCGCCGAAGCCGTCCTCCGTCAATTGGCCTTGCTCCGTTAAAATTCCCTTCGGAGGGGCAAGCTCGACATCGGCCATTCTTCCCTAGCTCCTTTTGTCTACGATAATGCCGCAGAAAACGCCCCGTCTTCGTATAATTTCCCAACGCCAGCGTTTCCAGTGAGTTATGCGATTGTCTTTCCGGCTCGGCCTTGCAATGGGCAAAAGTCGAACTGAGAAAACTTGAAAACCCTGAAGGGCGTCAACGGACCGGCGCCCTGAGACGGCGCCGGCCCCGATTCTTCAATCCCTACCCAGCCGGGATAGGAAGCGCTTCGGCCTTTCGACATGCTGACGGCGCCGATTCTCCAACCTGGCAACTAGCGCCGACGCCTGACCAGAAGGCGTGTCTATTCGGAAGGATAGCCCTTTGCCTTTCGCACCTTTTCGATGATGAGGGAGACGGCATCGGCCAGAGGGATCAATTGTTTCTGGCCGGTGCGCCGATGTTTGAGTTCCAATTGGCCTTGTTGGTAATTTTTCGGGCCTAGCACTACCCGCCACGGCACCCCCACCAGATCCGCATCGAAAAACTTGACCCCCGGTCGAAGCGGCCGGTCGTCCAACAGAACCTCCAGTCCCGCCGCCTGCCAGGCCGCGGAAAGCTCCTCTGCCGCCTTCCGGATTGCCTCATCCTCCGGAGCAAGACAAACAAGCAGAATATCAAACGGCGCAAAGCGTTCCGGCCAGAGGAGCCCTTGTTGGTCTTGGTGCAGTGCCGCCATCGCCCAAAGCAGTCGGGCAAGATCGATCTGGAGCCGATGAACCAACACCGGCTGAAGCTGCTCCTGGGGGTCGTGGAACCGCAGACCCAACTGCTGGCTGGCTTCGGGCGGCAAACAGCGTGCCTCCGCCACCGAAAGACCTGTCCCGATTTGCAATGTAGCAGGACACTGCGGACAAGGATCGCCCGGCATAGCCATACGCAGATCGGCGAAAAAGTCCGGCTGGAAATCCCGTCCGATACACACACCCACCAGATGGGCGTCTGCCTGATTGGCACCCACCACCACATTCTGAGCATTCCGCACATCCCAATCCGCCCAAATCGGAATCCGTTCTTTCAGCCCTACCGGGCCGGAAAAACCCACCGGCGCTCCAGTAACGTGTTCTATGGTAGCTGGGTTGGCCATTTCCAATCGGCTAATGCCGAAGGCCCGGCAAATCTTGGTGGGACTGGCCTGGTGATCGCCTCGAATGAGGACGGCTACGGGTTTGCCATCGGCCAGATAAATAAGGGTTTTCAGAAATTGGGAGGCTGGCCGTGCGAGAAAAGCGGTTACTTCTTCAATGGTGCGGGCACCGGGGGTGGGCACCGAGCGGACCGCTTCGGCGTCGGCTATCGGCGGCGGTGCATCGGTCGGAACACTCTGCACTGAACTGCCTGCAAGCACCGAATCGCCGGACACTGGTTTGGCAGCTCGGCCGCCAATCCGGGCCGATGGCCGAACCGCCGTGTAACCGCACTGGCTACAAAAAGCCACTTCTTCTAAAAAAGTGGCTTGCCGTCGGCTCCGGAACGGCCTTAGTCTTCCCTCCGTCGGCTCAGCGGGGACCGGAGAACCCCCAGTTTCCGGAACGCTTTTGGCCGCTTGGGGAGCAGTAGGTGCTGGTGGGGCGGGGCTAGCAACTGCTTCTTCTCCCTGGGAAACTTGCACCAGTAACTTGTGGGCCGATGGCTCTCCGAACGGCTCCGTTTGAGCCGCCCAATAAGGTAGCTCCAACCACTCCAGAAGTTCTTCCAGCTGCTGCAGCAGATGTTGGTAGGATGTGCGGAGGGAATCGGCCGTCTTATGGAAGCCATAGACTTGCACAGCAGGCCGGAGCGGTGCCTCGGCCAGGCTGCCCAAAGATGCCCCTTCGACCCCACCTATCCTGCCAAACTGAAACAACACCAGTGGCAAATTACGATAGCTGCTCAGCCAACCGGCTAGTAGCTCGGCCAACAGCGGCTCCTGCCAGCCGCCCAGCAGATAGCGAGTTTTTCGTTCCGACTGGACCAGGTCCAGAGGCAGACCGGCTTGGTCCTCCCAGGAATGCCCGCCAAATCGGTCCCATAAACTTACCGGAACTAAGATTGGCAAATGGATTTCTTGTGCCCCAGCCTCCATCAGCAGATAGCGCAGCTTTTCTTGCAGTTTCCGTAGGATCCGTATTCCCAGCGGCAACCAGGCGTAACCAGCAGTAGTCAGGCTCAGCAACCCTGCACGGACCAGCCATTCTTCCGGCCCACCCCGCATTCCGGACGGCGCCTCTTTCAGAGTGGGCAAAAACGCCTTCGTCCACCGCATCGGATCGGCCCTGGTGGAAAAAGAAACAAATCGGAAAAAAAACAGATCGACCGCTTTGCCAGGGGTTTGAGACTGTTTGCTTTAAGCGGGGCAGGAGTCACAGGAGGCGATCACATACGGCCCTTTAGGAATGACGGCGATGGTGGCATTCGGGCCGTACTCGGCCAAGCATTCGGCAACGGCTGCTTCCACAGTTTTGGCCGGTTCCACAAAAAGCCGTTGCAATACTTCCGGCGGCAGGCCATCGGTAACCACTTTAATGCGGGCTTTTCGCCGCACTTTGGCCATTTCTTCCAGTTGCCATTGGTCCATGACAAAATAGTCTGAGTTTGGGTCTAGCAGACGCTCCATGAAGGCCTGCAGACTGGCATGTTCCTGGAAAAGGCGCTGGAATTCGGGGCTACCGATGCCCTCCGACAAGCTGGCTGCCAGGATCACAGCGCCGCCCGGTTTGACAATGGGTTCGGCTGCCACCATTCCCTTGATCGATTGATAAAAGGTAGTATCCAGGGGATAGCCGGCGGCACTGGTTACCACAATGTCCACCGGTTCAGGGACGCTGTCCTGGAGCATAGGGCGTACCTTTTGCACCCCTTCCAGAAAAGCCTCTTCCATGTCGCCGGCTACCACCTCCACAATCCGCCGCTTTTCGTCCAGGGCTACATTGACGATAAAATCGCAGCCAGCCCGTCGGCCAATCCAGGTGTTCTCTTCATGGACCGGATTGCCGTCCAGACAGCCGGTCCGGGCCAGCGGATGCTCCAAAAACTGTGGTCCATGCCAGACCCGCACCGTATCCAGATGAGCCAAGCCGGGACAGATGAGTTTTCGGCCCCCGGAAAAGCCGGCCATAAAGTGCGGCTCAATCAGACCGGTAGTGATTTTCAGATCGGCTTCCACATATCGGCGGTCGATCCAGATCGGTACCCCCCTGGGACTGTGGCCTAGGAAGACATGCTCCTCCCGATTTTGGCCATGGTGGTTTTCGATTCGGTATTGGGCCGCTATCTCCGGGCCGACCATCTCTCGCAGTTCATCGCCGAAATTCGGCCGATGCAGCCCCGTGGCTACTAAGATCAGGATTCGGTCCCGCCGAATCCCGTTTTCTTCCAGAGTGCGCAAAATGGCTGGCAGCACCACCGCATTCGGCACAGGCCGGGTAATGTCACAGATGACCACACAAGCATTGTCCCGGCCCCGGGCAAGATCTGCTAAAGGAATAGACCCGACAGGCTGGGTCAGCCGCTCCGTTATGACCTGCTCCGGGTCCTCCAACGGTTGGGCAGGCCGATAGCCCAGGCATTTAAGAACATTGCGATCCGGCAACTCTACTTCGAGGCCAGATCGGCCATAATCCAACCGAACCTTCATAAACTCAACCGGGCGTATTTTCGCTAGCTATTCTCTCGGGCAAAACATTTCGAGTTTTCCGCTTGCTATCCCTTGGCAGCTCTTGTTCCTCATGGAGACACTTGCCATCTTGGCCAAAAACTTCGAGTTTTCCACCCTGGAATTCTTTGCCAGAAAAAACACCTGTTTACTCAGGTTTTACTCAGGTGTGAAATTTACTCAGATATAAAAATAGGCAGGATAGAGAAAATAGTAAACTTTCGATTGGGAGCCGGGGCTCTTCGGCAGATTTTGCCTATATTGCCTTTTTTCCCGGTTTCTCCACATCAGGCTTAATTCGAGTTTTCTGCCCCGGAATTCATTTCGAAGGAAAAACCACCATTTTGCTCAGGTGTGAAAATAGGAAAGCTTGGAAGAATAGGAAATTTTCGTGCAAAAAAGGCACTCTGGCGGCAGATTTTGCCTATATTGCCTTTTTTCCCGGTTTCTCCAAATCAGGCTTAAGTGGAGCCTCTTTTACCTGCCTCCAGAAAAACCAGAGATTATTTCTTGGCTGGGGTGGCGGTAGAAGCTCCGCTAGGAGCGGCCGGTGCGCCAGCCTCGGTCGATTGGGCTGCCTCTTCCTTTTTGGATTTCTTCTTTTTCTTTATAGTAATCTTGGAGACCCGAACCTTCGGTAAGCCAAAGGGGCTATCCCCTTCATGCCACCGATCCAGCTCCTTTAACCGAGCGAGTCGCTCTGCCCGGGTGAGCACACAGCGATTTCGTACCGTAGCCCGCCGAATCTTCAGCGTTTTATCAATAGACATACCCAAAAACCTCCTTCAAGGTTTCTCATTGATATGAATAATAGTGGTAAAATTTCGGACGAATCATGCCCCACGGCATTCCTGCCAAGCGAGAATCCACAGTTTTTTCGAGGGATTTCTACTCTCTGGATTTCCGCGTATGCCGGAATGACGCTCGGCGGCATTGTCCCTAAAAACTAGGGACCTGCTTCCCTCGGCTGAAATGGTACAAATAGTCGTATTTTATCTTTTTAATTGGTTTATACAAGGAGATGTTTACCCCCATTATAGTCTAGTTGAAATTAACCCTTTGGAGTTACTTCCAAAAGGGTTCCGGTTCCCTACCATCTTTAACAGACTAGATAGATAGCCCTTAGGGAACTCCCCATATCTTACATTAACTCCCCTTCCCAGTCTTTGAGAAACCGTTTGGCTGTGAGGAAACCTTTTCGGATGGGAAGCCAAAAACCTTCCACAAGGCTTCGAAAACCACCCTATGGATGAGTTCCCTCCCCATCATCCCGCCTGCTCTTTTAATTGGAGTCGGAGCGTGTCTCTAGGCCCAGACCCCGGCAATCTTTCTGCCACAGAAGGGGCATTTTCCCTCCTTGAGCTCATTGCGAATTACAAAAAATCCTTCTCGATAGATCAATTCCCTCCGGCATCCAGGACAATAAGTTATCCCAGCATCGTCCACCTCATGGACATTGCCAATATAGACGTAATGTAAGCCACATTCCCGGGCAATCTGTCGAGCTTCGATCAGCACACTGGCTGGCGTTGGTGGCAAGTTAGTCAGTTTGTGGGCCGGTCGAAATCGAGAAAAATGCAACGGCCAGTCCGGTCCCAATTCGTCTAGCATCCATTGGCACATCCGCCGGATCATCTGGAGGTCATCCGTATAGGTGGGCACTACCAAATTGGTTACCTCAAACCAGACCCCCTCCTGTTTCAAAATCTTCAGACACCGAAGCACTGGTTCTAATTTGCCGGTATTCAGCGTCCGGTAAATCTCTTGGCTAAAACTCTTCAGATCCACATTGGCCGCATCAATCACCTGGGCCAATTCCCGGAGCGGCTTTTCCTGAATATAGCCACAGGTTACCCAAATATTTTTGAGTCCCTTTTGGCGGGCCAATTGGGCCGTATCGTACATGTATTCATACCAAACCGTCGGCTCCGAATAGGTATAAGAAATCGACGGACTGCCCAAATACTCCGCCATGGCCACCGCATCTTCTGGGAAGAGACTGAGCCGATCGATGGCCTCGGCCGTCAGCTTCCGGAGCATTTCTGGGCTCAGCCGAACGGATTCTCCCCGTGGGTCTTTGCTCTCTTCAGGTTTCCGCTGAGAAATATCCCAGTTTTGACAGTTCAGACAGCGAAATCCACAGCCGGAGATGGCAAAGGAAAAGGTCTTTGTGCCGGGCAGGAAATGATAGAGCGGCTTTTTTTCGACCGGATCATTATTGAACGAACAGGCATTGCCATAGGCCAGCGTGTATAAAACGCCTTCTTTGTTGACTCGGTTTCGGCAATGGCCTCGGTCTTCCGGCGCGAGTCGGCACTCGTTGGGACAGAGTTTGCAATGGATGTTTTGACCCAGTTTGAGATAGTGTCTGGCCTCTCGAACCCAGCCCCGGCGCTGCCAAGCCTCCCAGAGTTCCCCTTTGGGCGCATCGGCTTTAAAAACGTCGGCGGAGTCGGCCGAGACCAGAGGTTTGAAGGTTTGGGCCAGGGCCTTGGTGAGCGATTCAGACCAGGAACCACCTTCTCCTCTCCGAAGCCAACGCCAACCATAATAGGCGCCCCCGGCGGCTGCCGCACAACCGGCCGCACAGGCCCCATAGGCCAACCACCGGCGTCGGCTCAACTTCCGGCCCGGCGCCATCGCCCGAAAGGCCGGTCCGGTTACCTCCTGGGATCGGAAGCCCTGGGCTTGATCCATCCCCATCTCCTTAGAGCAAAGTAAATCTCTAAGCCGGAATGGACGGAAAAAACCACTACCAACGGCCAAACCAACTTCTGATGCAACCCTAAGGCTAATTCCAGATCAAGCTTCTCCTGCAAGCCAAAATCGCCTCGAAGGGTAAAGCCCGTAAGAATATAAATAATCATTAAGAAAAAAAGTATCCAACCCGTCAGCCGAGCTAACTTTATAAGATAATAATGTACCGATCGGCCAGGCATTCGCAGCTCGGAATTCAAACTCTGTTTGCCATTTCTGCCGACGCAGAGGCTGTGTTGGCACCCAATCTGTGCGATCCACCTATTCCCCATCGGGGCTTAGACCGGTTTATGCAGTCCATTAGGTTCTACTGGCTTCGCATACCGTCTAATAGACCATATTACGTGCAATCCAACCCCCCGATTCTTCCCATGGCCTGGATTTACTACCATTCTATGCCAAAAAGAAGAAGGGGAAAGAGCGAGGTACGTTCTCAGTACCTCCTCTTTCCCCCTCTAAGGTGGCATTAAACAGAGATAAAACGACTTCGAAGATTCCTTATGGTCCAGGCGGCGTGCACTGCAAGGCGGCAATGCAGTTAGCCAAATCTTGCAACTCGCACAAGATGGCGTTTCGTACCGCGGACAAGCCGCCAATCAGTCCAATGACCAACAGCGAGATCAGCAGGATCCATTCAAAAGTTACCATGGCCCGGCGCCGGGCTGACCGGTTTGTCCGTTTCGTCTTCATCGGAACCCCTCTTCAAAAGGAAACACCTTACCCATCCGATACTTTGACCGTGAAATACATCCTCTTTTTTCCTAGGCACACTCTGTGCCAACCCCTTGCAATCTTCTGAGTTCAGACATAACCTCATAAATTTCAAAGGGTTATAGCAAAAAGATTCTTACTGATTTAAGGGTTTCCTAGAAAACTGTTGAAAACTTGAAACATCTGCCTCTGGAGGGCGTTTTGGAAAGTTTACATCCTTAGTCTCACTTTTTGGTACCTATTTATCCTTCTATTAGGTGGGTATAGGTGGGTAAAGCCCCATAGAGCACCCCTGGGCCTCTCTCCGTAAATCTCCGGGAAAAAGGGAAAAGCGGGAACCCTTCCGGTATTGATCCGGCCAAGATTTTGCAGTAAAACCCAGCTCTCCTCTAATTTATCTGTTGAGACGGGAACCCGTTTCTATGCAGCGCCGCCAGCAGCCCTTGATCCGAATGGTTTTCCCAGGGTTATGGATGCTCCTGGGGCTGCTGAACCCTCTCTGCCTGCTGGCCCAAGAGGGGTTTCCCCATTCTAGGGGGGACTTTTCCCCCTGGAGCCAACCTCCAAAACCAACCCCTTGCTTTGCCGATGGTTCCTGCTGCTCGTTGCGGTCCGATGTCCTTCGGATGCCACGTGTTTTTCCCTTGCCGGTCAAACTCCCGTTTATCTCTACGGAACATCTCTTAGGGCAAGAGGTTTTTCTTTTCACCGGTGGTTCCCAGGCAACCCCCCGGCTCTTTTTAATTGCCGATACATTCTCGGCTTCCTCAAGCAGCCAGACCTCCTCGGCAATAGGCTCCGGCGGGATGTCGGTAATCCTGTCGGCCCCTGCCAATAGCCCATCTTCTTCAATCTCCCCATACGCCCCACATTCTCCATCTATCCCATTCCAACCAAACGCACTCTCAGGAACAGCCTACCATGTCATCGTCATTGAGCCTATCATGCCCGGCTTTGAAAATCGGGGAATTGAAACCTATGTGCCGAATTCCTTGCCTCCCCCTACCGGAGAAACTTTCTTAGGAGGTGGATGGCTCTCTGAGCAAGCCAGGACGTTGCTGCTGCGCAACCTGTTGGTCTTTTTCGGCGTGCATGGGTTCAAAGGGCCGGCCGATTTAGGTCACAGCGGCAATTTCGGGTTCCATGAGGGGGTCAATTGGGGCGGGCCGCTTTGGGAACCTTGGGGCTGGGGATTCCAACTCGGCATGGAAGCTCTCCATAGTAATTTCCTGGGCACTCAGGCGGTGGAAGTGGGCTTCGGGCCCCCGCTGCAAATGGCCGACCGGCACCAAATCTTCTTTACCGGCGGGCTGTTCCATCGCCAGATGGAACAGGGGATGCAAGGCGGAGTGGCGGTAGATCTTTTCTATGACCATTACTACGAAAAGACCACCCTGTGCCAAATCCGCTCGGAAACTTCGATCGTCTTCAGCCCGTATCATGAACTCGGCTATTGGGGGGCCTATGCCGTAAGCCGAACGGCTATTCGGGGATTCGGCACGGCCGACGGTATGATCCGGCCTAACGACGTATTTGCCGTTTTCTATCGGCGGCGGTTTACCGGCGGCGGCTTGGGACGCATCTGGACCGGACTGAGTAGCTATGGCGATCTGGTCCTGGGCCTGGAAGGTACTGTACCTTTGGGTACTCAATGGGCAATTGATAATAATTTCACCTGCCTATTTCCCAAACACGGACGTTCTCCCGGCGCTCGGCCCGAAGAGTCTTGGAGCGTGTCGATCCACCTGGTCTGGTATCCAGGCCGACTGTCCAACCCCGTAGTCAGCAACCCCTACCATCCGCTTTTCTATGTGGCCGACAACTCTTGGTTCCTAGTCAAACGTCGCCCGTAAAACTGCTGGGGCTTTTTTCTCGGAGTAATTCGGCCTCTCCTTTTTTCTCCCTCCAGGAGGGGCGCCGCCCAAAAAGGTGTCAGGTTTTTCTTGCAGGTCAAAAAGACAACATTAGTACATCTTGAGAAGGAAAATGGTGGGGCTTGTTTTCTTTTGACGCAAATCAGATAATGCCTTTTGTCTTGGGGACATCGCATTTCTGTTGTTAAGAGCAGAAATTTCCGATAACCCGAGTGTCTTGGAGAACTTACCATCTATGCCAGTGGGAATTGAATGACTTTTTCCGTTTTGGAAAGGATCTTGGGAATGCGTTCGGATACGATCAAGCGAGGTGATGGGCGGGCGCCGCATCGGAGCCTGTTGCGAGCTACAGGGTTAACGGACGAAGACTTCGGGAAACCCTTTATTGCCATTTGCAATAGTTATACGGACATCATTCCTGGTCATGTGCATTTGGACCAGGTAGGCCAGTTGCTGAAGCAGTATGTTCGGGAGGCGGGCGGCGTGCCGTTTGTGTTTAACACGATTGGCATTGACGACGGGATTGCCATGGGGCATGAGGGGATGAAGTTTTCGCTGCCTAGTCGGGAGCTGATTGCCGACTGTGTGGAGAGCATGGTGCAGGCCCATTGTTTTGATGGGATGATTTGTGTGCCGAATTGCGACAAGATCATTCCAGGCATGCTGATGGGGGCGATGCGGTGCAATATTCCGACGATTTTCGTCAGCGGCGGTCCGATGGAGGCTGGGCGAACACCGGACGGCCAAACGGTGGATTTAATCAGTGTATTTATTGCTGCCGCCGCCAAGCAGCGTGGGGCGATCTCGGAGGCAGAACTTGGGATGATCGAGCGGATGGGCTGCCCGACATGCGGCTCCTGCGCTGGGCTTTTCACAGCCAACAGCATGAATTGTCTTTGTGAGGCGCTGGGGATGGCTTTGCCGATGAACGGAACGCTGCTAGCGACCAGCCTGGAGCGGAAACGTCTTCTGCGGCAGGCGGCCCAGCGGATTGTGCAGATGGTCTTGGACTATGATCGACTTGGGCCGGGCCACGGCCTTTTGCCCCGGGAAATTGTCACCCAGGAGTCGATCGACAATGCCATGGTGCTGGATATGGCGATGGGCGGCAGTACGAATACTGTTTTACACATGTTGGCGGTGGCCTATGAGGCGGGCGTCCCGTATGACATGGAGCGGATTAACCGCTTAAGCCGACTGACCCCTAATGTTTGCAAAGTGGCGCCCAGCAGCCCGTATCATATCGAAGATGTTCATTTGTCTGGTGGTGTTCATACAATTCTAGGAGTGCTCCGGCGGGCTCGGCCGGATCTGCTTCATCTGGACTGCCCCACCGTAACCGGCAAAACCTTGGGCCAGAATATCGAGGATTATGATATTCGAGGCCAGCGGGCAATTCCGGAGGCCTTGGAATTAGCGGCGGTGACCCCAAGCCGACAGCTTCACGCCCCTGCTTTGAGTACTCCCCGTCAGTATGCATCCATCCGAGATTTAACGCCAGAAATCCTGGGGTTTGACCCCTATGATTGCATTCGGGAGCCGGACAATCCGTATAGCGAGGAAGGCGGTTTGGCCATTTTACGGGGCAATTTGGCCCCCAAAGGGGCAGTGGTCAAAACAGCCGGTGTCTTGCCGAAGATGCTTCGCCACATCGGACCGGCCGTCATTTTTGAAAGCGAAATGGAAGCGTATCAAGGAATCGTGGGGGGCAAAGTCAAAGCGGGCGATGTGGTGGTGATCCGTTATGAGGGTCCGAAAGGCGGTCCTGGAATGCAGGAGATGTTAGCTCCCACATCCGCCTTGAAGGGAGTGGGACTAGATGACAGTGTTGCTTTGATTACCGATGGACGTTTTTCCGGCGGCACAGCCGGCGCCTGCATTGGGCATGTAAGCCCGGAAGCGGCAGCCGGCGGGCCGATTGCGCTGTTGCAACCGGGCGACATCATCGAGATTGACATTCCTCGGCATCAGCTTCGTGTTCGGCTAAGCCGGCAGGAACTAGCTGCCCGAAAAAAGCAGTGGAAAAAACCGCCGCCCCGCTATACAAATGGTTACTTGGCCAAATACGCCGCTCTGGCCACCAGCGCCGACACCGGAGCCGTGCTCAAGTGGAAATAGCAGGAGCGGTTCTGGTTCATCCTTCTGGGTATCCAGGTAGCCTCTTTGGTGGATCCAGATACCCCTAACGCCTGAGGCGAATACTTGAAGCTCTCCTGTCAAAGCCCAGGGGCAATTGGCCCAAGATGGGAACCTAAGTGTTTACCGGGTTGGCGAAGGGGATTGGAGCTCAGCAAGGCGAGCTTGGATCTGCTCTTTCAGAGGGCCGGTGGCATGTTCGGCGGCCATTCGATAGTAGAGGATCGCCAGATTAGTTTTGCCATCCTGCTCGGCCTGCTGGCCCCGCTGGAACAGCTCGAGGGCCTTTTGGTTGGCCTGTTGGTCCTCGGCTTGGCGGAGGGCTTTGGCTTCCGCCACACTGAGAACCGGTTGACCTGCTGTGCTCTGCTGAGCGTGGCGTAATCGGTCCAAGTGGGCATCCTTCATAGGGGTGGGTTTTTTAGGAGGGCTGGCATTTTTCGGGGCTGGGCCCTGCAAGTTAGAACGGAGCCGTGGGCTGCTTGGCGCCTTAGGGAGGCTGATAGAACCGCTCTCGGCCAAAAAGCGCTCTACTTTAGAAGTGCCGGGCACAGAGATCCAAGCCGGCATCTGCGGGCCAGCCACTCTAACACCCGGTAGCGTGCCCACCCATGGGGAAAGCCCCCCGGCGCCCACAACCGGAATCAACCCAATCACAAAGGGACTAACAGAGGTGTCGGCTACATAGCCGGTAGCCCCGTTCATAATCGTTACCATCGGGGTGGTGGAGGTAACGGTGCGGGTATTGCCTTGGGCGGCAGAAAATTGCAATTGGCCACTCCAGCCAGGTCCGCCGAACTGAAACCCGCCCTGAATGCCAGCGCCTGGCTGGAAACCGCCGATGGTAGGCTGGGCCAAATCCGCCCCCCCAAACTGGATGGACCAATTTCGGCCCTGCAAGGCCCACTGCACGCCGATGTGCTCAAAAAAACCTTCCTGAATGGTGTGGAACGGCGTGCCGATGGTCATCTGCTGAGCCCACAAAGCCTCTGTGCCCATGCCATATACCATCCAGCTAATCCCACCGGCCACCCAACCTACCAGCCATCTAGTCCGCTCCATGGAACCCCTCCTCCAAATGGCTGCTAAAGAAAAAGGTCCTTTCTTCCACCTTATTGTGCGGGTCTGCCCGTTTATTATTGTAGAGAAGTTGCTAAAGGGATTCTAGGCGGGCGATGCCGGAGGGGAGGGCAAGCTTGAAGGGTCGGTGGTTTTGGCCGGACAGGTGAAGGATACTGGAACCTGGCCTCCCTTCTGCCAACAACATGGAAGATGTTTGTGGAAGATGTTTCTGGAGCGGATTCTGGGGCAGACATCCCTACAACCAGCATTGGCAAAGACGCCCCTGCAACGGATACTGGGGAGGATATCCCTCAACAGTCCAGATTGAGCGTCTATAGGAGCAGTACTGCAGCCGTCCAAGGGATGCTTGGGGGATTCCTCCAAACTGGCCGGCCCAGTGCTTCGAGGCCCTACAGGACTTTGGTAAAGCCGGGCATGGCGATCGGGTATTTGCCCTCTTTATCTGGCACAACCGGCGGGGTGCTATCCATGGTCATTTTGTCCAGTCCTGGGGCTAGTTCCAGATTGGAGGCGATGGCTTGGTCCCAGGTGATCTGCTGGCCGCTTTCGACGGCCATTCGGCCTAGAATGCCCACCATACAGGCATAGGCGGATCGCTCCGTTTCGTTATAAGGTTTGTCCTGGCGAATGGCTTCCAACAGCAGGTCCAGTTCTCGCTGATAGGGGTTGCAGGGGGGGCCTTGATACTGCCAGATCACATGTTCGGAACTGAGGTGGAAGCCTTTAAAGAGTTTTGGCTGGGGTTTTCCTTCGCCGATTTCGGCGGCGCCTTTTTGGCCGTGGATCAGGCAGCCCCAATAGCCCCAGCAGTTGTGCATATGTCGGCCCTGAGCGAACATGCGGGTACCGTCCGGGAAGGTATATTCGACGGCATAGTGGTCGAACAGTTGATCGGGCTGATCGCGGAGTTGCCGACCACCCTGTCCTTGGGCCGATACCGGCCAAGCCCCCTTAGCCCAACAGGCCACATCCAGGTTATGGATCAACCAATCCAACAAGAAACTTCCGTTTAACCAGGTAAAACAGGAATAATTGCGGATTTGGTGTGCCAGTTCGCTCATGCCGGGTTGGCGGGGTGTAAAGCCAACCGGTCCGTGCATCCGGTAGGCCCAGCAGGTGATCACATCGCCGATGGCCCCCTCGTGGATGCGTGCGATAGCCTCTTCCAAGGGCTGATAATGGCGGGACATCAGTCCGCCGGCAATTTTTAAGTTCTTTTCGGCCGCCTTTTTACCGGCCGCCAAGACCCGGCGCACCCCCGGAGCATCCACGGCAAACGACTTTTCCATAAAGACATGGCAACCTTTTTCCACGGCGTATTCCAGGTGGATAGGCCGAAAGGCCGGCGGGGTAGCCAGCAGCACCACACCGCCCGGGGCCACCGCATCAATGGCCGACCGATACCCATCCAGGCCGACAAACTGCCGTTCCGGCGGCACATCAATTTTCGGCGCTAAGGCGGCATTGTTTTGGAGTTGTTTGAGGCTGTTTTGGAGCCGATCCGCGAAGAAGTCGGCCATCGCCACTAGCCGAGTCGGCCCGGCTGTAGAAAGGGCCTGGGCAGCTGCTCCAGTACCTCGGCCGCCACAGCCCACCAAACAGATCTTCAAGGTATTTTCTTCTGCGGCATGGACGGACCGGGCCAACGGATCCAGCCAACCGGTGCTAGCTGCCCCAAGAGCCGCTCCACCTACCACCGCTCCGGAATCTTGCAAAAACCGCCGCCTTGGTACCTTTTGAAGTATTACGGGCTTTTTCTGCATGGTTGCTCCTTTCGCAAGATAGAATGAGAACCTCTGAATTTCTCGAAACCGACTCGCCCTTTAGCTTAGCATCCTGCCAGCCAAGGAGCAATCCAGCCAGGCGGGTTTGGCAATGTACCCGTTATGGTCTCTGGTAGGCTGGCGGTGGGCCCCTTTCCGAGATTCCCAGGAGCTTTCAGGGGAATCGACCTGGTGGTGTTTGGTTGGCAGGTAGAGGAGCGAAAGGTTTTGGAGCCAGCCCCCCCTTGTCGGCTTTTGGCGAAGCCACACAATGATAATGATAAAGTCATGACGAGGGAAGCCGGACTGGATCGGCCGGTTGGCCTACCGCTCCTTGGCCAAAATCAGTCCCCATAGAGGAGTCGAATAATGCAGCAGCCGGATAAACAGGGCCACGAGGAGAACCAGTTGACTTTGGTGCTCATTAAGCCGGATGCCTTGAAATTATCGCTAACCGGTTATATTCTCTCGCAACTGTCGGAAACGCATACGAGGCTTCGGTTTGCCGGGGCAAAAATTGTGCATGTCAGCCGACGTTTGGCCGAAGAACACTACGCCGAACACCGAGGCAAACCCTTCTATCCGGCCTTGATCCACTACATCATGGGCAAAAGCCATTATCCCGATCAGCCGCATCGACGCCGGGTGATTGCCTTGGTCTATTCCGGGCCGAATGCAGTCAATACAGTTCGGAACCTTGCCGGTCCCACCAATCCGCATCAGGCCCGGGAGATCGCTCCGGGCACCATTCGGGCCCTAGGGACTGTGGTACCGATCAAAGATGCCGAAGGCCGCATCATCAGCGAACGATTGGATAACCTCATCCACGCCTCGGCTACCCCCGAAGAAGCAGAACGAGAAATCAAACTCTGGTTTGCCCCTACCGACATCATGCCTTTTATGCGGATCTATCCGACCGATTACGCCGAGGAACATTATTATCTTTCTCCGGAAGGGTTGACCGCCTCTTGGAAGCCAGGTTACCGATGTGTGATCGCCGCTGGCGATTTGGTCTGGAAATCCGATTTGGAAGCCCTCCATCTATGGCGGCAGGGTAAACCGACGCCCATTTCCTTGGATACCGTCATTGCCAAATATCTGATTAATACGGAGCAGACCCCGGCCGAGTAACACGGTATGGCTTCCGGCTGATATGCAGGTTGGAGAAATGGCTAGATATAAAATAATGTTCACGTAGCCGTTGACTCCTTTAAGCTCTACTTTCTAGAGAACCTTCTGACTGCTTCAATGGCGCAGAGCTATAACAGAGGAAAGGGAAAACCGTCAAAAACCTATACTTTTAAATCCCCAAAGGTTAGAAGAATTGTCTGCGGGAGTTTCCAGAAAGTCCGGCGGAAGGAAGCACCAGAAAGAAAGGATAGGAACAGGTGTGGCGGATTGGACTTACCTATGATTTACGCACCGAGTACTTAGCAGCCGGTTACTCGGAAGAAGAGACGGCTGAACTGGACCGACCGGAAACGATCGACGCCATTGCCGAGGCCATTGAGACGTTGGGGCATCAGGTGGATCGGATTGGATCGGCCCGGTCATTGGTGGAACGACTGGCTGCCGGCCAGCGATGGGACTTGGTCTTCAATTTTGCGGAGGGGATTCAAGGCCGGGCCAGGGAATCCCAGGTGCCCTGCATCTTGGATGTGTTTGGAATTTCGTACACATTTTCGGATCCACTGGTAATGGCGATTTGTTTAGATAAATGGCTGGCTAAACTTGTAGTTCGCCAAGCGGGCCTGCCGACGCCGGATTTTGTGGTAGTGCAGCGCCCGGAACAGGCTGCAGCAGTGGAGATGGATTTTCCGCTATTTGTCAAACCGACAGCCGAAGGCACCGGCAAAGGCATTAGCCCCGCTTCGATCGTGGAAGATCGGGCTGGGCTGGTGGCCCGCTGTGAAGAGCTGGTGAACCGATTTCGACAGCCGGTGTTGGTAGAGAGGTATCTGCCGGGCCGAGAGTTTACTGTCGGGCTGGTAGGCACCGGCCCCCAGGCTCGGGTGCTGGGGACTTTAGAGATTCGGCTTCGTCCCACCGCAGAACCGAACGTGTATTCCTATCAAAATAAAGAATACTGCGAACAGCGGGTCGATTATGTGTTGGTTCGGCCGGAAGACGATTCAGTAGTCGCCGAGGCGGAACGGATTGCCCTGGCCGCCTGGCAAGCATTAGGATGCCGGGATGCAGGCAGAGTGGATCTACGATGCGACGCCCAAGGCCGACCGCAGTTTTTGGAGGCAAACCCATTGGCCGGCTTGCATCCGACCCACTCCGACCTGCCCATGATCTGTACCGCCCGAGGGATTCCGTATGAGCAACTGATCGGGTGGATCATCGAGTCGGCTGCCCAACGGATACGCCCATCCCGGCGCCAGGCGCAGACAGCCGATGTAGGCTACCCCAGCAACTTCTGATCGCTCCTTCCTACCTTCCAGAGGATTTGGTTACGTTGACTAGGCCGATGTAGGCTAACGAAACTTTTGACCGCTCCGGTTTGCTTTCCGATCCGTCGATCCGATGCGTGTGTTGGTACTTTACAATCAGGTTTCGCCCACTGCGGATCAGGCCGAACGGGATGTCCTGGTGCAGGCCGAGGCGGTAGAATCGGCCCTTCGGCAACTAGGCCATCAACCCCTACGCTTGGAATGCACCCTTCGACTGGACGAATGGAAGCAACGGGTAGAGGCCCTTCGGCCAGATGTGGTATTCAACCTGGTGGAATCCTTGGGCGGTTCGGATTGGTTGGCCCATACCGCTACCAGCTTGCTGGATGTTCTCCAAATTCCTTACACGGGCAGTCCCACGGAAGCATTGATGATTTCTAATGACAAGCTGTGGACCAAACGGTTGCTTCGGCTGGCGGGGCTGCCGACGCCGGATTGGGTGCTGGAGGCGGAAGGGTTGGGCTGTTTCCCCCCTCCGCCTGCCCCTTTGCCGTTAGAGCAGAAAGAACATACGGGGCATCCGTGGTCCAGAATACCCCTGGGTCTTTCCCTGCATCTGGGAGAGAGGGGATTGGGGTTGCTTCCCCAACCAGGCGGCTTAGGAACCACGGTTAGAGAGGGTGTTTATTTGATCAAGCTGGTTCGAGAGCACGCTTCGATTGGGCTGGACGAAAGGGCGGTGGTGCGCGTGCAAAGCGGGGTGGAGTTGCAAGCGGCCTTGACGGAGGCGGCCAACCGGCTGGGCCGACAGGTTTTTGCCGAGCAATTCATCGAAGGCCGGGAGTTTAACCTTTCGATTTTGGCTGGGCCTAAGGGGCCGGAGGTCTTGCCGCCTGCAGAGATCGACTTTTCCGCCTTTCCGCCCGGCAAGGTGCGGATCGTTGGCTATGCGGCCAAATGGGAAGAGGAATCATTTGAATATCATCATACGCCTCGCCGGTTCGATTTTCCCCCGTCGGACGCTGTGCTTTTAGAGCAGCTAAAACGAATGGCCCTGGTTTGCTGGAATTTTTTCCATCTAGGCGGATATGCCCGCGTGGATTTTCGAGTGGATCCCTCTGGCCAGCCGTGGATCCTGGAAGTGAATACCAATCCGTGTCTTTCGCCGGATGCCGGGTTTGCCGCCGCTGTGGAGCAGGCCGGGCTGAGCTATGCGCAGGCCGTGGACCGGATCCTCCAAGATGCCCTGAACCGAAGCAAGCAAAACCAGCCCATGTTCTGGAACGGTTCGGTTAGGCCAGCTCCAGCACCACTCAGTCCATTTTCCTCCTTGCCGGAAGGGTATCAATTTCGGGACCAGCCAAGGCCAGAAGATCGCCAGGCTGTCCGGGAGATTGTCTGTTCGACCGGTTTTTTTAATGCGGCGGAAATCGACGTGGCCGATGAATTAGTCCGAGAACGACTCCAGGCAGGACCGGCCAGCGGCTATTTCTTTCTCTTCCTGGAGCGTCAAGGACAACTCATCGGGTATGCCTGCTACGGTCCGATCCCGGCCACAACGGGGAGCTTCGACCTATACTGGATTGCTGTCCATCGTGCTTGGCAAGGCCGAGGGTTTGGCCGGGCTATCTTGCAAGAGGCCGAGCGACGCATCCGACAAGCTGGCGGCAGACGCATCTACATCGAGACCTCCGGCCGGACACAATATGAACCCACTCGGCGATTTTACGAACGTTGCGGCTACCGATGTGAAGCCCGCCTCCCAGATTTCTACGCCCCTGGCGACGATAAGCTTATCTACGTCAAACTGCTGCCGCAGGGGTAGCACACCCGCCGGCAAAAAGGTTCTGCCCTCTCCCTACACAGGTAGCTAGCCCCAAGAAGGCCAAAACAGTACCGACCCCGAAACCCTCATCGCCAGGCTGTAGAGGTTCTTCAGCCGACTGGATATTGCTTTGGCCGGAGAGGAGTGCCGATTGTACTTTCAGCTCCTTTTGGTATAACTAATAGCAATTGGGGGTGATAGGAGAAATAATATAAGAGGGAAGAGATGGACCTCCCTAAACCGGGACGACGAAGAGGAATTGGCAATGAGAGGTAACATAAGGTGGGTGCTGATAGGTTGGGGCTGGTTGCATGGGTGGCTGGGGGCAGGATGGATTCCGGAAGGAGTATTTTGGCCAAGCTGGATGGCTCCCTTTCTAGGAAGCCAGGCCGCCGAAAGGGAAAAATCCCCTACTCAGCCGGAAAAGCCAGAGAAATCTCTCTCCTCAGACCAGGCCGCTCAGGAGGCAGCAGACCGACAATATGCGGCGGCAGTAGCCTTGCAGAACAAGGAACTATACGAGCTGGCCGTAGAGGAGTGGAAAAAGTTCCTCCAGGACTTCTCCACGGATCCCCGAACTGACCGAGCTACTCATTATCTCGGAGTCTGTTATCTGAAGCTCCAGAAACCCCAAGAGGCGATTGCTGCATTTGAAGAGGTGCGTCAAAAATATTCCCAATCGCCGATTGCTCCGGAGTCGCTGCGGTTGTTGGGATTGGCTCAGTACACAGCAGGCCGAGCCGGCAAACCGGAACTTCTGAAAGTGGCTGCTGAAACCTTTCGGCAATATCTGGAACAACATCCCAACGCCCCGCAGGCTGCCGAAGCGCTCTACTACCGGGGCGAATGCTTTTATGCCTTGGGCCAGAAAAAAGAAGCCGCTGAGCTTTACCAGGCCTTTCTTGACAAATATCGGGATCACCCTCTGGCGCCGGATGTCCTCTATGCGTTGGGAACCACCCAACAGGAGATGGACCAGCCGGAGGCGGCTGGAAAAACGTATGACCTTTTCCTGCAACGGTTCAAAAATCATCCCTTGACGGGGGAGATTATCCTGCGGCGAGGGGAAACGCTTTTTGCCCAGGGCCAATACGAGGCGGCAGCCCAGTGGTTTGCCGCAGCCGCTCAGGTAAAAGAGTTTGCTTTGGTAGATTATGCCTTGTTTCGTCAGGCGGCCGCGTTATTCCAACAGAAAAAATATCCGGAAGCCGCTGCGCTGTATGCCCAACTGGCCGAGCAGTTCCCCCAGTCGAAATATCGGGGGCAAGCCCTTGTTTTGGCTGGTCGGTGTTTTTACCTGGCTGGTCAATATGCGCAGGCGCAGGCGATTCTGGAGAAAGCGGTTGCCCTGGACGGACAGGAAGGCCTAGAAGGCGCCCATTGGTTGGCCCGAACTTTGCTCAAGCAAGCCAAACTGGCCGAAGCCCTCGCCATCGTCGAAAAAGCGATCGGACAGGCGGGGCAAACTCCTGTGGCGGCTCAGTTAGCCATGGCCCAAGCCGACATCCTGTACGAAATGCCAGATCGGCGCAAAGAGGCGGCTGCCTTGTATGCGGCGGTGGCTGCCAAATATCCACAGGATCCTTTGGCTAGCCAAGCCCTCTACATGGCCGCCTTGGCCGCTGTGGAAACCCAACAGTTCCCCGCAGCCGTTCAGTATGCCAAGACTTTTTTGGATCGTTTCTCCCAGCATGAGTTGGCGGCGGATGTGCTGCAACTGGCTGCCGAAAGCTATCTGCAACTCCAGCAATACCCCGAAGCCGAAAAGTTCTACCAACAGGCCTTGGAAAAAGCCGAGACCAAGGCACCGTTATTATGGAACGTTCGGTACGGACTCGTCTTATTGCTGGGCAAGAAGTACCAAGAGGCGCTAGCCACCGTCCAACCGTTGATCGGCCAGATTCAAGAAAAGCCTCTATTGGCGGAGGCCTATTATGTGCTGGGTTCTGCTCTATTGGAGCAGAAGCAACCAGGCCAAGCCATCCAGGCTTTGGAAGCTGCCTTGCAGGCCGATCCCCAATGGCGCCAGGCAGACGAAACCCTCCTGCTATTGGCCCATGCCTATTGGCTGGCCAACAAACGCCCAGAAGCAAAACAAACCCTCCAAAAACTCTGCCAGACCTTTCCTCAAAGCCGCCTATTAGACCAAGCCCATTATTGGTTAGCCGAATATCTCTATGCGGAGAAACAATATCCGGCTGCGGCCACGGAGTATCAAAAAGTGTTGGACCAATGGCCCCAAGGGGCAATGGGCTCGGCGGCGCTGTATGGGCTAGGCTGGGCGTGCCTGATGGCTGGTCAATATGCGAAGGCCGAGACCACATTTAATCAGTTTCTGGAAAAATATTCCCAAGACACGTTGGCTCCCCGTGCCCGGTATGGCCGAGGATTGGCTCGGCAACAGCAGGGCCAGTTCGCCTCCGCCTTAGAAGACATCCAGGCCCTGCTCCAAGCAAACCCCACCCCCACCGAACGCTCCGACGCTCAATATGCGATCGGTTTATGTCTGGCTGGCTTGAAACGTTATCCCGAAGCTGCCCAAACTTTCCAAAAACTCCTCCAGGCCGATGCCAACTATCCTGCCAAGGATAAAGTCCTGTACGAATGGGCCTGGGCTTTAGAATCGGCTGGTCAACAGAAAGAAGCGGCCGAGCTGTTTGCCCGGTTGGCCAAGGAACATCCCGATAGCCCCCTGGCCGCCGAAGCTTTGTTCCGGCAAGGGGAATGGGCCTATCAACAAGGCGACTTTTTGGTTGCTGCCAGCGCCTATTTCAACGCCGCCCAGAAAGCAGGTAATTCGCCTCTAGGGGAAAAGGCCTCCTATAAATTGGGATGGGCTTATTTTCGGCGGAACGACTTTTCCAAAGCAGCCCAAACGTTCAGCTATCAACGTCAAACCTGGCCTCAGGGCGAGTTGGCCGACGACGCCGCCTTCATGGAAGCCGAATGCCTCTTCAAACAAGAAAAATGGCAAGAAGCTCTGCAGGCCTATGGCTTGGTAAAGAAGCCGTCCAACAAAGAGTTTCTGGCATTAGCGTTGCTCCATTCGGCACAAGCCGCTGGGCAATTGAAACACTGGGAGCAAGCTCTGCAGCTAGCCAAGCACTGTGCTGAGGAACACCCCAATTCCTCCTATGTACACCAAGCAATGTATGAACAAGCCTGGGCATTACACAACCTAGACCGAATGGACGAAGCCCTCAAAATATACCGAGCCGTGGTGGACCAAGCCGGTAACCAGGAAATCGCCGCTCGTGCCCAATTCATGATGGGCGAAATCTATTTTAATCAGAAAAATTATAAAGAAGCGATCCGTTGTTTCTATCGGGTCATTGCTGGTTATGCCTATCCGAAATGGCAAGCCGATGCCATGTACGAAGCCGCCCGATGCTTGGAACTGCTTGGCTTGAAAGACCAAGCGATCCGCCAATACAAAGAACTGCTGGAAAAACACCCTCAAAGCGATAAAGCCCCTCAGGCCAAAGAGCGCCTCATTGGAATCCCTATCCCCTCTGGAAGTAAAACACCCTCAAAGCGATAAAGCCCCTCAGGCCAAAGAGCGCCTTCAGGCCCTGGGCGGATAGAATGGTTATAGGGTGTGGCTCTGTTGGGGCCGAAAGGGCCGAAAACCATGACCAACCTCTTGCAGCCTTTCTCCTCGATGCCGCCCAAAGTAGATAATACCCCCGAGGGCTTCCTTCACCAGGCTTCAGCCGCCTCCCAGCAACAGGGGGGATGGAGGCGGTTGGCGGCCCGGATCGCTCAGTGGACTACCCGGGGGTTGCTTTGTGGGATAGTTTTGGCGGCCTGTGTAGGGTTTGGCCGACAAATACTACAATGGTGGTATGAAAATCCCCCCGAAGAAGGCAAATCTTTGCTACTTGCCGATCCTTTGGCCGGTTTAGGCGACGAAGAGCGGCTCCATGTGTTTCGATTTAGAGACCTCCCCTGGGAGTTTCGCCGTCAAGTGATCCGGGGGGATGCCAGGAAGGCGTTCGATCGGCTCAAAGCCGAATGTGTCCAGGCCACTGCTAATTACCAAGCCTCCCCCCCGCCCCCGGCAGGGCAGGAGAAACGGTTTTTAGAAACACTTCAGCATCGAAGCTCAGTAGCCCAAGGTGCGGGCTGGAAGGTGTATGCCTTCCATGAGAGTCTCCCCCTTGTGGTGGGGATTCGAGAAAATGACCAAGGGGGGAAATCCCCCTCTACAGAGGGACAATCCTCTATCAAAAAGGATGCCGAAAAAATACCCCCACAACAGGGGGAGTGCCCGGAAAATATCCCCTCTTCCATATTAGATAATCATACCACTAAAAGGGACCACCCCCCTAAAAAGAGCTCCTTGGAACCTCTTCCGGCTACCCCAGATGTTGTGTCCATTATCCGAACCGTGGTATGCTGGGGGTTTGGGCTTCCCCTTGGCGAGAATCGGTGGAGTTTATACATCTTGATTCCTGATTCTTCAGGGAAAACTTCCAATCTCGGCGGAAGGGAAGTTATTCCTATACCTCCTGAGACGCATTTGTTATACTCCTTAGGGGTAATTCAGGGCGGCTGGATCACTTTCTTCCAGGGACCTCCCCGACCTGAAACCTGGAAACTCTTTTATGAAACCTTTTTCCGAACCCATGGGGGTCAACAAATAGGTCCTTGGATCCAACAGGCAAACCGATGGCAAGGCCGGTTCCAGTGGGACACAGAGACTCCACCAGCCAGTTCCCCACACTCTCGGTCCAAAAAAATTGTAGAAATCTATTTTGGGCCAGACACGTCCGACACTTGGAATGGTTTAATATGGATATGGGCACAAGGCCCTGAGGCCCCCCTAGATACCGGGTTCCCTAAATAAGCATTTGGTGAAAGGACAATAGCCATTAACATCCTGGCCTATGGCCTGTATTGGACAAGAATTCTCGCAGGCGGCCAGAAGCACCTGCTGAACTTCTTCCCATAGAGATTCTCATGGTAGGTTTTCGGCGGGATCAATAAGCCAACCAGCTTAATAATCTGGTGAACTTTCTTCAATAGATTGCCAATGTTTATTGAAGAGCACGTTTGATCAGGATTTTCAACTGCAAACCGTTCCTGAGAGGGCTCCGACGGATTTTTAGGTAATTTCAGTTTACGAAAGCAGAGCGTATGAAGGGCATTCAAGGGTTAATTTTAGCTTTGGGATTAGGGATGGCTGGGGCACTATTTAATTATGCGTATTTGGTTCAAAAGTCCACCGAGTTAGACATGGTTTATTTTATCGGGATCAAGGATGAAGTTACCCTTAATTCGGGAGAGAAGCTTACGGAGGAACATTTGGTACCGGTTGGGATTCCGGAAAAGACGGTGGGCAACTTAAAGGATTTCGCCTATCTTTGGGAGGCGGTTTCTAGTGTGGTGGGGCGTCCGGTTTATCGGACGTTAACGGGGGGATCCCTTTTATTAAGGGACGATATAAAAACACCGCCTCCCAAGGTGGTTTTGGAGAAGAACGAACGGCTTGTGTGGGTATCGGTGTCCTCGAGCAATTTTGTGCCGAGCTTGATTTCTCCAGGAGACGAAGTAGATTTTGCCATTTTGTACGGTGGCCCGACGCCTGCCTATATGGCCGACAGCCCCGCTTCTGGGGAATCTGCCTCGGAGGAGGGATCGGAGTCTTCTTCGGCCAAACCGGCGCCTTCGTCCATGTTCCCACGGGGGAAGGCTCGCCAAGTGATTATCGGTCCATTTAAGATTCTTACATTAGGCAATCGATTGAGTTCTCCGGAAGTGTGGCAGGCATGGGGTAAACAAGCGTCCAATGAAAATGTGATCGGCATCAGTGTGCGGGTAGATGAGACCGGCCAATTAGAACCTAAGGCGCAGACGTTGTTGTCTCTTTTGCATGAAAGCGGCTTTCGGAATGTGATCGTCATGTTGCATCCTCGCGAGCAAAGAGAAAAGAAGTGAGGGCGCCATGAAAGTCTGGTTCAATAAAATTAATGAAAGTCGTCGTTCCATGGTGGAGGTCCATGGCAATGAGATCACCATTGGCCGGGACCCAACCAACCATGTGGTTTTGGCCAGTCCGTTGGTTTCTCGGCGTCATGCCGTGGTGCGGATTCACGACGGCCGGTTGTACTTAGAGAACGTGGGTTTGAACAGTTGTATTGTTGGCGAGGAAGAAATTTTAGGTGGTCAAACCGTAGCCTTCGATCCCGGGGTGAAGGTGCGGATCTGGCCTTATACGCTGACCTTTGAAGCCGAAAAACCCCCCTCGGTGACCCGGGCGGAATTGGAAGTCCATTTGCGTGGCCTATTGGCCGACCTGGAAATGCGAATCCACAAAAAACTCTTGGAACGTCTAGACCTCATGGAATTTGAGAAAAAGGCGGGTTCGGCGGCCGATCCGGAGGCCATTCTCCTGCTGGAACACAATATTGAAGACATTTGTCGGGAGCTGGACGTCTTCAACAAAACCAATGCCCAGATTTTAGAGGAGATGGCCGGCCTGGTGCTCCGGGATCTGTTGATTAACCAACTGATTATGGAGAGCGACCGGGAGCAGTATTTTGATTTGGCGGCTTTGGCCACCAATGAGTTTGATGTGCCGGCCATGTTGGTGCCGGAGCGGGAGGCCGAATTGCATGGCCTATTACGGTTTCTCCGGGAGCGGTTGGCTCTCCAGGAATGTCGAGATTCCACGGAGCAGGTCCAGCGGGTCGAAGAACGCTTTTATGAGTATTTCCCGCTGGTTCGCCCACATCTGCATGAAGAGCTGCGCAAATACATCATTCTGAGAATTTTGAAAAAGGACTTGAAGGACACTATCTTTGGTTTTGGCCCATTGCAGGATCTTTTGCGCGCTCCGACGGTAACCGAAATCATGGTCGTCAAAAGCGACCAGATTTATGTGGAGCGGAACGGCGTGATTGAGAAGTCCGGGCGCCGATTCATTTCGGATAAGGTTACCGAGGCGATCATTGAACGAATAGTGGCGCAGGTAGGCCGACGCATTGACAAAAGCCAACCGTTGGTCGATGCTCGGCTTCCGGATGGTTCCCGGGTCAATGCGATCATTCCGCCGCTGGCGGTTCGGGGGCCGTGTCTGACGATCCGAAAGTTCCCCATCCAGCGATGGACCATGGACGAGTTGATTGAAATGGGCAGTATTACGGAAGCGGCGGCTCAGTTTTTGCGGGCCTGTGTGATTGACCGAAAAAACATCTTGGTTAGCGGCGGTACCGGCACCGGGAAAACCACCATGCTGAATATCCTTTCCAGTTTCATTCCCTATAAGGAACGCATTATTACCATTGAAGATACGACGGAGCTTCGGCTTCATCAGGAACATGTGGTTACCCTGGAGGCGAAGCCTCCCAACGTCGAAGGCACCGGCGCCTATACGATCCGGGACTTGGTCCGAAACGCCTTGCGCATGCGTCCGGATCGGATCATTGTGGGCGAATGCCGCGGAGGCGAAGCCGTGGATATGATTCAGGCCATGAACACCGGCCATGACGGCTCCATGACCACGGTGCACGCCAATAGCGCCGAAGAAGTGATTGAACGTTTAGAGGTACTGATGCTCATGGGGGCCAACTTGCCTGTAACTGCCATCCACCGGCAGATTGCCTCCGCTTTGGATGTGATTGTGCATTTAAGTCGGCTTCCAGGAGGCCGCCGCGCTGTAACCCAAATCGCTGAGGTCACCCGCTATGATCCCCAACTGCAACGCATCGTGCTAACCGACATTTTCAATTTCCGAAACGGCGTCAGTTTGCAGCCGACCGGTTATCTGCCTACGTTCATCGATTCGTTAATTGAAAAAGACTTGTTGGATATTGAGTTTTTGTACGGTACCCGAGGCAGCGGCAACGGGACAGCCACTGGCCGGTTGGAACCCCGCCGCCCAAGCCGCTAAATGGGCCTCTTAGTTCCTCGAACCTCCTCCGAACCCGAAAGCTCCAAGTGGAGGGTCGGTTGATCGGAGTTGGCATAACCCAGGGCAGAACCAAAGGCTTGGTACCACTTCCGCCAAATGGGGCACCAAGACATCCCTACAACAACAGGAATCCAGTTTTTTTACGGTAGGTTTTTTGTTCTGGACTGCCGCTTGTCTTGCAGTGACAGCCAAAGGGTTTTCTCGGATCAACCAGGCAGCTTTTTTATTCGGGCAATTTGTATCTTGTCAAGAAGATAGCTTTCGAGAGAGACCAACCGATGGGCGAAGAGATGAAGTGGCTGGGCACATTGATGATGGGATTAGCCGGCGGGGCATTGGGGCTATTCTGCCATGATTATTTCGCTGCGGCCTTTCAGTACGTGGAAGAGGATCTAGCGGACAAGCTGAGCCGGCTCCGATACCCCACCCGGCGTTTGCGGAGCTATTTAGTGGTTTGGCTGATGCTGATGGGGGCGTCGTTTTTTGGATTTTGGCTGCTGCTGGATAGTTGGATTTTTGCGATTGTGATCACGCTGCTGTTAATGGGCCTGCCGTGGTATGTGATCCGGCGGTTGGCAGAATATCGGCGGCAGAAGATCGAGGATCAACTGGCCGACGCCATGGTTACCCTGGCCAATGCGATTCGAGCCGGTCTTTCTCTCCCGCAAGCCTTGGAAATGCTGGCTGCCCAATCGCCCAGGCCGATCAGTATCGAATTCCATCAAATCGTAGGGGAATATAAACTAGGCAAGACCTTGGAACGTACCCTCTTGGAGGCCAAAGAGCGGCTGAAGAGTGAAAATTTTGCTTTGTTTGCGGCTGCCATGTTGGCGAGCCACGAAAGCGGCGGCCGATTGAACGAAACCGTCGAACGCATCGCCCAGTCCGTCTTGGAGTTGCAACGCCTCGAACGCAAGATTATGTCCGAGACGGCCCAGGCCCGGAAATCGGCCATTTACATGGCTATTGTGCCAGCGTTTGTGTTGGTGGTGTATTATTTTGTCGATCCGGAGAATACCCGACTTTTGTTTGTAACCGCCTTTGGTCAATTCATTCTGGCCGTCGCTTTGCTGTTAAATATTATCGCCTATTTTTGGGCGAGGAAGATTCTCAGTCCAGATATTTGACTCTGCCGAACCAAGATTGCACTCCCCCAGTAAATCTCTAGGATTGCCTGAAGGGACTCTGCGATGCCAATGCTGATAGCAGCCGAAGTTCCAGGGTTACTAATGGTGGCCAATGTGGTCATGGGTGGAGCGGTGGGGGTCTTGGTCTATTGGCTTTACCAAGTGCTTCGGACCGGAGATCTTCCCCAGGATAAAGAGTGGCGGTATGATGTAACCCGTATCAACGAATTGCGGCGGATCGACGTGTTTTATCGGGTGTTTCAACCATTGATTCAGTTGTTGGCCGCCTTCAATCGGGCCGCTTTTCGGGATGCCTTGCCAGAAATCCAGCGGGAAATCCAAGCGGCCGGTCTGCCTCGGTTTTGGTTGGCTGAAGAATATCTGGCTCGTGCGGAGCTACTCGCCTTAGCCCTAGCACCGCTATATGGATATTTTTCCTACAATGCACTGGGAGCGGCCGGCGTGCTTGTGGCCGCTGGGCTAACTATTTTCACTGCTTATTTTCTTCGACGCCGACTCGCTGCCCGAGCCAAATGGCGATTGGTCCTGATCAAACGCCGCATGCCTTTTCTGCTCGATCTGTTGACCTTGCTGATGGAAGCGGGCGCATCGTTCCTCAATGCCCTGGCCCAAGCCGTTAAAGAGTTTCGGGGGCATCCGGTGGCCGAAGAATTCGGACGCGTCTTGACCGACATGAATCTGGGCAAAACCCGATACGAAGCATTCTCGGCGATGCGGGATCGGCTTAGCGACGACGAAATCACCAGCATCATCGGCGCCATTTTGCAGGGCGAAGAACTTGGCACTCCCTTGGCACATATCTTTCGTACCCAGGCAGACCTTCTTCGGCTCAAACGCACCCAACGGGCCGAAACCATCGCCGGCGAAGCCGGAGTAAATATGCTCCTGCCCGGGGTGTTGATTATGGTAGCTACGGTGTTGATTATTGTCGGACCGTTTTTGATGAATTATTTACAATTTGGATTAACCATGTAAAAACCCAAAATACACCCACCGTGCACCTGAAAAGAGCTTCCGGCCGGGAACCCAGTCCGGGAGAGTCAACTTGACTGCTAGGCATGAAGGCTATTTGCTATTTTGACACACCGTGTTCCATCTCCATACCCTGTGGTACCGTCTCGCCCAGACGGGCTGGCTACTAACGTACAGCACTGGTTAGGAAGTAATGGATTTGTCCTTCCCGAAGTTGTAGGTGATCCATGCCTTTTAAGTTGCAGTGTCCCCGGTGTCGGCAGGCGTTGCTAGTACCCCGGAAGAAGGCCAATAGTTACGCGCATTGTCCTCGGTGTGGGGGTCGATTTTGGGTCCCAAGCAGCGGGCCGACCGATCCAGGCCCAGAACCGGGCGAAGTGATTTCCACTGCTGCGGAGGGTGCTGAAGGGGTTCCGGCAACCCCGCCGGTGCGGATGGAGTTGGCGGAGAGGAGGGGCCAAGGAGCGGCTGGGCCGATGGCCCCCGGCGGACTGCCTGGGACCTCTGCGGAAGCAGCCCCCCCTTCAGGAGGATTTTCCTCAGGGGGGTTGCCGAGTCCCGGTACGCCTCCCATTTCTCCCCCTCCGTTGGGTGGAGGGGGCGGGGGGGGTAGTTTGGTACCTCCTGGCCCACCTCCAGTAGGCCTGCCTAGCCAACCTACTATAAGTGGAGGAGCTACATATACCTCTCCAGGAGGTGGGATGGTATCCCCTGGAGGCTCTGGATCGCTCAGTCAGGCGGGGCAGGCCCCCCCAGGGCAAACGATGCCCCCTTCCAGCGGTATGGTAGCCGGGACTTCCGTTCCCACCCAGAGGGGGGTACCTCCAGGGCGAACATCTCCTTTACCTTCTCCACCACCTCCTCCTTCCGGGGGAGTAAGTAGTTCGGCCCCACCACCTCCTCCGGGAGCTCCTACCGGAAAACTCTCTGGTGGTGCTCCCCCAGTGGGGATGAGTGCCCCCCCGGTTGTTCCACCTGGGGGTATTCCACCCGTCCGTGGAGGTACTTCTGGAGGGGTTCTGCTCCCTAGTGTGCCGCCCGGTCAAGCCCCACCTCCGGTCTTGCCAGGAGTGGTTTTGCCTTCTGCCCGGCCAGGAGTGGTGGCCACCATCCCTCCGCCAGCCCCTGCTGGCCGAAAGGTGGCTCGATTTATTGCCACTCAGGCGGCGCAATCGACTATACCCTTGGGAGCGGACGGCAAGCTGCCAGACCTCCGACTTAAGGAATCGCAGGAAGACCAAGCAGTCCAGGAACAAACCCGTTCGCTAAATCCGTTTGTATTGCTAGTGGTGGTCTGTTTAAGCGTAGGACTGTCTGTGGTGCTGATCTTCGTAGATGTTTCCCCCCGCAATCTTTCCTTGGAACAAAAAAAGCAAAAAGCCCGGGAGATCATCGACGCCGAATACACGGCCAGTCCGGAAGGCAAGGAACCGGAACGTTATCAACTTTATCTTCGGGAGGCCCTGATTGCGCATTCCCATGGGGACTACCGGAAAGAACGGCAATATTATCAGAGGGTTTTGGATATGCTTCGAGCAGAGCGGTTGGATCCGGCCCGTGGTCTAACCGGTAGTCCCGCTCGCGACCGGCGATTAGAAGAACAGATTACCATCTTATTAAGTGGGCCTCCCTAAGCGGAGCGGTTCTTTTTCTTTCCCGGACTGTCAAGGTCTGGGCGGTTATTCGGGACCGCTGTTGGCGCAGCAGCGCTGCCTATCCCCAAGGGCAGAACAAAGCAAGCAGGGTGGCAGGTTGTCGGCCAGGCTGCGCCAGTGGCTTTCGCACCGTTTAACTAGACGGCTTTCCCTCCAAGGGTGTTCTGGGCAAATGGGCCAGGGGGGTCTAGAAGAGGGGCAGTTCTTTTTGCTACTATAGCAGAAGGAAGCGAAGTGATTCGGAGGCATTCTGGAAGGATGTGCCCATGCCGGCGTCTGCCCGTTATGAAATTGTGGATACCATTGGCACGGGGGATTTTGCCATTGTCTATCGGGGCCGGGACCGGGAACTAGGTCGAGAAGTGGCGATCAAGCAGATCCATCAGCAATATTTGCTGGATCCTCGGCAGCTGGAGCGGTTTTGGCGTGAAGCCCAGTTGTTGGCTAATTTACAGCATCCGCATATTTTGACCATTTATGATATTGACCGAAGCCGGGGTTGGCTTATCTTGGAACTGATGCGGGGTAACTTGAAACAGGCCCTGGAAGCTGGGCCGATCGATTTGGATTATCTGCGGATTGTGCTGGCGGGCAGTTTGAGTGCTCTGGATTTTCTCCATTCGCATGGGATCATTCATGGCGATATCAAGCCGAGCAATTTGTTGGTCGATGCACAGGGGCGGGTAAAATTGGGCGATTTTGGATTAGCCCGTCGGGCGGCCAATGAAGAAGGGAGCCTCCTGAAAGGCACGACCAAATACATGGCGCCGGAGTTGATCAGTGCGCAGTTTGGCCCGGTAGGACCTGCCAGCGATCTGTATTCGTTGGGCTTTACCTGCTATGAGCTGATGTGTGGTCCGCAATTTGAGAATCTCTTCCCCGGGCTGAGCGCTTATGGACGGGATCTGCAGATCGCGTGGATGATGTGGCATGCGGCCGCCGATTTGCATTTGCCGGAGATTCCTCGCGTTTTAGAGGGGGTGCCGCCCGATTTGGCCGGAGTCATCCAGCGGATGGTGGCCAAAGATCCGCAGAAGCGGTATCGCTCAGCGGCAGAGGCATTACGGGATTTACGAACGGATCCGCGGCTGGTGGCGATGCCGCCTCCGCCGCCGGAAGAGACGCCCGAACAGATAGCGGCGCGGGAACGGCAAGTTCGTCAGGAGCGTCTGAGGCGTCTTGGGGCCATTATAGCGATGGTTGTTTCGGTACTGTTGTCGGTTTGGATGATTTGGCCTCGGCCGGAGCCGCCGCCGGAAGGTCCTCCGCCCCCCACTCGGGCAGTGGTCCGGCATGTCTATCCGGAGGAGCGGCTTATTTCCGTGGTGTATCTGGAAGGGGAACGGAAGGACCAAGCAGCCGATATCTCTCTCACGAGATATGATCGTTTTTTTATCAATGAAAAGGCTGCCACCCTCCGGGATCTCCAGGTAGGGGATGAGATGATCATTAAAGTATTGGATGACGTGGAGACGAAACGGCGATTTAAGGAATTCCATATCTATCGACCGGAAGAAAGTCGGGGTGTAGTGGCAAAAGTAGAACCGGAAATGGGCCAATTCTGGCTTACCGTGGAAGGCAGCCCCGAGGGCGCCCCACCGCTTTGTATTCAAGTCCCTTCGGATTTAGCCCAGCGTAAGAAGATTACCTTCAACGGTCGTCCGGAGATCAACGGCCGAACCATTCAACTGGCCGACTTACAGCTCGATGACCGGGTGGTGGTCCAACATCAAGGCACCGACTCCGGCCGAATGGCCACGCAGTTGGATATCTTCCGGGTAGTGCCCTTTGAAGGGGTGGTCCGGGCCTACGACCCGAAGAAAAAAGTGCTGACCCTCGACCGGGGCGACGGCGGCAGCTCCGAAGTGTTTTCGTGGCCTGTGGCAGCTAACTGCGAAATTACTCTGAATGACCAGGCTGTGCTGCAGCAGAAACGACTTACTCCCCAGGACTTGCAACCGGGCGACAAAGCCACCGTCTATCATGACATCGAGATCAAACGGATCCAGGCCTATCGGATCATTGGGGAAGGGGGCCCCATTGTGCGGATTGAGTACGAGGCGCGGACGTTGGAGGTGCAGACGGATGGAGGGGTTAAAAAGTTTTTGGTTCGGCCGGACTGTCAAATCAGCTTGGGGGGCGAGCCGGTGGATTGGACCGATTTGCGCCGGGGGGACATCGTGGACATTCAGCACGACACGCCGGATCCGAGCCGTACACCGGAGGCCAAACAGATTGCTGCCCGTCGGCCGCCGGACCCTCGTCGGTGGGCCATCTTGATCGGCATCCAGAATTACGAGGACCAATTGCTCAGCGGGCTGCGTTGGCCCAGCCAGGATGTCCATTATCTTCGGGATATTTTGGTCCGGCGGTTTGCGGTCCCGCCAGAACAGGTCCTGACTCTGGTGGACGAAAATTTGGTTCGATTAGAGCAGGGGATTCCCGGTTTTTTGAGCCGAACGAGTGCCGACAGCCTAGTGATCATCTATTTTGCTGGGCATGCTTTTCTGGGAGCCGATGGAAAGGTCTATCTAGCACCGAAGAATTTTGATTCCCGGCGGATCGTGCTGACCGGCTTGCCGTTACAATGGTTGGTCGAGGAGTTTGAGAAATGTTCGGCCAAGGAAAAATGGCTTTTATTGGATTGTAGCCAGGACACGCCGGCCCATGGGCTTCAGCAACCTTCCACCGCAGAAATGATCCGCACCATTAAACTGCCGCAAACCCGAGGGATCTTCCGCACGGTAACCGCCCTCGCTAGTTGCCGAGAAGGCCAAAAGGGCTACTTCTGGCCGGAAAAGGGTCATTCGGTTTTTGCCTATGCGTTGGCAGAAGGCTTTTCTGGCAAAGCGGATAAGAATCGGGACGGGCAATTGGAAGTGACGGAACTTTCGGAGTTTTTGCAGTCCGCCATGGCGACGGCGAGCCAAGCCCTGGCCAAAACCCAAACGCCCGAATTGTTCCTGCCTAATCTGGAACCGCCTCGACTTTCGGAAAACGCCAAACGTTCCATCCGCCGTCTGCTAGCGCTGTTGCGCCAGGAAAAGATCGATATGGATGCGGTCAGCCAGGCGTATTCCGAAGCCAAAAATGCTGCAGGCAATGAATTGGAGCCTCAATTGGCTTATGGCTTATGCCTGCTCAAATCCAGAGACTCCAATGACCGCAAAGAAGCGCAACAGCAGTTTGAGCAACTGAAGATAGATCATCCGGAGTTGCTGTTACCTCGGGTTGCGCTTGCTTGGAGCTTATTTGAGCGGCAATCCTACAGCCGAGGCTTGGAGGAATTGATCCAGATGCTCACTAGCGTGCCGAAACCGAAAGATTCCTCTCTTCCGAGCGATTGGCAGAGTCTGTTTCCATGGATTGGCCAGCTTCGTGAGTTTGCTGAGCTGATTCCAGAAGGCGCTGTCCGAGCCAAACCAGAACTCCTCGAGCAACTAGATAGTGCCGTCTCACAGTGGGGGGCGGCAGCCATCCAGGCCTATGAACAAGGCCGTTCCAAAACCCGCTGGCTGTTCGAGCGGTTCGATCAGCAAATTGCCGATCCAAACGCTGACGAAGCCGCCCGGCTTCGCCTGAAAGTCCAACGCCGCCAACTCACCCAATACGCCACCTTCCCCTTCGATGTGATGGCCCAACAAATCCTCGCCAGCATGGAAAAAGAGTAACTTTTCCCCTTTTTTCCATAAGTTGGCCTCCTGGTAGAAACTGCCGCCTTTGGGAACTTCTGTATAAATAGAAATATTCGGAACTTCTGCATAATGGCCGGTTTTTAGCTCATGAAGTTTTAGGGCCTCTAAATCAGCCGAGTAGTTACCGTTTTAGGCTCCGATTTGCGCGCCCTATATCTGGAGGAGTTCGCACTGCTGTTCATTCACCAGAGAGTTGGATTGGCCCATGAGGCTCCAGCGGCTGTAGAATCATAATTCGTACCATTTCACGCGGTTGGAGTAAATTGGTTGTTTTTTGTGAGAAACCGCAGCGTGTTACCGCCGCGCACGCGGCAGTCCAGAATGGGGAGGCTGTTTTCCCTGAGGCGGGCACTTTCGCGAGAGGGCAAGTAAGGCGCTGCATTTCGGCTGAATTGTTCCCATAATTCATATGGTCCCCTCCAGATGCAAGATATTTTCCGAGGTTCCAACCGGGAGGTGGATTTTCTATGACTGTTCGCTCAGTCCAAAAGGATTTTCCCGATGGCCATTTTGGTGCTCAATGCTGGTTCCAGCACGGTGAAGTTTGCGGTGTTTGATTTTCAAACGTTGGAGGTGCAGGTTCGGGGGTTATTGGATTGGGCAGGCAAGACCGGAGAGGCTACGGTTCGGCTGGAAATGCCGGGCCAGGCGCCAGTGTATCAAGAGCTGGAGGTTCCCACCTACCGAGAAGCCGTGTTTGCCGCCCTGAACTTGCTCCAACGGATTTTTCCTACCATGGTGGACGAACCCCTCCAGCAGGATCAGCCCCGTTCCGATCCTTCTGTTTGTCAGACCGTGGCATCCAATGGATCCCCGTCGGAGAGCGTTTTATCCTCGGTAGCCCGAGGGGGCCGGAAAATTCGGGTGGTTGGCCATCGGCTGATCCATGGGGGTGAGGAAATCCGCAGGCCCGTCTGGATCGATGCTCAGATGAAGGAACTCATTGCACGGTATCGGCATCTAGCGCCGCTGCATATTCCGGCTGGTTTGGAGGCGATAGCTGCAGCCGAAGAGGCCTTGCCGGGGGTGCCCCAGGTGGGCGTGTTTGATACGGCATTTTTCGCGGACATTCCGCCAGCCGCCTATTTGTACCCGCTGCCTTACGAGTGGTACACGCAGTGGGGCATCCGGCGGTATGGGTTTCACGGCACCAGTCATGCGTATTGTACGGAGCGGGCTGCCCAGATGCTGGGCCGACCGGTCGAGGAGCTGAATCTGATCATTTGTCATCTTGGGCAGGGCGGGTCGGCCACAGCGGTCCAGGCCGGCAAAGCGATCACCAATACCATGGGCTTCACCCCTCTGGAAGGCTTTATGATGGGCAGTCGGTCCGGCACGGTTGATCCGGGTATTTTGCTTTATGTGATGCGGGAGCACGGTCTGAACGTGGAAGAGCTGGATTATATCCTTCATCACCGATCGGGCCTATTCGGTTTGTCGGGAGTTTCTTCTGATTTTCGGCAGGTGGAAGCGGCTGCCGCCCAAGGAAACCCACGCGCCCAGCTTGCCCTGGATGTTTATGCGTATCGGGTGCGGGCCATGGTGGGAGCGCTGGCAGTTACCCTGGGCCGGGTGGATGCCTTGGCCTTTACCGGAGGCATCGGCGAAAATTCCTCTTGGTTGCGAAAAGAGGTTTGTCGCGGTCTGGAGTGTATCGGTGTCTATTTGGATGCGGAGAAAAACCAGCATCAACGGCCCGACGCCGACATCGCCCAAACGGACTCTCCTGCACGTGTACTTTTGATCCATACCCGCGAAGACTATATGATCGCTCGCTACGCCCGCCAAATGCTGCTGGAACGGGCGGTTGTCAATTCCTGAAAACGCCTCTTTTGCCTCTCTGGTGGGGAAGGCAATTTCTCATCTCCCCGCAAGCAGGGGTCCGGAAGCTTACATCCCCGCTCGCGCGGCAGTGACCGTCGGGAGCGTTCTGCTTTAAAAAATGGTGGAAATTACGTCACTCCGCTGAAATGTGCCGGAATTCCCGCTTCCAATGCAGAGCTGGTAAAAAAGCGAAGGGGTACGGCCAACGCCGTACCCCCTACGCTTCCCCCCTCTTGTAACCCAGGACGGTTGTTCTTCCCCCCAGATCGAGTCGGAAGCCAGAGCGATTGGCAATGGGATTTCCCCCACAGCCGACAAATATCCAGTCAGCTCTCCAACTCCGTGGGAAGCTAGGCGATTTAGCAAGAGGGTTGGTGGGACTAATATCGGTAGTTGAGGAAGACCTGTACTTCGGCGTCGAAGGCGCGGTCGGGCCGATCATCCAGCGGTACCACCCCGCCCACGCCCAGGGTGCAGCGGGGACCGAACTCTGCGTGCAGTCCAAGGGTCAGGTTAACTACATCGAGCCGATTCCATACATTGCCTACGCCTAAAGTGCGACCGGCTACAGTGCGGGAGAAAACATCCGCATCTTGGAGGGTGGTGGTATAATGAACTTCTATTAGGCCGGCTAGGCCGGTTAGCCACTTGGCGCACAAATTCTGGTATAACCAATATCCGAGCGCAGCATCTACGTAGAGCAATGTCTGCTCAGTCCATTCGCCAATAGGCGTGCTGTCCAAAACCACTCGGTTGCTATTGAGTGGGACATCAACCTGGAGGAATGCCTGCCCAAAAAGCCGGTCTGTAGGCCGAATGGCCGCCGCTCCAAAGGGCAATAGATGCACCGCTTCATTGTCGATGGCAAAAGGTGTGCCGTCGATGAAGCCATGGGCGTCGCTCCCCAGCGGGATATCGACGCCCAGGCCGCCGCCCAAAGCCCAGTATCGGCCCGCCCACAGCCGACCTTTGACAATGACCGCCAAATTGCCATAGTGGCTGGTACTGAGGCCCAGGCCCGGTACGTTCTGCGTACCCAGGGTGTCGGCCCGATGCGCTCCCGTAAACGGCATCCGCACCTCGCAGGACCACCGTCCCTCTAAAAAGGTTTTTTCGATACCCAGAGTATATTGATCCAACGAGCCGACCCCATCCCCACTGACCGGATCAAACTCCTGGAACGCATTATGGAAATGGTTGTATTGGAAATAGAGCCGGTCGGTGGGCATCAGGCGGTTGTTTTCCGCGATTTTGACCCGTCGGGAACCACCGGCCAGAGGAATATCTGCATATGGAGTTGCTCCCGGTACAAAAGCCGCTCCAGCAAACACCTGTCCCGGCACCAAAAGATGATCGCCGAACATAAACGGGACATCTTCCGGGCAGAAGCAGCAATCGGTGTTGGCGTTTGCCGAGCTAGGGCAGAACGAGGCATCCGCTGAGGGGCTATCTAGAATCGATAGAGCCGAACCGCCCGGTTTGGAAGGCCCCGGCAACACACTGCCGGGTGCGGCAGACGGCCCAACCCCCAGCGGAGAATTGCTATTGAGAGGCTTCGGACCCTGCACAGCGCCTCCCGGCAGAGGAGAAGGGGCTTCCGGCCTCGGCTTTTTCTGGTTGCCAGCGACATTGCCAGGTTTTTCGGTTTGCCCAGATGCCTGAGGAGGAGCCGGTTTGGTACTGGGTAGGGCCGGAGCATCCGGTAACGCTGGAAGTGCCGTGGGCGGAGCGGGATCGGCCGCCACCGCCTGCCCACTTGAACGCCACCCGCTCTGTTGAGCTAAACCCTCGCAGCTCCATCCAGTACCTATCATCCCCCAGACCATTACCACACCGACCAGTCCAACCCTCCTTGTGCACATTCCAAGTCCCCTTTATCCCTAAGACAAGGTCTTTCCCTACAGAATACCCCCCCTTAGGGGTATTGAATGAGAATCTAACAGATTTACCTGTTATGGAAACTCTATCGGTGGTATCGGTTTTTGGGATAAGATTTGATAATTTGGATTGAGAGAATTTTGCGGAAATTTCAAACTAGTCTGGGTGGGCAAGTTGGGAGGGGTCCCTGGGGGGAAATACCTTCCCTTAAAGGTGGTAGTATCTCTTTTCAGAGACTCTCCCGAAATTCCAATAGCAAAGGTTGCTGAAGGGATTCGGCCTGGCTGAGTACTGCCTCCCAAACCCTTTCCACAATACCAGTTCCAAGAATGGACAACTCCCAAAGGAGCCGTCTGTCTAATCAGCCAAAGGGAGTTTCCGGACAGCCCCTCAGAATGCCCCCTATTGTTTGCGAGCGAAAAATGGGCAAAATAAGTTCTTAAGTTCACCTTCAGGTAACCCGCAATGGCAATCTTCGGCCCTTTGGGGGGTTCCCCAGTGGGTGATCCGGCTTTAGATCGCTAACCCCCGACCCTTCCTATCAGTCTGTGCCGAGCAGAGGTCCCGGTGGAACCTTTTGGGAGGTTTCCTTTTGGTAGAGGCTCTTCGCAAGAGATTTACCAATGGGGAGGCCAGAGGCAATCTACTGAGTGGTTGGAGACATGGGAGTTAGAAAGTTGTGTGAGCGAATGTTGATTGGCAAAACTCTCCGAAACAAAAGGAATTGTGAAAACTGGCAAAAGTCAAGCTTTCTGCCCCCCTGATATACCGCCTTCCAGCCAGAACGAGCGATAAACGGTTCTTTTTCGTGGAAGTTTTCTTCAAGGAGTAGGTGCATGAGCGATATTGAAATTGGCGCCAATCTGGAAGTGGTGCGTAGCGCCCACAAATCGTTTCGGGAAGGCATTCGGATCCTTTCCCAATTGGGCTATAAGTATTGCGAGCCGTGCGTGGCGACCGGCTATGACCTGTTGGCCTTGGGCGGCTACTACCACATGCTTTCCATGCAGGACGATCCGCTGGAGGTGAAAGAGTGGATGGACGAGGTGGGCATTAAGCCGTCGGCCGTCAGCGCCCACAGTCCGCTGATGCGTCCGGAAGTGTCTATTCCGTATCTGACGCAGGCCATCCGATATGCCAGCGACATTGGCGCTCCGGTGGTAACTACCGACGAAGGATGGCGTCCGGAAGGCATGAGCGAAGAGGAAGCCTTTCAGATCATGCGATATACCATTCGGCAGGTGATGCGGACTGCGGAACGCTACGGGATTAAAGTCGGTCTGGAGCCGCACGCCTTCTTTACCGTCCGTAAAGATACGTTCATCCGCATTCTCGAGCTCTCCGATAGCCCCTGCTGGGGAGTCAATTGGGACCCTGGCAACTTCTATCTCGGGGGGATCGACGACGTTTATGAAGCGCTGGATGCAGTGGCCGATCGGCTGTTCCATATGCACGGCAAAGACATTAGCTTCGAGCAGTCGGACGCAGAGCGGGGCAAAGTCACCGGCACCCCTGTCGGCTGCGCTTGCGGCGAAGGAGTGATCGATTGGCCACGAATCATCCGGATCCTCCGAAAACACAGTTTCCGGGGGGTCATCAGCGTCGAATGTGCCACCATCGATCAGGCAGATCGCAGCCTGAAATACCTCCAAAAAGTAATCGCCGAAACACCCGCTGAGTGAGCCCCTGTTTGGAGCAACCAACGCAAAGCTTCCGTTTTCCGGGGTTCTTCTGGGGACGCTCGGAACATTCTGGCCCATTAGGGCGGCAAAGATGGGCATCTAGCAAGCGGAAAACGGTTCACATTCCCAGGAGGCTCTTCGTATGCGCCTGATGCACACCGCAGACCTTCATCTTCATCCAGAGTATCCGGAACGTCGAAAAGCCCTGGAAACAATTTGCCAATTGGCAAAAGAGTATGACTGCTCTGCTTTGCTCATCGCCGGGGATCTTTTCGACCGGGCGGAAGTAGCCTTAAAGGAGCGCCCCAAGCTCAGGGAACTATTTGACAGGTATCCGTTTGAAGTATTCATCGTGGCCGGCAATCATGATGAACGATGTTATGCTTCCCAGTTTGATTACGGTCAGCGAGTCCATATAGCTGCTCAGAAGGGCTTGGAACGGTGGTCCACCAAGTACGGTGTAGAAATTTGGGGCTTGCCGTTTCAACGCGGGACTCAGGCGGGAACCTATCTGGCACAGCAGACCCCCCAGCCCCAGACTCCCACGGTATTGCTGACCCATGCGAGTTTCTACCATTCCGATTCCCATTGGCTTGGGATCTGTCGACAGTTGCAACAACATGAACAAGAAGAATCGACGGGCGAGTTTGCCTTGTTGGCCCAAGACCTGCAAGGCAAAGGATTCTCTTACGTAGCGTTGGGGCACTGGCATAATCCAACCCATCCGCCGCTCCAAATGGAGCAGACTTTGGTTGCTTACGCTGGCAGTCCATGTCCGGTAGCTTCGGATGAGTTGGGGCGCCGGCAGGCGGTGCTGGTGGAATTGGAAGCAGGAAAAGTAAATGTACAGTTTATCACCATCCAAGGAGTTCCTTATTATCGGAAAGAGAGATTTTTTGTGGTTCCCGGGGGAGAAGAACGACTGGTAAACCAACTGGCCGATTTTCTCCAACAACAGGCCGATCCCCTTGCCAGGGCAAAGCTCCGTCTGGAGGGGTTTCTGCAGTGGGAGGAGAGCAGATTTCGGGCAGAGCTGGAACGCTTACGCTCCCAATATGAGGGAGCGTGGGATAAGCTAACAATAGAACACCATTGGAGCAACCTCTCCGAAACACCTTCTGGACTGGTTAAAATGTTTATCGAGCAAATCAGCGCAACCACTCAGGAGAACTTCCAACCCCTGCTTAACGAGTTTGAACCAGAACCATTACGGAAAATAGCTCAGGAGTGGATCTACCAGGCCCATGAAGAGTTAAAACAGGAGGCGCTCTGCCTGGGACTTGAGGCGATTCACCAGCAACAACAAAGGAGCCGTCGATGAAAATCCATCACATCTATCTTCGGCCATTGGGCCCATTGCCGGAAGTAAACTTTCGGCCTGGTCCGCTTACGGTAATTTACGACGGCAACGAAGCCGGCAAAACGGCGCTGGTGGACGGCCTGGTGCAACTGCTTTTCGGCAAAAGCGCCTTTCCGGGCTCCGATCGGTTTGGGGAGGCCGCCGGAAAAATACAGATCGAACACCAGGGCGCCCCACATACACTGTCCGGGAAACAAAGTGTGACGAAATTGCTTGGTTGGCAGCAAAGTCGATCCCAGTTTGGCAGGTTTTTTTGTGTGCGGGCTGGTGAACTCGATTTAGCAGCCCGATCGGAAACCTTTCCCCAGCTTATGGACGCCTTAATTAGCGTATTAGGAGAATTGGACGTTTCGCCCCAGCGGGTCATCAAAAGCGTGCAAGAGGCGGCCTGTCTGACCAGTTCGGGCAAATGGTCTGATGAACAGTCCCACGGCCGAGCTTCGCAAATCCAAGAAACCACGAAAAGACTTCGCCAATTGAACGACGCCCTGGCAAGTGCCTTGACTCTCCAAGAAAAAGAAAAGAAAACAGCAGAAACACTCCAAGAACTCAGCAAGCTCGACCAGCAGATCCAACAACTCGAGAACCTGCTCGTGCAGCTCGAACAGCAGAGGGCGGCGCAGCGTTATCATCAGGCCCATTCCTATTATCATCAGTGGCAAACCCTCCAGAAGGAAATTCAACAAGACTACGCCCGCTATCGTCTCCAAGACCTGCAGGAGTGGCAAAACTGGGAACAACAATTGAAAAGCAAACAGGAAGCCTTTCAAAAAGCCAAAGACCATCAAGCCCGCCTTGCACAGGAACAAAAAAACCTTACTGAGCAACTTGCCGATCGCCGAACCGAACTGCAACTTCAAAAACATGAGTGGGAAAGGGCCAACGAGAATAAGCAAACACTAGAAGACCATCTGCGAGCGGAACGACGGAAGCTTTCTGAGCAAGTTACTTTTCTTACCGCTGAATTAACTAAGTATCGTCAAGCCGAGCTTTCTGTGCGCCAGCGGGAGGTATGGGCTAGGCTGATGCCTTGGACTGCTGGTGCGGCGATCCTGCTTTGCGCGGCCTGTTTGGCCGTCGCTATGCTAAAAAGTCTATTTTGGGGAGCGATCGGCTTAGGAATTTTTCTAGTGCTCGCTCTCTTTGCCGTGTGGTGGGCCTACAGGTGGCGGTTGCAGGCAGAAGCAGTTCATCAACAGGAAGCAGCCTTGCGGGAGCAGGCTGCCCAAGCGGGACTGCCTTGGAAGGGGGTGGAACAGTTTGGAGAGACGCTGCGCCATTGGCAGGAGGAAAAGGAGAAGCAGTTGGAAGAAAAACGTCAGATGGCGGAAAAACGCTACCAGCAATGCGCGGAAGAGGTAGCACGATTAGAAACAAATGTTCAGTATCTTACGAGCCGATTAGAGGAACTCAACCATGACCTGGCATTAGCCGAGCAACATCGTGCCCAATTGGAACAACAGATCGAAGCCCTCCAGGCGGATATCCAGCAAATCCGCCAGCGCTGTGGGTTGCCAGAGCGTGCCGATTTAGAACAAAAGGTCCATCAGCGTCAAGCCTTAGAAGCCAAGCAGGCCGAGCTGAAAGCTTCTTTATCTACCCTTACTGAGCGAGACGATGCCAAAGGTTGGCTCGCATGGTTGGACCAAACAAGCCAGAACCTCCCGCCCCCATGGAAAGAGACCGCTACTGGCTTACCGAGTCTTGAAGAAATAGAAAAACAACTGGATCAGCTCCGCTATCAGCGCAGTCGCATGCAGCAGGAGCGACAGGGGCTCAATCAAGAGGCGGAGCAGTTGCGCAAGACATGCGACGAGCTTCGGGCCAAATTGCATCCGCTGGGCGTCCGCGATGCCGTCCAGGTGTACCTTGCTATGGAAGATGCCCAACAGAAGTTGAAGGAATGGGTCAAACAGCGTTTGGCGGCCCTGCTAGCCATCCATGTTCTCCACGAGTTGCAACAGAGCTATGTCTCCGCCTTGCAGGAGCCGCTTGACGAGGCCAGTACCATCTTTCAGCAAATCACCCAACGGTATCAGGGCCTTCGATATGATCGGAGCGGGGGACGTTTCTACGCCTGGGAGCAAAATGGGCAAGAATTCGACGAGGAAAAACTTAGCAGCGGTGCTCGGGCGCAACTGCTTTTTGCCGTTCGGCTGGCACTGGTCCAGAAGCTTTGTTCCCAGGAACCTGGTTTTCTGATTTTGGATGATCCATTCCTTACCTACGCTTCGGATCGCAAAGAGCGGGCGGTTGCCTACCTAGCTAATTTGGTCCAGCAAGGCTGGCAGGTGGTATATCTTACCGTCGATCCAGCCACCCGAGATCTGTTTTGCCAGAAGAAACCGGATTCTCAGGTGCTCTCCATAGCCGATCTGAGCCGTCCCGTCCAAATATCTCAAAGTCTCTAACTAACCTTCTCTACTCGAACTTTTCCCATGCGGAAGCCACCCCGGAGAAGCAATCTCTTCGCTGATGGTACCACACATTGGAATTCGGAAGTTATATGAACTAACGTACGCTCCTGTAAAACCATCGGCAATAAAAGAAGCGATGACAATGGAAAAATGCGAGTCTCCGAGTATCTCAATCATCTCGGAACCTCAAGAAGTTGGCTAAACCAATCCAGTCGAACAATCGAGCCTCCCGTCTCATGCTTTCCTGCAGGGGAAAGCCCAGAACTTCTCGCAGGGGCCATTTGGTTCCGGGGCTGCTAGTTTAGGCATTATCCGCCGGGGAGCTAATCTAGCCAAACACCCTACTAGGGAGGTTAAAACTCGGCATTTCCCGGCGTGCGTGGGAAGGGGATGACATCTCGGATATTGGCCATACCGGTGGCAAACTGCAAGACCCGCTCCACGCCCAGCCCATAGCCGGAATGCGGCACTGTACCAAAGCGTCGAAGGTCTAAATACCACCAATAGGTTTCGATTTTTAGGCCTTGCTCTTTCATTCGCTCCAGCAACACGTCATACCGGTCTTCCCGCTGACTGCCGCCGATGATTTCCCCCACTTTGGGCACCAGTACGTCCATGGCCCGGACCGTCCGTCCGTCCTCATTGAGCTTCATATAGAACGGCTTGATTGTTCGGGGATAATTGTAGAGGATCACCGGTGCGTTGAAATATTGTTCCGTTAAATATCGTTCATGTTCGGCCTGAAGGTCTTTGCCCCAGGCCACCGGAAACTCGAAGGACCGTCCGGAAGCCAGCAGGATGTCAATGGCCTCGGTGTACGAAACTCGGATAAATTGGCTATCTAGAATTTTTTGCAAGGTATCGATCACGGTTGGGTCAATCCGCTGGCGGAAGAACTCCATTTCTTCTGGACATTTTTCTAGTAAGTGGCGGAACAGGTATTTCAGGTTTCGCTCCGCCAGGTCCATCGTATCTTCCAGTTCAAAGAAGGCCATTTCCGGCTCCACCATCCAGAACTCGGCTAGATGACGCGGCGTATTGGAGTTTTCCGCGCGGAAGGTTGGTCCGAAGGTATAGACTTTGCCCAGGGCACAGGCCAACGCTTCCGCCTCCAATTGGCCGCTTACCGTCAGATAAGTGGGTCGGCCGAAAAAGTCCTGCCGATAATCCACACTGCCCCCTTCGTTTCGCGGCAGGTTTTCCAGGTTCAACGTGGTAACCTGGAACATGGCGCCGGCGCCTTCGCAATCGCTGGCGGTGATGATCGGGGTATGAATATAGATAAAACCTTCTTTTTGGAAAAACTCATGGATTGCCCAGCAGAGCTGATTCCGCACCCGGGCAATGGCGCCGAAGGTATTGGTTCGGCTGCGCAGATGGGCAATGCTACGCAAGAACTCAAACGAATGCTGCTTTTTCTGGAGCGGATAGGATTCCGGATCGGCCAGACCAAGGACCGTGATTTGTCGGGCTTCCATTTCAGTAGCTTGTCCTTTGCCGGGCGAGGCCTTGATCAGCCCCTCAGCCCGCACGCTGCATCCGGCCGTTAGATGCCGCAGTTGGCTCTCATAGTTCGGTAAACTGGCCGGCGCGATGATCTGCAAGTTCCCTAAACAAGAGCCGTCGTTCAGTTCCAGGAAACTAAACCCGGCCTTGGAGTCCCGGCGGGTGCGCACCCAACCTTGAACGATCGCCTCTTTCCCGACCGATTCCAGCCGACGTGCTTGGGCCACGCTGAGTTTCTCCATTCCGCCTCTCCTTGAATGTGCCGAAACGATCGACACCATCCTATCGGTTTACCCACAAGCCAACCTGCTCGCCCCTCTCCCTCCGCATCAATTCCCCAAAGGAAACTCCCCCTATTTCCGAATCCTGATTTTGCCGGCTTGGCTGGATCATCCAGATTCTTTTGGCGATGGGTACTAAAGTACCCCCTTCGTGCTGGGCAAGCCGGGCAGACGAGGATCTTGGGCAACGGCCATGCGCAAAGCACGGGCCGTGGCTTTAAAAATTCCCTCGGCAATATGGTGGCTATTGCGCCCATAATGCACCAGCAGATGCAGATTGCACAAGGCATGAGTGGCCACCGCATGCCAAAAATCATGAACCAACTGCGTGTCGAACTGGCCGATTTTTTCTGTAGGAAAGTCCGCCCGAAGCACCAAATACGGCCGACCCCCTAAATCCACCGCTGCCGTAACCAAAGTCTCTTCCATCGGCAGCACGGCATAGCCGTACCGGCCAATCCCCTGTTTGTTGCCCAGGGCTTCTCGAATCGCTTGTCCTAGACAGATCCCCACATCTTCCACTGTATGGTGTTGATCGACCTCCAGGTCGCCTTTGGCTTGGACTGTGAGGTCCCAGGCGGCATGGAGGGCCAAAAGCTCCAGCATATGATCGAAAAAACCGATTCCTGTATTCACTTCCGCTTGACCTTGGCCATCCAGGTTCAGCCGGACTTCGATCTGGGTTTCCTGGGTCTTCCGTTGGAGGGAGGCGGTTCGAGCCATCAGGTTTCTCCAGCCGTCTTCAATCGTTGTTTCGGGTGTTAGGAAGAGGTTGTTCCAACAATTCGGCCAGGTGTTGGAGGCAGATGTCAATTTGTTCTTCCGTACCGACGCTGATCCTAAGTCCATCACCCCAGCCGGGATAATTCATGTATCGCACTAAAATCCGTCGGCGTTTCAACTCTTCGTACAGGGGGCGAACAGGGCGCGTTGGATGCGTATTCCAGATAAAGTTTGCCTGAGAATCTACCGACTGAAAGCCCAACCGGCGCATGCCTTCGGTAAGGTGCTGCCGGGCAGCCAGTATTTTTGCCCGGGTCTCCTGCAGCCACTGCTGATCCAGAATGGCGGCCGTGGCCCCAGCAATCGACAGAGCGTCGCAGTTGTAGGAATCTTTTACTTTGAGAAGTTGGTGGATGATGTGCGGCTGGGCCACCAGATAGCCAAATCGAAGCCCTGCCAAGGCGTAGGATTTGCTCAGGCTCCGAGCCACCATGATCTTTTCATTCTCCGCCACCAGATGCAGGCAATTGCTCGAAGCAAAATCGACATAGGCTTCATCGACCAAAAGCGGACAGGGCAACCGATCGGCTAACCTGCGGACTACCTCCGGCGGTACCATGGTCCCAGAGGGGCTGTTCGGATTGGCCAAAAACACCAGCCGAACTCCTTCCCCAGGCAGCCCAAATTCTTCCGGCAACGTCCAATCCGGCCGGAAAAACACCTCCTGATACCGCGCCCCTTGGATCTGGGCCAATGTGGCATACAGAATGTAACTGGGGTAGGGCAACCGCACCAATTGCCCCTGGCCGACAAAGGCCCGCGTCACAATCGTCAGAATCTCGTCGCTTCCGTTGCCGCAAAGGATCCAATCCGGCGGCAGGCCCAGTACCTGGGAGGCAGCCTGCCGAAATCGATTGGCCATCGGGTCGGGATACTTCTGCAAACCTCGGCGTAATACGTCCTGAATCGCTTCGACTACAGCTGGTGAAGGAGGATACGGATTTTCATTAGTGTTCAATTTAATAAATCCTTCCTCCTGAGGCTGCTCCCCAGGCACATACCCCGCCATAGCCGCTATCTCAGGACGCACATAGTTTGTCACCATCAGTTCCTCGTCCCAAACCGTAGACCCGCTCGCATGGAAATAGGTTTCCTGCTCTTACCTCCGCCCGCTGCAGCAAACCCATAATGAACCTCCCTGCCCGGGTGAGGAAGAACCGGATTCCTCCTGGGGCCGGAAGGATCATCCCATCCCCATCGCCTCCAAGCAAAAATCTTCCGAACCGTCAAAGGGCTTCTTTCATCTTTGCAGTCGAATCTCCACGCTAGCCCGGTGGGCGGTCAGACCCTCGACGTTGGCCAGATGAAGAATATCCGGGGCCAATTCGGCCAGACCCTCTTTTTGGAAATATAGGACACTACCGGCCCGAAGGAAATCGTTGGCCGTCAGTCCGCTGGCAAACCGGGCTGTTCCCGCGGTAGGCAGCACATGAGAGGGCCCAGCAGCGTAATCGCCCACAGCTACCGGGGTCTGGTGGCCGACAAAAATCGCCCCCGCATACCGGATCTGCTCTAAAAGCGGTTGGGGGTTTTCTACCGCCAATTGCAGATGTTCCGGGGCGATCCAATCGACCAGTTCCGCAGCCTCTCGGGCATCCCGAACCCGAACCGCCGCTCCGAACGCCTCCAGGCTTTCCCTGGCCAACTGGCCCCGATCGAGCCGGTTCAGAGCCTCGGCCACCGCCTCCATCGTCCGCTCTAAAACCTCGTCCTGCCAGCCGATCAGGATGCTCGCCCCAGGGGCATGTTCCGCCTGGGCCAACAGGTCCATGGCTGTGTACTCTGGGGGTGCCGAATCATCCACGACCACCACAATTTCGCTCGGCCCGGCCAGACTGTCGATGGCTACCTCGCCGAAGACAAACTTCTTGGCCAGGGTAACAAAGAGGTTGCCCGGCCCAACGATTTTATCCACCTTGGGAATCCCTTCGACGCCATAGGCCAAAGCAGCCACCCCCTGGGCTCCCCCCAGCCGATAGACCTCCTGCAGGCCAAGCTCCCAGCAAGTAGCCAATACCTGAGGATGATAGGCGCCGAATTGCGTGGGCGGTAAAAGGACGGCAATCTCTTCTACGCCAGCTACCTGGGCTGGTACCGCCGTCATGAGCAGGGTGGAAGGATAAGCGGCTGCCCCACCCGGCACACAAATGCCGATCCGCCGAATCGGCCGGTACCTTTGCTCTAACCAACCCCCTTCCACAGGGATGCGCACATCCTGATGTAAAATCGCCCGCTGAAATCGCTCGATCCGCTGCCGAATCCGCCGAACCACCTCTAAAAAGGCCGATCCTGCCGCCTGGACCTCCTGCCGGTGGGCCTCCTGTAGCTCTTCCACGGGTATCCGAACCGTCTGGGCCGTCAGTTCGACGCCGTCGATCCGGCCGGTGTAGTCTAAAACGGCTTCTAAGCCCCGTTGGGCAACATCCTGGCAGATCCGCTCTACCACTTCTTGGGGGGTAAGTTCCTGGCCGAAAATCTGCCGGGTGCGCTGGCGGCTTGCCGGGCTGAGTACATCTCCCCGGATGCTTAATCGACGGCGGAGCTGGCCCAGCAGCTCAAGCGCATTCTCTGATCGGGTATCGATCCACAAAAGATTAATACTAATAGGGGGCATGTGATAACCTTTAGGAGGACTTCTTCGCTTTCTTCCCGAAATATTTCAACCTTCTCTCTCCCTGCCCCTTTTGGATACCGGGTTTCAGGTGGTTTCTACTACCCCTATTATAGGGACCTTGGAACCACCTCCCCACCCACGGATGGATGGAACGTTTCAAAACAGACTATTTTGGCTTTTTGGGGCGTTTTGGGAAAGATGGGAGGGTTCGCCTGGGCTATCTTTTTGGGAGAGTCATTTCTCTTTCTCCCCATATAGGGGGGTATTTTTCCCCAATTAGCGCATACCTTGTACCCATTCCCTTCTCAAAACCTGTCCAAGAGGCATCCCCTAAGTCCTTGCTAATCAAAAAGTTAGAAATAATTTTCTTTTTTCTCTTCCCCACTCAGAAAGTTTTTACCTATCTATCACATAACTCATACCTAGCTGGAACACCTTCCAAGCCGAAAACAGCTACAATCTCAATATCCACGTACCAGTCAGGTTTCGGTGTTCCTTTTACGGAAAGTTTTTCGATGATTCGCAACCAAGCAAGTTTATCGTCCGTTTCCGGTGCGGAGGCAGCGTCTCCGGTCCATGCATTGGGACGGCGGACCAAAGTGCTGCTATGTAGTGTGTTTGGCCCATATGGGCAGGATGATGAGTACGGTAGCCGGCGTCTGAACCCAATGGAGCTATACCAAAATCAAGTTACCCGAGAGCAAGGGCCGTTTTCCATCCGAATGTTTCATCGCAGTTGGGGGCTGATGATGATCCAGGCCAATATTGAAGCCCCCTGTTGGATCCTGGATTTTCCCACGCTGGATCGGTTTATCCAGGAGATTCGGAGCCGGCGGTACGATATTGTGGGCATTAGCTCCATCATTCCGAACCTGTTGAAGGTGCGGAAGATGTGCCAGTTGGTGCGGCAGGAGTTGCCGGAAGCAAAGATCGTGGTTGGTGGACATATTGCCAATATTCCCGACCTGGGCCAACGGATCGACGCCGACTATATTGTCCGAGGCGACGGCATCCGGTGGTTTCGGCAGTATCTGGGGGAAGATCCGGATCGGCCCATTCGGCATCCAGAGATTCTTTCTGGTTATGGCACCCGGAATATGGGGGTCAGCGTGAAAGAAAAACCAGGGGATGTGGCAGCCACACTGATCCCCTCCGTAGGTTGTCCGTTTGGGTGTAATTTTTGTTCTACCTCGGCCATGTTTGGCGGCAAGGGGAAGTTTATCAACTTCTACGAGACGGGAGATGAACTTTTTGACATTATGGACCAGTTGGCCCGCTCTATGCAGGTGCGATCCTTTTTTGTCATGGACGAAAATTTCCTCCTGCATCGTCGTCGCGCTTTGCGACTCCTGGAACTAATGGAACGCTACAATAAACCCTGGACTCTGAATGTGTTCAGTTCGGCCAATGTGCTCCGGAGCTACACCATCGACCAGTTGGTTCGACTGGGGATTTCCTGGGTCTGGATGGGGCTGGAAGGCGAAAACAGCCAATACGCCAAGTTGCATGGCATTAATACGTTTCAGTTGGTCCGTACGCTCCAGGCCCATGGCATTAAGGTGCTCGGTTCGACCATTTTAGGACTGGAAAATCATACGCCCGACAACATTGACGAGGCGATTGACTATGCCATTCGGCATGATACTGATTTTCATCAATTCATGCTCTATACGCCGATTCCGGGCACTCCGCTTTATCGGCAGTTGGCGGCCGAAGGGCGCCTGAAACCAGAAACGGCGTATCACATTGCCGATGTACACGGCCAGTACATCTTGAATTACTATCATCCCCATATTCCTCCCGGCATGGAGGTGGAGATCATCCGGCGGGCGTTTGCCCGGCATTTTCAGACCAATGGGCCGAGCGTGGCTCGCATCGTCCGGACCATGTTGGCAGGTTGGCGCCGCTATAAGGACTGCCCTGACCTACGGGTGCAAGACCGGATCCGCTGGGAATGCCGAGAGTTGGGCACCACCTATGTGGCCGTGGTGGCTGCTTGCCACCGGTATTTTGCCCACCAGCCGCCTCTGCGGGCCAAGATGGCCCAACTCTTGGAGGAGCTTTACCGCGAGTTTGGCTGGAAGGCTCGCATCTATGCCGCCATCGGCGGCCGATATTTGCACTGGACTGCCCGTCGGGAGGAAAAACGTCTGGCATCTGGCTGGAGCTATGAACCGCCCACCTTCTATACCTGTAATGAAGCGGCCATAGCAGAGCTGGGCCAGGGACCAACCCCGGAACTGGCCCGCTGGGTACAGGCTCGCAGCGTCCACCCGGTTCAACCCGTTGTGGTCCCCGAACCGCTTCTGCTCCCACCAGCACAGTCCGAGCATCCTTTGCTCAGCCCCAGCGAGCAGTTCCTGGCCAGTTCCTCCGAAGCATTACTCTCCAGCCCGGCTTTGTCAAAAACCAACACCCCCACCCAATTGCAAACTCCCGTTTCGGTGTGAGTGGGTCTGGCCGGCACCTGATATGCTTTTCCTGGAGCAGCGGGTGGGGATCTCGGCTGCGGCAGGGATTTGTCTCCAGGGAAGTTTATTCCCGGCTTCTTTTCCTGTCCCTCTGGAGTCCTGCCTGCGGGGTAACTACAATAAAATCCTAGCGTCCTCGCTTGGATAGCATGGATGGGAGTTTCTCCCTACCGGAGCCCTGCCAGGGAGACCTACTTGCCAGTTCGATCCCCGCCAAGGGAAACTCCGCACAGGAAAAATTCCCCTTCCTAAGAAGTAAAAACCCGTACCCTTTCGGCCGAGTGAAGTAGGTTCCAGTTTTTAGGGACGATGCCCCCTGACTGTCAGTGCCTCCCGAGCGACAGTCCGGAGAGCAGAAATCCATCAAGAAACTGGATTCCTGCTTTCGCAGAACTGACAGGTTGCATCATTTGGTGAAATGTTACAAAATCCGTTAGGTTTCACGTAGGAGAAGGCATCATGAGAGGATTTTTGGGAGCGAGTAAGGGGAGTGCTTGGGCACTGATAGGGTGGTTATGGGCAATGGGTGTGCCGATGGTTCATGCTGCGCAGACCGATGGCTGGCTGGATTTGATGCCGCCCGGCAAGGAGCTGGAGGCTTGGGAGGGCGGAACCGGTTGGATCATTGCCGGCGATGCCCAATTGGACCCCAACGTCAAAACAGGGCGAAAACTACAGGCGGTGTCCGGACAGGGGGTGGTCATTAGTTGCCTAGAAGGCTTGGCGTTGGATCGAAACTTATGCTCCAAACAGCACTTTGCTGACCTGGAGGTCCACCTGGAGTTTCTCATCCCCAAGGGCTCCAATGCGGGGGTAAAGTTACAGGGTCTGTATGAGATTCAGATTTTAGATAGTTTCGGCAAAAAGAAACTCACCGGCGACGACTGCGGCGGTGTCTATCCCCGGGCTGAGCTCCAGCCTCGGTATCATACGATCGACGAGGGGGTACCGCCCCGGCTCAATGCGGCCAAACCGGCCGGCCAATGGCAGACCCTAGACATCGTGTTTCGGGCGCCCCGGTTTGACGCCAAGGGCCGAAAGACCGAAAACGCCCGTTTTGTCAAAGTGGTGCTCAACGGCCAGGTGATTCATGAGAATGTGGAGCTTCGCTGGCCAACCGGATGGGCTTGGCGCGTGGAAAAAGAAAAACCCCAAGGCCCCCTGTTATTGCAGGGCGATCATGGTCCGGTGGCTTACCGGAATGTGCGGGTCCGCCCAGCGCAGGTCTCGGCACAATAATCTCCCATACCTCACGTGGGTTCTTAAACCACCAAAACAGAGGGGGGGCTATCGGCGACTAGGACCCTTCGGTAGGATAAAGGGGGGCTAGGGACAAAAGCTGTGGACAGAAGCAACCCGGAAAGCTCAGGTTCCCTTTCCATCACCAGATAAAAGATTTATAATGAATATCTTGCCGAAGTGCAGGGCGGTCAGCCTTTACGCTAGGAACCACCCCAAAGAGGGAAAATCTTGGGGATCGGTGCAAAAACCAGGGACAGGATGGTTTAGCAGGCGCCCTTAGCTCAATTGGATAGAGCATCGGTCTACGGAACCGAAGGTTGCAGGTTCGAGTCCTGCAGGGCGCGCTGGATTATGATGGGAGGAACTTTTCAGCAATTCCTGGCTGACCGGGGCTTAGGCTTTCGGAACCTGAGGTGGCGGTATTCGCTTGAGGAGCCCCTGAGTCCTTCATGGCTGTAGTGATGGTGGCTTGTAACTGGTCGGCATCGATGACTTCCTGTTCCATAAGGCATTGGGCCAGGGCTACCAGAGCGGGCCGATGGGCTTCTAAAAGCTGCCGAACTTTTTGCAGTCCCTCTTCCAGAATGCGTTTGACTTCCTGGTCGATTTCTCGGGCGGTCTGCTCGCTGTAGAGGCGCGGTCCAGGCCAGTCGGTCGTGTGATTGAGGAAAGCCGGTCGGGGGCCATCTCGGAATGATATCCGGCCTAGCTGACTCATCCCAAACTCCATCACCATGCTACGGGCAATTTCGGTGGCCCGGTGGAGGTCGTTTTGCGCGCCGGTGGAAATATCCTGGAAGATCATTTCTTCGGCGACGATGCCGGCCAAGAGAACTTGGATTCGGCTTTCCAGTTCGGTTTGGGTAAGCAGATAGCGGTCGCCTTCTGGCCGTTGCATCGTGTAACCCAGGGCGGCCAGTCCCCGGGGAATGATCGAGACTTTATGGACCGGATCGGCCCCTGGGAGGCAGCAGGCGGCCAGGGCATGAGCGCTTTCATGGTAGGCGATGCGAAGTTTTTCCTGCTCATGCATGATGCGCTGGCGTTTTTCCAGGCCTGTGGTAACCCGTTCGATGGCCTCGGTCAGCTCCTGCATCGTAACAGATTGTTTACCACGTCGGGCGGCTAACAACGCCGCTTCGTTGACCAGGCTGGCCAAATCCGCCCCCACAAAACCCGGCGTCAGGCTAGCCAACTGGCTGACATTTACGGCCGGATCCAATTTCACGTTCTTCAGATGGACCCGCAGAATAGCCTCCCTACCTCGGACATCCGGCTGATCGACCACCACATGCCGATCGAACCGCCCGGGGCGAAGCAACGCCGGATCCAGCGTTTCAGGCCGATTGGTGGCCGCCAACACAATCACCCCGCTATTGGTCGTAAATCCATCCATTTCCACCAGCAAAGCATTGAGCGTTTGTTCCCGTTCATCATGGCCGCCCACTACGCTGGTTCCTCGCATTTTCCCTAGGGCATCCAGTTCGTCGATGAAGATGATACAAGGGGCGTGGTTTTTGGCCTGCTGAAACATATCCCGCACTCGGGCTGCTCCCACGCCGACAAACATCTCGACAAAGTCGGACCCGGATAGGCTGTAAAACGGTACCCCTGCTTCGCCGGCTACCGCTTTGGCCAATAGGGTTTTGCCAGTGCCCGGGGGACCAACCAACAAAACCCCCTTGGGAATCCGACCCCCCAAAACCCGAAATTTTTCGGGCATCTTTAAGAATTCGACCACCTCCCGAAGTTCCTCAACCGCTTCATCTAGGCCGGCTACATCCTCAAAAGTAACGCCCACTTCTTCTTGAGCAACAAATTTTCCCCTACTTCGGCCAAACGCAATTGCCGAACCAGCCCCTCCTAACCGCCGAATCATCCATAGCAAAATCGCCGAAAAAATCACCAAAAATACCAACATCGATAGATAATACCGCCAACTGCTGGGCGGCTCTTCGGCGCGAATCCGACGGAACCCCTTCGCGATGGCCAACTGGAATAACGCTAGGTTGTCGTTTTCCAGGCCCACCCGAGGCGTAGTAAAAGGAACATCTGTTTCTGGTTCGCTCTGCCGATCCGGGGGCGCCACTACCTGCCGACTGATCAAACCGGTAATTTCATGCGGGCCGATCTTCAAATCCCGAAGATTCCAATAGCGAATCCGAACCTGCCGACCCCGCTGAGGCTGGAGCACTTCTATAGCTGCCTGCGGATTTCGGTCCGGTGCTCCCTGCTCGATCAGCCGCCATAGATCGCTATAGTCAAGCTGCACCGGCCGCTCCGTATTCACCAGGCTGGCTATTACCAGCGACAGGCCAGCCAACAGCAATACATACCAAACCAATCTCCCGCCGCTAGAAGCCGGAGCACGTGGAGGTTTGGAGGATTTTGGTTCTTCCGAAGAGGGTTCCATAAAAACTAGCCTATCCCTTTTTTATCCTAAAGAACCTCCTGGAACACTCCTGGAGGTCTTTTTACCCTAACGGCCGAACTTCTCTTTCATCATAACTCTCTGAACTCCATGAAAAAAGGCTTAAAAAGACCTTTGCAACATATTTCGGAGCCCTCAGGGGATCCCGGCTTGATGGGAATGCCATGGAGGTCTTATGGACGTTGGTACTTGCATGCCCCTGGCATTTCTTTTCCAGGCTAGAGATGCTACCTTAATGGAAAGAAGAGGAAATGGTACATTTCCGCCAACTGGTGCACCAAGGCATTCGTCCGAAAGCAGCAGTCCGGTTTTTTTCCGATGGATTTCCGGTCTCTGGACTGTCGCTTTCGGGGCAGCGCCAATCGGGGGGCAGTTCCCTCAAAAACGGCACCCTCCTTCACGTGGCGGAAAGGGTACGAGGCAATCAAAGCTTCAGGCTCTGAGTTAGCCGGGATCAGACTGGCCGATTACGGGAAAAGCATGGTTGAGGGATCAGAACTCCAAAAGGTGCGGAGGGTTGTGGTTTTAGGGTCCACCGGCAGCATTGGGCGAAATACGCTGGAAGTGGTAGCCGCCTCGAAAGGTCGGTTGGAACTGGTAGCTCTTAGTGCCCATACCAATACGGGGTTGCTGAAGGCCCAGGCCCAGCAGTTTCGACCTCGGTATGTGGTGGTAACGGATGCGGAGGCAGCCGACCGGCAAAATTGGTCGGATTTACCTCCGGAGACCCAACTTCGGGTGGGCCAAGATGCCCTGATCGAGGTAGTCCAACTCCCTGAAGTGGATATTGTGTTGGTGGCCATTGTAGGCCGGGCCGGCCTAGAAGGTACCTGGGCCGCCCTAGAGGCCGGCAAAACGGTGGCCTTGGCTAATAAAGAAAGTTTGGTGATTGCCGGTCCCCTGGTAACCCGATTGGCTGCCCAACGTGGGGCGCAGATCCTGCCCGTGGATAGCGAACATAGTGCGGTCTTTCAAGCCCTTCAGGCGGGCCGCCGGCATGAGGTCCGACGGGTGCTTTTGACCGCAAGCGGCGGTCCGTTCCGTACCTATCCGCTGGAGCGCCTCCAGCAGGTAACGGTTCAAGAGGCCCTGGCCCATCCTACCTGGAACATGGGTCCGAAGATTACCATCGACTCGGCCACCTTAATGAACAAAGCCCTGGAGATCATCGAAGCCCGATGGCTATTCAACCTAGCGCCTCAGCAGATCGGGGTATTGATCCACCCCCAATCCGTGATTCATTCTATGGTAGAATATATCGACGGATCGGTTATTGCGCAGATGAGTCCGCCGGATATGCGCTTGCCGATCCAATACGCCCTGTTTTGGCCGGATCGGCAGCCTGCGGTAGCCCGTCAGTTCGACTGGTCTGAGGCCTACTGTTTGGAGTTTTATCCGCCGGATCCGGAGCGGCATAGTGCTTTGCAGTTAGGGGTAGAGGTGGCCCAATTAGGGGGGACAGCCGGCGCGGTGCTCAACGGTGCCAATGAGGCAGCGGTAGCTGCCTTCTTGGAAGGAAAAATCCCCTTCACGGACATTGTGCCCGCTTGCCGAGCTGTCCTCGAACATCATCCTTTCGATCCTAATCCCAGCTTGGCTACCTTAGTACGGTTAGATGGCTGGGCAAGGCAGGAGGTTCAACGTTGGGTATGTTCCAAAACGGTTTAGCGGCCTTCCTGAGGCCGGAAGCTTGGTTACCGGAAATGTCCCTTTCTTTATGGGTACCGGCAGTATGGGCTTCTGCGGAGGCTACCTGGGTGGACGGGCTGCTGGTGCTCGTCAAGGTGGTGCTGGGCCTTTGCATGGTGATTTTCGTCCACGAATTGGGCCATTTTCTGGTAGCCAAACTGACTGGCGTATGGTGTGAGAAGTTTTATTTGGGATTTGACTTTTTTGGGCTTCGGTTGTTCCGGTTTCGGTGGGGGGAGACGGAATATGGCGTTGGCGCGTTTCCGTTGGGCGGGTATGTGAAGATGTTGGGCCAGGAGGACCATCCGGGGCGATTGCGGGAGGAATTGGAGCGGGCGAGAATGGCAAAATCCTCCCAAACTTCCCAAACTATGCAAACAATGCATTCTTCTCAATCTGCCCAAATTGTTCAAGGTCAACAATCTTCCCAAATTCTCCAAAGTCCGGATTCTCCTCCACTATCCAAAATAGATGCTGAGTGTACCACTCCATTCGAAACTACCCAACCATCTCCAACTCCCCCATTCCCTACCCCTACTTCCCACCAGAGCCCATCCCGTGTGGAACCATCCGGTACCGGTTTGGAACCATCGGGCTTGGGAGCCCCAGACCGCTCTGCTTCCGATCGCCCTTCCTCTTTGGGAGAGGAAGATGAGATAGCCGCTCTTGAAGCGGCCTTATACCATCCCCGAAGTTACTTGGCCAAAAGTGTGCCTCAACGGATGGCGATCATCGCTGCGGGTGTGGCGATGAATGTGGTGTTTGCTTTCTTGGTGGCTATTTGGGCATTTGCAGTGGGTGTAGAGGATGTACGCTGTGGGGTGGGCGAAGTGGTGCCAGGCCAGCCTGCTTGGCAAAAAAACATCCTGCCTGGGGATCAAATTTTGGAAATCGGTGGCCGAAAAGTAGAGCGGTTCCAGCAACTGCGTACTGACATTTCTTTAGGCGATACGGAAAAGGGGGTGGAGTTGCTGGTACAGCGTCCGGGGCAACCAGAAGCACGCCGGCTGCATGTGTACCCACAAACCAAAGGGAAATATCCCACGATTGGAGTAGGGGTACCCTGGACCAACCAATTGAGGCAGGAATTGGCCGCAGTGCCTGGAACTGCCGCCTCCTTCTCCGATCCTGCGTTAATGCCTGGGGATCGAATTATTGGGGTCAATGGGCATCCGGTGGGTAGTTATGGAGAGCTTCGGCGGGCCTTGGCCCAGTGGGCGGATCAGCCGATCACGCTTCACATTCAGCGGGTTTTATCTGAGGCCCCTTCTGCCGACTTTTCTGCTTCTGGGAGAGTACCATTGGGGAAATCCCAGCTTCCATCCGGAGGAGCAAATGATTCTCCTAATCCGAACGGGGAAAATCCACCTTCTGCCGATCCGAACTCCGCACCGGCCCAGCAGATGGTGGTTCGGATAGCTCCTCAGCCGATCCGCCGATTGGGTTTCATCTTGGAAATGGGCCCGATTGTGGCCATTCAGGAGGATTCCCCTGCCCACCGGGCCGGTCTGTTAGCAGAAGAAAAGACTCAGGCGTCTGGAACCTCCCGAGCCGGCGATATCCTAACCAGTGTGGACGGCCAACCGGTGGGTGATCCGCTGACGCTTCCCGAACGGCTTCGAAAGCGGGCCAAAGCACAGCCGGGCACTCTCGTCCGGCTTGGCGTGCTTCGGCAGGGCCGCTCGATAGAGTTTTCTGTGCCGCTTCGGGATGTGGATATGTATTATGAGAGTTTTACCCCGGAAAGTCCGGTGGCTGTACCGAGTTTAGGGATCGCTTATCAAGTCCGGAATAAAGTAGTAGGGGTGATTCCGGGTAGTCCGGCAGCCCAGGTAGGCATTCAGCCGGGAAGCCTATTGTTGGCCGCTCATGTCCTCCCGCCGGAGGAGTTTGAAGATGCTCGACTTAGCTCAGCCCAACTTCGAGTGGCCAAGAAAATGCTGGGCGTTCCGATTAAAGCGGTTTTAGCGGACAAGCCCAATTGGCCTTATTTGCTAAACCGACTCCAACACGCCCTACCTGGTACCACCGTGGAAGTCCAACTGCAGGATCCGAGCGGTCAGGAGCAGACGGTTCGGCTCCAGCCAGTCCCGTTAGAGGGGGCCTATGATCCGATGCGAGGATTGCTCCTGGAGCCGGATACTTTCCACCGAAAGGCCGACTCGGTTTGGGCAGCCCTGAGCATGGCTTATCAAGAAACGGTCGATTCCCTGACGCTCATTTTCCGAATGCTCCGGGCGTTGGGTTCCGGACAGGTCTCGGCCAGCGAACTGCGAGGGCCGATCGGTATCATTGATGCGGCCGTCCAATTTGCTTCCGCAGGCACTGGAGAATTCCTCCTTTTCCTTTGCATCCTAAGCGCCAACTTGGCCGTATTGAATTTTCTGCCCATTCCAGTCCTGGACGGAGGGCACATGGTCTTTTTGGCCTACGAAGGTATCCGCGGCAAGCCGCCCAGTGAACGCGTGCTGGTAACCTTAACGTATCTAGGACTGTTTTTTATCCTCGGCTTGGTGATCTGGGTGACCGGGATGGACATTGGCCGGTGGTTTGCCGGCAATTAAGGTTCTCCAGGGCCGTTTGTCCCCATCTTGCCTCCGGAGCCGCTCCTATTAAGGTATGGCATTTGTCCTGGTATTGGATTATGAGCTTGCCGCGCTTGCCCCCTGCCCGGCTGAAACCGCCCCTCATAACGGCTAGAACAACCCTTCATAGGTAAGGGCCTTGTCCCATTTTCTTCAAAAATCTTCGGTCAATCCTTGTCCTTTTCCAGTTTAGGGGAACTTTTTGCAAGGAACTAACATCCAAAAAAGGTAGAATTGGAAAGAAAAATTCCCCTTTTTGGGGGAAAGGAACCTCCGTTTGCCTTTTTAGAGAAATCCAAGAACGCATTGAAGCGGAAAAGGATTGAAAGGGTCTTCTTGGGAGTTTAGGTCCTTGGAGAGAGAGGAGAAATTGCTATGAGAAGGTGTTTTTGGAATCAGGTGTGGCTGGTAGGCGTCGGGGTTGTGATAGTGGGGAGCTTGGCCTGGGCGCAGCAGCCGGGACCGGCTGTGCTGGGAGCGGCGCCGGGTAAACCCGGCTCGGCCAATCTGCCGCTAAAACGCATTGTGCTGTTTAGCTCTGGGGTCGGCTTTTTTGAACACCGAGGCGAACTGGTCGATGACGCCCAGGTGGAACTCCGCTTCCGCACCGAAAACATCAACGACCTCTTAAAGAGCATGGTGGTTTTCGACGAAGGGGGCAAGGTCTCTGTGGTAACCTATGCCTCGAAGGACCCGATTAGCCGCACACTGAAAAGTTTTGCCGTAGATCTGACGCCCAATCCTACGCTGGGGGAACTGCTGAATCAACTGCGGGGCGAAAAGGTTCGGCTTGAAGCGCCCAATGAGATTATTGGTACGATTCTGGGCGTGGAGGTCCGGGAGGTCAATGTGGGTGATAAGCAGGTGCAGAAGGTGGAGTTTTTGAATCTGCTAACAGAAGCGGGGATCCGATCGGTTGCCTTGGAGAAGGTCAGTGCCATTAAGCTGGTCAACGAGAAGATCGACAGTGAGCTGAACAAGGCATTGGCCGTTTTGGCCACCGCTCGAGATGTGGATAAAAAGGCGGTGGTAATCCGGTTTACTGGGGAAGGCAAACGGCAAGGACGGATCGGCTACATTCTGGAGACACCCGTTTGGAAGACCAGTTATCGGTTGGTGCTGGAGGAGGGCAAACCGGCCCTGCTGCAAGGCTGGGCGATTGTGGAAAACACCACCGAAGAAGATTGGAACGAGGTGAATCTGGCTTTGGTGAGTGGTCGGCCGATTTCGTTCCAGATGGATTTGTACCAACCATTGTATTTACCCAGGCCCATGGAAAAGCTGGAACTGTATGCGTCGCTTCGGCCCAGGGTGTATGAACAGGATTTAAGCCGTCGGGAGAGAGAATTTTTAGCCCGTGCGGCGGACAAAGCGGCTGAGGTCGCAATGGATGCCGAAAGAGAGGAAGCCGACGAGGCGGCCGCCACTCGGGGCCTAGAACGGCGGGCACGGGCTTTGGCGGCTGCACCGGGGTTTGCGGGCGCCCCCTCGCCCGGAGCGCCCCCGATGGAACAAGCCAAACAGCTAAAGGCCGACGGCGGATTTGCCTTCCGTCGGGATGTGCCGTCGGCGGCTACCGCCACCCAACTGGGTGAGGCCTTCGAATACCAGATTCAGACACCGGTCAGCCTGCCCCGGCAGCAATCGGCTATGCTGCCCATCGTCAACGCAGAAGTCCAGGCGGAAAAAGTGTCTATCTATACCCCTTCGGTTCATCCGAAACATCCGCTCCTAGGCCTGCGCATGACCAATACCAGCAAATCATATCTCATGCAAGGCCCCATGACCGTCTTCGATGAAGGGGCCTATGCCGGCGATACCAAGATTCAGGACATTCCTCCTGGCAGCCAGCGCCTGCTAAGCTATGCCTTGGACCTGAAAGTGGAAGTGGCGCCGGAAAGCAAAGGTAAACCGGAGGAACTAGTCAGCGTGCAACTGGTTAAAGGGGTGGCCTATATCAGCCGAAAATACGCCCGCTCCCAGGTTTATACGGTGAAAAACTCCGCCGACAAAGTCCGAAAAGTACTGATCGAGTACCCCTACGATCCACAGTGGACGCTCATTAGCCCAAAGGAACCGGCCGAAAAGACCAGGGACATGTATCGCTTCTTGGTCGAAGCCAAGCCCGGCGAACCTGCCACGCTGGCGGTCGAAGAAGAACGCACCGAGCGTCAGCAGGTGGCCATCACCAACTTGGACGACGGGATGATCGCCATCTTCCTGCAGGCCAAGGTCGTAACCGACCAAGTAAAGGCAGCTTTAAAGCAGGTGGTGGCGTTGAAAGCCGAGTGGCAGACGCTACAAGTGAAGCGTCAGCAACTGGAGGAGCAGATTCGCGTGATCGAGGAGGAGCAGGCGCGGATTCGGCAGAACATGGCCCAGTTGGACCGCACGAGCGACCTGTACAAGCGCTATGTACAGAAGTTTGCCGAGCAGGAGGACCAGAACGACAAGATCCGTGCCGAGATTAAGGCAGTTACCGACCAGATCAATGCGGCCAAGAAGAAGTTGGACGATTACCTGATGAGCCTGGAAGTAAAGTAAAGCCGGGCTAAGGGGTAGTGCCTGGAGAGGGGCGGCGATTCCCCTAGGCGAAGCTATTGCTTACCACAGCCAGGTTGAAGCGGAATGGATTAGAGGTTAGTTAAAGGCTCCTTCCGTTGGAGGGCATGGGCTTCCAATCGGAGGAGCCTTTGTTTGATGGCTAATCCCCCAGGAGCGGAAAAGCCCACTAGTTTCCCTCCCGTGCCAACCACCCGATGGCAGGGTATAAGGATCGGGATGGGATTTCGGGCCAGGCATTGGCCTACTGCCCGGGCTGCCCGAGGAGAACCGACCCCCAGAGCCAACTGTCCATAGGTTACAGTGCTTCCATACGGGATTTGCCGACATAGGGCATATACCCTCGCTTGAAACTGGCTGCAAGGACCAGGATCGAGCAGCACATCCGTAAAGTGAACGATCTTCCCCTCCGCATAGGCCCGGAGTTGATCCATTAAAACTGTCTGTTCCCTCTTCAGGGGAAGAGGGCCTATTACATCCCCTTTGGGTTCGATTTTTCCTCCGAGAATCCCCCCATTTAGATAGGGAAAGTCCGCCCAATGGATGGGATAACCTAGGAGTTTCCCTAGTGCAATCCCCGCTGAAGTGGGGTTTTTATGCCCAAGAGTTAATCCACGGACTTTCTCTCTGGTCCAAACAATCCCCATCCACCCCAATTGGGTGGGAAAAAGTAAAAAATATGGGGGGAATTCTTCAATCTCTATGGAATTTTTTCTTCCCATAATGCCTCACTAACGGTGGGTTTATATCCCCCGTGATAGGTATTCCTCTACTTGGACCCCCCAAAATAGGGCAAGTACCCAGAACAAAATTTTAGAAAGCTTCCGAAAAGGATTCCCTATTTGCATCTTACAGGGGGTATTATACCCCATAAAATAGGAGGAAGTATTCGTTTCCGGGGCTTCTTTAATGCCTCGGATTATCATATTATCATAAAAATAATAGTTTTCCGGGGTGGTGAAAGATTTGTCCCCAGACAACCAGGCTCCCTAGAGGGAGGAGGCTTTAGGGGGAATAGGACGTCTTTGGGTTTGATCAAAGGTGGTTCCGATGAATCCGTATAGTGGGCTGTGCGATGATTTTTATGTGAACATGAATCTTTGTACGGAAATGGACCTTCCAAGCAACCGGGAAACTATTCTCCACTTTTTTGAACGGGTTCGGAAAGCCTATCCGGGTATGCGAAACTTTTACTGCCGGGAAGAGGGCGAAGTTGTGTTGGAGGAGGATAAGGAAGAAGGCAGATACCGGTGGTGTTCGGTAGAGCCTCGCCGGGTCTGTTCCGGTTATGTGAACCCCGAAGAGATCCCAGAGGCTTTGGCTCAGCATCGCCTGGTACTTGAGTTGGCCCCGTATGAACTTTCGATCAGTCCTTTGGATTGTGAAGCGCTCGATGTCCTGTTTGGCTTTGACTTTACTTATCGGGGCAATCATAACCAGGCGGTGGCGGAGGCATTGGGGCTCCCTCCTGCTTTGGAACGCTTTGCCGAATGGCCCGGCAGCACGGTCATTCATTATGAACCTTGCCTGACGCTGGCGTTGGACAAAGAGTGTCGTCGGCAATGTCGCGTGAGCCTGGAAACCAGGACCAACGCCTATCATGTTCGTACCGGCGATTATCCGGAAGAACAGATCAGTGTGTATGTTACCTGTCGGCAATATGGAAGTCTGGCCAAGGAGGAGGCCTTCGTTAGAACGTTTCAGGAATTGGTCCACCTTTGCCAGCACGTAATTGATTCATATGTGATCGATAGCCTCTTGCAGCCGCTAGCCCGGGTGATTGCTACTCAATAATTTTGCCTCCCATCTGCTAAACTTGGCCCCATCCAGCCACGGCTCCACTGAAAACAAAAACGGCGGCCCAACTCGCTTTCCGTTGAGCCGCCGCTCCACGGCGAGACCAGGCCTGCGCCGACGTCTCCGCCTAGAGGCACGCTCCGATGTTCCTGCCCGCTTTAGTTGCTGCTAGCAGGCTCACACGCCTTCGGCTCGCAGCACGATGGCTTCCAAACCGGCACCGGGCAGCAAACCTTCACCGGCACCTGCGTGCATACCACCCTCGGCACACACCGGGTTACCGTATAGGGCACTTGCTTCGCCACGTACCGCACGCACTGCACTGTCTTGGTTTCGGTTACCGGCTTGCAAATCGTATAGGGCACCAGTTTCGTCCGTTGCTCCGGCACCAACCGGCACACCTGATACTGCACGGTCTTGACCCGTTGCTCCGGAACTAACCGGCACACCTGATACTCGCACGTCCGCTGCTCCGGTACCAGCTTGCAGACCTGGTAGGTGCAAGTACGCTCCTCCGGTACGAGTTTGCACACTCTATACGTGCAGGTCTTGACTCGCTGCTCCGGAACCAGCTTGCAGACCTGATACTGGACAGTTTTGACCCGCTGCTCCGGTACCAGGCGGCAGACCTGATAGCTACAAGTCCGCTGTTCCGGAACCATCCGGCAGACCTGATACTGCACAGTCTTCACCCGCTGCTCCGGTACCATCTTGCAGACCTGATACTGCACAGTCTTCACCCGCTGCTCCGGTACCAGGCGGCAGACCTGGTAGGTGCAAGTGCGCTGTTCCGGAACCATCTTGCAGACCTGATACTGCACGGTCTTGACCCGCTGCTCCGGAACCATCTTGCAGACGGTGTAGGTGCAAGTGCGCTGTTCCGGAACCATCTTGCAGACCTGATACTGCACGGTCTTGACCCGCTGCTCCGGAACCAGCTTGCAGACGGTATAGGTGCAAGTGCGCTGTTCCGGAACCAGCTTGCAGACCTGATACTGCACGGTCTTGACCCGCTGTTCCGGAACCATCTTGCAGACGGTGTAGGTGCAAGTGCGCTGTTCCGGAACCAGCTTGCAGACCTGATACTGCACGGTCTTGACCCGCTGCTCCGGAACCAGCTTGCAGACGGTGTAAGGAACCTTTTTCACACAGGTCTCGGCCACGTATTTAACACATTCGATCTCTTTTTCGACTACTTCAGGCACCCAGACCTTTTTGACGTACCGGATCGGCGGGCATTGGACCTCCACGACCTTGGTTTCGCCGGGGCAGTAAGTAAACCGGCAGGTGGTAGCATCCCAGACCCAAGTGCCCGGCTCCTGCACGCACTTTTTGATCACCGGGCCGGGTTTTTCGATGACCTGGGTCTCCCACCGGCCTGTGCACACCTGGACCTTTTGGGTATATTTGACCGGCTTCCAAACCGTGTAATGGACCTCACGCTCTCGGGTTTCATAGACCGGCTTGCAGACCGTATAGGTAACCTCTCGGGTCTGGGTTTCCCAGACCGGTTTCATCACCGTATACGTCTTGGTCCGGGTCTCATAGACGGGCTTCATGACCGTGTAGGGGATTTCTTTGGTAACGGTTTCCCAGACCGGCTTCATTACGGTATAGGTCTTGGTCCGGGTCTCATAGACGGGCTTCATCACCGTGTAGCAGATTTCCTTGGTCTGGGTTTCCCAGACCGGCTTCATTACGGTATAAGTCTTGGTCCGGGTCTCATAGACGGGCTTCATCACCGTGTAGGGGATTTCTTTGGTAACGGTTTCCCAGACCGGCTTCATTACGGTATAGGTCTTGGTCCGGGTCTCATAGACGGGCTTCATCACTGTATAGCAGATTTCCTTGGTCCGGGTTTCCCATACCGGCTTGCAGACCGTGTAGGGGATTTCTTTGGTAACGGTTTCCCAGACTGGTTTCATGACCGTATAGGTCTTGGTCCGGGTTTCATAGACGGGCTTCATCACTGTATAGCAGATTTCCTTGGTCCGGGTTTCCCACACCGGCTTGCAGACCGTGTAGGGGATTTCTTTGGTAACGGTTTCCCAGACCGGTTTCATGACCGTATAGGTCTTGGTCCGGGTCTCATAGACCGGTTTCATCACTGTGTAGGGGATTTCTTTGGTAACGGTTTCCCAGACCGGTTTCATGACCGTATAGGTCTTGGTCCGGGTTTCCCAGACGGGTTTCATCACCGTATAGCAGATTTCCTTGGTGCGGGTTTCCCAGACCGGCTTCATCACCGTATAGGTGTATTCCCGGTATTGAGTTTCGGGAACCAGTTTGGTGTAGGTAACCTGTTTCGGCACGACGACGGGTTCATAAACCGTTTTGTAGCAGGTTACCTGCTGTGTTTCCCACACGAGCTGTTTACGGGTCTTCATGACGGTGCAGCATTGGGTTTCCCAACCGACGGGTTTGCCGCACCGGTAGCGGGCCGCCCCACAATAGGCGGCGTCGGCCGCTTGGACTGACATGACTGTCAGTAGGGCGGCCAAGATAGGTACACCCAACAGGACTCTCATAACTTATGCCTCCTTTAAGACGTCAGGGAAAATACGTAGGGCCTGGTGTGGCGGGGGTTAGACTGTCTTTATGTTTTTCGGCCAATTTATACTACGTAGATTAACCGAATCGCCAAGGATTCCTAAAATGTATCGACGACGTAAATGCCGGAGACGCTTTTCTCGGATGATTTGCCTTCTTTAACATCGTCTAACTTTTCTCCTTTGTGGATCGATAATTTAGAAAGAATACAAAAAATAAGCTGTATTGTGAAAACAAATTGGTTGCAAAAAATAGCTAAAATAGATAATCTAATCAGCCAGCCTGAACTGCCCCTGGATAGACAAACACCGATGGGGACCCCCGCAACAGGGAAAGGGGGTTTGGCAAACTCCAAAGCCAACACCCCACCCCGGATAGAACTCACAAAAGAAGCCTTCTAACCGGCCAGTTTGCCATTCCATCGCCTTTTGGGTCTAAACAGGCAATCTCCTTTTAACCACCTCAACCTGGACAACTTATACCCACAGTAGCAGATGTATCAGTTGTATCGGTTTGCACGAGGACTCAGGAACTCTGAAGCAGGGAAAATTTTGAGAATTCCCTTGCTTCCGCTTGACTGCCCTAAAGTACAACCTACGTAGTTGATAGGAGCTAGTGAAAATTGGCTGGCCGGACGGTGTAAACCGGACTTTAGCACTACAGGTAAGTCCCTTTCAATTCCATAGTTTTTTAAAAAGGAGAAGGTAGGATGTCCCACCCTGTCCGTCGCGGTTTTACGCTGATCGAGGTGTTGATTGTGGTAGTTATCATGGCCGTGTTGGCCGCCACCATCATCCCGATGTTTTCCTCGTCCACCGAGGACGCCAAACTCAGTTCGCTTAAGTTCAACATGCACACCTTACGGTCCCAGATTGAACTGTACAAATTACATCATCTGGGCAAATATCCAGATCAAATCGGAGATGCCACCACCGGGTACCTGCCCCAGTTAACTCATGCCACGGATGTGAACGGGAATATCGGAGAACCGGGGCCGAATTTTCCCTATGGGCCTTACTTGGACGGCGATATTCCACCCAATCCGTTTGACGGCAAAAACACCGTCACCCAAGTAAATCTGGGTGGTCAAAAACCTACCGCGCCTCAGGGGAATGCCGGCGGTTGGATGTATGATCCTCAGACCGGCGCTATCTGGCCCAACAATCCAGAATACTACCAACAAAATCCATAGCCGATTTCCGAGTTCGCCTAAAATCTCAGAGTTTCTATTAACCGCGACGGTGAACCCCCTTTCTCTGGGCGCTGCCGGAGAAAAGGGGTTTTTGTTTTCCAGCAGATAGGGGGCGGGGAGGAAAGAGACCTAAGTATCTTTTTGCCCAGATAAATATCCTCTGTGGGGCAACCTGCCCGCTGAAGGAAATCCGACCCTACAAAGAGCCCTTCCCTTAAGATCCGAGAATGTAAGGGGGCTAGTTTGGCGGGTATAGTTCTCTGGCTGTTTCCGGAGGAGAGGAGGTGGGTTTCAAGATGCTGTATTGCTGGAGTTTTTTGCGCAATGTGATCCGGTGGAGGCCCAATCGTCGGGCGGCAGCCGCATATTGCCCTTGGGCTTGTTGGAGAACCGCCTCTAGGAGCGGCGGTTCCACTAGCTGGAGAAATTTTTCGTAAAGATTTTCGATTTGAGGAGTTCGGGCAAGTTCCGCTTCCGCCCATTGGCGCAGAAGCATTCGGATGGCCTGGTCCTGCGAGAGTTCGTGTGGTAGGGGGCTGGCAGGCGGCGGCAAGTGCTCCGGTAAAATGATGTTCCCCCTAGCTAAGACCAACGCATGTTCTACGGCATTGCGCAGTTCCCGCACATTGCCGTGCCAGGGTCGGTTCATCAGTTCCTGGAGGGCTTCCGACGCCACTTTAGGCCGGGCCAACCCGTGTTTGGCCGACAATAAATTCAAAAAATGCTCCACAAGTTCCGGAATATCCTCTCGCCGTTGGGCCAACGAAGGTAGTTCAATTTCAAAAGTGCAAATGCGGTAATACAGGTCATGCCGAAACTTTCCCTCGGCTACTCGGCGTCGAAGGTCTTGATGGGTAGCCGTGATCAAACGAAAATCCACCCGCAGAGGCCGATCCGCTCCGACCGGCAGGACTTCGCCGTATTCTAAGGCCCGCAGGAGTTTGATTTGCACGGCTGGGGGGATATCGGCCACTTCGTCTAAAAACAGGGTACCGCCGTGGGCCGCCTCCAGCAAACCTTTGCGAGCCCGATCGGCGCCGGTAAAGGCGCCTTCCGTATGGCCGAACAGCTCACTCTCGATCAAGCTGGGGCTAAGGGCGGCCAGATTGACAGCGACAAAGGGACCAGCATGACGACGACTGTATCGGTGGAGGGCGCGGGCTACCAATTCTTTTCCCGTGCCGCTCTGGCCCCGCAGATGCACACAGGCTTCCGTAGGCGCAGCCAAAGCGATTCGTTTAAAAAGTTCTTGCATGAGCGGCGACCGGCCGACGATGTGGTCTTCCAGAGGGAGGGCTGGGCAAGCAGATGGAGGGGCTTCTGGATGATGAAGGCTTTCCAAAGCCCGTTGGATGGCCCGCTCGGCCGCCTTCAGTTCAAA
>CALIRO010000066.1 GCA_938042245.1 uncultured Thermoguttaceae bacterium
ATCGACAACCGTCACCCGACCGGTCAGTTCCTGGTGGGTGCTGCGGACCGCCCCTCCATCCCAGACGCCCACCGTAATGCCGGCGCCGGTCAGATTGAGCGGGCTGCCGCCCCAGATTTCATCCGTATTGGTCGTGTCGGCGGCGTTGACGTTGAAGGTCTTGTAGATATTGATCACGCTGCCGTCCAGGTAGCCGACCAACAGGCCCCTGTCCGTTTGCAGGACAATGGTCTTGGGAGCGAGGATATCCTTGGGCACTTCCACAGCCCAAAGAACGGGGCCCAACGATACCCCAGCAGCCAACATGCTAAGCCAAATCCCCGCCCAACGCATCGTCGATCGAACCCACGTTGCCAACCCCATGAGTGCGTTCCCTTTGAATGCGTTCCCTTTTAAGATGCGCCAAAGAAAGACAGGATATTTGTTCGATTGCCTGCCTCGCCGACTATGCCTTCGGTTGCCTAGAAAGGCAAACTTTTTTCCTATATTACCCACGCTAGGAAGCAGATGCAAGCATTTAACCAGCTAAAAACACAAAAAATTGGAAAAAAAATAGAAAAATCCCGGCTTCGTGCTGGGGACCTGGGGCTTGTAACCTAGTCTGTCAGACTGATTGATAAATGATAACTTCGTCTGTATAGCCTGAGTTGCCGGCGTCCGGACAGGCGGCGTTACGCCGGTATTACGTAACTTATTGTGTAGGAACGAGTTGTAACTTCGTTTGTTAGCCAGAGTGGACTGCCCACCGGCCGAGAATTCCTTCCGTATATGGGATGATGCTGCACATAGGGGGTAAAATAGCCCCTGCACAAGACCGAGCTCGTAGATCCCCTCTTGAGAGGGGGGGCCCTCTCCAACACGCACGCAAGACCCCCAAAAAGGGGTATTGAAAATCCTCTCTTGAAAGGGAGGTTCCTCTCCGGGCCGTCTGAGGTCCGCTGGAGGAAAAAGCTAAGGTCCGCCGGAGGAAAAAGAGGAAAAATGGTGTGATTGGTTAGTCGTCCGAGGTGGGGTGCCTCCTGAGCTGGTCTGCTGAGGCCCCCCTTAGTCGGCTTCGCCTTCGGCTCAGCCGGCCTCTCTCGCAAAGGGGAGAGGCACATATTCTCCCGCTGCCTGGGATGGGAGAGGTTGGCCCGACGCAAGCCGGGCCAGCCTAAGGGGCAATCTCCTCTGCCCGCCGGGGAAAGGCGATGATTCCTTTAAAGCACAACCGAGTCAACCAGACCCGAACTCAAAGGACCAATCGATGATCCCTTTCAATAAGCCGTTTATTGCCGGAAAGGAGCTTTACTACATTGCTCAGGCAGTTACGTTGGGCAACATAGCCGGGGACGGGCATTTTACGCGGGCGTGTTCGCGGCTATTGGAGGAGCGGTTTGGGATCCGCCGGGTGCTGCTAGTGCCGTCGGGCACGGCGGCGTTGGAGTTGGCGGCGATGTTGTGCGGGTTGGCGCCGGGCGATGAGGTGATCATGCCATCTTATACATTTGTTTCTACTGCCAGCGCCTTTGTCCGCTGCGGGGCTCGGCCGGTGTTTGTGGACATTCGGCCCGATACGCTCAACCTGGACGAAACCAAGCTGGCATCCGCCATTACCCCGGGCAGCCGAGTGATTGTGCCGGTCCATTATGCCGGCGTAGCCTGCGAAATGGATTCGATCCTAGAGGTGGCCCGTCAGCATGGTCTGTTGGTGGTGGAGGATGCGGCGCAGGGGGTCAACGCCTTTTATCGTGGCCGGGCGTTGGGCAGCCTGGGCCAGCTTGGCTGCTATAGCTTCCACGAAACCAAAAACTACACCTGCGGCGAAGGCGGGGCCCTGGCGATCAACGACCCGGCCTTAGTCGAACGTGCTGAGATCCTCCGGGACAAAGGCACCGATCGGCAGAAGTTTTTCCGCGGCGAAGTGGATAGATATACCTGGGTCGATCTGGGCTCGAGTTTTGTGATCAGCGAAATCTGTTCCGCATTTTTATATGGGCAGTTGGAGCATATGGAGCAGATTACCCAGCGGCGTCGGGAGATTTGGCAGCGGTATTACGAGGCGCTGGCTCCGTTGCAGGAGAAGGGGCACGTGCGGCTTCCCACGGTACCTGCGCATTGCCAGAGCAATTGGCATATCTTTTATCTCCTGACCGAGGACGCCCCGACGCGAAGCAAAATGCTAGAATTCTTAAAACAGCAAGGCGTCCATGCGGTCTTCCACTATGTACCGTTGCACACCTCGCCGATGGGCCGACGCTTCGGCTACCAGCCCGGCGACTTGCCAGTTACCGAAACCTTAGCCGACCGCCTGGTCCGATTGCCCCTTTACTATGAGCTGACCGAAGAGGAACAAGGGAACGTCGTCCAACGGATTTATCAGTATTTTGGTTCATAAGCACTTACTGAAAGGGCTTTTCCATGGCGCAGCCTCCGGTGCTTCTTTCCGAAGAGGAGATCGCCCAGATCGGCTTTGGCAGTGTGGGCAAAGAGGTTCGGATCACTCGATATGCCCTATTTTTTAACCCCTCGAAAATTTACATTGGCAATCGGGTTCGGATCGACGCCTTTGCCATCATTTCCGCCGGCGAGGAGGGGATTTATATCGGGAACAATGTTCATATCGCCGCTGGCGCCATCCTAAACGGCACCGCCGGAAAAATCACCATGAGCGATTTCTCGGGAGTGGCCCCCTATGTATGCCTTTGGACCGCTAGCGAAGACTATACCGGCGGCACTTTAACCAATCCCACGGTGCCAGCCCAATTTCGCAATCAAGATAAAGGCCCCATTTTTCTGGGCCGTCATGTGATCATTGGCACTGCGAGCGTGATATTACCGGGGGTGCATCTTGCGGATGGGGCAGCCGTGGGGGCCTTGACGCTGGTCAATCGAAACGTGGATCCTGGGACCGTGGTTAGCGGAGTTCCTGCCCGCCGAGTAACTGTTCGTCCGTTGGATCGTTTGGAGGAATTGGCTCGGCAGTATTTGGAGTCCATTGGGGAGTTGCCTCCCTCTGGGTCGTCGTAACCATTGGCTTCGGAATCGGCTTTTTTCGGCGCAATCGGAGCGGAGGAAACCATATTGATGGTCCACATGTCCCAGGCAGACGCTACCAAATCGGAAGTCGATTTGACGATTGAGATCCCTGTCTATGGGCCGCCGGAGATGTTGGCGGAGTTGGTGGAGCGTGTCGCGGCGGCGGCCGGGCGCCTAGGGCTCAGTTGGGAGGTGGTCTTGGTCGATGATGCCAGTCCGTACAACGCTTGGGAGGTGATTCAAAGCCTGTATCAGCAATACCCCGGCCAAGTGCAGGCGGTCCAACTGATGCGCAATTTTGGCCAGCATAATGCGCTGATGTGTGGGTTGCGGTTTGCCCGGGGGCGGTTGATTGTAACGATGGACGACGACGGCCAGCATCCGCCCGAAGAGATTCCGAAGTTGGTTCGCACTCTGAACGAAACCGGGGCCGATGTCGTGTATGGTGTGCCAGATCGCCGAAAGCATCCCTGGTGGCGGAACTTGGGGGCTTGGCTGGTGATCCGGTTTTTCCAACTGGCGCTGCAGACCCGGGTGACGCCGTCGGCGTTTCGGCTCATGCGCCGTCCGGTGGCCCAGGCGATCCTGCGCTATCCGTATCATTTTACCCACCTGGACGGACTTATCCTCTGGAATACCACGCGGGTAACGGAGGTGGAAGTGGAGCATCGGCCACGGCGGGCAGGCCGATCCGGCTACAGTTTCCGCAAACTGGCCGCCTTGGCACTGAACGTATTTACCAATTTTTCCCTCCTCCCCTTGCAAGCAGCGTCGGTCCTGGGGCTATTGGCCGCCGTGGCCGGTCTGGTGATGGGCCTGGTGTATTTGGTGCTTTGGCTAGCGGGCCAAATTGCCGTGCCCGGATACGCTTCGACCATCGTGGCCATTTTGGTTTTAGGCGGCCTGCAACTTTTAGGCCTGGGCATCGTGGGCGAATACCTCGGCCGAGTCCACTTGAACCTCAACCAACGCCCGCAATACACCATCCGCCAGATGCTGCCCGGGCATGAAGCGGAACAGAGT
>CALIRO010000067.1 GCA_938042245.1 uncultured Thermoguttaceae bacterium
CGGGCGTGGAAGAGATTTTTGGGGTGTTGAAACAATTTCCACCGGCCAGCAGGGTCTTTCTATCCCCTGGTCTGGAGTGGAAGGTGTTTTTGGGATGTGGAACCGTCATGTTGGCTGGCGGCGGGTGCGGTTTCGGGGCCTCCGGAAAAATGCCCAGTATGCGTATGCGGCGGCTACCTGGGTCGCCCATCTATCAGGGTCGGCCTGGGACCGGCCGGTCCACTGGTCGGCCAAGACGCCCTCGGCCAGGGGCTGCATGAACATTCATTATGGACACCTCGAAATCGGCATCGCCTTCTGGAATATCTGGAGGCCAGCCAAGCAGCGCTTTTCCTTGCTTCCGGAGGGATGAGCTTGTTTGAGCTAGGGCGCTACCCGTGTGCGCCGAGGGCAGCTTACGAGCATAAAACAGGCAACTTAGAGAAGCTGGAAAACCTATTTCCGAACCTTTTCCTTTTTCCGAACCGCCCCCGAAGTGAAAAAAATCCGACCAAGGATAAAATTTTCAGTTAATTTAGCGGTTATTCAGAGGTTACCTATTTTTTAAGAAGCTGGCGGTAAGGGCGGGCTTTTGCTCTGAGCTTGTTCTGCTTAAAATTAGGCGTTAGGAAGCAGGTTGCTGAACCGGAACGGAAATCGTCCTGCCGGGGTATCTAAAGAACTCCGGCGGGGTTAGGGAGAGTGCTTAGGAGGGCATAATCCGTTTGGCCTAGTTTAAAAGGAGATTAGCGGCAATGGGAAGATGTTTTGGACAGACGGCAGCGGATTGGATGGGAGGAGGCTGGCATAAGATACAATTGATCAGTATATGGAGCCTTTGGCTTATGGGAACCGGTGTGTGGATAGGTGGGGCAGAGATAGGGTGTTTGGCAGGGGAGGAAGCTGAGGAACCGGTGCGGTTAATATTCGACACCGACATGGGGAATGACGTGGATGATGCGATGGCTTTGGCCGTCATCCATGCCTTGGCCGACCGCGGAGAATGTGAACTTTTGGCAGTAACCGTTACCAAGGACAATCCGTATTCAGCCCGGATGGTGAATCTGCTGAATACATTTTATGGACGTCCGGATGTGCCGATCGGCGTAGTTCGGGGCGGCAAAACACCTGAGGATGGCCGGTATATCCGGCACGTGGTAACAGCGGAAGATGAGGGAAAGCTGCGGTATCCGCATCGGCTGACCGAGCCGCACACTGCCCCGGAAGCCACCCAGTGCCTGCGGCGTATTTTGGCCAGCCAGCCGGACCGCTCCGTGGTGATGGTGCAGGTGGGGTTTTCGACCAACTTGGCCCGACTTTTGGATTCGCCGGCCGACGAGATTTCCCCTTTAGAGGGGAAGAAGTTGGTGGAGAAAAAAGTGCGGCTCCTTTCGGTCATGGCGGGGGCGTTTTCCGAAGACCTGCAAAAGCGCCGATTCCGGGAATACAACGTAGTAACAGATGTAGCGGCGGCGCAAAAGGTCTTCGGCCAATGGCCCAGTCCGATTGTAGCCAGCGGGTTTGAGATCGGCCGGGCCATTGCGTATCCGGCCCAAAGCATCCGAGAAGATTACCGGTATGTGCGGTATCATCCGTTGGTGGAGGCATATCGGTATTACCGGGGTTTGGAGCACGATCAGCCCAGCTACGACTTGACCAGTGTGCTGTATGCGGTGCGCCCTCAGCGAGGCTACTTTAACCTGTCGCCGCCAGGTTGGATTCGGGTGGAAGAGGACGGGTTTACCCGGTTTGAGCCGGACCCCAACGGCCAACACCGATACCTCTTGATCAACCCCGAACAGATCCTCCGGGTCCGGGAGGCGTTTTGCTTTTTGTGCAGCCAACCACCCAAAAAGAGTTCCCTCCCAGAAACTCGTAAATAAGCACGGTCTTGCGGAGGAAAAAAACGAAAAAGCCGATTCCACGCCCTAGCCAAACGCGAATGAAAGGGCCGGAGGCTTTGGGCAGGACCTTTCCTTCCCGCAAAAACCCTTAGAAGGAACGCAGATGCGCATTATTACCTTGACGACGGATTTTGGGACCGGCAGTTCCTATGTGGCGGCGATGAAGGGGGTGATCCTTTCGCTTAATCCGCAGGCCGTGGTGGTGGATGTAACGCATGCGATCCCGGCGCAGGACATTCGGCAAGCTGCAATCGTGTTGGAAGAGGTGGGGCCTTATTATCCGGCCGGCACGATTCATCTGGTGGTGGTGGATCCTGGGGTGGGGACGGAGCGGGCTTTGGTGTATGCGCGGTTTTTTGGGCAGCACTTTTTGGCGCCAGACAATGGGGTGCTGAGTCGGTTGGCCCGCCAGCAGGCGCCGGAAGAAGTGCGGCGGTTAGAAAACCAGCGCTTTTGGCGTCATCCGGTGTCGCATACTTTTCATGGCCGGGATATTTTAGCTCCGGTGGCGGCGTATTTGAGTCTGGGGGTATTGCCCGAAGAACTGGGGCCGCCGGCAGAGCTCCGCGTGCTTTTGGATTGGCCCCAGCCCCGGATTCTCCCGGACCGGATCATCGGGGTGGTCGAAGAAATCGATTCATTTGGAAATTTGATTACCAATATTCGGGCGGAGGCGTTGGCAGGCCGGCCTACCGACCGTCGGGCCGTGGTCGTCTGCGGCATCTATGAGACCTACGGAATCTATTCTACCTACGCCCAACAACCGGCAGATAGCTTGGTAGCCTTGATCAGCTCTAGCGGACGTTTGGAATTGGCCCTGGTGGGATCGAATGCGGCCCGACGATTGGGAATCGGCGTGGGCACTCCCGTAACGGTGGCCTGGGAGTAGGGGAAAGCATTCCGGAGGCCCCACGGACCGAGCTACCAAAAGGGCATTGCTTCGCCGTTGAGACGGCCTCAACAATGGCCCCAGCGCGCTTACAACAGAGCAGCCTTCTCGGGGCGCTGTTCAGCCAAGACTTCTCGCACCAGTGCGCGGGCCTTGTGGATCGTACGCAATAAGTCTTCTACGTGGACAAACCCCACCAGTTTTCCTCCCTCGGTAACGGGCAATGTGCGGAGATTCTCGCTCCGGAGCAGTTCGGCTGCTTTGCTCCAGGAGTCTTCTTTATCGACGGTGGGGCAAGGGGTTTTCATATATTGGCTAAGCCGAGGCTGCCCCGGCCAACAGCAAAAAAACAAAATCCAGCAGGGCCGAACTGCTTACCAACCCGATAGGATCGCCGTGCTCATCGACCACAGGAATGGCGTCCAGATGATACTGGACCATTCGGCGCATTGCCTCGTCCACCGGGGCGGTAGGTGAAATGCTGACCACCTGTGTGTTCATCAGATGCTTGATCTGAAACATGGCCGATATAAAACCCCGCTTTCCGAAACATCAGCTGAAAGCCCCGGTCTCTAACTTAAGTATAGCTTTTCCTGACCGGACAGCTTTTCGTGTCTGAATCGGGGGAGGTGCCATCCTTATTCGGTCAAGCAGAGGCTCAGCTGGAACGGGGCAGGCCGATGGGAAGTATTTCCCTCTGGACCGAGGGTGGGCAAGATGGGGAAGGGAAACATAAACTCATGATGGGGGAATAGAAATAACCTTTTGATGGGGACACAGGGGGCAGGTTTGCCGTTATTTCTTCGGGCAATAAACCCCCAAAAAGGATGGACCTATAGTAAAAATCCCCTACCCCTCTTAAGGTGTTTCCGGCACTTTCCTTATCTTCGTTCCTTCTGGGGAAAACCATGGGTTTTTCAAGACAGCTTCGCCTCCATTCCGAGAAAAGCAGAGAACCTATATTAGGAAAGGGAGGGGGTCATGAGGAATCAGCAGAGAGTGGATGCACCCTGAAGCTGGAGAGCCTCCCCACCAAGGAACCCAGCCAGGAGGGATCTGTCGGCAGGGAAGCAACAAGCGATCCACCCTTGGCGGTGGAAGACCAGCCGATCCGCACGATCAACCTGTTGCTCTGTTAAGGACGTTGTGATGGGAGCCATGCAGATGCATCCACAGTCTGTTTCGGAATTATCTATCCAGGGGAGCCAGGAGCCTTTGGGGCCGAGGACATGGGAGTCTGCCGGTTCGATGGGGCCGTCCTCGGGAGAAAACGGCCATGGTTTTTCTTCCGGGGGCCATCCGGCTACTCAGGGGCAAGTATGGGAGACTCCCCATTCGAACGAGGGAACGGGCAGCCAGGAAATGCTCGTTTCTTCTAGCCATTTTTCTGAAATTGCCGATGCCCAGTCCGCGGCGATTCAGAGATTAGTGGAAGAACGCACTCGTCAACTCCTGGCTGCCTATCAGCGGATGGAACGCGAGATCGCCCAACGCCGGCAGGCAGAAGAACAACTCAAGCACTACACCGAGCAATTGGAGGCGGCCAACCGCTGCCTGGAACAATATTCCTTCATGGCTCAGGCAGCCAACCGGGCAAAAAGTGAATTTCTTTCTAATGTCTCTCATGAAATTCGGACTCCGCTGAACGGCATCATTGGATTTGCGGAGATTATTTTAGCTTCCAATAACATCGAGGAAATGCATCTGCAGGCGCAGGCGATCATTCAGGAATCGGAACATTTGTTAGCATTGATCAACGACATCTTGGACGATGCGAAGATTGAGGTGGGCAAACTGGAGCTGGAACATCGTCCGTTGGATCTTTACCATCTAATCGATTCGGTCCAGCGGACCGTTCAGGTCCAGGCGGAGGGAAAGGGCCTGGAGTGTCTCTTCCATATAGATCCGGCCTTACCACGGTATGTGAGGGGCGATGCGATCCGGCTCCGACAGATTCTGCTGAATCTCCTGAGCAATGCGGTCAAATTTACGGAACGCGGTTCGGTTACCTTACGCGTGGAGATGCTCGGTCAGGAAGGCCAACGAGCTCGGATTCGTTTCTGGGTCATCGACACCGGCATCGGCATCCCAAAGGAAAAGCAATCTCTGGTCTTCCAAAGTTTTACTCAGATTGGCGGCGGTACCACCCGCCGATACGGCGGCACCGGACTGGGCACTACCATCGCGAAAAAGCTGGTGCATCTGATGGAAGGAGAAATCGACTTCGAAAGCGAACCTGGCCGAGGCACCACCTTCTGGTTCACTGTACCCTTGGAAATTTGTTCAGAAACACCGCCTCCGGAACAGTTGACGGTCTTACCCGAATCAGCGTCTCGGGTGGTTTGCCTCCCAACTCACTCTGCCCGAGTGTTGGTCGCCGAAGATTATCCGGTTAATCAGGAACTGGCTCGCTTGCATCTAGAAAGCGCCGGACATCAGGTGGTCATTGTTCCCAATGGCCGGGAAGCGGTCCGCGCCTGTAAACAGGATCAATTTGACCTAATCCTGATGGATCTGCACATGCCGGAGATGGACGGCTATGAGGCCACGCGTCAGATTCGGCAATTGGGCGATTGGTATGCTATGGTTCCCATTTTAGGGGTTACTGCGGATGCATCTCGTCAGACGGTCCAGGCCTGCCGGGAAGCTGGCCTCAATGAAGTGATTGTCAAGCCGCTGCGGAAAAATTCCTTCCTGGCCGTCGTGGAGCGCTATGTCCAACAAACGCTTGCCCAGAGCAACTCGGGCGATAACCCGGCCCACGCATCGGAGTCTGCGCACCAGGCGTCCTCTCCGGCCGCTCCCTCCCTACCGTTTCGATATGAAGAGGCCTTGGAAGACTTTGGCGGGAATCGTTGTCTGTTGGCTCAGGCCCTCCTGCAATTTGTTCAGACGGTCGAGGCACAGACCGATCTGATCCACCAGGCCCTCCAACGGGCTGACCGAGAAACCGTGCGCCGAGAAGCCCATCGGATCCGGGGGGGAGCAGCCAACCTCACTGCTTACCCTTTAGCCGCCATCGCCGGCCGATTGGAATCCCTGGCCAAAGAAGGGGATCCGGTGGACGCTCAGCGCATCTGGGACGATTTTCTCCGGGAGTTCCAGCGTCTCAAAGAATACCTCCAGTCGGGCTTTTTGGCCAACTAATTCCTGCTTGTCCCAAACGAGGCCCACCATGCGAGCCCTGATTGTGGATGATGATTATGTGAGTCGATCTAAACTCAAAGCCCTTTTAGCCCCGTATGCGGACTGCGATGCGGCGCCGGATGGGCCGATTGCTTTGCAATTATTTCAGAAGGCTCACCAAGAACACTGCCCCTATGATCTGATCACCATGGACATCGACATGCCGGGCATGAACGGCCAGCAGACACTCCAGGAAATTCGCCGTTGGGAGGCGGAACATAAAGCCTATAATTCTAAAAAGGCCAAGGTTCTCATGGTCACTGTGCGAGACGACCCGGAAGACATTGTGTTATCCTTCCGGGAAAGCTGTGAATGGTATTTGATTAAACCGGTCAATGCAGAAAAACTGCGCAATGCGTTGCAACGGCTTGAACTGATCCCGGGCAAGCCACAGGAGCCTACCGGAGTCGAAGCGAGTTTCGGCGGCTAAGTGTACTCCCCGGCCACCCTCCCACCCACCCCGAAGCCATTTACCAGAATCTTCCTCCAACCTTGCAGGCAGGAATCTGTTGCGGGCCTTCCACTAACAGAGCTGGAAAAGATCATGGAGGACTTCACTGCTCAGGAACTGATTCATGAGTTTGTGGCCGAAGCGTTGGAATCGCTGCGGGAAGTCCCCCGCCTGTTGGACCATTTTCGTCAAGACGCTACCCAAATCGAAGCCCTTCATGCTGCCTTTCGAGCGATTCATTCCATCAAAGGCACCGCTGCTTGTCTTGGCCTGGACGCCTATAAACTTTTCGCCCACGGGTTGGAAAATCTCTTAGCCCAAATCCGAGACGGCAAAACGCCCCTTTCTGAGACACTCTGGGAAATTCTAATCGAAGGGATTGACCTTCTGGAGGGAATGCTTGGTTCGGCCGGGGAGGGACGCATCCGGCAGCATTTAGGGCCTGCGGAAGAAGCCTTGCTGGCTCGACTCCCATGGGCGGTCTGTTCCGCAAGCTCTCCGGGTGCCTCCCGTGCTGGTTCCGAAGTCGCTGCACAAGCCATCCAGGAGGTTTCGGAGGAAATAGGTAGCCCGGGCGCTGTGCCTCACCCGGTCTCTTTCCCAAGCCAGCAGCCAGCCAACCTATCTGCGGCTGCTTGCTCGGCTCCTCCTTCCCAACCTGTCCCTGCTGCCTTCCAGTAAGAGAAACGTTCGGGGGGAGCGGAGTCGGTTAGCCCGATTCGGTATGTCCGGATCAAAGAAGCGTACTTGGACGAATTTCTGGAAGATGTCTCCCATCTATTTATCACTGGCGAATTGCTCCGGGAACTGGAAAGCCGAATCCCCGAAACCGCCCTCGGACGAAATTTGGCCGAGGAACTTCACCGCATTTGCCAGGATCTCCGCCTCCAACTGGGTGCGTTGCATCGGAGTGCGGCTTCGTTGCGGCGGGTATCTGCTGCTGAGCTTTTCGCTCCCTACCCTCGGATGGCCCGCAGCTTGGCTGCCCAACTGAACAAAAAAGTTCGTCTTCTCCTTCACGGAGACGAGGTGGAAATCGACCGAGCATTAGCCAGAGAACTTGAAGCCCCGCTCACCCATCTAGTACGCAATGCTGTGGATCATGGCATTCAGCCCCCGGCAGAGCGCCGCGCTCAGGCAATGGACGAAATCGGGACGATTCGGCTTTCGGCCCAACGATCTAGCTATTGGGTCCGCATCAGCGTGGAAGACGATGGCCGAGGCATCGATCCGACCCAAATCCGTCGAAAAGCCATTGAAAAAGGCTTCCTCAGTCCCCAACAAGCCGAAACTCTTTCCAACGAGGAAGCACTGCAACTGATTTTCCATCCCGGCTTTTCCACTGCCGAGAAGGTGTCCGAGATTTCCGGTCGGGGAGTGGGCATGGATGTAGTGCGTACAGGAGCCCAGAAACACCAGGGCACCGTAAAGGTGGAATCCGAAGTGGGGAAGGGTACAAAAGTCCATTTAACCTTCCCCATCCGGGAAACGGTCCTCGTCCTGGATGGCTTGCTCGTCCGACGCCACAACCACCTGCTGGTCATTCCCGTAGACCATGTGCGGGAAATCCTTCAGATTCGGCCCCAGGGAGTCTGGAGCGTGCATGGTCGGCCTGTACTTCGCTTCCGGGAGCGATGTTATGAATTATTCTGGATCGAGGAAGTCTTGGGCTGGGCCACTGGCCAGCAAGAGCAGGCCCTGTCCGGCCCCGCCGCCTTGGTCGGCCCAGATGGAGCAGAAGTCTGTCTGCGCTTTGATGAACTCTTGGGGCACCGCCAAGTGGTGGTCCACTCACTGGAAGAAATTTTCCCCGCCTGCACCAAAACGCAAGCGGTAGCCCTATTGGGCGGTGGCCGATTGGCCTTAGTCCTAAATATCCCCGAAATCCTTGCCCAGTGCCGTTTGCCGGCAATGTCCACCAGCGAAGCGGCGGCTTTATAAACCCGCCTCGGCAAGCTCCCCCTGCCTAAGCCAGAAAGAAAACTTTTCCGTTGGCCCTCAGGGAGCTTTCCCAGGACTCAGGAAGGATTCCTGCTTGACCGATGGAGCTGGTGGAAAAACCGCCTTTGAGCCCCTGGATTGGCTTTCCCGAGCCAACGGGTACCTTTTCAAATAAAAAAGCCGGCCCCTTCGCCGTCCTTGGCGATGTCGGTCAGCCGGCCGAGAAATGGGTCGGGGGCTTGGGGCGGAAGGCGGCACGCCCCCCCGGCCTTCCTGGCTATCTCCCCTATGCCCCGGCCCATGAGATTCGAAAGCGTCAGGAAACTTCGTTGTGCGCTCTTATCCCCCCTCCAACCCCTCCTCTGGGGGGGCAATTCTCTATGGATAGGGTGAAAAAATCACAGGGCCAAATCTTCCGGGATGGTCCAACCTTACGGACCAATCCCTCGTGGGTTTTTCGCCAAAAAGTCTCGCGGTCCCCGGGTGGTGTAGTAAGGATATGCGACGATGCCGGAAGGCGGCACCGGATCATAGGCCCGCATCTTCGGGTAACGGGGGCATCTAGGATCGCGCCCTCGGCAGATGGGGCAGATGGGATCTCCTATAATTTGCCCAGTTTGCCCATCTTGATATTGCCAGGTCTGGCACCCCATAGGAAAATCGGAACATTTGCCTGCCGGAAGAGCCCATCGGCCGCTTTGGCACCCTACTAGCCCCCCCAAGACCACTACTGCCAACGTACAAAATAGAACCTGTTTCATGGGTCGATCCTCCCATAGACTGGATCGGCCTTTTTCTTGGCAGAATCCAGAAAATCGGCAAAACCGGTCCCCTATGAGCTACCCACACCACCTTTCCGACACTCGACTTTTCTCATCTTCCATAATTGCTTTCGTCTCCAATAGTTACGGAGAAAACCATATTTACTGAATTTCCTACCCCCAATAGTTGGAATAGTTCCGCCGAGTGAACTAACTGCCTGTTTTTTAAAAGACACCCTTTGCGCGTGTCTGTGCCGCGGAAGGAAGAATCCCGAGCGCCAACCAGTCCAAACATTAGATTGCTGCTTTGGCAGCAGGGAGAGGTTGCGCCATTTGGGTAGAATGTTCCGAGAAGACTAGATTTGCCGGGGGGATTTTGTTGGCGGGCTATTCTCCTAGGGTCGATTTGCGGCGGAGGATGTGGTGGTAATGTTGGGCAAACCGGTGGGCCTCGTCCCGGACGTATTGCAAAAGGCGCAGGGCGAAGCTATGTCGGCTAAGTCGCATCGGTTCCGCCTGGCCCATCCGATAAAGCAGTTCTTCCCGTTTGGCCAAGGCCAGCACCAGGGGGGGCTGCAGATGCAACGTCTCAAATGCTTCCATGGCAGCATGGAGCTGACCCGGCCCCCCGTCTATCAACAAAAGGTCCGGCCAAGGTTGGCCCTCTTCCTGAAGCCGATAAAACCGCCGAAACACTACCTCCCGGATCGCCCCGTAATCGTCGCCACCTTGGGTCGTACGGATGCGATACCGTTTGTAGCCCGGTTTAAACGGCAGGCCGTCGATAAACTGGACCAAGGCGGCCACCGTTTCCGTACCGGCCAGATGCGCAATGTCGATTCCCTCGATGGTTCGCGGCGCCTGGGTCAATTGAAAGACCTTCTTCAGTCCCAGGAGGCCTCGACGAGGATCGACATGGAAGACTTCCGGCTGCACATGGGTGTCCAATTCGCCCCGCTGATCCAGAGTTTCCAGGGCTCGGATTTCGTCTCGTAACCGGGCCGCCTCTTCAAAACGAAGCTCTTTGGCCGCCGACGCCATCTCTTTGCGCATCTCCTCCAGCAGGCGCTGTTTCTGACCCTCTAAGAAGCGCATCAACCGCCGGATATCTTTCCGGTACTCTTCTTTACTGATCCGCATATTACACGGCGCAGAGCACTGCTGAATGGAACCCAAGATACAAGGCCGATACCATCGCCACCGTTCGTCGCCCTCCCGAATGTCCAAGCTACAGGTCCGGAAACGGAAGATTTTTTGGAGGACCTGAATGGCGCCCCGGAGGCCGGAGGCGCTGCCAAAAGGTCCATATAACTTTGTTCCCCTCTCCTTGGGCTCCCGAGTAAACATCACCCGGGGAAAATCCTCCCGAATAAAAATCTCCAAATAGGGAAAGGTTTTGTCGTCTTTAAGTTCTCGATTGTAGGGCGGCTGAATATCTTTGATCAGTCGGGCTTCCAGCAAAAGGGCATCCACTTCGCTTTCCGTTTGGATGTAATCCAAATCTCGAATTTCCCGCACCAGGGAAGCAGTACGGGGATCTTCGGCGGCCGCTTTCAAAAAGTAACTGCCCGCTCGATTGCGTAAATCCTTGGCTTTGCCCACATAAAGAACCCGGCCTGCGGCATCCTTCATCAAATACACCCCCGGCGCATGAGGAAAAGAGCGGACTTTTTCGGCCGGGTCGATCGGCTCGGTCGAACCAGCAGCCTGCAGCCTCTGGTCCGAAGGCGAAACGTCCGGAACCTTCGCAGCCTCTTCCGACCGATCCGCGGAAGTATCCACCACCGAATCGGCCCCCACCGGGCTGGAAGAGCTTCCTTGTCGCTTTTTGCGGCTCATGGGGCCAAACTGCCTGACAAGAAACGGCAAAGATCCCAACGGGAAAGATCACACTCTGCTAAGGCTTCCTTTTACTTTGTCCACTGCAGTCGGGGGAATTGTTCCAGGTAAAACCTACTGCCCCAAAACCCCTTACCAATTATATCCGGACAAGACTTTTTTATCCGACGGGACTCCTTTGCGCCCTCCCCAGGTATCCCAGGAAAGGGCAGAACGGGACGAAATCCCCTCTTTTTTATAGTATTCACACCCCCCTAAATGGTGTATTGCCTCTTTTGGAGCATTCCAGACCGGCAGAACCGGGGCACAGAACCCGTTGTCAGGTCGGCTCGGACAGTGGCCGGACTGCCCAAAATTCAAGCGGAATTTCCATTTCTTCGGACAGAAGACTGGCTTCCCTTCTGGGTTGGGCAGGGCCAAGCAGGCTGCCGCCGGTCTGATGGGTCCCAGCCGCAGTGGCCGGAAAGATTTCAGGAGGTTGTTGATTGACAATGGAAATCTAGCCTAGTTATACTAATTTTATGAGTCTGGCCCCCAGCTCCGGTGGTAGAAACTGGGGCCGCCTAAAGAAGCTGGCAGGGAGGAGTTGGGCTGGGCGATCCGTGGCTTGTCTAGAATGGCTAGGCGGCAATCGAGGCCGTCGGTTAAAAACTCGTAACACGTTGGGTGGGCTTTGGAACGATAGCAAGGAAGACGCTCTAAAGCCTGGTGGGGTTTTGTAGTCGGCTTGGAGAACCCCCGAAGACTTCTGAGGGAAAGGTGCGGACATGAATCTGCTAGGCAAAATTTTTACCGTGCTCATTTTCATCATGAGTTTGGTTTTTATGTCCTTTGCGCTGGCGGTCTATTCCGCGCATAAAAACTGGCGGGACCTTGTCCTGCTCTCTAGCGAGGAAGCCGCCAAGGCGGGAAAACCGATCGGCTTAAAATGGCAGTTAGAGCATGCCAAAAAATTGCAAGAGGAGTTGGAAAATCAAAATGCCAGGTTAAAAAAGGAGCTCGAGATAGAAAAAGACGCCCGCCAAAATGACGTCAGCAAACTAAAGACCGAGTTGGTAGAAATGAAAGAGGAGAACAAAAAGCTCGAAGAGGCCATCAAAGAAGTAACCACCGAAAAAAATATCGCTACCCAAACTCTAGAAAAGCTCGCCACGCATAACAAGAAGCTATCCGAGGATACCTCCGATCTATGGCAAAAATGGATGGACGCCTTGAAACAGCGCGACGAGATTGCCGATCGGCTGACTAAGGCCACCGTCCAACTTCAGCAAGCCGAGGGGGAGCTGGCCCGGCTAAAGGATAAATTAGTGCAGGTCACAAAACAATATACAGATGCCTTGGCCGTCCTGCAACTGTTCGGTCTAAACTCCGATCCGGATTATTACAAAGTCGCCGCAGTCCAAGGATTAGTTACGGCCGTGCGGGCCAATGGCCTAGTAGAAATCTCCATCGGCTCTGATGATGGCCTGCGCAAAGGAGGCATCCTGCGGGTGATTCGAGCCGATGGCAGCATGTATCTAGGACAAATTAAAGTCCTGGAAACCCAGCCGGATCGGGCTGTTTGTCGCATTGTCCCAGGCTCCCAGCAAGGGGCTATCCAACCCGGCGATAAAGTACGGAGCGACCTGAGCGATGTCCTCACCAGTGCTAACTAACCCCCAAGGCCAAGCCTACAGCAAACCCCGGCCGGATGTTTACACGGTGTTACTGGCTTTGGCCATCTTGGCTCTTATCGGCGCGATCGTCCTGTTGTATCTGGAAATGCAGCGATTCGAGTTCGATCTGAAAGCGCCCGCTCCGGCAACGGGGAGTCGAAGCGTCCGTTCGGCGGAACAGGGCCTTGCCTTCCCCAAAATGCCAGCCCCCTTTCTGCCTGGCTAAACCGCTGGAGCTTCCGGCAGTTCTGCCCAAGCAACGGGCTTTTTTGGCTCGGGTACTGCCCCGCAAAAGCAATCCCGATCCCAAAACCTCTGTCCACTGCATGAGTTTTGTATCCTTTGCCGCCGGCAGGCCTCAGCCGAAACAGCAGTTCGCGAGTCGGATACTGCCAAAGGAATGGGTTTTTTATCTTTTCTGTCTGGGAAGGCTAGGGTTCCTACTTGGTCCGAGCAGGCAGGAGTTCTTAGGCGGGCGCCAATTCCCGGGACACCGGCCGGTACAGGCTATCTCGCTCCACAGGTTGCCGACCGGTTTGCCCAATCAAATAGCAAATCTCCTCCACCGAAAGGCTTTGCGGAGCGGTAGAACCGGCTTCATGGTGGATGCGCTCCTGCCGAACAGTACCCTCGAAGTCATTGGCGCCGTAAGCTAAGGCGGTCTGAGCCACCCCCACCCCCAGAGAGATCCAATACGCCTTTAGATGAGCAATATTGTCCAGCATTAGTCGGCTGACGGCCATCGTGCGCAGATCATCCAAGCCGGTTGGCCCCGGCAAATGGGCTAACCGGGTGTGGGCCGGATGAAACGCCAGCGGCACAAACGCCAAAAAACCGCCCGTCTCGTCCTGGAGTTCCCGTAGCCGGATGAGATGATCAATCCGCTCGGCCGGCGTTTCTAAATGGCCGTAAAGCATGGTCGCGTTGGACCGGAGGCCCAGCCGATGGGCTTCCCGGTGTACAAATAGCCAGGTCTGGGCGTCGATCTTCCGGGGGGTAATCTGCCGGCGAACTCGGTCGGCAAAAATTTCCGCCCCACCCCCCGGCAAACTGCCCAAACCTACCTGAATCAGATCCTCCAAGATGGCCCGAATCGCTCGGCCCGTCTGGTGGGCAAACCAGGCAATCTCTACAGCCGTCCAAGCCTTCAAATGCAATCGGGGAAACGCCTCGTGCACCAGACGCACTATTTCCCGATACCACCGGTAGGGTTGTTCGGGATGGAGGGCGCCGACAATATGCAACTCTGTACAACCTGCTTCGGCCGCCTCCTGCGCCTGGGCCAATACCTGCTCGACCGTCATGGTAAAAGTGTCTGGATCGCCCGGGGATCGGCTATAGGCGCATATCGGACATCGCAGCGCACAAAGATTCGTCGGGTTCAGGTGGGCGTTTCGCACATAATAGACTACCTCCCCATGAAGCCGACGGCAAACCTCATCGGCCCATCGGCCCACCCGATGCAAACTCAACTCCGGATCGAATAAATACTGGCCCTCCTCGGCCGAAAGCCGACGCCCCGCAGCTATCTTCGCTTCGATCCGCTCCCAGACCCGCCAATCCATCCAAACCCCTTCCGAAAAATCGTAATATTGCAGCTCACTGCATGAGGTTCTTGTTTTTAGGGAGAATTCCTCCCAGTGTCATTCCCGCGCAAGCCGGACTCCAGCAGGCAAAACTCCCTTGGAAAAACGGGATTTCTACCCTCGTAGGAAATGTCAGGTTGCTTCATTCGGCTGCAATATGACGAAAAATCTTCTGCACCAAAAGGAAGCTTTCCCTGATAACGTGGGCTGCCTACCACCACAGATCCGCCAGTCCCACCGCCAGCAGACCCAAACCAATTACCGCATTAACATGGAAAAAGGCCTGATTGACCCGGCTGAGATCGTCCGGTCGAACCAGGGCGTGTTCATACGCCAGCAAGGCGGCAATAACTAAAAGTCCAGTGTAAAAAATTTCCCCAAACCACGGAAACACCATCGGCAACCCCGCCAGCACCACCACCATACCGGCATGGCAGAGTTTGGCCAGTTGCAAGGCGGCTGGTACACCAAGCCGAGCTGGAATGCTGTATAAATGCATCCTTCTATCAAATTCCACATCCTGACAGGCATACAAGATATCGAATCCAGCTACCCATAGGAGCACAGCCCCAGCTAAAACCACCGGCGCCCAGGCCAACTCGGCCCGAATGGCCACCCAGGCCGCCATCGGCGCCAGCATCAACGCCGCCCCTAACCAAAAATGCGACAGCACCGTAAACCGCTTCGTATAACTATACATAAACAAGAAGGCCAACACCGGGGCCGACGCATAAATCGGCCAGCGGTTGGGTAAAAACAAAAGCGTCGATGCCACAAATCCCACCGAACACAGAATCGTAAACACCCAAACCGCCGCCGGGCTTAACCGACCGGTTACCAAATGCCGATCGGCTGTTCGTGGGTTCAAGGCGTCCAACTTCCGATCCGCTAGCCGATTGAACGCCATCGCCCCACTTCGAGCAGTTACCATACAGGCTAGCAGACCCACCAGGTCCTGCCACCGGAAGGCAATGGGGGGATCGGCCTTTGCCCCGTCTGCCCAGGCCATCGCCGCCGCCAACAGCGCAAAAGGCATGGCAAACAGCGTATGACTAAATCGGATCAGTTCCAATAGCTCCCGGACTTTCCGAAACATAGGCCATGGATAGGTGCAACAGGTCGGCTACCAGGCCAAGGAATCTCCCCCTTGCTACCTTTCGGGTGGCTTCTGTTGTCCATAGGTGGTATGGTAACGGGTAAACCACTTTTGGACCTCTTCCGGCGGCAACAGGCCAGGCTCCCCAAGCTGCAAAGCAAAAAAGACCGTCTTGGCTATCTCTTCGAGCATAACGGCGGATTTTAACGCCTCCCGAGCTGTAGGCCCCCAGACAAACACCCCATGATTGCCCAGCAGGATCGCCGGGGCCTGATTGCGATACTGCAAAATGGCCTGCCCAATATGATCCTCTTGATTATCTACATACGGAGTGCAAGGGATTTCCGCTCCAAACTGGTCGGCCATGGCCGTCAGACACATCGGAATCGGCCGCCCTACCGCTGCAAAGGCCGTCGCATACGGACTATGCGTATGAATCACCGCCCCAATGTCCGGAATATGGCGATACAGGAATAAGTGGTGCGGCAAATCCACACTCGGACGAAGGGTGCTGCCAAGGACCTGACCAGTGGCCAAATCCACCTCTACCAAATCCTCCGGGCGCAGCCGCTCATAGTCCACACCGGATGGTTTGATCACCAGCCGCCCCGTGGCCCGATCCAATCCGCTGGCATTGCCCGAATGCATACTGACCAACCCGGTCCGGAGCAACATCTGATTCACATAACAAACTTCCTCCCGAAGCTGTGTCAAATCCATCGCCTCGGCCCTCTGCCTCCAGATCCTCAACACCTTCCAAGGAACTCCCTTGGGAAATTGTTACTATTCTAGGAGGTTTATCAAGATAGCCCACTCTAGATGCCATTAGGTTTTGGAGGCCAAGGGTGGAAATGGCCTTATGGACGATACCCCCTAACCAACAGAGAGGATTCCAAGGGTCCTTGGGTTAACCAGCGGTGGCAATAGGGCCCTGCCACAGCCCTTCTGAGGCAGGAGGAGAAAAAAAACGTACCATTTCAGCCCAGTACAGTAGATTCCCAGTTTTTAGGAAATGCCACCCCCTGTCATTCCTGCGTAAGGGGAAATCCAGAAAGCAAAAATCCGTCGAAAAAACTGGACTGCTGCTTTCCCAGCAATGGCAGGTTGCATCATTCGGCTAAAATGTTACCCAAAAAAACAAAGGTCTTAAGAGGGGTGAAATATACCAGACTCGTCGGAAAAACCCTCCTTGGAACCGTCTGAGCCAGGCCACTGGCTTTCCAGTACGATCTCCCCCGAAGCCCAATTTTGGGGAGGTGGAGAGTTAGGAAGGGGCTTTAAAAACACAAAAATACCCCCCTGGGGTATCTTCATGGCCCTGGGTTTGCACTAACATACCCCTAAAGGGAGGATTTACCAAGGCCCCCGGATGTAGTAGTAGCCGAATTGGGTGGTATCATTTGGCCAAGGTGGGGTAGGCTGGAACATACCCCGATTATAGAAGCCTGGGGCAGGATAGCCGGGCTGAAATTGATGCGGAATCCCGGTCACCCGGGTATTGCCCACCCCCCAACCCCAATTGGTTTGGGCTTTTGCCCTAGGGGGTACTACCACAGCCACTGGCATACCCCAGGCGGAATCATAATAGTAATGGTGCCAGGAACTGGATTGTGCACGACGCTGGGCCAGAGCACCCATGAGCGTCTGGTGCAACCGGGAATGATCGCCCCGGACAATGCTTCCGCCATTGGGACAACCCCTTGGGCAAGGATCGCCCGCCCAAAGCTGGGCGGCCAAAGTCAAGATACTTATTCCGACGGCTCCAAAAATCCAGTGTTTCATGGGAAGGAAGTCCTTCGTCGCTAGTTTTGTTGATTATTTTGAGAAACAAAGTGATGAATCTATTGGCCTGGGACATCTTGACTAGGCATGTGGGAAATCTCAGTGCCACCAGACGCAGACCCGGGTCCGGCCATCCGTAGAATGATACACCCGGTATTTTCGATAATGTTTATAAAGAAACTCATGAGGGGCGAAGGGCTGATAAGTGATATAAGTGTAGCCTACCACCGGCGGTACAGGCCGAGGAGCTGGATATAGCTGCGCTCCCAACGGAGCGGGTCCTGGGTGCAAATAATATCCGTATCCATTTTGGAATGTTACATGGGTTCCGTCAGCCCCGGCAGCCCCTGCCAGCAGCCCCATCAGAACCAACCCCATTAGTGCCCAGAACATCTTTTGCCTCATCGGGTCTTTCCTCCTGAATTACGCGAAGGTTTCGTGGGATATACTCCTGGGGCGGAACCATACTGGCCCCTTTTGCCCCAGGGCGGGGGTCCCCATAACCTATGTCGGTTCTGGATCGGCAGGAGAGTAAATCTTTATGCCAGAGGTTAATCTGGCTTTCCACCCCGCCAGCGGAAATAGCTCTGGGCAGGAGCCAATACAATCGTTATAATCGATAAACTTTATAAAAGGGTAGATCTTTTCTCTCCCTATGGGCTGATAAAAAGCATCATGGAAGCAAAATGGGTGGCCGTTTCTCAGGAAGATAGAAAAGGTAAAGGGGGGTCGGCTAATGCTGGCCCCCCCTCTAATGGGGACAATAAATTAGCTAGTTCGGTTAGCAAGATGCGGGCCACTGCGCAGGCTTTGGCTGCCAAACAGCGGGAAATCTCGGTAAGTGAATTCTTTGCTAAAAACCGCCATCTTTTGGGGTTCGATAACCCCCGAAAAGCACTGCTGACCACCGTCAAAGAAGCAGTGGATAATGCTCTAGATGCCTGTGAAGAAGCCGGCATTTTGCCCGAAGTCTGGATCCAGATCCAGCCTACCGGCGAAAACCGCTTCCGGGTGGACGTGCAGGATAATGGTCCGGGGATTGTGAAAAAGCAGATTCCGCTGATTTTTGGGAAATTGCTCTACGGCTCGAAGTTTCATCGGCTTCGGATGAGTCGGGGCCAACAGGGCATCGGCATTTCCGCGGCGGGCATGTACGGCCTGTTGACCACGGGAAAACCGGTCAAAATCGTCTCGAAAATCGCCCGGGATAAACCAGCTCATTATTACGAGATCCAGATCGACACCAAGCGGAATGTGCCGGAAATCCTCAACGGCCGGGGCGACGGCGAAGACATTCCGCCCAACGAAACAGGCCGACAGTACATGGAAAAACGGGGCATTGCTTGGATTGAACTGGAGCATGGCACCCGGGTGACTATTGAATTAGAAGGCCGATATCAGCGCGGCCGGGGCAGTGTGGAGGAATATCTGGAGCTGACGGCTCTGGCCAATCCCCATGTAACGATCCATTACCAGGATCCTGAAGGGCATCAGACGAGCTACCAGCGTCTGACCGAGCAATTGCCGCCGGAACCCAAAGAGATCAAGCCCCATCCGTATGGGGTAGAACTGGGCGTATTGGTGGCGATGCTTCGGGAGACGGAGGCAACGACGCTGGCCCGGTTTTTGAAGGAATCGTTCAGCCGGGTTAGCGACAGCGTAGCCCAACGGATTTGTGAGGCGGCCAAGCTTAGTGGCCGGGCTAATCCCCGGCGCCTTAGCCGACAAGAGGCGGAAGCCCTCTACCAAGCCATTCAACAGACCAAGATCCCGGCGCCGGCCACGGATTGCGTTTGGCCGATCGGCGAACAGCTTTTACTCCGGGCGCTGCATCAGATGGTGCCGGCGGAGTTTTATGCGGCCGCTACTCGGCCGCCGGCCGTGTATCGGGGCAATCCATTTATTGTGGAGGTGGCCTTGGCCTACGGCGGCACTCCGCCCATCCAACGCATTAGCCGGGAAGCCTTCGAAGATCTGCTGGCCGAGACAGATGCGCGGACGCTTCGGCAGTTTTTGGCTGCCACGTTTGACGGCATGGGCGCTTCGGCCGCCGACAAAATCCTCCACGAGGCGCAACTTCCTCGCCGGATTATGCCCAGCAACCTCGATGAGGACCAACGCAACCGGCTGTATGAAACCATCCGGAATGTGAATCTCTTTGAAGGGCAAACGATGACGGTGCTCCGGTATGCCAATCGGGTGCCGTTGTTGTTTCAAGCCGGTGCCTGTGCCATTACCCAGACGGTCATGCAGACCAATTGGCGTCTGTACGGCCTGGAGCAGGCGCGAGGGGCGCTTCCGACGGGACCGGTAACCTTGATGGTGCATATTGCCAGCGTCTGGGTGCCGTTTACCAGCGAATCCAAAGAGGCCATTGCCGCGTATCCAGAAATCCAAAGAGAGTTGCGATTGGCCCTTCAGGCGGTGGGCCGGAAGCTAGGCATGTATTTGCGCCGCCGGCAGCGCGCGGCCCACGAAGGACAGCGCCGGAATCTCTTCTTGCGGTATTTAGGAGAGGTGGCGACCGCCGTTAGCATGATCACGCCGGTGGACCGAGAAAAGTTGTATGAAAAATTGGTCAGTGTGGCCAAACGCAAAACCGCCCAGGCAGACCTGGAGTTTGACGAGCATGGCCGCCCTGTGGAACTACCCCAGCTAACGGCGCAAGACTACGGCGGCGGTGTGTTGGTGGTCGATCCGCCCGATGCGCAGCAGCCGAACCCTCTAGCTTCGCCAGAGGGCCTCGAAACCCAGCAACCTGCGCAAACCCCATCCCGCCAACCTTGATCCTCCAGCAAAAGCGGGAAAGCTTGAGGGTTAGAGAGAAAGACAATTTCCTTTTGGGAATGGGTTGTTAAGCGCCAAATACAGGTTGGCGAACTTCCCGGAACTCAGCAAGGTGCCGGTGGTCAAATATTGGAAAGGAGAACCTAAAGGGCATGGCAAAGCGGACGGCAAAGAGTGAGTTGGAACAGGTGGTGGTTAATCCTAGCCGGCTTCCGCCGGCGGATCGGAGGACGTTTGAGCGGTTGCAACGGCTGGCCGAGAGGGTAGTGACGGCGGCCGAATTGGGCCGGGACCCGGTGTTGGATGTGCCGGCGAGGACATTATCAAATATTCAGTATAACCCGAAAAAGGGCATCCTCCAGATGGGTTCGGCCACCAACCGAAGGCACCTGTTTAACCTGAACCAGGCTCGCTCCTTTATGCAGACTCTCCTGGTGGCCAGCGGCGCGGCGCGCCTGATTGCCCAAGGAAAAACCACCAGCCTCCGGGGAATGTACTACCTTTTGAAACATACCATTGAAGGCGCCCGAGAAGAGACCTTCGACGAGCAGGAGGAATCCGACAGCGCCATCGAAGACCTCGAAGTGCTGCTCAACGCCCTGCGGGAAGAACTGCATCTATATGCCAAAAACGCCGGCGCTATGGTGGGCGAAATTGTTCTGGTCGATAGTGGGGATGTGATCGATTGTTCCCGGATGGGCTCTGGCGGCTACAGCATCCCCTCGATCGTGGAGCCCGAAGTGATCCAGTTCCGCAAATGCAACGCCAAGTTCATCCTACATGTGGAAAAAGATACGGTCTGGCGGCGGTTTAACGAAGACAAGTTCTGGAAGAAGCACCACTGCATCCTGACGCATGGAGGCGGCCAGCCGCCTCGGGGGGTACGCCGGCTCCTTTACCGAATGCACCACGAATTGAAACTGCCCGTCTATTGCCTGCTGGACAACGACCCGTGGGGGTATTATATCTACAGCGTCATTAAACAGGGGTCGATCAACCTGGCCTACGAGTCGCAGCGGATGGCCATCCCGGCAGCCCGGTTTCTGGGACTTCGCGCCAAGGATTATGAACAGTGCGGCCTTTCGCCCAGTGTGCGGATCGCCCTGAACGAAACGGACCGTCGCCGGGCCAAGCAGATCGCCAAGTACCCCTGGTTTGCCAAAAAAGAATGGCAAAAGGAAATCAAGCAATTGCTGGACAACGGCTTCAAACTGGAAGTCGAAGCCCTCATCTCCAAAGACATCAGCTATGTAACGGAAGAATACACCCCGAAACGGCTTCGGGATCGGGATTGGCTGGACTAGTAGGCCAGGGTTGCTAACGCCAGGGTTTCTTACGTTGGTGGCAAGAGAGAGTACCGGCACTTTTGCGCAAAACATAGGAATCCTAGCACGATTTTGGAAACTGGTTGGGAAACTAGATGGTTTGTGAATGAGACGGCGGGTTGTCGTAACTGGGATCGGTTGGGTAACGCCGTTAGGGGCGGATATAGAGACGGTCTGGGCCCGGCTATTGCGGGGCGAGTCCGGCGTGGGCTGGATCAGCCAGTTTGACGCGAGCCATTTTCCAGTCCGTATTGCCGCCGAGGTCAAAGACTGGGATCTTCGGCAGGTTGGCTTGGCCCCGGAGGACTGGGCGCCGTATGGGCGGCATGTTAGTTTTGCCCTGGGGGCGGCCAAAAAGGCGGTCGAAGACTCCGGCATTCTGGACGCCCGAATCCGGCCGGAGCGGTTTGGCATCTACACCGGCAGCGGCGAAGGACACCGAGCCTTTGAACCCTTTACCGAGATGATGGTCGCAGCGCTTCGACCGGAAGGCGGCCTAGACATGGCTGCTTTTGCCCGCCGAGGCTTGGGCCTTTTGGATCCCGAGCAGGAAGCCAAACAGATGCCGGAGGTCTTGGGCGCTTGTTTGGCAGGGCTGTTTGGCGCCGAAGGCCCAAATTACAACTGCATTACCGCCTGTGCGGCTAGCAGCCAGGCTATCGGCGAAGCGGTGGAACTGATCCGGCGTGGCGATGCGGATGTGATGCTGGCCGGCGGAACGCATACGATGATCCATGTGTTTGGGGTCAGCGGCTTTGCGCTGTTGACGGCCCTGAGCACCCGGAACGACGACCCGCCACGGGCAAGCCGACCGTTCGATCGAACCCGCGATGGCTTTGTCATGGGCGAAGGGGCGGGGTTTGTGGTGCTGGAGGAATATGAGCTGGCCCGCCGGCGAGGCGCACGGATTTACGGCGAGGTGTGCGGCTACGGTTCCACAGCGGACGCCTACCGAGTTACCGATGCCCATCCGGAAGGCCGAGGCGCAGCGGCCTGTGTGCGCATGGCCTTGGCCGATGCCGCCCCCTTGGACCGAATCGACTATATTAACGCGCACGGCACCAGCACCCAACTGAACGACCGGATCGAAACCTATGCGATGAAACAGGTCTTTGGCCAAGAGGCGTACCGGATTCCTATCTCCAGCACCAAAAGCATGATGGGGCATTTGATTGCCGCTTCGGGAGCGGTGGAACTGATTATATGTTTACTTTCCATCCGAGATCAACTCCTGCCGCCTACGATCAACTACCAAGTGCCGGACCCAGACTGCGACCTGGATTACGTGCCCAACACGGCACGCCAGGCACGCTGCGACGCGGCCATGAGCAACAGTTTCGGCTTCGGCGGCCAAAACATCAGCCTCATCGTCCGCCGAGTATAGGGGGCTGATGCGGGAATCCCCTCCGATAGGGAAAAATGGCTGCTACTGTCTAGTGTACAAATAACTCTTCGTAAGGCCTCCCTCTCCAGCAGCGCCCCTAGAAGTTTCAGAAAAATCCGACTGGGGCTTTCTTTCGGAAGAAATCTCCCTAAAGCTTTGGGTTCTGGGGAAACCTCTTCTGCTAGGGAGCCAACACCCACAAAAAACCCTGTATAGGGGCAGTACTTCCATAATCTAGCCAATCCTTTCAACAGAGCCAAATTTTCCCGAAAAAGACGGCAGGGCTTGCACTCCCTCCGGGGGAGGTGTATTTTGACAAAGGTATGCGGTGGGGCAAACGGCTCGGTGGCGAGGAGGAGTTTTTCTGGCTTGGACGGGCAAAGGTGCCGGTTGGGAGGGAACTGGCTGCGGCCGAACAAACAGCAACGGTTCCCCTCCCACCGGAGAGCGGAGCAAACCAACGGATAGAGTACCAAACCCGTCGAAGTTGGCTAGTTTGTTTTCACACGGCTTACCGAAAGGAGCAAGGGATGATCCAGTTGGGCGTGCACACGGATAATTGGCGGTGTTTGTCGATGGGCTTTGAACAGGCCTGTCAGGCGGCTGTCAAACACGGCGTCAAGCACATCGAGTTTGCCGTCATCAATGGCCAAAACTTCATTCAGGCGATGGGCTATGATCCTTGTGTGTCGTTGCAGAGTAATCCGCGTCGGCTTCGGAGATATTTGGATCAGCTTGGGCTGGAGGTAACGCAGATCGACGGTTCGTATCCGTTGATGGGGCCGGAGGGCTCGGCCTATGGCGTCCAGTACGTGCAGCAGTCGATCCGCTTTGCCGCCGAGATCGGCTGCCCCATGGTCGATACGGTCGATGGCCCCAACGAAATCCCCGGCCTCAGCCGGGACGAAGTCTTCCGCATCACCTGCGACAATTACCGCCAATGCCTCGCTTGGGCGGAGGATTACAAGGTCATCATCAATGTGGAGCCGCACGGCCCCTACACCACCGATGCCGAGTTTATGGATCGGCTGTTCCGCTATTTTGAGTCGGAGTATTTGCGGTTCAACATGGATACGGGAAATACGTTCATTTCCGGCCTAGACCCCTTGGAATATCTGAAGCATTTCCGCAAGTACCTGGCCCATGCCCATATTAAGGATGTCAGCGCCGAACTGGCAGCCGCTTGCCGAGGTGAAGAGACCGGCATCGGCATGAGTTTTGTCCCAGTCGGCGGCGGCGTGAACGCCGAAAACATCAAAAAATGCCTCGAATACCTCAAACAGACCAACTGGAACGGCGCTGTGTCGATCGAATGCTACGGCACCGACGAAAACATCCGGAAAAGTCTGGAATTCTTGCGCCCCCTGGTGGCATAATAAAGCTTTGTGGCCATTCCCCCGCATGGACTAAGCCTCGTTATTGTTATCCTTGCGCAGGCTTCCGATCCAGGCCCCTCGCTCCTTTGGGGGAGAGCGAATGCGAACGGCACCCCCGCACTCCCAGACCCCTGGATTCCCGCTTACACAGGAATGACCACAATGGTCTTGCATTGTCCTCTCCGGCAAGCTCCCGATCCAGGAGCTAGCCAACGAGAGCTTAGTAATCTACCGAAGCCTGGGCAGCGGTCACGAGAAGGACCATATCCGAGGCCCTTGCCAAAACAAAAACAAAGAGGATTCCCGTAATCGCCGCAATTGTCCCGTTTCGGTTTCCTTTTTTCATGGGAGGTATCCATCGATGAGGTATGGTTCGTTGGGTTTCTGGAGAGCCATGGGGATAGCTCTGGTATGGGTGGGGCTATTTGTCTGGGGCTGGGAAGCCTGGCCTGGGTATGCTGCCCACCGGGAGGTGATCGATCCCCAGGAAGCCGCCAAGGATCCCGATTTCGCCTTCCAAGGCGAATACCTGGGGGAAGGCCGACCGGCCAAGGGCAAACCAGAAACGGTCGGCGCTCAGGTGATTGCTTTAGGCGGCGGCAAGTTCCAGGCGGTTATCTATCGGGGTGGCTTGCCCGGGCAAGGGTGGCGCCGGGGTGATGAACGTTTTACCATGGAAGGCCAACGCCAGCAGAACTTCGTCCGCCTGGAAGGCCGAAAAATGCAAGGCACCATCGCCGACGGAAAACTCACTCTCCAATCCAGCGAAGGCGCTGGAAAAATGCTCCTAGAGCGGATCGAACGCAAAAGTCCTACCCTGGGCGCCAAGCCGCCGGCCGGGGCGGTGATCATCTTCGACGGAACATCTGAAGAGGGAATCGTCGAAAAGGGGCATCTTACGCCCATGCAAACCCTGCAGGCCGGCTTTACCACGAAGGAAAAGTTTCAAGACTACACGCTGCATTTAGAATTTCGGCTTTCCTGGATGCCGGAGGCCCGGGGCCAAGGCCGATCCAATAGTGGCGTCTATCTGCATGACTGCTACGAGATTCAAGTGCTGGACTCGTTTGGCCTGGAAGGCGAGCATAACGAATGCGGCGGGATTTATAGCATTCGTCGGCCAGATGTGAATATGTGCCTACCGCCCATGCAGTGGCAAACCTATGACATCGACTTTACGGCGCCCCGATACGATGCCACCGGCAAGAAGGTGGCCAACGCCCGGCTAACAGTCCGCCACAATGGCGTGGTCATCCATGACAATCTGGAATTGGAAAAAGGCACCCCAGGCCGACAGCCCGAAGGTCCCGGTCCCAGACCCATCCACTTCCAAGGCCACGGCAATAAAGTACAATACCGGAACATCTGGCTTGTGCCAAAACAATGAGCGGGCCGGATGGGCTCGTTCCGTCTGTCTCGACGGTAGCCAAGCCGATCTATTGGATGGCCGGTTCCGTTGGCCCCCTGGTCTGTCTAGACCGGTTTGGACAGTCTCCGGAAAAGACAGCCGCGCCGGCCACCAGAACGGTTCCCGGTGCTACCAAGGAAGCCGCCGCGGCGCCCATCCTGGCAGCCACGGACAAGATCGAGCCACCGTCGAATGGACGGGATGACTAACAGTGGGCAAATGACACTGGTATGACCCCGTGGGCGCAGACGCGCCAGGTTATTGGAGGATCTCCGGGAATCGGTCGCCTAGCCCCTGGAAGGTTCTGCTCTGTCAGGAGCCAAAGGCGGAGGTGCCGGAGCGGGCCCCTCCAGAAAATTGGGCTTTTCCGGTTTTCCATTCCCGGACCGCCTCGGTTATTTCCTTGGACGGAAAGATTCCAAGCAGATCTCCTACCGCCTGCCTCCGTAGGAACATCCTAATGCTACGAATCTTCAGTATTACGATTGCTGTGTTTGGCAGTGGTTGGATTCTGATGGGGCTGGAGATCCTGGCAGGCCGGATGCTGACCCCCTTTTTTGGCAGCGAAATCTATGTCTGGGGCAGTATTATTGGCGTGTTCTTGGCGGGGCTGAGCATCGGCTATGTGCTCGGTGGGGTATTGTCGAAGCTTTGGCCAAGTCCATGGGGCATGGCAGCAGTGCTAATCTTAGCAGCAGGTACATTAGTACCTGTAGGCGGATTTTACGATTGGATTGCCGAGGGGGTAGCGGGCTGGGACTGGTCGGCCCAATGGGGTTCGTTGGCCGCGGCAGCAGTGCTGTTTTTGCCCCCCTCGGTGCTGTTGGGGATGATTTCGCCGTATGCGGTTCGGCTGACCGCCCGGCGCATGGAAACCGTAGGCCTTAGCGCCGGCCTGCTTTATGCCATCGCCACGGTCGGCAGTTTCCTCGGCTGTATCTTGACCGCCTTCTATTTTATCCTATGGCTGGGACTGCGGATGCTGGTTTTGCTGTCGGCCCTGGGCCTAGTGGGCTTGGCCGGGGTGGTGGCCGCAGCCCATTCGAAATCCACAGGCTAACACAGAGCCCACGACCCGCCTGGAAATCCGGAAACAGAGGAGCTTTTTATGAGAAAACGTTGTACACGTCCCTGGGCCATCCTATGGATCCTGCCCGGTACAATTTTGGTTTATTCTCAATCCCTCCTGGCCGAAAAAGTGCTCCTGGAAAAAGAAAGCCTTTATCACTATATCCGGGTGGTGGAGGAGGATGGGGTGCGTCGGCTTCAGTTTCGCCGAGCCGGCATCGACTACGACGAGTCGGCCATCGACCTGGAAAACCCCGCTCGGTTTCATCTGTATTACTATCGGCTGATGATGGCGGCTTTGGCCTACTGCCCGGAACCAAAACGGGTGCTCTTTGTGGGACTGGGCGGCGGCACCCTGCCGATCGTCCTTCACCAATATTACCCCAACTGCCAAATCGACTCCATCGAGCTGGACCCGGCGGTGGTGGAGGTGGCCCGGCAGTATTTCGGCTTCCGCGAAAATGAGCGGATGCGGGTCTATATGGGCGATGGCCGAGTGCACATCCGCCGCTTTGTCCGCGAGGGCAGATCGTATGATCTGGTGTTTTTGGATGCGTTTCGGGGCGGCTACATCCCGTACCATCTGACCACCAAGGAGTTCATGGAATTGGTCCATCGCTTGGTGGGCCAACAGGGATCGGTAGCGGCCAATTTACGGCCCGGCTTCGAATCGTACCATTACCAGCGCCGCACCATCGCCGCCGTATTCCAGAATCAGTGGGCTTATGGCCAGCATGGCAATGTCTGCCTCATCGCCAACAATCAACCCAAGCCGCCTACCAAACAGCAACTTCTGGAAACCGCCCGCCGCCTCCAGCAAGAAAAACAGTTCCTTTTCGATCTGCCTGCTCTGCTAGCCGAACATGCCCGCCAAAACGACTACCAAACCAAAGGCCCCATCCTAACCGACGACTACGCCCCCACCGAACTGCTCCGAACCATCCGGAAAGAATAAAAAACCGGCCCCCTGGACCGCCGCTTGCGCGGCAATGATACGGTGTCCCCCCACCCAGCCTGCTTCGCAGGCCGGCCTCTCCCGCTCTGGGGAGAGGCGAATGGTCCCCTCTCCCCTCCGGGCCATGAAAATTCCCTCTCCCCTCCGTGGGAGAGGGTTAGGGTGAGGGGGGACCGAATTGCTTCTTCCGCTATAGTAAGACAGTAGAAGACGGCGGGGACATGGACCCCGCCATCCAGCCTGCTTCGGAGGCCGGCTTCTCCCGCTCTGGGGAGAGGCGAATGCAAGCGTCCCGCCCTACTCCCAGGCTATCTATGCCAGCAGGTCTTCGATGTTTTCATAGTTTTTCGCATCCAAGAGGGTTTCGTTATAGGGCGATTGGCCCCCCGTCAACTCTCGGATGTCCCGGTCGATGTAGTATTCGTTGTGCGGTTTAAAACCGGGCAGGGTCAGCACATTGACAAACACATCCAGGCCCCGGTGGCCGGTGCCCGGGGGAATGTAAACAAAACTGCCCGGCTCCAACTGGTACTGCTCATACTGGGCTAGGTTGCGCAAATTTGGAAATATGATCAGCATAGGCGTCCGGCCTGAGGTGTTCAGCCGATAACTACCCGGGTCCAGCACCAAATATAGTTCCGTCTGGAGCTGCCCGCCGCGCACCGGCCGAGAAGGATGGAAATGGCTGGGCGAGGTTTCTCGTGGGATATTGACCACATGGCTATTGACCCAGTTGACGCCGTCGTCGGCCTCGCCCGGAGCGTTCATGTACCAGGTCAAAGGCAGCCGACGGAACGGATCGAAATCTGGGTTGCAACCGCCGGCCGTGTCGGCCAAGTACCGAAGCCGACGCACCGCCGACACATGACTGACAGGGCGCTCCAGGTGCTCCATGCTCAGGCAGGCGAATTGACCTCGGACCCGAAGCGTCTTTTGACTATCGACGATCAGTTGATCGCCTTCCATAATCGGTTCCCAACTGGCCGATTGCTTACTGCAGAAGCCGACCGAACGATACTGGGCGAATAGTTCTGCCAGGGCGGCTTCGGTCTGCGGGTCCTCGGCCCAAGGTCGCGGAACGTGTTCCAATTTCCACAATTCCCCGGCAATATCGCCCACAAAAATCTCCTCCGTTTTCCATCGCCCCAGGATAGCCTGGACGGGAATCTGGGCGCCAGGCCGAACCGTGGGAAGTCCATCTTGAATCAGCCGAAGCAACCGGCCAAAGGCCGAGGGAATCGGCTCTGGTTGATACTCTGGAGGCAGCGGCAGACCGTCGCCTTCTTGAGTTCGGTAACCGGACGGTATGAACACTTCCCCCCGGCCGCGATAAATCCAGAAGACCCGCATTCCGCCTTCCTGCGGGGCCAACTCGGTCTGGCCGTCCACTTCCACCCGACTTAGTCGCAGATACGGCCGCTGCGCCTCCAGGGCATGCCGAATGGCCTGAAAGGTCGCTTGGTCTTCGACATGACCGATCAGTACCTGTCCCACCGTTTTCGCCTCCTACTCCCAGAAGGGCTGAGAGTCTCTCAGAGCACGGAAACCTCCTCCTTGCCCACCGCCTACGACCTCCCCCCATTCCTAAAGAGCCTCCGCTTTTCTTTGGCCACATGCCCCCTTACCTTACCCTATCTCCAATAAATACAATATTTCAAAACCTGTTGGAATCCCCTGGAAGATGTTTCCTCCAAGGGGAGGCCCCTTTTTCCAACGGATAACCTGGTCTGAAATTTGCCCTGGCTTTACAAAAAGGAACCTATGATGGCCGACGTTTTCATTACCGAGAACTTTCTTTTACAGACCGAGGCGGCGCAGCGTCTGTATCATGAGTATGCCAAGTCGATGCCCATTTTTGATTATCATTCCCATCTGCCGCCCCAGCAGATTGCCGAGGACCGGCAGTTTGAGAATCTGACCCAGATTTGGCTGGCTGGCGACCATTACAAATGGCGGGCCATGCGCACGGCCGGCGTGCCGGAACGTTTTTGTACCGGCGATGCTTCGGACTGGGAAAAGTTTCTCAAATGGGCCGAGACGGTGCCCAAACTGCTTCGGAATCCGCTGTATCATTGGACACACATGGAGCTTCGGCGGCCGTTTGGGATTACGGATCGGCTCCTTTCGCCGGCAACGGCCAAGGAGATTTGGGAGCACTGCAACCGGTTGCTAAGGCAGCCGGAGTTTTCGGCCCGGGGGCTTTTGCGTCAGATGCATGTGGTGCTGTTGTGCACCACGGACGATCCGACGGATACATTAGAATATCATCGGCAAATTGCCGCCGATCCGTCCTTTGCGATTCGGGTGTTGCCGACCTTTCGGCCGGATCGGGCTTTGGGTGTGGAAAATCCGGCGGCGTTTCGTCTGTGGGTGGATCGGCTCAGCCAGGCAAGCGGCCTGTCGATCCAAGATTTCGATTCGCTTTTAGAGGCCCTGCGTCGTCGGCACGACGCCTTTCATGCAGCCGGTTGCCGATTGGCCGACCATGGTCTGAGCGTCTTTTATGCGGAGGATTACACGGCACAGGAGGTGGAGTCGGCGTTCTGGCAGGTGTATCGGGATGGCAAGCCGTTGGACCCTGAGTTGGCGGCCAAGTACAAATCCGCCCTCTTGCTAGAACTAGCCTGCATGAACGCCGAAAAGGACTGGACCCAGCAATTTCATTTCGGCTGCATGAGGAACAATAACACACGTGCCTTCCAGACCCTGGGGCCGGACACCGGTTTTGATTCCATCGGCGATTGGCCGCAAGGCGCCGCGATGGCCCGGTTTTTCGACCGGCTGGAACAGCGCGGTAAACTGACCCGAACCATCCTATATAACCTCAATCCCGCAGATAATGAACTGGTGGCTACGATGATCGGAAATTTCCAGGACGGCCAGACGCCCGGCAAAATGCAAATGGGCAGCGCCTGGTGGTTCCTGGATCAAAAAAACGGCATCGAGCGCCAAATCGATGCACTGTCCAATATGGGCCTTTTGAGCCAATTTGTCGGCATGCTCACCGACAGCCGATCCTTCCTCTCCTTTGTCCGCCATGAATATTTCCGCCGAATTCTGTGCAACATCCTTGGCCAAGATATGACCGAAGGCCTCCTGCCATGGGACTTCGACCTGGTGGGCCAAATGGTGCAGGACATCTGCTACCGAAACGCCGTGCGGTATTTTAAGATCGAAGGCGTGCCGATCGTCTAGGGAGGCGATTGCCTTACGGAGATGATTTCCAACTGGTTAGGCGGCAGGCCTAGCCGATCCAGCACTTGCCGACCCAGTTGGGCCATTTCCGGGTGGCTGGTCTGGAGTTGGATTTGGGTTTGGCAGGCGGCCACCGCCAACGCCTCCGGCATATCCCAGATGCGCCGGACGTTCAACAGCGGCAGGCCATGCCGATGGCTGGCCGGCGGCTCATAAAGCAGCAGTTGCTCTGGAGCCGTCTCTAGAAAGGCCGCATACACCAGCATTCCGGCGCCGTCGCCCCGGCCCATCCACCGCCAGCTAGCCTTTTGCAGTTCGGGTAGGCTCCGGGCCGCCTGCAACGCACGCCGAACGTCCCACAGTTGCATCCCTTCCAGCGTCTGGCCCAGCAACATGAACCGACGGCGAACCTGTACTTGTTTGCGCTCTGCCGGGTTCCATGCGGTTGGACCCACACCCCGGGGCGCAAACACTACCAACACCTCTCCCGCCTCTAAGGCCCGAAACGCTTCCTCCCAGACCTCCGGCGGCACCAGCGGGGCCGACCCACTGGGCGAAGCGGTAGGCTTTACAGCGGCCGGTTTTGCTCCTTCCGCTTGGGAGGCCGATGACTTAGATAGGTCCGGCTTTCCTGCCAAAGGCTTGGCACCTTCCGCTTGGGTAGGGGGGTTTGGCGCCGGGGGTTTGGCCACTGCTGGGTTTGGGGCTCCGTTTTGTTTAGGTTTTGGCTCCGGCTCTGGCTTGGGCTCCTCCGGCGCCAGCCGACGTGCTAACTGCTCCGGCAGTCGATGGACAAAAGATTCCCACTGCGATTGGTCGGCCAGAACCAGAAACAGGGCTTCTTTCGGTTGTTCAGTAGAACCGGGGGGATTCCCCCTGGCCTTGTGCAGCCGCAGCAGGGGCAACCGAATTGCTTCCTGGCTCGTAAACTCATATTGGGCAGCTTGAAGATCGGGCAGTTCGGCTTGCCAGGCCGGTTGCAACGCAAGCGGCGGGGGTTGCTTCGGCCAGGAGCGGAACGTTTGTTCCTCCAGAGCCTGTCGCCATTCGGAAACCTGCTTTTGCCAGGCCCCTTTCGACTCCGGCGGAGCCGCCCCCGACGCCAACCGGACAAACTGCTCTTGAATGGTCGTGTTGATCTGGTCGGAGGGCAATTCCTGGAAGACTTTCAGTTGTTCCGGCTCGAAGAGTTTTCGGCCCACTTCGCCGGGGTCCCGTGAAAGGGCTTTGAGGTGCTTGTCGAAGAAGGCGAAGGCGGCCTTTTGAAGTTCAGGCAGGTCTTTATGGCCGCCAGGGAAGATGGCCTTTTGCAATTTGTCTTCGGCCCCGTAGAGTTGGTAAATACGCCGGACCTTCTCAAAAAGCCGTTCCACTCCGTCCAAGGGGAAGATGCTATCGTCATCCGTATTGCCCAGCAGCAGCGGTCTCGGGGCGATCAAGGCAGCCACCAGCGGATAATCCCATTGATACGTATTTACAATATACATACAATCACAATGGCCTTCTACACAGCCATCCACCACATGGTTTTGCAGGTCGGTAATGCCGGCCACCGGCGCGGCGGCCTGGATGCGCTCGTCCAAAGCGGCGATCCACCAACTGTAGGCTCCCCCGCCGCTTCGACCGGTTACGCCGATCCGCTTTGGATCGACCTCTTTTCGGGTTTGCAGATAATCTAAGGCCCGCACACAGTTCCACGCCTCCACCCCGGCAGGTGTATATCCGTAACTATTCCACCACCACATGCCGTACCGATACGTGCCATGGTGGATCCCTTCGATCTCGCCGAGTTGGATGGTGTCGATGGTCAGGCAGACATAGCCGTGCTTGGCAAACCAAATGCCATGGTGTTGATACGTACATTTGTTTCCATAGCTAATGTTCCCTTTCTTCACAGCCCCATGGCCGCACACATACAAAATGGCCGGCAGTGGCTCCCGCACCTCCTTAGGCCGATAGAGGTTGCCGGTTACATATAGACCAGGCATCGACTGGAAATGGAGTTTTTCCACCACAATATCCTCGGCCTCCACCTGGCCGGTAATCACAGGTTTGAGTTCCGTCCGGGGCGGCATCGGGTCCAAACCTAGCATCTGGCAAAACTGCCGATGATACCCCGGCCGATTGGCCTTCCATTGGCCCAATGAACTAATGTCTGTCAGACAAGCGTCGGCCAGCCGTTTCGTCTCCAGGCGGAAATACTCGGCCAGCATCCGGTCGCCGGGCCGATCGCCAAGCACGGTCCATTCCGGCGGCACTTTGGCCCAAAGCACTCCGGCCGCCCCCAGCCACGCCCAAACAGTTAAACAGAGCCATGCAATCCGGTTCCATCTGTGCCAGGAAAACCGGCTGACCTTCGCCAAGCAATCCTCGCACTTCCGTCGGTGCTGAGCTTTGAACCACTGGGACTGCACTGGGGCCTTCATGTAAAAATAGACATCGAAACGGTTCATCGGGAGACTCCTCCGTAAATCAAGGCAACGGCAGCACCAGGATTACCTTACCCAACAGGCCGGTCGGGAGAGAATCATGCTAGCAAGTTCTTCAAAAACGGCTCAAACCGAATTCCCCCATAGTATAACCCTGGCAAAACCGAAGCGATATAGGCGGTCGATGAAAAGAGGCCGTAAAACCCGGCCAGACCGCCCCAGGCCAAGCTGGTTATCCCAGGCGATCTGCACCTGCGCCAAGCCGCTCCAGGTTCCGCAGAAAAAATCCTCTCTATTGCACCCGGCAGATGAAGCATTTTAGATAATCGGTTTCTGGGCAGGTTACCAGCACCGGATGGTCGGGCGCCGCGCCGCGCTGCTGGAGCACTTGGATGGATCGGGCGCTTTTTTGCGAGACCCCCATGAGCATCTGGAGGAAATCCTCTCGACTTACATGGCCGGAGCAACTGCAAGTTACTAGAATACCGCCGGGCTGGAGCAGTTCCACGCCTAGACGATTGAGCCAATGGTAGGCCTGCAAAGCTCGCTTGAGGGTACGTCGGCTTCGAGCAAACCGGGGCGGATCCAGCACCACACAGCCGAACCGCTGGTTTTCACTGAGCAAGCGTTCCATGCTGTGGAAGCAATCGCCCTGTTCAAAACGGACGTTGGTAAGACGATTGAGCTGGGCATTGGCTTGGGCGAGTTGGACGGCCTTTTGGCTATCGTCGATTCCGAGAACGCTTTCTGCGCCGGCCTGAGCGGCGGCCAGAGCAAACCCGCCGGTATAGCAGAACATATCTAACACCCGTCGGCCTTGGCAATACCGAGCGATCGCCCGGCGATTTTCCCGTTGATCCAGATAAAAGCCGGTTTTTTGCCCTTGGACGAGATCGACCAGGTATCGCAGGCCATTTTCACAAATTTCTACTGGTTCCTGCGGCGCCTGACCCCAAAGGAGTTTGTCTTCCAGGTGGAGACCTTCGGCGCGGAGAGTGGCCGGGTCGGTGCGCAGGAGGATCCCTTTGGGTTGGATCTGTTGGACGAGCCAATCTACCAGAAGCTGGAGTCGGCTCGCCATGGCCGCCGCCGTAACCTGCACGACTAGATACTGGGCGTAGCGATCGACGATCAAGCCGCTCAGGCCGTCGGCTTCGCTATAGACAAGCCGAACTGCCCCGCCCGGATCGTCGTAGCCCAAAAGACTTCGCAGCCGGATCGCCTCTTCCAACCGACGCTGCCAAAAGGCCTCGTCTAGGTCTTCCTCCTGCCGCCAGGTGTAGAGCCGAACCCTGATCCGGCTTTTGCTGTTCCAAATTCCTCGGGCCACAAAATGGCCCGTCTGGGTCCGCAGCTCCACCACCTGGCCATCGGCCGGTTGCCCTTCCAGCCGCTCAATCGCCGAAGCCAATACCCACGGATGCCGACCAAAAAAGGGTTTCGCCTTTCCAGAACGAAGGATCACCTGTGCGGATTTACTCATCGTTGAACGAGTTCTCCCTGTGGTTGTTTCATAGGCCTACCAGCCCCAGTAGCGTCATCCAGTTGACCGGGAGATTTCCGAGGGCGGTTCTTCCGGCAAAAAAATCGGAACACGTCAGCCAACTGAAGAACTCCCCTGCCTTTTCCGAGGAAGCTCCTCTGTCGTCCTTCCCGCGAAAGCGAGAATGGCGGCTTGTTCCCGCATAAGCGGGGGACCAGGAAAACGACCGCAGAAAAACACCTGGCTTCCTGCCTCCGGAAGAATGACAGGGTGCGTCATTCGGCTGAAATGGTACCAAAATCCCACTAGACGTTTCGAGCCATTACACCAACTTCCGATACCAGCAGATTCAGACTGCCGGAGCGGAAACCTTCCAGATCTAAGGAGACGAACTTAAAGCCGAGCTGCTTCAGGCGGGAGGCCACTTCTTGGCGCAACGGCGGGTCCACCAGCCGGGGCAGATCGGTCAGGGGCACTTCAATGCGAGCCAGGTCGCCCCGATGATACCGGACCCGCACCGGCTCAAAACCCAAGGAGCGGAGGAACTGCTCGGCCTGGTCGATCATGCGGAGGCGTTCTGGTGTAATTTGTTCACCATAAGCGATACGACTTGCCAGGCAGGGAGTGGCCGGTTTATTCCAGACCGGCAGTCGCCACCAGGCGGCCAATTGGCGAAGCTCTGCCTTCGTCAGGCCCACCTCAGCCAACGGGCTTCGGACCTGTTTTTCCCTGGCGGCCTGACGGCCAGGGCGATAGTCGGCTAGATCGTCCCGGTTGGCGCCGTCGCAAACCACAGCCGCCTGCCACTTCTCGGCCAACTGGTGTACATGGTCGAAAAGATCGCTTTTGCAATAGTAGCACCGATTCGCCGGGTTTTGCTGATAAATAGGGTTATTCAGTTCATTGGTGAAAAAAATTTCATGTCGGATGCCGATCTGCCGAGCCAGCTCCCGGCAAGCTTCCAGTTCGCCGGCGGCCATGCTAGCACTGACGCCGGTGGCGGCAATGGCCCGATCGCCCAAGGCAACCTGCGCCGCCTTGGCCAACACCGTGCTATCCAGCCCACCCGAAAAAGCTACCACACAACTGCCAAAACTGCGCAAAAGCGCCAACAAGGCATCCCGCTTAGCCGCCAACTCCGGCGATAAGTCCATAACAGGTATTTCCGTGTAAAGAAAGTTTTGCATACGCCACGGTTTCCTGGTTCCAAGAAGAAAATGCGTTTCGATTGACTTCGAGAGGTGGATTATTCCAGGTGGCAGATTTCTTTCGACGGCGCCCACCAATCGCCGCTCGATAGGGGCATCAAGGTTACCTGGCACTCTTCCCAGGCGTTTCGCCAAGTTTTGTAATCGGGATGGCGTTCCAACTCCGCCATATCCGCCGCATATTCTTCGCCTACATATTCATAATACCGGATCGCATAGACTTGATCCCGGGTGCTACAGATGAAAACCGAATAATTGCGAATGTTTTTCTGCCGGATGGCATCTCGGACGGCTTGGGGAATTTTTTGATGTAATTTTTGGAATTCTTCCACGCGGTCGGGATTCAGGGTGATCAATTCACAGAATCGCTGCGGTTCGGCGGCGCTTTTGAGGGCCGGTCGGCTCGCTTGGGGGCTAGCCGCCCCGGTTGCTCCTGCCGACGGCCAGGCGTCGCCCGGCAGTTTCGGCGGCGCCTGCTCGGTACAACCGGCCAACAGGCTTCCGCACACAACAACTCCAACCAGCCCCACCCGCCTCCAGACCCCCCTTGCCGAACCCTCCGAGTTCATCTTCTTTCTCCTCCCAAAGCTCAGGTTTGCCCCCCTTCCCAGGAAGAACCCTTGTATTATATCTTATCCTAATGCCCCAGGACGGGAAACGGTTCCAAGACTTGTTTATCTTCCCACAAAACGTGCTAGCAAAAGGGACTTGCTATGAAAAGGTACTTGGGGATCGGAGTGGTATTGCTCCATTGGCTAGCTCCTGCCCAGACCGCGGAGATTTTTGTCCGAGCCAGGGTTCTGGAACCAGCGGGGGAAAAATTCCTCCTCCTTACCGGCGGCCATCTGCATAAGGGAGACCCCATCTGGTATCTGCCGCAGGAAAAAAAGGAGGTGGTCGGTAATCAGTGGAGCGATTGGTTCGATCTTCGCCGGTGGGACCTGCATGGACGGATGAACCGGGTAGGCGGCCTGGCCGAGTGGCCCTCCATGAAACTCACCGTGCGCCGGGCTGATAAGCAGGAGCCGATCCGAGGCTGCCTCTTGGAAGTGCAACTGGCCGACCGGCCTGATCCCCAGGCAGTGGTCATTAGTTTCCGTGAGCGAAGCGGCTCGGACACGATCGGCTTTCTGTTGCCGCACCCGTTAAGAGAGAAGAAAGAGGAATTTGAGACGGGTTCTCAGATGGCGGCCCGACATCGCCGGTGGGCGCAGACTGCCGTAGCCGGCCGACAAGCCAGAGCAGGTCTGCCCCCGCTCCAATTGCCAGTGGGTCAGCATCGCCTGCAACGCTTCGAGCTGATTACCTCGCTGTGGGGGCCGTATGACCCCGATTTAGCCCTCCAATGGGTGGAAGCTCTCCGGTTATTAGGGTTTAACGTCATTGGCGGCGTGCCGGACGACATTGCCCGACAGTACCAAATCCGGAGTTACACAGCCACCTGGCATCTACTGCCTGATCCGGAACAGTCGGCCTACCAATGGTTCCAAGGCGAAGGCGCCCGGATTGCCCACCAGCTTCGCACCCCGGAAGGCCGCTGGCGATACCAAAACCTGGCCCATTATGTCATTTGCGATGAAATCCAGCCGCTCAGCTTCCGAAAAACCAATCCCGATCGGCTGAACACGTGGTTCCAGGAATATCTCCGTAAAAAAGGGGAAACCGATGCCAGCCTGGGTCGGCCGTTGGACCAAGTGGAATATCCGGTTGAAGCGATGCACCAGAAGGCTCTGCCCCGACAGGCTGACCTGCCCACTCGAAAGATCATGTACTATGCGGGCAAGTTCGGCCAATATTGGACGGTGTGCCAACTGCGGCAGACGACGGACCTGATTCGGCTTTCGTTTGCCGGGCTGCCGGATGGGATGAAAACCGAAACCTTGCCCTCGAATCATGCCTTTTTCAATGCTTGGGGGCCGCCGCATGTCGGCATGAGTTATCGGGTGTTGGACTTTTTTGAGATCGGCCAGCAGGAGGCGGTGGACATTGTTTCCGCCGAAGATTGGTTGGGCCTCAACCACATGTACGGCCCCAGTTATACCTGGACCGGCCAACATGCCCTGGGCTATCTATGTGCCATCTATCGAAGCGGCATTGGGGATCGGCCCGTGCAGCTTCGGGCCTTGATTACTCCCAGCGACGATGGCTACTTGCGGCTAAAAGCCTATGCCGCCCTGGCCCAAGGCGCCAAGAGCTTCTTTTTCTGGACTTTCGGCCCCACCTACATCGGCACGGAAAACTATTGGTCCGACTTGGAAAGCCAATACCATGGCCTGGCCAAATTGACCCATGCCCTCCAACAGGCTGAATCGGTGCTCATGGAGGCTCGGCCGGTGCGGGATCCAGTGGCCCTGCTCTATTCGGTCAGCCACGACATGTGGCACACGGAAGAGCCAGCCAGTTTCGTGGAGAATCGGCTGACCTGGGCGGCCCTTCGCCACCTAGCCGTCCAGCCCGACCTGCTCCGGGAAGAAGACCTCGAAGCGGGCCGACTCCGGCCGTACCAGGTGGCCTATCTTACCGGCCAATGCCTCAGCCGGAAGGCGGCGGCCCAGTTGGACCTGTGGGTTCGGCAGGGTGGAGTTTTGTACCTTTCCGCCGGCGCCGCCACCCGAGACGAGTTCTTTGAGCCGTATCTGCCTCCGTTTGCCGCCGCCATCTGGCCCGAACAAGCCGCCGAAAAAGTGCAAAAACAGACCGGCTATGCCTTCAACGAACGGGTCGATCTGCCCACCATCAAGCCGATGACCTATGTCGAAGTTGCCCTCGGCGAAGAAAAACATCGGCTTCCGGTGCTCGGCTGCCGACTGAACCTCCGATCAGACCTAAAACCGGAGCAGGTATGGGCCTGGTTTGAGGACGGCCAGCCAGGGGCGGCAACGGTGCCGTATGGCCAAGGTAAACTGGTTGCCGTGGGATTTATGCCCGGCTTGGCCTATTCGCCCTACAAAGTCGGCCAGACCACGTTGGACGAGGTTTGGCCTCCGGGGCCTCGGACCGTGCTGGCCCAGCCGCTTCACATCGGCCTGAAAACACCACGAACCGTGGCCCTTTCCACCCCAGTGGTGGAGGGAAGTTTACTGACAGGACCAGTCGGCTCGGCCCTGGTGCTCGTCAACCACACCTACCAGCCGATCCAAAACCTCCGAATCGAACTGGCCCAAGCGCCGGAGTTCCAGAAGGCCATTAGCACCGAAGGTGTGCCGGTCCGGGTGGATCGGCCCGCCACCGGCCCGGTCGTACTGGAACTACCCCTGGAATGGACCGATATTATCCTATTGCAAAAATAGCCTCTTTGCGACTAGGGTAGCCTCTTTAGAAAGTGGACAAGTCCCCTATGCAGCAGCCGACGCGAGAGGAACTTCTGGCCTGGGATCGTTGGCACGTCTGGCATGGCTTTACCCAGATGGCCGAGTATGAACCGTTGGTGTTTATGGAAGGCCAAGGTTGCCGGCTGCGGGACCTGGATGGCCGATGGTACTTGGACGGCGTGGCCAGTTTGTGGTGTAATGTACACGGCCACCGGCATCCTCGGCTCGATGCGGCCGTTCGGGCCCAGTTGGAGCGGGTAGCCCACGTTACGAATCTGGGAGCGTCGAATGTGCCGGCCATTCAGTTGGCCCGACGACTGGCCCAGTTGGCCCCGCCCGGTCTGGAACATGTATTTTTCTCCGACAGCGGTTCGACGGCCGTAGAAGTGGCCCTGAAAATGGCCTTCCAATATTGGCGGCAGCGGAGGCAGCCAAAACCGGGGAAAAACCGCTTTTTGGCCTTGGCCGAAGCGTATCACGGCGATACGCTGGGCAGCGTGAGCGTGGGCGGGATCGAACTGTTTCACCAGATATTTCGGCCCTTGCTTTTTGAATGTTTCCGTGCGCCGGCGCCGGACACGTATCGAACGCCGCCGGGGGTACAGCCGGATGAACTCTGTGCCTATTACCTCCAGCAGGTGGAACAGATCCTGCAGGACCATCACCACCAGATTGCTGCCATGATTGTGGAGCCGCTTGTGCAATGTGCGGCCGGTATCCTGACGCATCCGCCCGGCTTTTTGCGCGGGGTGCGGGAACTGACCAAAAAATACGATGTGCTTCTCATTGCCGATGAGGTGGCTGTTGGCTTTGGCCGAACCGGACAAATGTTTGCCTGCCAGCAGGAAGGGGTAACACCGGACTTTCTCTGTTTGGGCAAAGGACTGACGGGCGGCTACCTGCCGATGGCGGCCACACTGACCACCACGGAAATCTGGAACGCCTTTTTGGGCCGGTACGAGGAGAACAGAACATTTTTCCATGGCCATACCTACGGGGGCAACCCCCTGGCAGCGGCCGTGGCACTGGCCAACCTAGAGCTATTTGAAGAGGAACGTATCCTAGAGAGTTTACCGGCCAAGATCGCCCGGCTCCAAGAGCATCTGGAGCGGATCGGCGGGTTGCCCCATGTGGGTCATGTGCGGCAGTGCGGCCTGATTGCCGGGATCGAATTGGTCGAGGATCGGGCGTCCAAGAGGCCTTATCCCCGGTCAGAGCGGCGTGGCTGGCGGGTGTGCTTGCAGGCCCGAACCGAAGGCGTGTTTGTGCGTCCGTTAGGCGATGTAGTGGTAATTTTTCCACCTCTTGCCATTTTGCTGGAAGAACTGGACTTTTTGTGCCAGGTGATCGAACGGGCCATTGCCGCCGTGTGCCCTTAGCTTACTACTAGGGCCCGAGGGATCCGCCTACTCTGGTGCTGGGAGACTGGCTCGGCAGAAGAGCAGCTAAGTTGGAAAAGCTCTGGTCCTGCAGAAAGGTAACCTGCCCCTCAAGCCGGCTGATCTGGGCAAAATCCCCCTGCACGCCCTGCCAAGCCAATCCGATCCCAGGCGACCGCTTCAGGCAGGTAGAATCCGTTCGGGAGAAAATGCACCGAGTCGCTCTTCCCGCATAGACCCGCGCTAGGGGAAGCAGATCGGGGGCTTGGGAACATGGAGAGAGCTGGTATAATAGAGATTTTGGGTGTAAGTTTGGGTGCCTTGTGGTGGGAGCGTCTGCGGGCTTGATCCAGGGGGAAAGGCAGGCGGCCGGGGCGAGCTACCGGGAGCGGCATGGAGATGATGGATTGGTTGGCCGCAGGAATTGTCCGCCGATGGCTATGGGTGCTTGTCGCCTGGATAGGGGTTGTGCTGGCAGTGCACTATCTGGCTCCACCCTGGGAGAGTATTACCCGGGATGGGGATTTTGCGTATTTGCCGGCCGAGATGAGCAGCGTGCGGGGGGAGCGGCTTTTGGAGGCAGCTTTTCCGGAGGGGCTTTCGCGGAGCCAGGTGGCGATTGTGGTAGCTCGGCCAGACGGAGCGCTGAATGCGTTTGACTTCGCCGTGGCCGATCGACTTGAACGCTTACTCACTCCGCCGCCCGATCGGCCTAGCCCCGTCAGTCATCTTTGGAGCTACCAGAGCGACATTGTCGGCCGACGCCTGATGCGGCAGTCTTCCGAAGGAGGCCAGGCGGTCCTGTTGGTGGCCCATCTGAAGACGGAATTTATGGCGATTGAAAATATGCGCTTGCTCCGTTGCATCCACCGGGCCACCGAAGCCGTCCAACTGGAACAGGTTTTAGCCCACAGTCTCCAGCACCAGCAAGAGTCCGCCCGCCGATTACAGGAGTGGCAGCGCAAATGGCTCCAAAAAGAACCTCCGAATGCGGTTCCGGAGGAGCTTTGGAGTACTTGGCTTCAGGAGCAGCAGCAGCTCCAAGAGAGTTTGGCCGCCTATGCCCGATGGTTTTGGGGTCGGCCAGCCCAAGAGGCGCCGAAACTGGAAGCAGCTTTAGTGGATTTGGCGGAAGCAGTGTACGCACTGGCCCAAACCCATCTGGTGGACCTAGGGCATCAGGTTCAGGCCGTTTCGAGGCAGCCGCCGGACCAGCAAGCCGTAGCTTGGCCTACCGTTCTGGAAAAACAGGAACATCTGATTCAGTATCTGACTCGCCTTTACCAAGGGAGTACCCGGTTACTGGAACTGATGTTTCGATCGGCCATTTTATCGCCGTACCAATTGGATGGGGTGCCGGAGGCGATCCAGCCAGAATTGGCTGAGCTAGTCCAGAGTTTTCGAGAGGTTGCGGAACAGTTGCCTTCGGAGGAGCGTTTGTCTGCGGGGGGCCGGACTGGCCCCAGCCCTGAGATTTCCCCGGCGGGCCTACGGGTGGGGCTAAGCGGTTCGGCCGCTGTCGGAAGCGACATGCTGTTTGCCTCCTGGGAAAGCATCCGAAATACCGAGTGGGTTACCGTGCTTTTGGTGGTCTTGGTGCTGGTGTTGGTGTATCGGGCGCCCGGGTTGGTGCTGATTCCGTTGGGGGCTATTGTGGTCGCGATGGTTTTGGCTACGGATTTAGTGGCTCTGGCCTGGTGGGTTTGCCAGAAGCTTGGTTGGGAGTTTATGGTGTTCAAGACCACCCGGATTTTCATTGTGGTATTGGTATTTGGATCGGGGACTGATTTTTGTTTGTTTTTGATTTCTCGGTATAAAGAGGAGTTGGAGCGGGGCCGGGAAGTGCCGCGGGCCCTTACTCATGCGCTGGCGGGGGTGGCCGACGCCCTGGCGGCCAGCGCTCTGACGACGGTCATCGGGCTTGCCACGATGATCTTTGCGGACTTCGGCAAATTTCGGAACGGGGGGCCTGTAATTGCTTTTTGTTTACTAGTCATGTTGGCAGCGGCCATCAGCCTAGCGCCGGCGATGCTTCGGATGGTAGGGCGGGGAGTGTTCTGGCCTCTGCGAATCCGCCAACGAGTTTTAGCTGATCCTGCCACCCGAACCGCTGATCCAGCGCATCTGGTGGCGGAGCAAGGGGGCTTTTGGCCTGGGGTAGCTAGGGCGGTGCTAGCCCGACCAGGATGGATCTTGCTAGGAACCTTAGCCGTTTTGGCCCCCCTGGCAGTTCGAGGCACTTCCGTGGAAATTACCTATGATCTTTTGAGCGAATTGCCGGCGGATCGGCCCAGTGTGCAAGGCACCCGCCTGCTGGAAGAATTTTTCCTGCCGGGCGAAACCGGGCCAATCACCATCCTGGCGGAAGTGCCGCCGGCCCGTTCGGATGCCGAGCCACCTCGGTTTGCCACTGCCGAAGGACGCCGAAAGATTGCTCAACTGACCAAGGAACTTTTCCAGTTTCTCTATACCGACAGCAGTGGCCAACAGGTTCAACCCATTGTTAGTGTCCGAAGTTTGGTGGAACCGTTGGGCGGACCGCCCGGAAGTCTTGGTCTGGGGGAAGGGTTTGGGAAATTAGTGGCCTACAAGCATCCCAAAGCGAAGGCCCATTTCTTGGCCCAAGCGCCCGGCTACGAAGGACGAGTTACCCGCTTCGACCTGATCTGCCAATACGATCCGTTTAGTCGGGAATCGATGCGGCTTTTGGAGCATGTGGAGGAATATCTCCACCGGCTGGCCAAGGATCCCCAATCGCCGTGGTATGGAACAGAGTTTCATTTTGCTGGCACCACGGCTGCAGTGCGAGATTTGGCTCTGGTGACGGCCAGCGACCAGCAACGGATCCAACTTCTGGTAATCGTGGCCGTTTTGGCCGTGCTGATTGTGATCCTCCGACGGATTGTCATCAGCATCGTGATGATTTTGTCTGTGGTATTTGGCTATTTTGTTACCATGGGGCTCACCAATTGGGTCTTTGGATGGTGGTATGGGGCGGGGTTTGATGGTTTGGATTGGAAGGTACCGATCTTTCTCTTTGTGATCCTGATTGCGGTGGGCCAGGACTATAACATTTACTTGACCACGCGGGCTTTTGAAGAGCAGCGGCGTCGCGGCTGGCAGGAAGGGCTTCGGGTGGCCTTGGTACGAACGGGCGGCATTATCACTAGTTGCGGACTGATCATGGCCGGCACGTTTGCTTCGATGCTAGCCGGTTCACTTCGGGCCATGCAAGAGCTGGGCTTTGCCCTAGCCATGGGCGTGCTGCTGGATACGTTGGTAATCCGGACTATCTTTATGCCAGCGTTTTTGAGCTTTTGGGCCCGTTGGCAAACCGAGCCCTCCAAAACTCTGGGCGTCTCCAACCACCAAAAAGGGACATTTCCCCAACAAGAACCCGTCCCGGTGGGCCCCCATCGTAGTCTGGCTGGAGTGATTCAGGCGGATCCCACCGAACAACACCCCGGTTAACTCCGCGGGGATTGCCAGACCGAGAGATGCCCGATCCTAAAGAGCTCATCCGGGCAATAGAAGGGAAATACCATTAAGCTGGTGGTTTGCCATTTTTGTGCCATTTCAGCCAATTGATGCAACCTGTCCTTGCTGCGAAAGCAGCAGTCCAGTTTTTCCGACGGATTACTGCTGTGTGGATTCCCGCTTGCGGGGGAATGACACGTAAGGTTCCCTCACCCGGTTTGGGCTTCGGCCAAGTGGGCCTCTGCCGGGGTGGGAAGAGGCATGAATTGCCCCTCCCCTGAGCAGGGCGAGCGTCTGGCCGTCCTCTCCCACGAAGCACAGAGGGGTATACGGACGAGACGGCTGCGCTGCTCCTAGGGAAGGCGATTAGGGCCAAAGGCATCGGGGTGGAAGAGTTGGGCTAATTTTTCCACCAGCAGGATAAATCGGGGTCCTGGCCGAAACACAAAATCCTCATCCAGCAGATAGACCCGAGCTTCCCGAACGGCCCGCAGTCCGCTCAGGGACCGCCAATCCGCCAGGATCTGTTCCCGAGGTAAGTTCTGCGAACAAAAGCCGGGCACTAGGTCCAAGATCACATCCGGATCAAGTTGAAGGAGGCTTTCGGCCGAGACAATTGGAAAGGCGGCCCAGGCAGATGGGGCGGCATTTTCGCCACCAGCCAATTGGACGATTCGGCCCAGATGGCCTTCTTGGCCAGAGATATAAATATTTTCAATCCGGCCTGCCCCCACCGTGCGTTGCACGCTCACCAGCACCCTGGGCCGAGGCCGACCAGCCACCCGCTGACGTACCGCCTCTAGCCGATCCTGAATATCCTGGAGCAACCGCTCCGCCTCTGCAGAAGCCCCACACACGGCGCCCAACAGCCGGATCGACTCCAACAGCCCCTCGATCGATCGATGATCCACCACCAGCAGGGGAAGGCCCAGTTTGTGCATGGGCCAGAGGGTGTCTGGCTGGCCGTCCAAGCCAATCACTAAATCCGGCGCCAAACGAACAATCCGTTCCAGATTGGGATCGAACAGGCCGCCCACCTGGGGCCGATTGCGGACCTCTGGCGGCCAGTCGCAAAATCGACTCACTCCCACCACCCGATCGCCTAATCCCAGGGCAAACAAACTCTCGGTAATACTAGGGGCCAAGGAGACGATCCGCCGAATGGGCTTGGATTGGCTGGATCCGACAGCCCAGGAGAGTCGATCCGCTGTTTGGGCAGAAAAAACGCCGGTGGCTCCGGGAGCCTGCTCCATCCGGCTCCAATAGCCCCGCCCAGCATAACTTAGCAAAAAAACCGCCGTCATCGCTATTCCGATCCAGCCTTGGCCTTGCATCAGCCTGGGCACCTTTTTAGGATTTGTGGGAATCTCACGACGACCTGAAAGGACTCTGGCCAGTTAGGCATTGTCTTTCCAGAGTGGCTGTGTTGAAACCTCTTCCAATAGAAAACAAAAAGCCACCAAAAATTTCAAAGATTACCCTCTCTGACCATCTCCCAGGATCCGGAAGAGTTTTTCTACAGAACTTCTGTGGATAAAAAACGACCGAGGAACTGTTTATCCATGGCCGCGGGGTTGGGGGAACAATTTACTGACGGATTCATTGCGGTGAATGCGTTTGACGGCTTCACCCAGAAGCGAAGCCACACTCAGTACAGTGATCTTCGGGATGCTCCGCTCCGGTGTGAGAGGAATCGTATTGGTAATGACGACCTCTTCGACAGGAGCTTCCTGAAGCAGTTGGGGCGCTTTGCTGCAGAGAATCCCATGGGTGGCGCCGAGATAAATGGCCCGGGCGCCGGCGTCTTTGACCATGGCGGCTGCGCCGGTAATGGAACTGGCCGTGCTGATCATGTCGTCGAAGATGAAGGCCACCTTCCCGTCCACCGGACCGCCGATAAGGTTTGCCTGCCGAGTATTGCCCCCGCTGCGGCGCTTATCCACGATGGCTAACCTTCCTCCCAGCCGCATCTTGTGGGCTAGGGCACGTTTGATGCTACCCTCATCCGGGCTGACCACCACAATGTCCTCCTGCGAAAACCCCTTCTGCTCGAAATAATGATCGATCACCGGCGCTGCGTACAGATGATCGACCGGAATGTCGAAAAAGCCTTGAATCTGCGCAGCATGCAGGTCCATGGTCAGCACCCGATTGGCGCCGGCTCGGGTAATCAAGTTGGCCACCAGTTTGGCGGTAATGGGAACTCGGCCTTCGTCTTTGCGGTCTTGCCGGGCGTAGCCAAAATAGGGGATCACGGCGGTAATCCGCTCGGCACTGGCTCGCATGAAACAATCCAGCATGATCAAAAGTTCCATTAGATTTTCATTGACCGGCGGGCAGGTCGGCTGGACAATAAAGACATCCCGGCCCCGGACATCCTCTTCGATCTTGCAAGAGATTTCGCCGTCGGGATGGTTGCCGATGGTCACCTGCCCTAAGGGAATCCCTAAATAATCCGCCATTTCCTGTGCCAGTTTTGGATTGGCCCGTCCGCTAAATAGTTTTAAATCGTTCATACCTTCGGATCCTTGGTCGCTTGGGGTTATCCGTACAGATTCAGAGTAACCCGGGATTGTCCCGGAAGGTCAAAAACCCAGGCCTCCCCAAAAAGCCTAATCGGGCTGAGGCAAAAGCATAGCAGCCCCCCCCATTCCATTCTTACCATGGATGGGAAAAGCGGAAAGGCTTTGCAAAAAGAGCGTCCTGTTTTCTTCTAGCTAGGGAAAGCTCATATTGTTTATGATAACTTTTTAGGCAGGTTGCCGTCCACACCCCATCTAATGGGGGATATGGTATAACTCAAATCGATTACCCCAGGGGGCAGCTCCTAAAAGGAGACTCATCCGGACTACCGGAACGTGGTCATTGCCGATGTTCAAAAAGAAAGGATGCCTGAACCCTAGGGGGTATGCCCTTCCGGAGCTGAGGAACCTATGGGAAATCTTTCCGTGCTGCGAATCATAGATGCTTCGGCGAACCGAACGGCAGAAGGACTTCGGGTCCTGGAAGATTATGCCCGATTTGGGTTGGACGATCCGTTTCTAACCCAACAGATCAAAACGCTCCGGCACCGCTTGGCTCAGGCTTTGGCCTGCATCGAGCGGTTCGATTTGATTTCGGCCCGGGAAACCCTCCAGGATGTGGGGACGGCACTTACCGAAACCTCGGAAGCCATACGGCGGGGGCCGGAAGAAGTGCTGGCCGCTAATTTCCATCGGGTCCAAGAAAGCCTCCGAAGCCTAGAGGAATGGGGGAAACTGCTTCGCGCCGAGTTGGGGCAGACGGCCAAACAACTCCGCTATCAGATCTATACCTTGGAACGGGCCTTTCGGCTCAGCCAATGGAGCCGACAACGTCTTGCCCACGCTCACCTGTATGTGCTGATCGACGGCGGAGCCAATGAGCAACAATTCCAGCAAAAAGTTTCCTCCTTAGTGGCTGCGGGAGTGCCCATCCTCCAACTGCGAGATAAACGCCTGCCGGACGAACAACTGCTCGGCCGAGCCCGATTACTGCGTCAATTGACCCAGGCAACCGATACCCTGTGCATCATTAACGACCGGCCGGATGTGGCCTTGCTGGCTGCGGCTGACGGCGTCCATCTGGGCCAGGAAGATCTCTCGGTCAAACAGGCCCGAGAGATTCTCGGACCGGATCGGCTGATCGGCGTTTCCACTCATTCCATCCAACAGGCTCGGCAAGCTGTTCTGGACGGAGCAAACTATATCGGCGTCGGACCCACCTTCCCCAGTTCTACCAAAGAGTTTCAGGAGTTTCCTGGGCTGGCACTGCTTCGGCAAGTGGCCCAAGAAATACGCCTACCAGCTTTTGCCATCGGCGGCATCAACCTGCAAAATCTTCCATTGGTCCTGCAAACCGGTATTGGCCGAGTGGCTGTTCAGGCCGCCATCTGGGAGGCATCCGATCCGGCCAAAGCAGTTGAAACCTTCTTGAGCCTGCTCCGGCAACACGCCAGGCAATCGGGTACTTCAACTACTTAATTGAGGGTATCTGGGAATCGATCACCTAGACGCTGCGGGCTCCTGCTCTGTCAGGATCCAAGGGGGACACGCCGGAGCACAGCCCTCTAAGAAATTGGGCTTCCCAGGTTTTCCATTCCCGGACACTCACATTCAATAGGGAACCACTGAATCATTCGAAGGAGATATTTTTACACTATTTCCGAACCTCCCTCAATAGCCCCAACATATAGTGGCCCTGCCAAGATTAGACTCCATATATAGTGCCCAGCAAGGGGAACCGATAGGCAAAGAAACGGATTAAATGTTCATAAAGTTCATGTTATCCTCAGGATTTTCCAGAGCTTCCCTAGACGAAGCCCTTGGGAAACCATCACCTTGGTGGGGAAAACTCCGAAGGAGCTGAGGAGGCTGAAGGTTATCTATTTAAACGTCCAGATTTCGGACTTCCAGGGCATGTTTTTCGATGAACTCTCGGCGGGGCTCCACTTTTTCGCCCATCAGGATCCGGAACAATGTGTCCGCCTCGCCCGCATCTTCTAGAGTAACTTTTAGTAAAGTGCGGTTGGCCGGGTCCAGCGTCGTTTGCCGCAATTCTTCGGCATTCATTTCCCCCAGGCCCTTAAAACGGGTAATTTGAAGCCCTTTTTCCCCGGCGGCCCTTACCGCAGCCAATAACCCTCGAAGATCCTCCAACCCCACCACCGTATCCCCCCGCCGGAGTTTATATCGCGGTTCTTCCAATCCGGTCCGCTCCTGGGGAATTAGGGCGTCGATGTCAAACCCCATCGCCCGTAATTCCGCCAGTTGGTTATTAATCGAGCGCACTTCATGCAGTTCCACGATGTGTACTTCGCGCCGCTTTTTGGACTCTGGTTCAGAAAAGCGCTCGGGCTCGGCAGCAGACCGAGATGGTTCCTCCGGCTTCTGCTGATCGGTTACTTCCAACGCTCCCCCGGTTTCAATTTCCTCTCGAGAAAGGAAATCCTCCAGCTCTGCCCGAGTGGTAAACCAATATTCCTTGCCGTCGATAAACACATGATACACCGGCAACCTGCCGGTCTGGGGATCCCGCCTGGTAGCATGTTCACGTAAACTAATTCCCCGCCGTTCTAATGCAAGAAGCGATTCTTCCAAAGCAGCTAGAGTCCGACAAAGATGCTCCATTTCTTTACCCGCAATGGTTCGCCCATCGCCAGGTTCAAACACCGCATCTGCCAACCCTGCCTCCAAAAGCTGCGCCTTCATCTCCTCTTCGGTCTGTACATAATAGACTTCTTTTTTCCGCCGAACCCGATAAAGGGGCGGCTGAGCCACATAGACATAACCGGCTTTGACCAATTCATACATTTGCCGATAGAAAAATGTTAATAGCAACGTCCGTATATGCGAGCCATCCACATCCGCATCGGTCATGATGATGATCTTACCGTACCGGCGTTTTTGCAAGTCAAACTCTTCCCCAATCCCCGAACCAATGGCGGAGATAATACTCCGAATCTCTTCGTTAGCTAACACTTTATCTTCCCGGGACTTATAGGCGTTAATGATTTTGCCGCGCAAAGGCAAGATGGCCTGAAACTCTCGGATGCGGCCGCCTTCAGCGCTTCCGCCGGCGGAATCCCCTTCCACGAGGTAGAGTTCACATTTATCTACTTCTCGGCTGGTGCAGTCCCGCAATTTGCCAGGCAGACTTCCGCCGGAAAGTGCGCCTTTCCGTTCTCGGAGCAGTGCTTTGGCTTTGCGGGCCGCCTCCCGCGCCTCAGCAGCCAACATCGCTTTGGCCACAATCTGCCGAGCTACCTTGGGATGTTCCTCCAAGTATTGGCCCAAATAGTCGCTAACCACCGAATGAACCATCCCTTCGATTTCGGGATTGTTCAGTTTACTTTTTGTCTGTGCCTCAAATTGAGGATTGGGCAACCGCACCGAAACGACTGCCGTTAACCCTTCCCGAAGGTCCTCCCCGGTAGGAACCAGATCTTTGAAGATGTTCTCCTTCTTCCCATAAGATTGCAAGGTGCGGGTCAGGGCACTGCGAAAACCGGTCAGATGGGTACCCCCGTCAACCGTATTGATGTTATTGGCATAGCAATGGACATTTTCGGTATATTCACTGCAATATTGGAAAGCAACCTCCACCTCCACGCCGCTTTCTTCATCTCGATGATGGATATAGATGACATCGGGATGAATAGGCTCCGTAGCCCGATTCAAATACTGGACAAATTCGATCAGTCCGTTTTGATATTGAAAGGTTTCTCCCTCGCCGGTGCGAAGATCCTGGAGGATGATCTTTACACCCCGATTGAGGAAAGCCAACTCTTGAAGCCGTCGATAAAGAATGTTGTAGTCAAACTTTAAATCTCCGAAAACCTGATAATCGGGTTTGAAAGTGGTTTTGGTTCCGGTGCCTTGGGCCACACCAATGCGTCGAACAGGACCCGTAGGTTTTCCCCGCTCATATTCCTGCTGATACACATACCCGCCTCGACGGACCTCCACTTCACACCATTCCGAAAGGAAGTTGACCGCTTTGACCCCCATCCCGTGCAAACCGCCAGAAGTTTTATAAGCCGTGCCGCCAAACTTCCCTCCATATTTAAGCATCGTCATCACGCCTTCCAAGGCAGATTTGCCGATGCTCGGATCATATTCCACGGGAATGCCCCGTCCGTCATCCGCAATGCTAATCGAGCCATCAGGATTAATGATTACTTGAATCACTTTGGCATAGCCGGCCATTACCTCGTCAATAGAATTATCTACTACTTCCGAAACCAAATGGTGCAAGCCGCGAATATCCCGGCTTCCAATATACATTCCGGTCCTCTCGCGAACATGCTCCAAATCGCTTAAATGCCGCATCTGCGACACATCATAGGTTTCAGATTGTCTTCCATTTTCCGTAGCCATAAACTACCCTGTTATCAATATAATGTTCACCATATCCATATATAGAAGAAAAATTACATTATACCCTGTTCTCTTGGAGTTTACTATAAGGAGTCTTCCCCAACCCGAAGGGAGGTTGGAAAAGCCCACCCAACGCCCCCTTTGGACGGAAGAAAAATCGTAGGATAGCGCGTGGGTGGAAGGGTACGGAATCGGTTGGTGCCCATACGAAAGAAGAACCTCCCTCCTTGGATGAATGGCTGAGTTGGAGAAAGTTCCCCATCATTACCCAGTTTATCTAATCCGTCCTAACCGAAAGTGTAGATCATGAATAGGTTGGTCCGGTAGGAGTTGATGAAGTCGCTGGAGGAGATCTAGTTTTTGGAAAGCAAGTTCCTGGAGCAGCGGCGAAGACCCCACTAAAATTTCTAACACTCCTCGGCGGATGCACCCAATCCGGGTGGCCGAAGCCACACGGGAACCTGCCGCTTCACACCAAGCCTTCTCTAAGGCCGCTGCCCATTGGCGGCGTGTATATCCACAACGGACCATCAGTTCCGTCAGCACATCGGAAATATGCCAAGGATGGTGTCCCATAATAGCCTACGAACTCTGCAAAGCTAATGGCATGACAATATATTCATATCTCTCATGAGTCCGGAAAATCACCGGACTTTCCGAATTTTTCATCTCCATCCGGAAGGTAGTTTCCTGATCCAGCACCCGAAGAAAATCGATTAAAAAACGATGGTTCATCGCTACGGGCATTTCGGGACCATCATAAGCAATAGGAAGTTCAATCCGGGATTCCCCCACGTCTGCCCCTTGAGCAGTTAAGACCACTTTCCCATCCCCAAATGTAAGCCGAATCCCTTGATGCTCCTGAGAAGTCATGATGGCAGCCTCTCGAACCGCCTGATAGAAGGGTTGGACGGCAAGCTCTAGTTGAACTGGATAGGGAGTTTTCGGAAACACATCCCGCCAGCGTGGAAACCGGCCTTCCACTAAAAGACTATACACGGTAATCCTGGAACTGCGGACCAGAACATCATTTTCACGAAAGGCGATCTGAAGATATTCATCTGTGTCAGTGAAAATTCGTTCCATTAATTGCATGGCCCGAAGAGGAACAATCACAGTGGCATCTCCAGTAGTATGGCCGCCAATGGACCGGGCAGGACCTTCCTCTTTGGCCAAACGACGCCCGTCCGTAGCCACCGCAATCGCCCGATCCTCCAGCATCTCCCAAAGCACCCCCCCCAAGGCATACCGGGGGTTTTCCAAATCGGTAGCAAACACCGTGCGCCGAATCATCTGCCGGAAAAGTGACACAGGAAGTTCATGATATTTTTGTTCCTGAAAGGACCGGACAGGGGGGAAACTTTCCACATCATCTGTCCTCAGCCGAAACACACTGCGCTCCCCCCGAACCACCACCCCGCTGGGATCACTTGTCAAGGTAAGTCGTTCATCCTTGTTTTCCCGTAGAATATCCATCATCTGTTCCGCAGGCAGCAGCACACTGCCCGGCTCCTCCACTTCCAAGCCGCTCAGTTCCACCCGAATCCCAATCTCCAAGTCAGTTCCCATCAGGGTGCCGCCCTCTCGGCTAACATCCAGCCGAACATTCCTCAAAACAGGCTTCGGACTTCGCGCCGGCACTACACTGGCCGCATGATGAAATGCTTGTAAAAACTTCTCTCGTTCATACGTAATTTTCATACACTACACCTTTATCATCGCAGAAAGTAAACAAAGAAAACCCAATCTTCTATAGGTCTCGTTTTAGGTCCGTTGCCACTACTCTTCAGGCTCTCTCAAAAAGGAAATTCGTAACATTTCGACCGACTGAAGCAGATTCCTATTTTTTAGAGAAAATACCCCCCTCCTCATTCCCGCTTCCGGGGGAATCCCGTTTTTTTCTGCTAGTGTATTTGTTCGGGACCGCCGCTTGTGCCGTAGGAACACCCAAAGGCGTTCCTCGGATTAACCGGCAGTTTCTTCGGGCGTCTGAAGTGTTCTTTATTTTCTTTTTTGAGGAATGCGGGAGTCCCTCGGTTAGCTAAAGAGCTATTTGTTATTACTATTGGATTTTTAAATCTGAATTTCTATATTAGGAGGATCGTTTTCCTCTCAGTTAATAACTTTTTTTATTTTAACTTATTTATTTATATAAGGTTATGGAAAACGATTACTGTGGATAAACTGTTGAAAACTAGTTGAAAAACAATCTGCATGTGTGGGATTCTGTTTGCTTTAGAAGCTTGGTTTTGTTCGAATGGTCCTTTAAGGCGGACTGTGTGAAAAAGTTTTTTAGGATTTTCCACAGGTTTTCCCCACCAAAGGAGTGGCTGGAGAGTTTAAAGTTTCATATAAAGTATCTACTATACGACTTATGGCGAGGTCCTGGGCTAGGAGGTTTTTTGTTTTTTGGTAACTGTGGAGAATGGTGGTGTGATCTCGGTTACCTAGCAATAGACCGATTTGTTGAAAGCTTAGTCCGAGGAGCTGTCGGGCCAGATACACACTCACCCCCCGGGCATAGACTACCTGCTTTTTTCGGCTCAGGCCTCGAATGTCTCGGGTTCGGACGGCAAATTGGCGTGCTGTCTGGTGGATGATCCTTCGCATGGCTTGAGGTATATCCTCAGGTTGGGCTAGATACCTCTGCACCGTAGGAACTTGGATTCCATGTCGGTTGGAACTCACCAGGCTTAGTTCCATCAGGGCCTTCCGAAGCTGCCCCAAAGATCCTGTTAGGCGGGATGCCAGAAGTTCAATGGCTTCGGGAGTGCATCGGATTTGTTTGGCTTGTATAAGTTCTTGCAGAAAGCAGCGCCGAGTGTGCTCCGAAGGCAGGGAAAGGTTTACCAGCAGACCCCGCATTAACCGGGACTGTAAGGGGCCGATTACTCCACGGATGCCTCCCGGGATTGCCCGACAGGTTACTACATGGGGCGTGCCTTGAACTGCTAGTTGGTCTAAAAGCTGGCCACATTGAATTTGAGCCATCGTGTTGCCAGCAAGTCGGTCAATATCTTCCAAAATCCACAGTGTTGCTCGAAGGCGGTGGTTTAAAAACTCTCCGAGGGCTTGGGATTCTAGGGCGTCAGTTAATTGCCGATGGAATTGCTGAGCCGATTCCATTACTACAGGGCCAGGATTGCCCGAGCGTTTCCATGCTTCGGTCAGTCCCTGAGCCAAATGGCTTTTGCCTGTACCTGAAGGGCCATAAAATACTACCGGAAAGTAATCTTTCGGGTGCCCTTTTAGGACGGCCCGAACTGCTGGTTCGACCAAGGAATTTTCCTGTCCTACCAGAAAGTAGGGGAGATTCCACCCTTCTGGGCCTGAGCCAGCAGAAACTGAGAACTCTCGCAGGGGGATTTTTACGATCCCTAATACCACGGTTCTTGTCCCAGCAAGGCTTGATATAGGAAGCAACCACCCCTTGCGAGGGGGTTAACCTGTTCTTTCCTTGAACTTTTCAGCCCGGTCTTGCAGCTTGCCAAAGGATTATTGTAGCGATTTTTTCTTCAAAAGAGGAGGCGGACTTAGGTTTTTTTGTTGGTTTTTCCTGTATCGTAACTATTTGTCAAATCAGAGGATACAAAGAGGTTTCCTTTCCGAATCCTGAGTGATCCCACAAATCCCCCCACAGCGAAGGTTCCGGCTCCTATTTTCTCTGTAATCCTTCAGTCCAGTGAAACCGGTTCCTGTTTTTTAGGGAAAATGCCCCCTGTGTCATTCCCCCGTCAGCGGGGATCCCGTCTTTTGTGCTGGGTTGTTTCTTCTGGACTGGCCGCTTGGGTGCCAGGAACACCTAAAGGCTTTCCTCGGATCAACCGGGCAGGTTCTTCATTGCGAGAAGGGTATTACTTTTCCCCTAAGTGGGGCTGGTTTGGTCTTTATCTTGGTCAGTCCACTTTACCGAAGGAAGGGATTTAAAAGCACCGTCTTTAGGGAAGGATGGTCTCTAAGAGTTATGGAGATTACCCCGTATTGGGGGTTTAGGAAGCGGTTGGGTGAGTTTTGCTTTGCGATTGGAAAGGCTTTTGGGGCTATGAAAATAGATAAACTATATAAAGAAAACAAAATAGATAACTTGTAAAATTTCGAAAAGCCTTAGAAGATTTCCTAATTTATCTTATTTTCTTACATTATCTATTTATCCTAGACTTCCATCCCAGTGGCACCATTTCGTAGGATGACCAAAAACGGAAAAAGTAATTCCCCAAAACTGCAGGGGGATGCTTAGGAGTATGAAATCCCTCCTGGGCTTCATTGGAAGCTATGTTCTGGGGTTGGGAACTCCCCCTGTCGGACTTCTTGGCAGTAGTGAGCCAATGCCTGATAGATAGTGGTTTTGAGGTCGGCATATGCTTTTGCATGGCGTGGTAGTCGGCCCAGAGTAAGTCCCAAAAGGTCATGCAAGACCTGGATTTGCCCGTCGCAGGCTGGTCCAGCCCCGATGCCGATGGTGGGGACTGGAACCGAAGCGGTGATTTCGGCAGCCAGGTCGGCCGGGATGCATTCCAGCAAGATCGCAAAGGCGCCCGCCTGCTGGACCGCCTGGCTATCTTCGAGCAACTGTTGGCGGTTTCGCTGGACGCTATATCCGCCCATTTGATGGACGCTTTGCGGACGAAGTCCTAGATGGGCCATTACTGGAATGCCCGCCTGGACCAGGGCAGCCACTAGTTCTGCTTGGTTGGGTCCACATTCCAGTTTGACCGCTTGGCAGCGAGTTTGTTTCAGGATGCGGCCAGCATTTTTCAGGGCATCTCGCACCCCCAGTTGGTAGCTCATAAAGGGCATATCCACTACCACCAATGCCCGGCGCACAGCCCGGCCTACCATCTCCGCATGGTAAAGCATCTGCTGCATCGTGGCCGGTAGGGTAGTCTGATGTCCCTGGACGACCATGGCCAAGCTATCGCCCACCAGAATGCCATCTACACCTGCTTCGTCGGCCAGTCGAGCCATCGGATAGTCGTAGGCCGTCACCATTGTGATCTTTTGTCCGGCCGACTTCATCGCCATAAAGCGGGTAACCGTCATCGGGGCTTCGGAGGACGCCATAGGGTAGTTCCTTTTAGCACCACGTTCAAAGTTTTTCCATTATAAACGCTTTAAGTTTCTCGTTTATCTGCCACTAAAAAGGGGGATATAATAACTCTAAGTGGGTACTTGTTCTGGCCTGGCGTTCTCTTCTAGGGCGTCTCTAATAAGCTTGCCTTTTCCCATTTTTTTCATAACTCCTTTTATTTCATATAGTTACGTAGAAAACCCTATTTGGTCATATAATTCCTGACCTCAAGGTTTCCCCCGGATTAGGAAATGCCTCCTGGAGGGGCAGGCGCAGCATGAGGAAAAAAATCGCGCTCCGAAGGTTTTTAATTTCCATCCGCCGTCAAGGCTTTTCTTCCGAGATTTTTTCCTTCCCACGAACCATCTTGAAGGCATCTGTTTCTTCCAAGCAGCCCGAAAATAGATATGCCAACCGCCTCTTGGCGAAGGGAACCACCTTTAGGGCAGGAGTTTCTTCCAACAGGACGGCGGTGCTATGCGGAGCAGGAAGGAAAGTTTCTCGGGTTAGACCTGTGTGGCCGAGCCAACCAGCCTTTTCCCGGGACTATACCCCACGGGAGGCTTTCGGTATGATCGACAATAGAAGTGGTTGGGTAACTGTCTGGGTGTGAGTATTTTTTGTTATGGAAACGCCTATTGTTCCGGAAGTGCTGGTGATTGATGATGAGTCGGCTCATGCGGAGGTGTTGGCTGAGCATCTGGAGCGGGCCGGCTTCCATTGTCAGGTGGCTACCAGCGGGGCCGAAGGGGTTCGGTGGATCGGCGAAAAATTTTTTGATGTGATCATCACCGACCTTAAGATGCACGATGTCGATGGCCTGGAGATCCTCCGACGCGCCAAGGCGGAGCAGCCCGATTGTGAAGTGATCCTGCTGACCGGGTACGGTTCGATCGAATCGGCGGTAACCGCCATGAAGCAAGGGGCTTTTTACTATCTGACCAAGCCGGTCAACAAGGAGGAGGTCCGCGCCTTGGCCCAGCGGGCGGCCGAAACGGTTCGCCTCCGCCGAACCAACGTGGAATTGCAGCGTCGGCTGGATGAGCGATTCGGTTTCGAGGGCGTCATTGGCAACAGTCGCCAAATGCGCGAGGTGATCGAAAAACTCAAACGGATTGCCCCCACCAATGCCACCGTGCTCATTCAGGGGGAAACGGGCACTGGCAAAGAGTTGGTGGCCCAGGCCATCCACCAAAATAGCCCACGCAAACAGAAGCCGTTTGTCGCCCTCAACTGCGCCGCCCTGAGTGAACACATCCTGGAAAGCGAGCTTTTCGGCCATGTCAAAGGGGCCTTTACCGATGCGGTGAGTGACCGGGTGGGCAAGTTCGAATACGCCAATGGCGGCACGCTGTTTCTGGACGAAGTCGGCGATATGCCCATTGCCACCCAGATCAAATTATTGCGGGTGCTGGAAAATGGGGAGATTACCCGCGTCGGCTCCAATCAGCCGATCAAAGTAAACGTCCGCATCCTCTCGGCCACCAACCGGAACCTGGAAGAACAGATCGAGGCGGGGACATTCCGGCCAGACCTGTACCATCGGCTCAAGGTGGTCACCATTCGGCTTCCACCGCTCCGGGAGCGAGCGGAGGACATCCCGGCGCTGATCGACTATTTTTTGAAGCAATTTTGTAAGCAGCATGGAAAGCAGATTCGGGGTGTTTCGCCGTCGGCGCGGCGTCGGCTGTTGACGTTTTCCTGGCCGGGCAATGTGCGCCAACTGCGAAACGCTATCGAAAGCATGGTGGTTGTCGATTACGACGGGGTGTTGGACGTGGACGATTTGCCGGAGGAGTTGAGCGGCCCGGCTGCCGCCGCTGTAGAGCCATCGGCTTCTGCCTCCTTGGCCGCCCTGGTCGGCAAACCCTTGGAAGAGATCGAAAAACTCTTTATTGCCGAAACCCTGCGGGCCTGCGGCGGCAACCGCGAAGAAGCCGCCCGCACTCTCGGCATCGGCGAACG
>CALIRO010000068.1 GCA_938042245.1 uncultured Thermoguttaceae bacterium
CGGCTCCGCCAAGCCTCCGGTAACAGCGTTTGGGGATTATCTTGCTTCATAATCATCACAATATAGGGCGAAAGCGGATTGTCAATCCCTGGTCTTCCCAACGGCCTCCGAGAGAGTACAATCGGCAAGTGCTTTTCTAGCTGACTCTTACGTCGACTCATCCTTTCGCGTGCCCCTCGGGATGGGGAGGCGTTTGCCGTCCGCTTGACGAGATCGATCCGGCCGTCAAGAATCAGATTGTTTGAATTCGTCATACAGGATAAGTTCGGCGCATTCACGATAGGGAGTAGGATATGCCAACTAGCAAAGAGAAGATCATATCAAGGGCACTTGAGTTGCTCGTGGAAAACCCCAATGGTATCCGATATTCAGACTTGGTCAGAAGGATACACGAGGAGTTTCCAGATATTCCCGTCAACACTATTCACGGGACTGTTTGAAACTTGGATACGCGGGTGCCTGAAAAAGTATATAAACCAGCGCGGGGCTTGTTTCGCCATAAGCAATTTAGAGAGGAGGGAGTAGGCGAAGAAGAACACATTCCTTCTCTCGTGAGCCCACATGTAAGTGAAGAAGATTTCTATCAGCCCTTTGCAGATTGGCTTGTGAATGAACTGGAAGAATGTACCAAAGCGATTCCTTTGGGAGGGAATAAATTCAAAGACAAATGGGGAACTCCTGATGTCATTGGTATTCGAGAACCGCGTAAAAGCGATATTATCAAACCATCAACTGAGATTGTCTCGGTGGAGGTGAAACTAGACGCTGCAAACTTGATCACAGCATTTGGTCAAGCCTGCTCATACAAACTCTTTAGCCACAAGTCTTACGTAGTGATCCCTAGCGACTCGCTAGAAGAAGATATCGCAAGGCTTGACGCCTTATGTAGAATCTTTGGCATTGGCTTAATCCTGTTTGATAGAACCAAACCTGAAGCACCTGATTTCGAGATAAGGGTGAGAGCGGCGAAGCACGAACCCGACATGTTCTATACAAACAAGTATATGAGATTTGTCGAAGAAGACCTTTTTTAGAGAACGCGCAAGAGCCAAGAGACTAACTGCGCCTAACAAGCGCATCCAGCCGACACGCTCCGCTCGCTTCGCTCGCTCCGCGTGCGGCTGAACCGCAAGCCGTTATGTTCTTTCGGGGGTTGAAGCGTGAGAGGTGACGTCATCTCCTACATTGATACATTGAGATGTGCCATAAAGAGGGCGCGAGGGTACGACGCGGCTCATACGACCAAGAACGTCACGCTCGATCGCGTGCGGGTCAACGGGAAATCCATTACGGCAGGTTCCCCGAATGTCATCGTGGGGGAACATACGGAGAATATCACGTTTATTGCGGCCGATCAGGACGAGCTGCCCCAAAAATAACACACACAGTACGTAGACGGCACCAAATGTCGGTGAGATCGGGGTACCAGGAATCCTCTTTTTAATCTGGAGAATTGCCGATGATGGCGTGCTACTTGAAGCCGCGCATGGGCCAGGTTTTGTTCGCAAGCAAAAGAGTATTTTCGGCCGTGATCGTTCTTTGCTGTGGGTTGCTATGGCCTGCGGCGGCAAGCCCAATCGAACCCGCCAATCCACATGCCACCGCGGAGGCACGGCAGATTCTTGCTTATTTATCTGGCCTGCCCAACCGTGCGGACAAACGAGTACTGTCCGGCCAGACCGGAGGCTGGGCAGATCACGTGGCCAGGGACTACAAGCAGTGCGTCGAACAGTTACACGAACAAACCAGCAAATGGGTTGCTATGGTGGCCTTCGACTATATCGGCTTTACGCCTGATGTGAACAAGTACGCCCAAAGAGCATGGAAAGATGGGTCCCTGGTGATGGTCAGTTGGCATGCCAACAATCCATGGACCGGGAAAGGCTACAGCGACCGGCAGATAGGCTCCGGCCTGCGAGAAGCCATAACTCCGGGAACGGACGCCCATAAGCGATGGCTGGCCATGCTGGACACTACGGCCGAGCGACTTAACGAACTCGCGGCAAACAACGGCGTGGTGCTTTGGCGGCCGTTCCACGAAATGAACAGTTCCGGTTTTTGGTGGTGCCGCCGAGATCAGGCAGACTTTGTCGCCCTTTGGCGGCATATGTTCGAGTACTTCACCAACGTCAAGAAGCTGAATCACTTGTTGTGGGTTTACTCGCCGGATGACGGTTACGGAAACGAGTTTTCCGGGTTGCATTACTATCCCGGAGATGCTTACGTGGATATCGTGGGCCTTGATAAGTATCTGTACTTTCTCAAAAAATCCTCTAGGGTGGGGCAGGCCGGTGGCTGAGGCCAAGCAGCCGGCAAACCCATCCGAGGATTTTTTGGCCGATAAGGTCCCGCCGATCAACCAACGAAAATGGTCGCTGAGGGAAGGGGACAGCGGAATGGCCACGGGAGAGGCGATAAGCTCCGGCAGATGCACCAACGAAAATGGTCCGGGGGGAAGGGGACAGCGGAATGGCCATGGGGGAGGTGATAAGGTCCGGCCGATGAACCAACCAAAATTGTTGCTCCAACACATGACGCAGCAACACGTTGCGACGCTCCGCATGGGAAACCCTTCGGCTCGATCGGTCCCAGGCAGGCCGATCTACCTGAGCCAACACCTCCTCCGGATATTTGGCCGCCCACCACTCCACCAGGGCCGCCAGCCATCGGGCCACACGGCGGCTTCCGGTAGCCAACAGCAGGCCGATCATCAAGGCTACCCATCGGCCTTGCAGTCGGCGGTCCAACTCGCTGGCCCATTTCTGGAGCCACCCCAAAAGCTCCTTCGGCAACGCCCAAGCAAACGTCCCAACTGTTCCGAACATACCTTTGGTCCTGTGCCGATGGAGCCGTCCGCCAAGGTAATAACCAAGCAAGCGTCCCAACTGTCCCGAACATTCTTTGCTCTCCTGGGGTAAAAAAGACTTCCTTCTGTTTGCCCCCCAGGAGAGTTTTTTATCACAACCTCGATACCCCCATAAAGGGGAATTTTTCAGAAAGTACAGAAGACCGAGAGTCGGCCTATTTCGGTCGCGACAAGCTTCCGCACTAGGCGGCCGTCAGTCCCATTCCACCCGGCCGCGGATCACCCAGACGGAGTTGGTGGCCTTCGATTCGGCCGGGATGGGCTGCCAGCCGTTGGCCAGCCGATCGTAGATGACCAGGAAGTGCCGATCGTCCATCCAGCGGACTTCCGTGTATGAGGTCGTGTTGGAGTTGAACGCCGCGATGGCCCGCGTGATCGGCTCGTCCTTGACCCACTTGTTGTGGTGGGCTTGCAGGTCAATCTTGTCCCAATGGACGGCGTCCCCTTGGTCATTGAGCCAGATGTATAGTCCCGGTCGGCCGCCGGACAGCAGTAGCATACCCTTACTAGACAGCGACAAGCTCGGCTGGACCGAAAGGGGCCCATCGAGGTTCTTCGGCTCAGTCCAAGTCAGGCCGTCGTCGCTGCTGAAGCTGTGCCCATAGGGCACGGCGCTATCGAGTCGATACACGCAAAGCAGCCGGCCATCCTTCAATCGCACGACGGCCGACTCGCACGGCCCCTCGTTACCAAGCAGCTTGCAGGTTTCATCGGCAACGACCGAGCGGATCTTCCACTTCAGCCCATCAGCGGATTCGGCCAGCACCACGCTATAGCGGCGAGTGCCAGTAAAGCGGCCGTACAGCGTAGCGAGGTAAGTTTTGCCGTCTTTGGCCAGGAGCGACTGTCCGTTGAAGACAAAGCTGGCCAGCTTCCATTCGGGCTTGGGTCCGCCCAGGGCGGCATCGAGCAGGCCGATCTTACGCGGCCAACCGCTGACCTCGACCGGGTCTTTGAGATCTTCGATCGTGTTGGTTCTTTGGGGAATTCGTTGGGCCTTGCCCACGGCGAGGTCGTCCGACTTCAAGCGGAGATAATACGGCAACAACAGGAAGGAACCATCGGGGCGAGCAATGGTCATCTCGCCGTAACGGATTTCAACGGGTTTGGACCACGTCAGACCGCCATCATCGGAAAAGGTGACGACGCCGGGAGTCACGTCTTGGGCCTGGTCGGCATAGGCGGACAGAATCGCAAACCACCGGTCGCCACCGCGGTGGTACAGGGATGGAAACCATAGATACCCCTTGCTGCGTTGCACCAAACGCGGCCGCGACAGCGATACTTTGTGCGTGCCCACCTCGATGGTGTCCCCGTCTTCCCATTGCTGCTGCTGCGCCGCGACAGGCAGCGAGACCGGCCAGGCGACCGCGCCCCACGACATCAGCAGAATCACGACCGATCGCAGAGGCATGGCGTTTCCTCCCGCCGATTTACGGATTGACCTCGATGACATCATCAAAGACGCGGAACTCGTCCAGGTCGCCGCGGAAGGCCAGCCGCTTCTCTCCGGTCAGCGATGCACCCAGCAACCAGTAGCCGTGCGGGTAATGGCCGATCGAGGGCCCCTCGGCTTCGCAGACTCCGTTGCGATACAACTGCATGTGTCCTTTTTGCGTGTCGATGGTCAGCGTCAAACGTGTCCATTCGTTGAGCGGCAGTGGTTCCTTGGTTCGCAAGCTCTGGAACGGCGGATGGATGGCTGAGAACTGGAAGTGGCCTTTGTCGTCGAGTTCACCACGGAAGGAGCGATTGTTGGTGAATATTTGCCCATACTGTTTGGCCGTCGGTCGAATCCAGAAATCGACACTGAAGCGTGGCGGAATGCGGCCGTACAAATCCTGCCGCGCCTCGAACTCGGCAAAGCCGGTCGGCTCGACGAACCGCAGTGCCGCGCCATATTTGCCCTGCGGAAACTCGACCTTGCCCTGTACCACCATGTCGCTACCGCAACCGGAGGAATCCCGCAGCCGCTTCGAGTCACGCTCATCCATCGACAGATGAATATACGCATCGGCCGGCACCGGTGGCGCTTGACTGCCGGGGCGGTACACATCGAGCGCCACCCCGAGGTTGGTCAGCAAGATTGCCGCGTATCGTCGCAGCCGCTTCTGGGCATAAGGCTTGGCCGTTGGGGCCTGATCCCAGCGCACCTGATTGATGACCAGTCGGCCCTTGCCCAGCGGCACCTCCAGCAGCACGCACGGTAGCGTGTAGTGGATCGCTCCGGGGGCGTCGCTTGTCACCGCGTGCGGCATATGATCGGAGTAGCCGAACCACAGATCGTTGTTGCTCTGGCCCAACGCCAGCCCCGTTCGGATTTGCCATGCGGCCGTGTAGATCGGGGCCGGTTCCAGGACGATCGGCTGCATCTGTCGCTTGGTCGGGTCCGCCTCCCAGCCGTTGTAGCGCGGGTAAGGATGCTGATCCGTGACGCGGAAGGTGTGGCCGGTGGCCTCGCTCAGGATCTGGGCCGCGGTCGGGTCGAGGTGATGCACGTACAGCGTCTGCCCCGCACGCACGCCCGGCAGGGCTTCGTTCAACTGCTTGGCAAAGTCCGCGTTACCAGACCCGATCAGGAAGCGAATGCCGTTGGGCGCAGAGGCCACCGACGCGGGCAGTCCGGGAACACGCAAAGCCTCTGGCACGGCACCAACGAGCGGACGAACCGTCGGGAAATTTGGCTCGTGGAGATAGGTGAGCAGATTGCGTAACACAGTCGCAGCACAGGGGTCGTTCTCCGCCTCGGTGACCAGGGCCTGACACAGCACTGCCAACCCGCCACCGTAAAACACCTCGGCCAACGGCGTACCCGCCAAGCCGACATCCACCATGCTGAAGAAGCGATCCACGGTGCGACCACTGGAGAGGATCGGCCGGAAATTCCCCGCGTCAGGCTTGATCAGGCAGACCGGGGCCAGCAGGTCGTCGGCCCGCCAGAAGCGGAAGTCCTCGGCGCCTGTACCGCTGAGTACTGGATGATCCAGACTCGTCGGATGCGCAATCGTGGCGGAATACGGTCGCACCGCATTCCAAGCGGTGGCGTACTTCAGGCCGCGGGTAAACCACACACCGCCCAGCGACAACAGCGGTCGGGTCTGGGGCAACACGAGCAAGCGTCCGCCGATCTTCAGCCATTCGCTGAGTCGGTCTTGGTCGGCGGTCGTCAGGCCCTCAGCGGCATCCGCCCCCAAGACCAGTGGTTGCTTGGTATCCGCTAGTCCGTCTTGCCACGTTTCCAAACGAACGAATCGAATCCCGAGCCGCTCAAACAAAGCCGCTGTCGTGCCTTTGGGATCGTACAGTCGGACAGGGGGCACCCGGTCAAACCCGGTTACTGGCGGATACAACGCCGCCGTCCAAGACTCACAGTAGACGACTTGATCCTTGCTGAGCAGTTCCGTGGTGGCGAGCAGATCGATTCGTTCGTCCACGGAGGGAAAGTTCAAATCGACAAAGGTATCGGCCCGCGTGCCCCGCTCCAGCTTCACGGCTTGCGTGGCCACCAACAACGGTTTCTCCTCGCCGAGGCGACGGAACGTTATCCGCACGTGTCCTTCCAGCGGCACAAAGGCATCGTTGATCACCAGCACTCCAAAGCGTGTTGAGCGACCGGCAACGAAGTTGCGGCCATAGCGTTGGTTGAAGGCTACCTGGAAGCCGCAAGCATTGAAGCTGAGCCGACGGTTGGCCTCGTTGTCCTGGGGTGTGTTGACCAAGGGATGATCGCCCGCGCCGGCGAAGCTGCAAATGATGGGGATGCCGACGCGGCGCATTTCTTTGATGCCCCAGAAACTATGTAGCGCTGCGATGCGGACGCGTTGGGTATTCAGGCACCAACTGCCCGAGCCGTCTTCGCCGCGATTGAAGAACCACAGCGGCCCCTCAAACAGACGCTCGCCGGCAATCGTCGCATGGGCATCGAAGCAATTCGGGTTCTCGCCCCACTCGGTCATGATGGCCGGCTTGCCCTGCTTGCGTCCGCGCAGACCATCGAACATCTCCGTCACCAAGCGATATTCATTCGGCAAAGCGGCATAGGTGTTGATGTGCGGGCCGCCGCCGATGGCGTGAACGTCGAGGTTCGGGATGGCGTCGTAGTCGTTGCTCGCCGTGACCGGGCGGGTCGGATCGAGGGCGTGATACTGGTCGCACAGCTTGGTCAGCCACGGCATCGAGGCGACGTGTGGGTTCGGCAGTCCGGCGTGGCACGCCTCGTTGTCCAGACTCCACATCACGATGCTGGGATGGTTCCGCTTGGAGATGACCCACTTGGCGTACTGATGAAAGACGGTCCGCCAGGTCGCCTCGCGCCAGAACGGAGCCTCCTGCAGCAAGCTCGTCTCACAGACGACCAAGAAGCCAGCCTCGTCGCAGGCCTCGAAGAAGCTCTCCGGCGCTTCCATCGCATGCGTGCGGCAACCGGTGAAAAACCGCCACGGCCCTTTTCGGATCTGTTCCAACCAGTGCTCCTTGGGATGGCCCCAGTTCGGCCACAAGCCATAGCCGTAAAAACGCAGCGGCTGACCGTTCATCATGATCTCAGGTTGGCCGGGTTTGGTATTGTCGATCCACACCTCGCGAAAGCCAAAGCGTTGCCGGGTACGATCGACGAGCTTGCCGTCAGCGTCTAACAGTTCGACTTCCAGGTGGTACAGGTGCGGGTCCTGCGGCGTCCACATCCGGGCGTCGGACCAATCGACGAGCAATTCCACCGGAGCCTGTGACAACGCGTTGACAGAGGCCTCGACCACGGGAAATTCTTTGCACACTTGGTCGCCCGCAACGGCCCGCGCCCGCAGTTGCCCCTGCCAACCGTGTGGCGTGCTGTTGGTCAGCGTGACGGTCGCGGAGAGGTTTTTGTTGCGGTAGCTTGGGCGAACGAAAATGTCGGTTACTCGCACCTCGGGAACAGTCAGAAGAAAGACCCGATCCCAGATCCCCAGAGGTGTTAGATAGCCACGGGTGCCGATTGCACGGGTATACCAAGGGGCTTTGGGATCGACGCTTAAGTCGATGTTGGGGGCGCACGAAACAATGATCTCGTTCTCACCCTCCTTAACGGCGGCCGTGATGTCCACGTCGAACGGCGCGGCGTGGAAGTCGTGGCTGCCGACGAAGCGGCCATTGACCCAAACCCGCGTGATGTAGCTGACGCCCCGGAATTGCAGGATCAAGCGGCGGTCGTTGGGAATCGGCCCCAGCCGGAGCGTGCGGCGATACCAGCCGCCCTGCTCTTCGGGGTGCTCGTAGATTTTGAAGAAGCCCGTGCCGTCCCCGCGATTGGGGATGGCCACCGGTTTCCAGCCGTCTTGGGGCCGCTTCTTCAGGTCCGACAGGCCGCGGAGAGCATCCATGCCGACGACCGGGACAAGTTGCCAGCCCTCGCACAAATCGACACTCGTTCGCAATTCTGCCTGTGGCTCCGATGCGATCGCGGCGGCAAGCATGGTCAAGCTCAAGAAGATGCTGCTCATCAACGGATTCCTCCTTCGGCAACTAAACGACTTTTCGCGATTCGGGACCGCGTCTCATGCCGCCTGCACGTAGCGGTGGCGGCCGGTGCGGCGACGTTGGTCCAGGTAGTACCGTACACGTTTCATTATACCTTCGGAACCTCTGCACAATGCCGGTTTTTAACGCAGTGGGGTTTTGGGATCTGAGAAATCACCCCAGCAGGCCGAATACCCGTAGCTCAGCACACCCGTAAACCCCACGCATTTCTTATTTACTATCTGCAATGACCGTACTTCTCGTATTCTACTTATCCCCCCCCTGGCGATGTCAAGCATGGGGAAAAATTTTTTATGAAAGGAAACTCTGCAAAATCCTGAACATGACGTGAACTTTATGAATATGCGATCCGTTCCTTTGCCTATCGGTTCCCATTGCTGAGCAGTGATATATTGAGTCTAATGTTGGCAGTGCCACTATATGTTGGGGCTATTGACGGAGGTTCCGACATAATGTAAAAATATCCCCTTTGGATTATTCAGAGGCTCCCTTAATCTTTTCCCTAAATGGGGTCTTAATCTTTTCCCCAGATGGGGGTTTTAAGCTTTTAGCCAATGGGGGTGTTAAGCTTTTAGCCAAATGGGGTTTTTAACCTTTTACCAAAAAACGAGTTGCGCTGGACCGCCGATTTTTTCGCTAGGCCAGACAACTGGGGAGCCAGGCCAGAGTGGCGATGGCCCTAGCCGGAATCTAGTCCTGCTCACCATAGGTAACTTGATCCCGCGCAGCACATCTGGCCACACCTCTCTGGATCTGCTCCACATTGGCAAAAAGAGGCCACCGTTGCGCTTAGGCGGCTTCAAAACGGGGGTTGAAGGGCAGGCCGAAGGTTTCGGCCACCGCGCGGTGGGTCAGTTGGCCTTGGAAGATATTGATAGCTGAAGCGATGGGCGGGAACTTTTCTGCAGCCTGGAGCAAGCCGAGGTTGGCTATGCGCAAGGCCCAAGGCAAGGTTACATTACACAGCGCAAAGGTGCTAGTCCGTCCTACAGCGCCGGGGATATTCGTTACACAATAATGGACCACGTCTTGGACGATAAAGGTAGGATGGCTATGGGTCGTGGGGCGACTGGTCTCTACACAGCCGCCTTGATCAATCGACACATCCACAATCACTGAGCCGGGTTTCATCCTTCGGAGGTCTTCGGCACGGATCAGCACCGGCGCTTTGGCGCCTGGGACCAGCACGGCGCCGATGACCAGATCGGCTCTGGGTAAAAGTTCTAGTAGGGTATGCCGATCGCAGAACAGTTCGACCACATTAGGCGGCATGATGTCGTCCAGATAGCGGAGTCGATCCAAGTCGATATCTAGGATCCAGACGATGGCGCCGAAGCCGGCGGCTACTTTGGCGGCATTGGCACCGACCACGCCGCCGCCGAGGATAAGCAGCTCGGCAGGGGGGACGCCTGGCACGCCGCCCAGGAGGATGCCTCGGCCCATTTGAGGTCGTTCGAGGTATTTGGCGCCTTCTTGGATGCTCATTCGGCCTGCTACTTCGCTCATGGGGATCAGCAGCGGCAACCGGCCCCGGCTATCCCGCAATGTTTCATAGGCTACGGCGGTGGCGCCACTGGCCAAAAAACTTTCGGTTAATTGCCGATCGGCCGCAAAATGGAAATAGGCAAATACAATTTGGCCGGGCTGTAAGAAGCGGATTTCCTCGGGCTGGGGTTCTTTGACTTTGAGGATCATTTCTGCCCGGCGATAGATTTGCTGGGCAGAGAGGACCACTTCGGCCCCGTACTGGAGGTATTGGTCGTCGGAGATGCCGGAGCCGAGACCAGCGCCGGCTTCGATCAACACGGTGTGGCCAGCCCGAGTGAGTTCTTCTACCCCCACCGGGAGAATGCCTACTCGGTATTCATCCGGTTTGATCTCTTTGGGGACGCCGATGATCATGCGGAAAGCTCCTCCTAGCGAGAAAACACATAGTCTGAAAAGGGTAGAGAAAATAGGGCAAATACACCGATTAGAAAGACTGTGAATCTACCAGTATTGAATCTAGGCGTGCTATCCGGTATATTAACTAGATTCTGGGGGATTGGGCAGCTCCCCATAGGGTTTTATGGGTGCCAACTTCCCTAGGGGAAGAGGGTTTGATGCCCCCCGGAAGGTCCGCACGGTAAACTCCAAGGGGATGTTTTTGGATTTTCCGGGTGGGGTGGAAATGAGTTTTGAGGAAAGGAATCTGGCTTGGCCGACGATACGGATCTTCCGCAGGAACCGTTTTCTTCCGGGTTTAGCCGCCCAGGCTCCGGCAACGGGGAGGAGATGGCCGCAGGAGGGGAAGCGGCGGGTTCTTCCGGCAGCCAAGGGCCGACGGTCATGGCGGCCCGGCTCATCGAACAGCCCATCGAAGAGGAACTGAAAGAAAGCTATCTGACCTATGCGATGAGCGTCATCGTCAGCCGGGCGCTGCCGGATGTGCGGGATGGGCTCAAACCCTCCCAGCGGCGGATTCTGGTGGCGATGCGGGATCTGGGGCTGGGGCCGACTGCATCTACCTCCAAGTGCGCTGGCATCGTCGGCGAAACCATGAAGCGCTACCATCCCCATGGCGACCAAGCGATCTATCCCACCCTGGTGCGCATGGGGCAGGAGTGGAACACCCGGTATCCGCTGGTCGATAAGCAGGGCAATTTTGGCTCGATTGCTGGTCTTCCGGCGGCGGCCATGCGATATACCGAAGCGCGGCTTTCGCAGATAGCGGCCCTGATGTTGGAAGACCTAGACAAAGACACGGTGGATTTTGTGCCCACCTATGACGAGAAGGCTCAGGAGCCGGTCGTCCTGCCCTCCAAGTTTCCGAACCTGTTGGCCAACGGCTCGCAGGGGATTGCCGTGGGGATGGCTACCTCGATCCCGCCGCATAATTTGGCGGAAATTTGTGATGCGACGATTCGGGTCATAGAGGATCCGGAGGTAACGGTCGATGAGCTACTAGAGATTTGTCCAGGTCCCGATTTTCCCACCGGCGGCATCATCTGCGGCCGGGAAGGCATCCGCCAAGGCTATTCCACCGGCCGAGGCACCATCGTGGTCCGTGCCCGGGCCCGCATTGAAGAAGTCCACGGAGGCCGATTCCGCATCATCATCTCTGAAATCCCCTATCAGCAGGTGCGAGATCGCATCGAAGAGAAGATCCACGAAGTAGCCGCCGAAGGCAAAATTCCCGGTATCGCTACCATCCGCAATGAAAGCGATCTGGAAGAACCAGTCCGCCTGGTCATTGATCTACGCCGAGAAGCCGATCCGGAAATTGTGCTCAATCAGCTTTATCAATATACCCCGCTCCAAGATACGTTTTCGCTAATATTCTTGGCCTTAGTGGACGGAAAGCCCAGGATTCTTTCGTTCAAGGGGTTGATTGAGGAGTTTATCCGGCATCGGGAGACGGTCATCCGGCGGCGCACGCAGTATCTGCTGCAAAAGGCTCGGCAACGCAAACACACTGTCGAAGGGCTTCTGATTGCCCTGGCCAATCTGGATGAAGTCATTCAGACGATTCGCAGCTCCGCTACGGAGGCGGAGGCGAAACAGCGTCTGATGGGGATTGCCTGTCCGGCGGCCATGCTCCGGCGGGCATTGGGCGAAGAAGGGTTTGCTCGGTTTGTCCAAGAACGGGGTCAGGCAGAAACCTACTCGCTTACCCCCGTGCAAGCAGACGCCATTCTCCGGATGACCTTGGGCCAACTGGTCAATCTGGAGCAAGAGCGGCTTTCCGAAGAACACCGAGGCCTTTTGGCCGATATTGCCGAGTATCTTCGTATCCTTTCGGACCGCCGGAACATATTGGAGATCATCCGGCAAGACTGTCTGGAGCTGAAGCGTCGGTTTGCCGATCCGCGACGGACCGAAATTACCGATGAGGAGCTAGGCCCGATCAACATGGAAGACCTCATCGAAGAGGAGATGATGGTCGTGTCGATAAGTTCCAAAGGCTACATCAAGCGGACGCCGATCCATGCCTATCGGGCGCAGCGTCGGGGCGGCAAAGGATTGACCGGCGCACGAACCGACGAGGAAGACCCTATTGCCCACTTGTTTGTGGCCAGTACCCATGATTATCTGATGTTTTTTACCAATTTGGGCCGGGTGTATTGGCGTAAAGTGTATGATTTGCCGCAGTTGCCCCGGGATAGCCGAGGCCGAGCCATTGTAAACTTGCTGAATCTGAGCGAGGGCGAAAAGGTGGCCGATTGCCGGGCCGTGCGGGACTTTGACCGACCGGAGCATTACTTGATCATGGCAACTGCCCGGGGATTGGTCAAAAAGACGGATCTGGCCGCCTATGGCCGACCTACTCGGGCTGGTATCATCGCCATCAAACTTCGGCCTGGCGATGAGCTGGTCGATGTGGTGGTGGCCGGTCCGGGCGATGAAATTGTGCTGGCTACTGCCAAGGGAATGGCCATCCGATTCAAACATACCGACGTTCGTCCCATGGGTCGGGCGGCCACCGGGGTGAAAGGTATCAGTCTGGCCCCCGACGATCAGGTAGTCGGCATGGTGGTGGCCGATCCGGAAGGGCAGTTGCTCACCGTCTGCGCCCATGGCTACGGCAAACGAACGCCTTTCGGCCCAAACGCCCCTGATCAGCCAGACCAGCAAACCCTCCCCCACCAGGACGCACTACCCGACCAAGAAGCCCCGGCAGACCAGGAAACCCTGGCAGAAGCGGAATCGGCTGCCGACCATGTCCAGACAGATGCTCAATCGGCTAACGGGACAGAGCAAACCCAGTGCGATTTGGAGGAACAAGAATCCGAATCCGCCGAAGAAACTGCTCCAGCCCGTTCCTACCGGACCCAACGTCGGGGAGGCCGAGGACTGCGAGATATTAACACCGTGCCGCGCAATGGCCCGGTCATCGGCATTGTCCGGGTCCGGGATGAAGATGAAGTGATGATGATCACCGCCCGAGGCAAAATCCAGCGGATTCCTGTGGCTGAAATCCCCCTCCGAGGCCGAAACACCATGGGCGTACGCATCATGACCCTCGAAGAGGGCGACAGCCTGGTGGCCGTCAAACGAATCCCCGCCGAGGCCAATGGCAATAAAGAGGCCCCGCAGGCCCATTCCACCACCCCCCCCACCTCCTAAAGAGCCAAACGCATTCCTCGCACATCCTAGCGATTCTCCCTTCTGGTCTGCGCTTGCAGGCTAGCAAAAAGAATTTCTCTTGCGCAGTCGGAGAACGGATCCTAGGATGGTTCTACTGCTCGAAACGGCGGTTCCTACTAAGCAGAACTCGGAAGACGCTTTAGACCACCAAGCCCGCACAGATTTTCTTATCCCGCCGAGGTATCGCTGAGGTTATTTCTTCCGGTGGCGGATTTTAGACCGGAGGCGTCGCTTTTTCCGGCCCACTTTCCGCCGTCCTTTTCCCGTCTTCTTGACTCCCACAGGTTCCTCCTTTCCTATCGCCACGAAAAACCACCCCGCTTCCAAAGACCAACTTCCTTCTTGGAAGGGCAGTAAAGATACACGTACCATACCATTCTGGCTTGGAAAAGGCAAGTCCCCCAACGACCAATAAAAAGGCACCACGCAGCCTCTGAATCGCTTATGCCTGAATCGCCTATCCCAGATCGTAGATCGTTTATCGGAGATCGCAAATCGTCTCTTGGGGATCCTCGGAGCCGCTTGTCTTGGATCGGGGATCCCAGATCGCTGATGGCCGATCTGCCGGGCATAGGCCGGTCTGGTCGTCATAGCCAGTGAAGTTGGCATTTTCGATATTTTGGGGAATTCCTTTCTTTGGGTCCTTATCGGTCTAAACGGATCTGGGGGGTCGGATCGTAATAGATGTAGCAAAGGAAAGGGCCAAAAAATGGGGGGCATTTTTTGTCTAATAGATTTTCGTAGGCTATAGTTAAAAGGCCCGTTTTTCTCCAAGCAAGGAAGCCTTCTTCGACGGCGGCAAGCTGATGCCACGTAATAGACCTGTCCATTCTCGATGTTGGGTTCTTTGGTGGGCAGCTCTGGGTGGGGGTCTGCTGGGCTTAGGGAGCCTATCGGAGAGCTTGGCTCAGCAGGGCCCGGTGCTTTTGCCCCCGGGGCAGATTCCTGCTCCGTCGCTATTAACGCCCCAGGTTCAAGCAGCACCCCTAGCGCCGGTGGTTGTGGAACCGGCTAGCGCAGTGGAGGAATTGCTTCGCCGGGGCATGCAGCTAGAAAGCCAAGGCCGATGGGGCGATGCCCTGTTCCATTATGAGGAAGCCCTGCGGAATTATCCGGCGGAAGCCACGCTCCAACGGCGGTACGAGCTGGCCCGATTGCACTATGACTTAGTGCGCCGATACACGGATCGGAGCTTTTTGCGGATCTTAGAAACCCTTTCGCCTCAGGAAGCGCTGGGCCTGTATAATGAAGTGTTGAGCAAAATTCAGGCACACTATGTAGATACGTTTAACTGGAATGATTTTCTCCAACGGGGAGTTGTGGATTTAGAAGTGGCTTTGAGCGAGCCGATCTTTGTCAATCGGTATTTGGCTGGTGTGCCGCCGGCCAAATTGGCTGAGTTTCGCCAAACACTCCGAACTCTGGTGGAGCACCAGCAACTAGAGAGCCGCTCGGCAACCTGGCAGAGGATCCGGACCCTGGCGGAAGCGGCCTACCAACAGCTCGGCTTGCCTCCTACGGCAGTGATTTTGGAATGCCTGTGCGGTGTGACTAATACACTGGATCCTTATTCGGCCTTTCTTACGCCAAGCCAACTGGAAGAGATTTATTCGCAGATTGAAGGGCACTTTGTTGGGTTAGGGGTGGAGTTGAAGTCCGAGGGGGGAAAACTGCGGATTGTGCGGGTGGTACCGGGCAGCCCCGCCCAGGAGGCAGGACTCCGAGCAGGCGATTGGATCCTGGCGGTCGGTTCCCAAAGTCTGGTGGGGCTAACGACCGAACAGGCGGCCGATCTGCTCCAGGGGCCTGAAGGAAGCCTGGCCGAACTGACGGTGCAAACGCCCGGCCAACCGCCTCGGCAAGTTCGGCTCCGACGCCGCCGGGTGGAACTGCCCAGCATCGAACAGGCCCGCATGGCCGATCCCCAAATGGGCATCGGTTATGTCAAATTGGCCTGTTTCCAAAAAACGACCGCCCGCGATTTGGAAGCGGTGCTTTGGGATTTGTACCGGCAAGGAATGCGAAGTCTGATTGTCGATGTGCGGGGCAATCCAGGGGGGTTGTTATCTACCGCCGTGGAGGTGGCCGACAAGTTCATCGACCAAGGAGTCATTGTTTCTACCCGGGGGCGAAGCCCTCAGGAAGATTTTACTTACACAGCACACCAGGCAGGCACCTGGCGGGTGCCGCTGGTGGTCCTGGTGGATCAGGAAAGCGCTAGTGCCGCCGAAATCTTTGCCGGGGCTATTCGAGATCACCGCCGAGGGACTCTGGTTGGGCAGCGGACCTACGGCAAAGGCTCGGTGCAGGGAATCTTCCCCCTGGGGTACGCCGGTACAGGCATACGTTTGACCACCGCTCGGTTTTATTCGCCCAGCGGCCAATCCTTCAATCGGGTGGGCATTGAACCGGACATCCTCGTGCATCGGACGGCCCGGATTCCCCCAAAAGATGGGCTAGCAGAACGGATGAGCCAACCTGCACTGCCTAGCCCGCCGGGAAATCCTGCTGGGTGGAGGCCGGCTGGAATACCTTCTTCCGAATCGGGCCTCCCAGAGATGCCGCTGCCCGGGCCAGGGCCCGCAGAAGCCGCCTTTGCCCCCACCCCGGGCTCCCTCGAAGAGGACTCCGCTTTGGCCGCCGCCTTGCAAGTGGCTCGTCAACTCCTCGGCCGCCGATAAAAGCGATCTCGCACTCCCTACCCACAGAGATCCTCTCTGGCTTATTTGCGCCAAAGTAGCTCCCTCATCTCCTCCCAACCAGCACTCTAGTCTTAGGAGTGCTTGGAGCCGGTTCCTTTTCCCTTCCTGCTCTACCCGAATAGCATGAACATCGCTGCCTGAGAGTCCGCTTTGGCCACGATTCCCACAAGAGGCTTGCCCCCTTCAGCAAGAACGATACCGACTTATTTTTGGATGGGCGTTTTCGCCGACGGGGCAGGAAGGATTGGCTCGGCTTGCTGGCGCACCCCATCCCTAGAAACATCTTTCCAGAAGATCGGAAGTTCCTTTGGCGCCGGGGCGTTGTAGAAAGTTACCATAGCACCCATTTCCGGTTTGAGGTATTTACCCTGTTCTTCGGGCGGCACCCGAAATTCTACCCGAACCGGAATGGCCCCTTTGGCCCGATCAGCAATCGGCATCAGCCGGGATACCCGGCCCGCATACACCCGTTCCGGAAACATATCTTCCGGGTATGCCTCAGCATACACCTTGCACAATTGGCCCTCGAAAATCCTAGCAATATCCCGTTCTTGGATCATCAGTTCCACTTCCAACTGAGATAAGTCGGCCATTTCGCAGATGCTAAAGGAACCTTGCATGGCCAGGGGGTTGACCAGGTTCCACTGTTCGGCGTTTTTCTTGAGGATGGTACCGGTAAGGGGAGCGTAGATTTTACAGTTCTCCAAGCGCCATTTAGCGCGGGCCAGTTCGGCCTGGGCAGCTTGCAGTTCGGCCAAGGCGGCTTGGCGGCGTTCTTCCCGAGGGCCTTTTTGCATTAGTTCCAAGGCAGCCTTCATGCGATTGGCTCGTTGCCGGAGCGTTTCCGCCTGCCGATGGGCGCTATCGTGTTCCTGTTGGGTGATGATCCCCCGGCTAAACAGGTCTTTGGCACGCCGGTAGTCATCCTCGGCCTGGGCCAGTTGATGCTGGACCTCAGCCAATTCGGCCTCGGCTTGGCGAATCTCTTCGTCTCGGTATTTTTGCAGTTCCTGATAGCGCTGATTGGCTGCCTCTACATTGGCCAATGCCCGCCGGTATTCGGCCTCGTATTCGGTGGATTCCAGTTCCACCAAGAGGTCTCCCTTTTGTACCCGTTGGCCTTCATCGCAATTCAGCCGAAGGATCCGACCGCTTACTAACGGACTAATCAGAATCTGATGCTTGGCCACAATGTAGCCTTTGGCCTGAAGGACAATTTCCCCTTCTTTTGGCGCCGGCTGCGGAGTCAACGGCAACATCCCAGGTGGGCTTTCCTGACCAGGCGTCTGCACCGCCTGCTGGGTCTGCCAAGGACGCAGCCAGGCCCAATAGCCTACCAACGCCGTCGCTGCTAACGACAGGATGGTCAAAACCCACGGCAATCGGTTTGCCAGTCCCCTTGGCGGCTCCTCCGGCACTGGCAACCGAAGGGCCCGGACCCGCTCGCTTAAGCCATGGGTCAGAGGTTCGGTACCCACTTTGCCCCCAGATCGACCAGCCGACAACGCCTCCGACCGCACCGAGATCGAAGCCACCTGAACCTGTTCTTCCGGTCTGTCCATATTTCACCTACAAAACAATGCTAAAAAAACATTCGTAACTTTTCAGCCGCATGAAGTAGGAGCCTGTTTGTTGGAAAGAACACCTCCGTCTGTCTGTGCCGCGTAAGCCGCAGTCCGGAGAGCACCAATCCATCGAAAAACCGGATTCCTGCTTTCGCAGCCGAGACAGGTTGCGCCATTCGGCTGAAATGTTACAAAGATTCTTCATTATATTATCCCACTCTCCCGGCGGGTTGGGTAGGTGGTCTTTTTAAGCGGTGGGCAGGAACCCATCCGGAGGCGTGGAGGCTAGGACACAGCACCAAAAAAGGCTATGCTATATCCACTGGAAGGCTCATCCCCCTTCGCAAACGAAACCTATCCAGCAGTTGTGCCTTGCCCCGGGATTTTCGATGATGGAGCGTGGCTCGATTGAAGAGTTTGCAAGATTCATGGAGCTGTTGCCCAATATCAAAGCTGTTTTTTGAAGGCTTCGGTGGGTTTTGGTTTTCGGCCGGAAAGGGTTTCGCCAGAGTCATGCTGCGGGGACAGGAGACGTCGGATGCGGATAAAACCGTTTGTATCTTGGATGCTCATGGTAACGTTTTTGCTGCTGGCCGCTTCCGGGGTGGTTTTGTATCTTGCGCCGGTGGGTCGAATTGCCCATTGGAGCGGCTGGCAGGTGCTGGGACTGTCCAAAGAAGCTTGGCAAGCGGTGCATACGAACCTGGCGGTGCTGTTTGCAGCAGCGGCAGTCTGGCACCTAGTGCTCAATTGGTCGATGCTGATCGGCTATGTCCAATGCTGGGGGCTGAAGGGGTTGCTGCCAGGGCCGGTGGGGGTGGCCGTGGCGCTGGTAGCGGTGTTTGTGGCGGGTACGCTGTGGCAATGGCCTCCTTGGCGATTGCTCCAACAAGGCCAAGCCCAGATGAAGCTCTTTTGGGAAGACCGGCTGCCCAGGCCGCCAGCGCCTCATGCCGAAGAATGGACATTAGATTATATAGCTGAACGCCTGGCCGTCCCTACCGAACAACTCATCCAAGCCCTAGAAACCCAAGGGGTTGTTCAGCCGACCGCCCACCAGACCTTAGCCCAAATCGCCTCTGCTGCAGGTCAGGCCCCGTATCAGGTCTTTGAGGCCATCCGACGCCGGTTCCCCCAGGCCGACCA
>CALIRO010000069.1 GCA_938042245.1 uncultured Thermoguttaceae bacterium
AGGCTTGTTGAACCGGGTGGAGATGGCCTTCCGGGCGTATGATCCGTGTTTTGGCTGTGCGACGCACAGTTTGCCGGGCCAGATGCCGCTAGAGGTAAACATTCGCTCCGCCGACGGCACCCTGCTACAAACCCTCCGGCAGAATCTGGACTAGGTGTGCAAATCTTACGGTAAAATCTGGACTCGTGGGGGACCTTCCCAGAGGACCTGGACGCGTTGTCAACCCTGCCGCAGAACCTGGGCTAATCGTCCCCTGGCCAAGAGCGACACGGGAGTTGACGCTTCTAAGATCGGCTTTGGCAGATCACTGTGTGCGGGCCAGAAAGTGTATATAAATTTCCATCCGCGGCAGGACTCTCTTCATATGTACTCTTCGATGCCGCTGTGTCTTTTCTTAGGGGACCTGCACCAAGTTTTTCCCAAGGGAGAGTCGGCTCTTGGATGATTATGAGGAGGGCACTCTGGAATGGGACTAGCGAAGCGAATCGATGGGTTGAAATGAAGACGGTTTGTGGCCAAAATGGGGGAATGCGTTTGCTGAGGGAGGCCTAGACCTTCAGCTTGCCCTGGAAAGAGGTCGGCAACTTGCTACCCACCCAGAAAGAAGATAGTTTGGAGCGGTTTTGAGCAAGAAGGCCCATCGGGTGCTTTCCGGATGGATCGCTATGGGGGGGTGGGTTGCCTGTTTGGCGTGTTTGCGAGGTATGGGTCGATGAGTTTGTAGGTATTTGCTTACGAAAAGTGAACTTCGATGAGGGAGGCACAGATTTCACGGCGCGGGTTGCTTAGGAATGCTAGTCTGTTCGGGATAGGGGGGGTGTTGAGCCGGAGCGGTTTGGTGTGGGCGGAACCGGCTGAACGGGCCCTTGGAGGCGAACCAGGCAAGCAGAAAAAGCCGGTCTGGCCGTTAGCCATGCGAGAGGTCATCCTCCGTCATTTGAAGCCGGACAACATTTGGACGGCGGCCAAGCACATGGGCCTAGAAGGCATGGAAGTTACCATCACCGAAAAGCTGGAACTGCCGCATCTGGTGCATCCGGAAGGGCCTTATACGGCGGCGGATATTGCCGGGCTAAATCGGGTGCGCAAAGATATGGAGCGCTCCGGCGTGCGGATTACCGCCTTTTGCATGTACAATCGGTTTGCCGAGCGCCCGGACTGGGAGGCCGAGTGGTGCGGTCGGGTGGCGCGGGTGGCGAAGGCCCTGGGCGTATCCGCCATCCGAATCGACGTGGTCGCCCACAAAATGAGCAAGGAAGATTTCCTGCCTTTGGCCATGAAAGCGTTACGAAAAGCTATGGCCGAGGTGGAACCGACTGGTGTGCCGCTGGCCATCGAAAACCACGGCGCTGTAACGAATGATCCAGATTTTCTGGAGGCTTTGTTCCGGGGGGTGGGTTCGCCGCTTTTGGGCCTGACCCTGGATACGGGAAACTTTTATTGGTATGGACATCCGCTTTCGAAGCTGTATGAGATCTTCGAGCAATTCGCTTCCCGGGTATTCCATACTCATTTGAAAGGAATCAACTATCCTCCGGAGAAACGGGAAACCCAACGGCCCATGGGGTGGGAGTACGGCAAATATCAATGCCCCATCTACCAGGCCGACGTGGATTTCCACCGGGTGGCGGCCATCCTGGATAAAGCGGGCTACCAAGGGGACCTGTGCATCGAAAACGAAGGACTCGGTGGGAAAAAGACCGACGAAGTCGAAACGATTCTGAAAAAAGAGCTGGCCTTGCTGGTCGAACTGCGCCAAAAACTAGGCCGAGCTCCAGCCGCCCCGTAACTGAGCTATAGACCGATCCTCGCAGGGGGCAACGGCCGGAACCCTTCAAATAATCTCGATGATGGGGCTGCCTCATAGCGAACCCCCTGGGCAGAGGAAATGCTCGGTCCAGGAAGGCCACTGGATGGCTCTCGTCTGATTCGCTCTTAGGTGCTTGCTTCGGCGGAAGTGTTCTGTTCTTTGTATAGTTCGGAGGAAGTAGCATTTCTCCCCTCACCTTAACCTTCTCCCCGATGGAGAGCAGGAATTTTGATTGGATTTCTTCCGGAAGTAGAGGTAATTCCGTTGGAGGCTATCACTTATTGGTCATAGGGAATTCAATCGGAGCCTGGGATATTAGGTGTGAGGAATAATCCGGAAAATCGGATTTTTCCGAGGGCTGGGACTGTACTAAATATGGCCCTTACTCCCCCAAAAATACTAAAAATTTTCCTCTATGAACGGCTTGCTTTTCTTTGGGAAATTTTATGCATTTAAAGAGACCATAAGGAAGCCGTACTTTTGAGAGGAAAGGGAAATTGTCCCAGTGTTTCTTTCTGTGAGAGGTGGAGAACGTCATGAGTGTGAAAAGGTGGTTAGGACGGTTGGGGTTTAAAGGGAAGGTGTTTTTGTTAAGTTTGATAGGGATTGTGCTGGCCAGCGGGCTGGTGATCGGCGCTATCCTGACCCAGAAAGCCACTCTTCGAGAGCAGGCCAGAGAGGAAGTGGACCGCCTGGGCCGGGAAGAATGCGCCAAGATCGCCAAGGACGTGTATCTGATGCTGCGGGTTAGCCATGAAAAACTTAAAAAGGAGTTGCAGAACAATTTGCGTGTAGCGAGGGAGATTTTTCGGCAGGCTGGCCGAGTCGGCTTTTCCCCAGAGAAAGTTACCTGGGAGGCGGTCAACCAGGTAACCAAGGAAGTGCAGCGGGTAGAACTGCCGAAGATGGAGATTGGTTCCCAATGGCTCGGGCAAAATTGGGACCCCACCAAACCTTCGCCGATTGTGGATAAGGTACAGGAATTGGTCGGCGGTACATGCACCATCTTCCAGCGGATGAACGAAGCGGGGGATATGCTTCGGGTATGTACTAATGTTAAGAGCAAGGACGGCCGGCGGGCCATCGGCACCTATATTCCTGCCCGGAATCCCGACGGCACGGCGAACCCGGTGATTGCCCAGGTCTTGGCTGGGCAAACCTATGTGGGCCGCGCCAAGGTGGTCGATGACTGGTGCCTGACCGCCTATGAGCCGATCCGGGACGAAAAGAACCAGATCGTCGGGATGCTGTACTATGGAATCAAACAGGAAGACCTGCCTGACCTCCGGCAGGGGATTATGGACATTGTAGTCGGCAAGACCGGCTATGTGTATATTTTAGGCGGTACGGGCGAACATCAGGGGCACTACATTATCTCCTACAAGGGCCAGCGGGATGGCGAAAACATCTGGGAGGCCAAGGATGCCAACGGCCACCTGTTTATCCAATCGATCGTGAAAAAGGCTATGGCCACCAAGGATGGCCAGTGCGATTTCGAACGCTATCCCTGGCAAAACAAAGGCGAAGATAAACCACGGTACAAGGTGGCTGCCGTTACCTATTTCGCTCCCTGGGACTGGGTGATCGG
>CALIRO010000070.1 GCA_938042245.1 uncultured Thermoguttaceae bacterium
ATTACCAGCACCGGCGGTTATATGGCCAATCGTGGAGCGGTTGCCATCGACGTGGCTGACGGCGCGGCCGACCCCGATCTACGCATCAGCGCCGTCTTCAGCAATGGCACCTCTGGCATCACTAGTATTACCAAACTCGGCGCCGGCACGCTGGAACTGACTGCTGCGAATGTCTATACCGGCGCCACCACCATCGGCAGCACCACCGCCAGCGGCGGCGTGCTTCGGATCACCCACGGACAGGCCCTCGGCACTACCGACGCCGGTACCACCGTTTTGAGCGGCCAGCTCCAATTGGCCGGCAATATCACTGTTACCGGCGAATCCCTCACGTTGAACCACTCTGCCGGCGCAGCCGGCGCCATCCTCCTCCGAAATGTAAGCGGCCATAACACCTGGGCCGGGCCGGTGAGCGTGGCTCTGCATAGTCAGGTTCAGGTCGATTCGGGGACCTCGCTTACCATCAGCGGCAATATCAGCGGCGTTCGGTTTGACAAAACGGGTGCTGGCCTTTTAATCCTCAGCGGCGATAACTCCGGAACCACAATGCATATGGATGTCTATAATGGAGCGGTTCTTCTCCGGAGCAATAAATCGCCCATCGGCAGTTACTTCCACATCCGGTCGCCTGGGGCAGTGCATTTGGAGAACAATATCACCACGCCCAGCGGCAAAACCTTGTATCTATCCAACCAGACCACCGAGACCAATCCCCAGGTCCGCAGCCTCAGCGGCCATAATACCTGGGGCGGCAACGTGGTCCTGCATGTCTCCAGCGATAATGATGATTCTCGCAGTAAATACATCGGCGTCGATGCAGGGAGCATTCTGACTATTTTGGGAACCGTTTCGCAAAGCACGGGGGGTGTGGACGGCTATCGGAACCTGGTCAAAGTCGGCCCCGGCGTTCTGGAGCTAAAGGGCCAGGGCACTTATACAGGCCAGACCCGCATTCTGGCCGGAACCCTTCTGGCCAATAATACCACCGGCTCGGCCACCGGCAGCGGCCTGGTCCGTGTCATCGGCGGCATGTTGGGCGGCAATGGCACCATCGGCGGCTCCGTCCAGGTGGAATCCGGCGGCACCGTCTCCGCCGGCGCCTCCCCTGGCAAACTCTCCATCCTGGGCGACCTGACGCTTCAGACCGGCGGCACGATGCTAGTAGAAATTGGCGGCTACACCCAGGGCGGCATCGGCGCCGGCGGCTACGACTGGCTGAGCGTCGGCAACGCCGCAGTGCTCCAGCAAAATAGCATCCTCCAAGTGGCCCTTTGGGGTGGCTTTGAGCCGCAAGCAGGCGACATCTTCTATGTCCTTACCGCTTCCGGCGGCATTACCGATTTGGGTATCCAGCTTGTGCCCGAAGGACTTCGACCGGCCCAATACTGGACCTACGGCATCCAACCCTGGCAGGGCGGCGGGGATGTGCTGTTTTTGACCTTCCATGTGCCGGAACCGGCTAGCGCCTTGCTATTGGCCTTGGGCCTAGTGGGCTTGTACCTTATCGGGTCCCGGTGGAAAAAATGCCGGCCAGCTAACCCTGCCAGGCAGTAACGGAGTGCCTGGCAGTTGCAAGCCCAGGCATCTTGGCAATTGCATCCATTTCTGGTGGCTATCCACCAAGTACCTGAGTTCCGGAGAGTTGCAAGAGGCTGTCCCGTTCTCATCCCTGCACCAGGGGAATGATACGAATCGGGCTGGAGGCTCGCACGCTTGCAGTGGCTGGTTTTGCCGGTTGCCCGGCGAAAACACAGGATGGGTCTTGGCTAGTCCAGAATGGGCATGCTTCGTTTGCTTGACTTGCTTTTTGGTGTTACTCGGTTAGTTTTCCTAAAACAGTTTACGTATATTTATCAACATTTATAAATTATTCAATCTAACTATGTTTCGCAAATTATTTATTTTTTGCATTTTTCTTATATTCCCAACGAATTCCTTCACCAATCCCTTGTTTGCTCAAATCCCCGAAGAACTCAAACAATTTGCTCTTCGGGTGGGCACACTCCTGGGACCCAAACCCTCCAACAAGCCCCCTGATTGGGCTAATCCAAATCTCCCACCTCTGTTCTCCTTCGCTTGGCTTACCGACATGCACCTGGACGGCTCAAACCAAAACAGGATGCAACAAACCCTCCAATGGATTCGGCAAGAGCTAAACCCCACCTTTTTGCTGCTGACCGGGGATAATAGCGCCTTAGTAGCGCCTGGGCCGGGCGGAACCGATCCCGCCGGGCGAAACCTCCGGCGTCAACAGTACCTCCAACACTGGCTTGCCACGCATTGGAATGGCCCTTATGCGATCATCCCAGGCGACAATTGGCCAGCCGGGTTTGAGCGGGTCTTCGGTCCCCGGCAATATCGGTTGGACTGCGGCGGCTTGCACCTGCTCATGCTAGCGCCGGATGCTATACACCACGGAGCTGGCTTGGAGGGGCTATCGGCCTTTGATCCGGAAACGCTCGATTGGCTGCGCAAAGATTTAGAAACGTATCGGGACTATCCCACGTTGGTGGCCATCCATGAGCCGATCTATCCGCCCAGCTTCGTCGATGCACCGGTGCTTCGGAAGCTGATCCAGCAGTTTCCTCAGGTGATCGGCATCTTGCAGGGGCACTTGCACATCGACATGGAGCTTCGGGACGGCCGGCAAGTGTATTTGGTGGGTCCGGCGGTTGGGCCGGGCCAGCCGCCCGCCTTCAAACAACTGTGGGTCTATCGCCATGCCCTGATCCTCCGCACTGCGGAACTGGACCAGCAGAGCGGCCAATGGCGTCTAGGGGAAAAGTGGCAGAAGATCGACATTCCCCAGCCGTTGCAGAAAGTGCTTCATCCGGTGGAACTGAACAGGCAAAACGAACAGGGCGGCAGGGGGAAGGACGGGGGTTCTGAGTGGGCCGGTGGCCGCAGTTGGCCTGGCCGAGAAATGCCTCTGCAGATGGTCTCATTTCGGCCGCCGCGTGCGGTGCGGGACGATCCGTCTCTGGCGCGCCGAGCTGGTCAATTGTTGGAGGCCATCCGGCAATTTTTATGGAAAGAAAGCCCTCGGCTGTTGAGGGAAGCGGCGGGCCGATAAAAAGAGTGTTTTTTGTTTACCTTGACCTTTCCTATTAAAATTCTGCGGTTTCTGGGGAGTCCTTGTGAAGTTGCCGAACAATAGTGGGAAAGAGCCTTCCTATGGTTGTCTTTCGCTGAAATAGAGGTATGATAGAAGAAAATCCCTGTCCTTCCTTAAACACCCTTCCGATTAGCCTACCGTAGCAGCGCCGGAATTTCGGCGTCCCAAATCCTTCAAAGGCTTGTGTGTTCTGTTTGAGCAAACCGATCAGGAAGCAGCGGGCATATGCCGGGGCGGACTACCAAGGGAAGTCGAAAAGGCCACAGAAATAAGTGGGTACTTTTAGATTGGAGGAGGTTTTGCTATGGCAGAGGGTTTGAATCGGCGTGAGTTTTTGGTCTGTTCGGCCGCTGGTGTGGGGACGCTTAGTTTAGCCTCCCCTGGATTGGGTTCCCTTTTGGAGAGCCAGGCCCAGATGGCGATTGCTCGGTGGACGGGACCCGTTCCCGCCAGTCTGAGCGAAGAGCAAAAAGTGGCGGCCAAACTGACCGAACAAGTCATGGAAGCCCTGGGCGGCATGCGGCGGTTCGTCAAACCAGGCGCAGTCGTCTGGATCAAACCGAACATCGCCTGGGACCGCACCCGAGAACAAGCCGCCAACACCAATCCCGATGTGGTGGCCACGTTGGTTCGGCTTTGTCTGGATGCGGGCGCCAAACGGGTCAAAGTGGGCGACAACCCTTGCGATCTGGCCCAAAAGACCTACGTGGTTAGCGGCATTGCCGAGGCCGCCAAAAAAGCAGGCGCCGAAGTGGTGTATCTGGACCGAGAACGCTTCCGCGAGGTGAATATCAAAGGCGAACGACTCAAAGCCATCCCCATCTATCCGGAGATCATGGAAGCAGATCTGGTGATCAACGTGCCGATTGCTAAGCATCATCGGCTTGCCACGGCCACCTTGTGCATGAAGAACTACATGGGTGTAGTAGAGAAACGTCAACTATTCCATCAGGACATCCCCACTTCGTTGGCCGACATCACTCGCTTTATGAGGCCGCAGTTGTGCCTGTTGGATTGCACCCGGATCATGCTGGCCAATGGTCCCAAAGGGGGTCGGCTGGAAGATGTGGAGGCCAAATGGACCCTGGCCGCCGGGACTGATATTGTGGCCCTGGACGCCTTCGGCGCGGAAATGCTGCGGCGCAAACCGGCGGAAATCGGCTCCATTAAGAAAGCCGTCGAAGTTGGCCTAGGCACGATGGACTATCGTAGCCTGAAGCCGAAGGAACTTGCCCTGTCTTAAGGCGCAAGGGCTCGTCCGATGAAAATCGGTTCGCTTACTCTGCCGCGGTGGGTCCGGCGGGTGGTCCAGATCGGTTTTTTGATTCTGTTTTTGTGGATGGTTTTGGCCACCTGGGCGCCTGCGGACCGATTGCCGGGCACTTGGCTGAAGGGATTCTTTTTGGCTGATCCGCTGCTGTTGGTGCTGACGGGCATTGCTGCCAGGGATGTGCCACTGCTGCTGTTTTGGAGCCTGATTACTGTAGTAGTTACGGTACTGTTGGGGCGGATTTTTTGCGGCTGGATTTGCCCGTTAGGTACGGTGCATTCGTTGGCTGGCTGGGCTTTTGACAAGGTGCAAAGCCGAGCCAAACGCCGAGATACCTATACGGGCTGGCAAAAGGCGAAGTACTATCTGCTTGTGGCTGGACTGGCCATGGCGCTATTGGGCGGCCATTGGATCAGCATCTTTGATCCTTTGGTCCTTTTGTATCGGACGGCGGCTACAGCCATTTATCCGGCCTTCCAATGGGCGGTAGAACAGGGGGCGCACAGCGTCTTCCAGGCTGATCCGCATGTTGGGCCAATGGAGGTGGGGCCGGTTCGCATTGGCCCATTTCATCTCACAAGTCTAAGTGAACCGGTGTATCAATTTTTCCGTGATCATGTGTTTTCGATCCCGAAGCAGGCGTTTTTAGGGGCGGGAGTGGTTTGGTTGGTATTTGTGCTGATGGTGGCGGCCAATGGATATCGGCGGCGCTTTTGGTGCCGGTATTTGTGTCCATTGGGGGCGCTTTTAGGATTGCTGGCCCGATGGCCTCTTTTGCGCCGGGTGGTCCACCAAGAGGGGTGCACTCAGTGTGGTGTGTGTACGACGGCTTGTCATGGGGCATCGGCCGCCGCGGCAGGCCAAGGTTGGCGACCGAGCGAATGCCTCATGTGCCTGAATTGCTCTGGAGTTTGCATCCGGCAGAGTTGCACGTTTCGGCTGGTCAGCCTGCCGTGGAAAAAAGAGCCGAGATTGGAACCGGTTGGCTTGAGCCGACGGGGTCTATTGTGGTCGGCATTGGGGGGCCTGGCGGCACTGGCTGCCATGCGAGCTACTCCCCAGGGCCGAGCGAAAGACTACTATCATCCCCGCCTGATCCGGCCGCCCGGCGCCGGACCAGAACCGGAATTTTTGGCCCGATGCACCGGGTGCGGCATGTGTATGAAGGTCTGTCCGACCGGCGGGTTGCAACCGGCCATTACCGAAGCCGGCTTGGAGGGGATTTTTACCCCTCGGTTAGTGCCGCTGATTGGCCACTGCGACTACAACTGCACCGCCTGCGGACACGTCTGCCCAACGGAAGCGATCCGGCCGCTGAGCCTGGAAGAAAAACACCAGATTAAGATCGGCCTGGCCGCCTTCGATCCTACGCGCTGCATCCCCTATGTCTATGGCCGCAATTGCATCGTCTGCGAAGAACATTGCCCGGTGCCGGACAAAGCCATCTATTGTGTGGAGCAGCAGATCCAGCTGCGCAACGGCCAGAGCCGCACGGTGCTTATGCCCCGGGTGGATCCGGATAAATGCATTGGCTGCGGGGTGTGCGAGCACGTTTGCCCGCTGGACGATCAGCCGGGCGTGCGGGTCCTTTCGACCAACGAAACCCGCCACGAACGGCACCAACCCATTGTGCCGGAAGTGCCCGGCCAAGAAGACCTGCCGTATGGCTGATGGTCCGGCGCTGCTGGGAGTATCTTGGGAAAGACTAGCTTCTCCTGAGATTACCTGTCTGAAGGGCTAAGTAGAGCTAGGGCCCTCAGTCCTTCTGGGGTTTGCCGTTGGCCGCCATCGACGACTGAACGGGTTGCGCTACAGGAGCTGTTGCCCTCAGGGAGAGCTTTATCGCAGGAGGGCAAACCCCAGAGCGAGCAAGTTTACCGGACCAGAGCGGCCGTTGCCTCAGGCCAACCGAAGGAAGTTGCCGACAAGCCGACAGCACGCAATGGAGGTGCGGTCAGAAGGAAATCTATGGGGCGGCCAATTCTTGGGCGAAGTACCGGGCCGACAGCTCCTCTCCGGTAGCTCGGCGGACAAATTCCGGCCATTGCCACAAAGCCCCCGGAGCAAAGACGCGTTGGCGGAGAAACTGGCCCAATCGGGTGTTGGAAAGGGCAGAGCGTCCGGTTCCTCCCTGGACCGAAGGACCGCTTTGAATCGATCCGGCGGCAGCAGCAGCGGTTGGTTGCCCGGCCTCTTCGGCCAGCTGGTATCGGGCGGCGGCATGACGCAGTTGGGCTGCCAACAGTTCGCCTAACATATAGTTATGGTAATAGACCGGGGCGGAGGTAAAATGCGGTTTGGCGGCCCAGTCCGGTTGGCTGCGGCCTTCCGGCCGACGGAGCTGCTGGTACCGTTCGACCAAGTCCCACCACAGGCGATTTAAATCCTGCTGGGGGTTTTCGTAGAGGGCTTTTTCAAAGTGGAACATGACCAGGGTCCATCGGCAGAAGATCAATTGTTCCCGACGGCGTTGTTCGGCCAGGGCATCTGCGGTTGCACGGACCCGCTCCGGCGCTGCCTGGGCGTACTGAACTAAAAAGTCCGGCGCCAACGCCTTGGCCCCAAAGAGCATGGCCACTGCTTCGGTGGTGAAGGCGTGGGCCGGTTGCCGAAGCGTATAACGTAGCTCCGGCCCCAGCCCCAGCTCATATACGCCATGGCCCAGTTCATGGAGCACCACGGCCATCCATTCGGCGGTGGGCTTGACGTTGCACAGGGTGCGGACATCGCCCCGCCGGTCGATATGGGTGCAGAAGGCGTGTTGGTCTTTGCCGGGCCGTTCGTACAGGTCGCTTCGGCGTAAAATCTCATCCACCGGCAGGCCCACATCGGCAAAATACCGACGGGCAATTTCCACAATCTCCTCTTTCGTCTTAGAACGGAAAAACTCATCCGGATCCACCTTCGGCGACGGCGGCGGCGCCTGGAAAAACGGATTATCATAGTGCCACGGCCGAAGCTCTTCCGGCCGGCAGCCGAAACGCTGGCACAATTCGGCGTCCAACTGGGCTTTCATTTTGGTAAACGGCCCCCGGGTAAGCCGCTCTAGCTCGTCGAAAATCTTTTCCAGCTCGGCCGGATCGTGTTCCTGAAGATGCATTTGCATATACCAGAAATTTTTGTACCCCAGTTTCTGGGCGGCCTGGTTCCGTAGCTCCGCCAAGGCGACCAATTTGGGGCCAATAACACCGCCGACTTGTTTGAGGGCCTCCCAAATCTGTTGGCGCTTCTGAGAGTCATTTTCCTGCCGGAGCATTTCCAGCAGTTCGTTGTTGGAGTACTCTCGGCCATGGAGCTTGGCCCGATAGGTGCTAAGAGCCTGCTCAATTTCCGTAGAGGCTTCCACCAAGCGGCGGAGGGTTTCTTCAGGCAGTTGATTAGCGCGGTAAGCTAATTCCGCTAGTTCCAACGAGCGGGCCAATTCCTGTGGCAACTCCCGCCGGGAGTCCAGCAGACGACGAACCTCAGCCCAACGGTTTGGATCGCTGTGGAAGCGGCGCAGCGCCAGGGCCGCCTCGGCCGAGGCTTGAAAATCCTCCTTTTTGCCCGTATTAGCCGCCTGCCAGGCGGCCAAGTTCGCCTTCTTCTCCAACTCGGCGAACTCCGCTTCGTACCGGTCTAAAAACGCCTGAGCTTGCTCGGCCACGGACTGCTCCTTCGCACACGCAGAGACAGCTTGGGAAATAGAATGGGGAGAGGAACTGGGTAAAATAGAATGTTGTTCTCGATCGGCAGCGCCCCCTCCACCCATCGCCAAGAAAAACGCCCCCCACACCCCAGCTACTCCCAACCGCCTTCTTAACCTATCCTGCCAAAGGCGCCCGTTCATTTCTGCTATCCCTAAGAACAACCTGGTTTCGACTGAGAATCTAAATATTTTAGGTTACCCATCCGGGGACGACTAGCCAGGAGCGGAAATTTCCCTAGCTTCTGATCCAGCGGGCCGCCGGGGATTTCTGCGAAGCAGGCCCTCTAGGCTGGACTGCCATGGTAAAATATAAATCACAAAAGGGGCACCCTTCCGCCGAATGAAGAGGCCGCCTGGTTGATCCGAGGAAAGCCTCTGGGTGTCCGTAGCGTGCAAGTGGCAGTCCGGGACAAATAAACTCCCAGAAAAAACTGGATTTCTGCTTTCGCAGGCATGCTTTGGTCCACCATTCAGCTGAAGACTTCCCCAAAAGACGCTTCCCTTGGCGGGGGCTGGCCGAAACGTTTTCCCTCCCAGGCTGCTCGGCGATCCGCGGTTTAGTATTGTTGTTCCCCGATAAACAAGGCCAATTCCGATGAAACCGAACGTTCTCACCGCATTGCCGGTCTATAACGAGGCGGCCCATGTGGAGGCGGTTCTGGAAGCGGTGCTGCGGTACTGTGCGGAGGTGCTGGTGGTGGATGACGGCTCCACGGACCAAACGCCGCAGCTTTTAGCCCGGCGAAGGGATATCTATGTGATTCGGCATCCGGAGAATCTAGGTTATGGGGCGGCATTACGAACGGCTTTTCAATTTGCCATCCAGCAGGGATATGATACTTTGATCACTATCGACTGTGACGGCCAACATGAGCCGCACCGCATTCCGGAGTTTATCGCCGCCCGGACGCCGCAGATCGATCTGGTCTCCGGAAGCCGGTATCTGCGGCGGTTTCCTGGGGATCGGCCAGCGCCTGCCGATCGCCGACGGATCAACCGGCTAATCACCGCCCAACTCAATCAGCTCTTGGGATTAGGGATTACGGATGCCTTTTGCGGCTTTAAGGCCTATCGGGTCGAAGCGCTGCGGGAGCTTCGGATTACGGAGACCGGCTATGCGATGCCGCTGGAGGTGTGGGTGCAAGCGGCCCGACTCGGCTGGAAGATCCTGGAGCTGCCGGTGCCCAGAATCTACCTGGAAGAACGCCGATCCTTTGGTGGGGCGTGGGACGACCCGAACATTCGATTAAGAGTGTATCAGCAGGTGCTTCGCCGGTGCTTGGCCGAGTACCCAGTAGCAACACAAGTATTCCGTTCATCTTCCTAGGCTTTCTTTTGGATAGAACCTGTTCGTTTGCCAGGCGGGTATGCCCGATCGACCAGTCCAACAGACTGTGCCACGGTATCGAGCACCTGAAGAGAATGGGGCGGTGCTGGCGCTGCCGGACTGGACCCAATGGCCGGCGGTGCTGGGCGCCAATCAACTCCGCCTCCGGGAGACCGACCATTACGACTGTCAAGGAAGACGTTTGGGGGTGCTGCGGCGTCTGGCCCGAGAGCAGTTGCTCGGCCAAGCCCGCCTGTGGACCCAGAGTTACCAGAGTGCAGCAGGAGTGCCAGACCGGTTTTCTCCCAAGCCGGGCAATCCTCCCCAGGCCGCCTCTGCAACCGAAGCGCCCTTTCCGGCCCAACAGCCCCCCCGACCCGCTTCCCAGGCCGATGCCGCTTCCCGGCCAACCTTCCCCCCGGAAGAGGTAAAAATGATCCTAACCGGCCACCAGCCGCAACTATTTCATCCGGGCGTTTGGATCAAAAACTTTGGTCTGGATCGGTTGGCCCGAAAGCTCCAGGCAGTAGCCGTCCATCTGATCATCGATCACGACATTCCGCAAAGCGTGCAAATTCGAACACCTACTGGCGTCCCTCAGGAGCCTCGGTGGGTAGAAATCCCACTGGACGCTCCTGCACCGGGCATTGCCTACGAAGATCGTCCGATTCTGAATTGGCATCTGTTGGAGGCGTTTGGGCAAAGGGCCTGCGAGGCGATCAGTAACCTTGTTCCGGCGCCGATGCTCCGGGAGTTTTGGCCCGCTGTGTTGGAGCGAGCCAGGGCGACCGGTCGGCTAGGGGCTGCCCTGGCCCAAGCCCGCCACCTATGGGAAATCCGCTGGGGCAGCCAAACGCTGGAAGTGCCTTTTAGTTGGCTTTGCCAGGGGGATGCCTTTTGGTGGTTTGCCACGCATCTGATTGCCCAATTGCCTCAACTATATAAACATTATAACATTATCCTAGAGGAATATCGGCGGCGCCACCGGATTCGCAGCGCCGCCCAGCCAGTCCCAAACCTTCACACCGAAGAGGACTGGCTGGAAGCGCCGCTTTGGATGTGGACGGCCTCGGAGCCGATCCGTCGGACGGTGTTTGTCCGGCAGACCGGCCAGGAGGCCATCTTGTCGAATCAGGCAGGTTTAGAGGTGCGATTGCCGATCCGACCCGAAGGCGATTTAGCCCCAGCCGTTGCCATCCTCCAGGAATTGGCCGAGCAAGGGCTCCGGCTTCGGCCCAAAGCGCTGCTAACCACCCTGTGGGCCAGGTTGGTCCTGGGCGATCTATTTATCCACGGCATCGGCGGCGCCCGGTATGATCAAATTACCGATGAACTGATCCGCCGGTGGATGGGCCTGGAACCGCCGGAATTCCTAGTGCTTTCCGGCACCCTGTATCTGCCGGTGGACGGGCAGCCGGCGAGTCGAGAGGAGTGGCTTTATGTTCAAAAACAACTCCGAGACCTTACCTGGCATCCGGAATGGTTTTTAAATTCTTCTAAAAAAGCAGGACCGCCCACCCAACCACTTCCTGAGGGGAAAGATCCAGAAGCCTTAGTGGCCGAGAAATGGCGATGGATCCGCACCCCGGTTACGCCGGAAAACGCTTGGCTTCGGTTCCTGGCCATCCGGCGGATCAACCAGGCCCTGCAAGCTTGGCTGTCGGAGCTGCGGGCTAAGTTCCAGGCCCAGCAGGCCGCTCTGGAGGCCCGGCTTCAGGCGGAAAAAATCCTCCGCTGGCGCGATTGGCCCTTCTGCTTCTATCCAGAACAGACCCTGCAGGAGTTTTTCGCCAACGCCCTTCAGGCGGTAAAATGAACAAATTGATTCTCTGCCTTTCTTCATCCACCCGCTTCGCTGCCAGCAAGGGAAACCTCCTGGTTGATCCAAGCAAGATAGTCCGGCAACCCGGCCAGGATCGGCACGGCTAGAATCTCCGGCGTTTGATACGGGTGCACCGCTCGGATGGCCGACTCCACCGCCTGGTACAGCTCCTGCCGGGTCTTGGCCAGGCAGAGCCACTCTTGGCTTTGCTCCTGCCGTCCCTGCCACCAATAATGACTTTGAATAGGCCCCACGATTTGCACACAGGCAGCCAGTCGCTTCTCCAATAGAGTGTTGGCAATGGCAGCGGCTTTTTCCGGACTGTCAATCGTGGTCAGGACTTGGATATATGAGGTGCTCATAGGAATTTCCCAGTGGTGTCGGAAAGGTTCTCGAAAAGACCAATTCCTTTCTATGTAGCTCCCTCTGTCAGGGGCAGGAGCCTCTTGCAAGACGACAGCGCCGGCCTCGGAACAGTCAGGATTTCCCCATAGGGATGTTTCCCGCCGAAGGGCGGTGGCTGCTCTAGGAGTGGGAGGAACTATTGGTTATAATATCATAGATTTCTTTTGGGAGTTAGAAGCCCTGGGATGCAGAAAGGAGAGCGCCGATGCGGTATGGGTTATTCGGGGTGGTGGGCTTGGCCGGATTGCTGGGAGGCCTTCTGTGGGAGGCCAAGGCGTCCAAGCAGCAGGCCTCCCAACCAGCCAACAGCCAGCCCCAGGAGGTCGATTCCTCCAAGCCGAGCCAATTCCTTCGAATCCGCCGGGACGAAAAAGGCCAACCGGTGGCTTTAGAAACGGCCATTGTCCGGTATGTGCCGATGGATTGCAGCCAAACGAGTCCTACCGTCGATTTGGTGGCAGCGGTCCACATTGCCGAGAAAACTTATTACCAGCAGCTCAACCGGGAATTTAAGCAATATGATGCGGTGCTTTACGAGCTGGTGGCGCCGGAGGGGACCCGGATACCTAAAGGCGGCGCCCGGCCCAGCAGCCATCCGGTATCCTTCCTGCAAAGGACCCTTTCGGATCTGATGAGCCTGACGCACCAGTTGGATGAGATCGACTATACCCCGAAACATTTTGTTCATGCCGACATGTCCCCAGAGCAACTCGCCAAGGCAATGAAGGATCGGGGCGAAGCGCTGTGGAAGATGATGCTGCGAGTAATGGGCTACAGCTTGGCCAAGCAGACCGGCGCCGAAGGACCGGCCCCGGAGATGCAAATCCTGCTAGCGTTATTTGATAAAAATCGGGCCGTTGCCCTCAAACGGGCCATGGCCTCGCAGTTTGAAGATATGGAGGGGATAACCCGGGCGATGGACGGGCCGGAAGGCTCCAGCCTGATTGCTGGCCGTAACCAGGCCGCCCTGGCAGTGCTACGGCGCCAGTTGGCCGACGGAAAAAAGAAACTGGCCATCTTCTACGGCGCAGCCCACATGCCGGATATGGAACGCCGGCTTAAAGAGGACTTTGGCCTGGTGCCGATCCAAACCCGTTGGCTGGTGGCCTGGGACCTGCGCAGCCCGGAATCGGCCAAACCTGCCGGCAAAACGCCAGCCGCAAAAGTCCTCTCAAAAATCTCGCAAAACTAAACCAATCTAACAAAAACTAACATCAAAGGACCAATCTCCAGTAGCCCCATAGGCTAACAAAGGTGGTTTTGTCAGAGGCGCGCACATCTTTCGGAGCCGTCCAAACTCATTGTCTGAGTTTAGGAAAGACTCGGCCGGAAAAATGCCTTCTGGGCCATCCTCTCCATTTTCCTTCCCTTCCCCATGAAATGGGAGATAGCCGTATCTTTCGCCTAGGTTCACTAAAGAAGTTCGATCTTGCCGGAGGGAGGAAGCGATGCCGTTGTATGAATATATCTGTCAGAAATGTGGGCAGCAATTTGAGGAGTTGGTTCGGGGGCAGGAGCAGCCGGTTTGTCCGAAGTGCGGCAACCCGAACGTAGAAAAGCAACTGAGCAAGGTGGCGGCTCATTCGACGGAGTCGGGAGGCCGGGGACAGCAGGCGGTTTTGCCCTGCGGTTTGCCGCCCGGGGCTTGCAGCGGCCAATGCGGCGTGGCATAACCGGCCTGGCCCAGAACCGTTCGGCCAGGGAAAGGCAGACCGGTTTTCCAGCTCGACTTTTATCCTTTTCCATAACTCCCTCTATTGCCGATAGTTATGGAGAAGGCTTTATGGGGATCTCATTTGCTCGCTCCCATGGTTAGAACGGGTTACGGGATGGCCTCGGGAGAGGCGGCCTTCAGATTGGCCAAACTCAAGCGCAGTTTCCCTTAAAAGGCCTGCAAACCGGGCATCCGAAGTCTCTTCGGATTTTAGTGGTAATTGAGACACGAATGGCGGTAGATGTTCTTTTGTTACAATGTTCAGTATTCCTATGGAACACGAAGTTACGTTGATCCTTGGCGATGGGGTTGGGCCGGAGTTAGCCGAGGCGGCCCGCATGTGTATTGACGCCACGGGAGTACGGATCCGGTGGGATGTGCAGGAGGCGGGTTTGGAGGTGATGGAGCGGATCGGCACCCCGATTCCGGATGGCCTCCTGCAGAGTATCCGTCGAACCCGCTGTGCGCTGAAAGCGCCGATCACCACTCCGGTAGGTACGGGGTTTCGATCGGTTAATGTGTTTTTGCGGCAGGAATTGGGCCTGTTTGCCTGCGTTCGGCCTTGCAAGTATTATCCGGGGGTCCGAACGTTTTTCCGGGATACGCCGATCGACCTGGTGATCATTCGGGAGAATACGGAAGATTTGTATGCAGGAGTAGAGTTTGCCCAGGGGCAGCCGGCCACGGCCGAATTAATCCAGACGATCCATCGCCTCTCGCCGGACCGGAAGATTCCCAGTGGGCCAGAAGAGACGGGCATTTCGATCAAACCGATCTCCATTTCCGGCACCCAGCGCATCGTGCGGTTTGCCTTTGAGTATGCTCGTCGGTATGGTCGGAAAAAGGTAACAGCTGTTCATAAAGCCAACATCATGAAACATACCGACGGCCTGTTTTTGGCCCATGCCCGCCAAGTGGCCCAGGAGTTTCCCGATATCGAGTTCGAGGACCGGATCGTGGATAATATGTGCATGCAACTGGTGCAAAAACCGGAACTATATGATGTGCTGGTGCTGCCGAATCTGTATGGAGATATTATCAGCGATTTGGCGGCCGGATTGGTGGGCGGTCTGGGCGTAGCGCCGGGGGCGAACATCGGGCCAGACGCAGCCGTTTTCGAGGCCACCCACGGCAGCGCCCCAAAATACAAAGGACTCAACAAGGTCAATCCGACAGCCCTGATTCTTTCCGGAGTGCTGATGCTTCGGCACTTAGGCGAGCAGGAGGCAGCCGATCGGTTGGAACGAGCCGTGGCGAGCGTCATCGCTGAGGGAAAATATGTAACCTACGATCTCAAACCCCACCGAGACGATCCTACTGCAGTGGGTACCCGGCAGATGGCCGAAGCGATTTGTGAAAAGTTGAACACTCTTTCCGCCCGCTGAAGGCCGGGACTATCGGAAGGATCGCAAAGGAGCCTTTCCTGACATTTGCGCCAAAGCGGGAATCCGCCTGGCGATGGGGAATCTTGTTTGGGTGGCATTCCCGCCCAAGCAGCATCCCAGAGGTTATCCCCTCTTGGCGGGAAGCCAGAAGCTTTTTGCCGTCCATACCGGGAGCCTTACTTTCTCGGGAATACCCATCGGCAGCCCCATTCGGCAGGCGGACGGAAGGCCAGGTTGTTCAGCCGGTGGGGTCGGCTTCCTCTTCTTCCCGGACGCTGAATTCGAGTTTCCAGCGGCGGTTGGTTTGGGTGCTGACGCACCAAAGCTCTAGCATGCCCAGTTCGGTGATGCGGGCCTGAAAGCGGACGGGGACATACGGTTCTTGGATGTTTTCGTCCCGGACCAGCATGGTTTCCAGGGGGGCAGTTTCGACTAGTTCATCAGGGTTCCATTGGGTAAGCAGGGTGCCGGGCCGATCCTGTTTCCGAACCGAAGAGCTGAAGAAGCGGAATTGGGCGGGTTCGCCGACTACGAGACCGATCTCGGCGGAAGGAACATCTGTTTCTGTACCTTCTTCCATGCCCATCGGCGCCACGCAGAGCGCCTGCAACGGCCTGGGCGCACCGGGCACAGCAGGGCCTGCCGTCTCGATGCCCACATAATAGGCTCTGGCTGTGCCGCCGCGGATGCGGACGCCGCCCCGCTGTTTGGCCCAGCCGTAGTAGGCCGCTCCACGAGCCACGGCAAAATCCAAGTCCGGTTTGCCCTCCAGGACCTTCGGCCCTTCCTTGGCCCCAAACCAACTGGCCAACACCTCCAGCACTCGGCGTCGAAGCACTTCTGCCTTAAACACCCCGCCATTAAACAGGACATGGGTTGGCCGAACCGGTCCTGCCGCGTCGCCATGAGCGGTCAAAAAGGCCGCCACATGCCGGGTGATGGCCGTATCGGTCTCAAACGGCAGTCCCAATTCCAAAAAGCCGGAGACCCGGCGGCGGGCCGGCTTATCGGTAATTTTGCACATCGGGAAAAATCCGTCCACAATCACTTCGATCACCTTGCTCCGCTCCAGTTCTACGGAGATGGTCTTGGCAATCAGCCGGGCCCCTCGGCCCAGGATGCTCACCGGATGCCGATCGGGCGCTTCGGGCCCCAGGAGCACCTCCTTGGCCGACCGACACGAATGCCACAGGGCAACCGATTGCCAGGGGTCCAGGCGAAGGCCTTTGTCGGCAAAGAGGCCGACCACGGCATGAGCCAAGGCCAAATCCATGTTATCGCCACCAATAAGCAGATGATTGCCCACCGCGCGGCGTTCCAGATAAAGCTGGCCATTTTCCTCGGCGACGGTGACCAGGCTGAGGTCCGTGGTACCGCCGCCGACGTCGCAGACCAGCAGGGTATCGCCCAGCTTAAGGAGCCGACGCCATCGCTCGCCCCGATCGGCCAGCCAGGCATAGAGAGCGGCCTGGGGCTCCTCTAATAAAACCAGGTCTTCCGGCAACCCGGCAGCCAAGGCCGCCTCCCTGGTCAACTCCCGGGCGCTGGCATCAAAGGAGGCCGGCACCGTCAGAACCACCCGTTGCTTTCGCACCGGCGCATCTGGAAAGGCCGACTCCCAGGCAGCCACCAAATGCTCCAAATACCGCTGAGAGGCCGTTACCGGGGAGACCTTGGGCACTTCGTCCGGGGCTTGCCAGGGGAGCATCGGCTGCCGACGATCCACCCGGGCATAGCAGAGCCAACTTTTGGCGCCGCAGACCGTGCGGTGAGGCAGTTCGGCGGCCTGCCGGCGGGCCCATTCGCCCACAGCAAACTCCCGCCCCCTCGCCCAGGGCAAATCGAATGAGCCCCCTTTGGCCTCCTCGGCAGTAGCCAGATATAAAAACGATGGCAGCAGCCCCCTTGGTTCCACTGTAGCCGGAGCAACCAACTGCGGCACCCGAAACACCTCAATGGCCGGTTGCTCGGCGTCCAACGGAGCATAGGCCAACACGCTATTGGTGGTCCCCAGATCAATGCCTAAAACATATTTGGCGTCCATACGCATCCCCATAACCCGTGTTAAAAAACCCCAGAGGCACAGAGAACCCAGAGAAGAGGAAGAAGGCCTTAAAATGTACAAATGTTGATCTATCCTTATGGCCCTGTGCTCTCTGCGTCTGGGTGGTAAAAATCCTAGGAAGGCAATATTTCCACTTCAGCCGGAGCAATGATCCAGGCGGCCGATTCCGAGCCGGTCCAACTGGGCAGCTCACATCGGGTAGCCTCCCAGCCTGGATGGACCAATTGGCCCCGATAAGGCGGTTGGCCAGTAACCTGGCCGAGAAGCCGATACCGGTTTGGATCAAAGCCGCTGGGCACCTCCACCGTGGTCCCCTCCTGGGCCTGCAGGACTGGTCGGAGTCCGAAAAAGCGCTGTAAGGTTTTGGCGGCATTTCGGAGCACATCGCGGGCAGCCGCCCCGATCTGAGCATCGGTATACTGGTCCAGCGGCTCCTGAACAAGGTCCACCAGCCGGGCCTCCCGTTGCAAGGCCGCCAAAAGTGTCAGTGCTTCGCTGCGTGCCGCAGAGATCGGCTTGGCGGTTGGTTTAGGAGCTGGTTTTGGCTGAGGCTTAGAAGGGGGTCTGCTCGGCGCCTCCTGAGCCGCTCCGGTCTCCAGACCCGAGACCACCGCACCGGCTTGCTGCGGGTGGGCCCAAGCGGCTCCGCCCCCTTCTCCCCGCCGCTCCAAACGCCACTGGTCCAATACCTGTCGGACCCGCTCCGCCGCTACCTGGGAAAACAACACCCAAAAAAACGCCCGTACCGCCAACCAAATCCGCATAGAAGACTCCTCCTAGGAAAATCGGAATCCTTTTATTAGACTTCACTCTATAGAGTTAGGTCAATCCCCGGCTTTTGGCCTGGGGCCCAAAGCCCACGAAAACCAGAGCCGTTGCCGGCCAGACGGTTTGCCTTACCAAGCGATACCAGAGCGCTGTTTCGTTCCTATTGCTGAAGAGGTTGCTTCCGAGGGAGGACAGACAACCATGGCCACGCAATTGAGCTGGTTAGGACATGGCTGCTGGGAGATTGCCACAGAGGGGGGACGGATTGTATTGGATCCGTTTTTGGACGACAACCCTCTGGCTGCCAAAAAAGCCGACCAGGTGGAAGCCGACTATATTCTCATCTCCCATGGCCATTATGACCATATGGCGGATGCGGAAAAGATCGCCCGGCGCACGGGAGCAACGATTATTTCCTGTTACGAGATTTGTGAGTATTTCCGGGGTCGTGGGCTGGAGAAGCTCCAGCCGATGAATATCGGCGGCGTTTCCCAGCAACCGTTCGGCCGAGTGAAGATGACCCCGGCCTGGCATAGTTCCACCCTGCCGGATGGTTCGCCGGGTGGGGCGGCGGCCGGTTTTTTGCTGTTTCTGCCAGAGGGAAATGTCTATTTTGCCTGCGATACCGGCCTGATGCAGGAGATGGCATGGATAGGTCGGGCCGGTTTAGCCCTGGCGGTCTTGCCGATCGGCGATTTGTTTACTATGGGGCCGGACGATGCGTTGGAGGCGGTCCGGCTGCTTCACCCTCGGAAGGTGGTGCCGGTGCATCTGAATACCTGGCCACTTATCCAGCAAGATGCCCAGGCTTGGCGAGACCGGGTTCAGCAGCAGACCCAAACGGAGGTAATTCTGCTGGAGCCGGGCCAGTCGATCCGCCTATAAGAACTGCTCTGGGGCATCGCCGGGGTACAGCCTGCCCAAAACCACCGGAAAAGGGCTTGTGGCCGTTGCCGAGTTGGTAGCACCAGATTCCTTGACGGAGCCGCACTTAGAGGACTTCACCAGAGGGATTTCCTCCCCAGGGGGGCTTGCGGGCTCCGGCGGTTGGGGTAATGTTAACCATAGAAGAGGTGGGCTAGCACAGAGGGAGGGGCAGGCCGGCTGGAGACAAAGGGCGCCCGTATGCGCGAAATCCTCTTTGAATATGAACTGAATCCCACCACATGGGTCTATATCTCTTCGTTGATGAGCATCGGGATTTTTTTCAAGTTCGGTCGATTTTGGAGCATCCGAAACCTGGATCTTTTGCTTCTGATAAGCTTTGCCCCAGGGCTGCTGATGGTGGCGCCGCATCGGACGGAGTGGGTGCAGCAATTTGGATATAGCTGGCTTTTTACCGTCAGCGGGCTGATGCTGATCCGGATGCTATTGGACACATTGATGGTGCGCCGTCCTCTGTTGGAGCCAAACCTTTCAGCAAGTGGACTGACTTTTACTTGTATTGCGATGTTAGTCTTTTTGACTACGAATGTGATCACGCAATCGCTCAAAGAAAGCGAAGTAACCGGTGCGATTCTAGCCGACCACGTCTTGCAGAAAAAAGAGTTGCCCGAAGCAGTGCCAGCGGCAGAGCAGACGCCGGTGGGCTATCCGTTGTTTCATATCTTTGCCAGTTTTTCGGATCGCCCGGCGCCCAAGGATACGCCGCCCGAACAGGTGGAACGGGCCTTGATCCGTAGGGCGGTTACCCGCAGCATGGCCGTCTTGGCCCATCTGGCCGTAGTCCTTGGGCTGATGGTGATTGGGTACCGGCATTTTGAAAATTTGCACATCGGTGTGGCGATGGCGTCCCTGTATCTGCTGTTGCCTTACACGGCGCAGACGACTCCTCGGCTGGATCATGTGGCGCCGGCCGCCTTGTTGGTCTGGGCCGCCGAGGCCTATCGTCGGCCTGCCGTTGCCGGACTGCTAATCGGATTGGCCGCTAGCTTGATCTTCTATCCGCTCCTGCTAGTCCCGTTGTGGTGTGGGTATTACTGGCAGCGGGGACGATGGCGGTTTTTAATGGCGGTGGCCGCTGTGCTGCTGCTGATGACCTTCTCCTTACTGCTGTTATCCAAAGATAAAGAAACTTTTCTAAGCCAACTCCGCCAGATGTATGCTGTGGAAGAAATCCGAGGAATATTTCAGCCCAAACCTCCCTCGGACCAGATAGCTGGGTTTTGGCATTTCCATGTCCCCTACTATCGAATTCCTGTCTTGATGGCGATTGTGGTGCTGGGAGGAAGTCTGGCGATTTGGCCTCCTCAGAAGAATTACGCCACCTTGATCAGTTGTTCGGGTGCGGTGATGCTGGCTTGGCAATTTTGGCACATGCCGGGCGGCGGTACCTATTTGAACTGGTATCTGCCATTAGGGCTTTTGATGATCTTTCGGCCCAACTTGGAGGACCGAATTGCCTCCAGTGCGGTGGTACCCGCCGAAGCCACTTGGTTGGCCCACCTGCTGCCAGGCTTGCAAACCAAATCCCCTTCCCTTGCGGCGCCCAGTCCGCCCAGTGCGCCCCCGTCTGCGTAACCTCTGCCACACTAGGGGCTGCTCGGGACCATAGCGCTGGTAGCTGAATTGCTCAGTGCCGCCCTTGGGTTTATCTTCTGGTGTTATCTTGCAAATGGAGAACCTATTCGCTCCCTCAAAAGCCCCCCAAATGGGTTATCCCAATGAGTTCCCTTATCCCCTAAAAATCCTTGGAAGGACTTAGTGTCTCCCAAACCGGGAGAGTATTTTACAGATTTTCACCGATCGATTGCCCTGTCCTGGCCACCTGCTACCCTCAGCTCCTCCCCCGGAGTGAATAGGATCCCAGGATTTCACCAATCCGTGGTCCAATACGAATCCTTCCAGGAGCTAAATTCCAGACATGCCCGAAATCACATTCCCAAGCATTTCCTCGATCCCATTGCCCTCTGAAAAGTTCGGAAGGCGGAACCCTAGCAATTATCCCCCCTAAACCAGTTCGGCTCCTGCCACGGGCATTTTTATTTTTCTAGGAGCTGGGGACGTTAGAAAATAAAGGACTTTGGGATTGCTTGGAGGCAAAAAGACTTTTATGATTGGAACCTTTTAAGGATGCCTACTTCTGGCTCCATAAAAAGTGGACCTGCTGCTGATGCTGGGATAGAGAAGCTTTTTGAACTATCGGGTTTTAATCCGCGCCAAGGAGGCTAGGGTATGGGGAAAGCGGTGTGGGAGGCCCTTCGGATAATCAGTTTAGTAGGGGGCCTTCTGGTACTGCCGATAACTGCTATGCTTGGGCCCAACAGAAAGGAACTGTGGGGCTATGGGATATGGGAAGGCTGGTGGGTGGGAAAGATGGCCTCGGCTACAGAGCCTTCTCTTCCCATCCCAGGGGCAAAAACTCCTCTAAACCCAAAGTTTCAACATCAGTTAATAGATCAAAATAATCAACAAAACGTTTCCCAAAATCCCTCTTGTGGGGGGACAAGTAAAAGCATTCTGTATCCCGATTTTTCTCCGAAGGCAGATCGCCAGAGGGGGCCAATACCCCTCTTGAATCCAACTATTATACCGAAAGATCTCCTGGGGCTTCCGACAGAAACCGGCATGGCACAGGCACTCCACCCGGGCACCAAAACTACTCCTTCCGGGGAATCAGAAGCGGCTTTCCGGGAGGAAAGCCGAGCAGTCCGTTCCTCCTCGGAGAATGGTCCACGTGGGTATAAACATTCTCTATCCGAACCCCCAGAGGGTTCTGGATCCTGGCACTCATTCCCAGAGAAGGCAGCCGAAGCTAGTGGAAGTTTACTTCCAGGCGGGCAAGCCCCCTCTGGAGAGTTATTGGGACCTTCCTGGAAAGATCGCAGTCAGTTAGGTCGATATTTGGAACAATTAGGAGCGGCTGAGTATGCGGTGCATTGGTGGGGCGGACCAGCCGGGGGAGTATATCGTGCCTGTTGTCGGATGAACGTATTCCCGGACGGATCGTTGTGGACTCGGCATGTGGAGGCCTGGGGCTCGACTGCCTCGGAAGCGATGGCAAAACTGCTCGAGCAGGTAGTCCGATGGCGGAAAGAAAGAGAGGGTGGATATATCCCACCTAGAATGGGGATTAAAACCCTTTAAAAATCTTTCACAGCTTCCCAGGAGCCCTTCTTGCCACCGCTTGGGGATGGTAGAGTGAAAAAAGAAAAACTCGCAGGCAGCAGTGGCAGGGGGCTTGTCAATTAGGCAAGGAACTGGCTAGGCTATGAGAATAGAACGAAAGGGAACTTGCCTAGCCCTTCAGCTGGGCAGTGTGGCGGGACGTTATCGCCTTGCCAGGAGGCTGTTGGAGCAGCCTGCTGGCGGCAACCTCCCGATGGTGGAGGAAATTTTAGAAAAAGCAGGAGCAAAAAAGAGTTTATCGGTCCGGGAACGGACACCCGGGCTAGCCAGATTGGAAGCCGTGTTGTTTTTGGCCGAAGAACCATTAACCAGTCGAAAACTTGCCCAATTGGCTGGCTTAGCCGATGCCACTCAAGCCCGCACATTTATCCGATTATTGAACCAATTATATGACCAAGAAGGCCGAGCTTTCCGGGTAGAGGAGGTGGCCGGGGGATTCCAACTACTAACTCGGCCTCAGTTTGCCCCTTGGCTTCGGCGTTGGACCGGCCTAAACCAGTCACTGCCCCTGTCCAGTCCGGCATTAGAAACCTTAGCGGTGGTGGCTTATCGGCAGCCAGTCCTACGGGCAGAAATCGAGGCCATTCGGGGCGTCCAATGTGCGGAGATTCTTCGCCAATTGATGGACCAAGATTTGATCCGAATTGTTGGTCGCTCCAAAGAGTTGGGCCGCCCCTTCTTATACGGAACGACCAAACGATTTCTTCAACTTTTTGGACTTCGGCATTTGCAGGAACTTCCTCCAGTACAATCCTGCCAGCCGACAACTCCTGTCAATCCCAAACTTCCTTGCCAAAACGAAGGTTCTACCCAACAGCTTACACCTGTTCAATCTGCTATTCCTACGTGAAACGAACATGGCTAAAGGAGTCGAACGTGACTACTCAACTGATCCATCCTAGGGAACTTGAACAGTTCCATCGCTTCTGGTTTGCCGGATGGGGAGACCCCTGCAATCTCGCTCCCCGCCCTGCCCGAGACGACGATCTCGAGGAAGACGAAGACTTCGAAGACGAAGACTTCGAGGATGAAGACGAAGATTGGGAAGACGAAGACGAAGACTGGGACGAAGAAGACTGGGACGAAGACGAAGATTGGGAAGAAGTCCCTGAAGACGAAGAAGAAGAGGAAGAAGAAGACGACGAAGAAGAAGAAGAGGACGAAGATTGGGAAGAGGAAGACGAAGACTGGGATGAGGAAGACTGGGACGAAGACGAAGATTGGGAAGACGAGGAAGGGGAAGAGTAATTCCCCCTGAAAACACTAACCTCCAAAGTCGAAAATAGCCTCTGGAGTTAGGCACATTGTCCCAGGAAAGGCAGTTTTGTTAGAGGCCCTAAATTCAGACAATCGTTCCGGTTCCTGTGCTCTGGGGCCCTAACCGATTACCTTGTACTTCTACCCCCAGGGTTTTTTCAGGGGAACGACCCCTTCTGGATGAGCCAATTCCGAGCATATTCGGTTCCCCCAACTTTAATGGCGCAAGCAGTACGGTTTCTTCTATTCTTCTACTTTGGGTAACACTTCAGCCGAGTGAAGTAAGTTCCTGTTTTTTAGGGACAATGCCCCGGCGTGTCATTCCCGCGTAAGCGGCCGTCTAGAACCAGAAATCCTTCGAAATACCAGGATTCCTGGTTGCGTAGGAATGCTGTGGTGCTCCCTTCGGCTGAAGTGTTACCAATTTTGAATTTGGGTTTTCGAGCGCTAGTTGCCCAGGTGGCCGGTCTTTTCGGAGGTTTTGCTGCCCCCGGCTGTCTCATCCCCAAAATCAAGAAACCGGCCCCGCAAGCGGCGGCCAAGAGGGTGCCGAGATTTACCCAACTGCCTCATACCCCACAAACATCAAGGAAACGGACCCTTATTTTGGGAAGCCGGTACCTCCAGCGCAATTGGCAGCCATGTCCCACGAGGTGGATGGGTCTAACCTCGTGGACCTAGGAGCGGTATGCCTTGGGTTCCTTCAGGCAGAGCATGGCATAGGTTGCCTCGGAAAGCGGGCTTAGCGCCCATCCCAAAAAGAATCTTGAGGAACCTCTGAATAATTCAAAGGATATCTTTTTACACTATATCAGAATCTCCCTCAATAGCCCCAACATATAGTGGCACTGCCAATATGAGACTCAAGATATAGTGCCTTGGAATGGGAACCGATAGGCAAAGGAACAGATTAAATGTTCATAAAGTTCAC
>CALIRO010000071.1 GCA_938042245.1 uncultured Thermoguttaceae bacterium
GTTGAGATGGGCAGACGACATACCGGTTTCCTCCTTGTAAAATGCGGGCTTGTCGGCGAGGCGACAGCCCAATATACCGTTGGAACTCGGATATGTCCGACCGGGCCGGCCCACCGGGATCCTAACTCACCCAAGGGCTAGGTAGCCCGGAGGGGGGACGATCTCGCGGGGGCCGGTGTTGGTCTGGGGCAGCAGCTAGCTGCCGCCCCAGACCAACGGGTACTTAACTTACCAAAAAACTCTCCTTTTTCAAACATACAAGGGGGAATGCATTGTCATCCCCGCGCAAGCGGGGATCCAGAATAATGCTACGGACGAGAGGTCCGCGGTGCTGGAAGCCCCCTCACCCGGCGTCGCCTTCGGCGCCGCCGGCCTCTCCCCTTTGTGGGAGAGGCGATTTTTTTTGCGGTGGGGGGAGGCGAATGCGGAGGGGAGGTCGGAACTGCCGGGGGACTAGAACCAGCCGAGGGCGGCTAGGCTGTATCGGACCACCAGTCCGGCAGCCACCACGCTGACCATGCTCATCAGTTTGATGAGGATGTTCAGGCTGGGGCCGCTGGTGTCTTTGAAGGGATCGCCGACGGTATCGCCGACCACAGCCGCTTTGTGCGGATCGGAGCCTTTGCCGCCGTGGGCGCCTCGTTCGATGTGTTTTTTGGCGTTATCCCAAGAGCCGCCGGCGTTGGCCATGAAGACAGCCACACAAAAGCCGGTCGAAAGCGCCCCGATCAGAAGGCCCATCACGCCGGCCACGCCCAACAGCCAGCCGATCAGCAGCGGCGTCAGCAAGCCGAGCACCGAAGGCAGGATCATTTCCCGTTGGGCGGCCCGGGTGCTGATGGTGACCGGAGCGGCGTAGTCGGGCTGGTCGGTGCCTTGCATGATACCGGGCTTTTCGCGGAACTGGCGGCGAACCTCTTCGACCATGCGTTTGGCGGCCCGGCCCACTGCCTTTAAGGTGAGCGAGCAGAACAAGAAGACGGCCATCGCCCCGACCAGCACGCCGACCAGTACCTTGGGGTTCATCAGGTGGACTTCATAGTAGCGGGCGAAATCGGGCATGGTGGCCCATCGCACCTCGACCAACGGGGCCTTGGTGGCTTTAAACCGCACCGGCTCCCGGTGGACCCGCTGGGAAGCAGATCCAGAATGGGAGGCATTGACCTCCAACAGGTCGTCCACTTGTACCGGCCCTTTGGTGGCGTCTCTGGCGGCCCACTGTTTGGCGATTTCCTCGTCGTTGAGTTCGTCAGGGAAGACCAGATAGCCGGTGGTCTTTCGACCGTGTTCCGGCTCTTTGAGGACTCGTCCAACGAAGCGATCGGAGAGCTTATAAAAGCCAGGCTCCTTAGCAACCAAAGCGGACTCCGCCCATCGCTCGAAGCCGACGCGCACTTCTTCCACATAGGCGGCCAGCAGGGCCAAGGCGGTTAGGGCTGCCGAACCAATGGCAAACCCTTTGCCGGTAGCCGCGGTGGTGTTGCCGAGGCTGTCCAGGGCATCAGTGCGTTGACGGACTTCTGGGCCCAGATGGGACATTTCGGCGTTGCCGCCGGCATTGTCGGCAATCGGGCCGTAGGCGTCGGTGGCCAGGGTGATGCCCAAGGTGCTGAGCATTCCGACGGCGGCAATGCCCACGCCGTAAAGTCCCATAGCAAACCACTGAACATTAGTGAAATGCCCCTGCGCAGCGAATCCGAAGGCGGCCAGCATGGCCACACAGACGACAATGACCGGAAACCAAGTGCTTTTCATACCCTCGGCCATGCCGCCGATAATGACGGTGGCGGGACCGGTCAGCGCTTGATCGGCCAGTTCACGGGTGGGTTTGAACTCGTCGCTGGTGGAGTATTCGGTCCATTTGCCGATCAACCAACCGGCCAGTAGCCCAGCCACCACACTTAATGCCACCGTCCAATACTGCGGCATGAGCAGCCAGGTGAGGAGAAACGTGGCGATCAAGATGCCGAAGGTCGAGAAGTTGATGCCCCGGGCCAGAGCTTTGAGCAACACCTTTTGGGTAGCCGACTCTTCGGAGCGAACCAGATACACCCCGGCAATGGAAAGCAAAATACCAATGCCGGCAATGACCATCGGCAGGAAAAGGGCCCGCAATTGGGCTTCGAGAACCGACATGCCTTGGGGGACAAGCTCTCCGCTGGCAAAGGCGGCCACCCCCAGAGCGGCCGTGGCCAGGATGGAGCCGCAGTACGATTCGTACAGGTCGGCGCCCATACCGGCCACGTCGCCGACGTTGTCGCCGACGTTGTCGGCGATGACGGCCGGGTTACGGGGATCGTCTTCTGGGATGCCAGCTTCTACCTTACCGACCAGGTCCGCCCCGACATCGGCGCCTTTGGTATAAATCCCACCACCGACACGGGCAAATAGCGCCTGGCTCGAAGCGCCCATACCGAAGCAAAGCATCGTTACGGTGATCTGCTCAAGGGTCATCGCATAGCCGAACCAGCCGATCACCCAATACAAAATCGCAAACCACATGCAGATGTCCAACAGTCCCAGGCCGACCACCGTCAGCCCCATGACCGCCCCGGATCGGAAAGCCACCTGGAGGCCCTGATTGAGTGAGGTTTTGGCGGCTTCAGCAGTTCGACTGGAAGCCCAGGTGGCTGTCTTCATGCCGAACCAACCGGCCAAACCGGAAAAGAACCCGCCGGTCAGAAAGGCAAACGGCACCCATTTGCTTTGCACTTCCAGGCCGAAGGCGGCAATGGCCAATAGGATAAAGATGACCACAAAGAACATGGCCACGACTTTATATTGCTGCCACAGATAGGCATTGGCGGCGGTGCGGACGTAGCCGGCGATTTCGCGCATCCGCTCGTTGCCTTCTGGGGCCTTCATCATGGTTTGGAAGAAGTGCCAGGCGAAGACCAGCCCGGCAATCGAACCGATCAGGGCCACTGCCCAAGGGAACACAAAATGCCAGGTGCTGCCTGCTTCGGCTGCTGGGGTGGAAACGGATGGCGAGCGGTTTGTTGCACTGGCAGGACTCCCCGCCTCGGCCGTTGCCGGGGCAGGTTGAGCCGACTCGGCCACTGATTCCGCCGTGGTTGCCCATTGGCTCCAACCCATACAAATTAACACGGCGGCCGAAGCCACCAAGATCATCCACCATCGGGCTTGCAAAGCCCTAGGCACTGCGAACAGCATCTTCTGGATCATCGCTAGCATGTCCTTTCCAGATACGTTAGGAGACTACAAATGCGTCCAAACCCGTTCCATAAAATAAAATGCGATAATTTACTCCTTTCTGTGGAGTCTGTCAACTATAGCACGAAGGAAAATTAAGGGGGGGCAACTCCCTTTCTTCGGGGAGAGACGCATCAAGCTGAAGGAGGGGGAAATAGACATTTTGGGTTATGTTTATCCCCCTCTAAATAGGGGATTTTGTGGGGGCTTTGCCTCTGGGAGCCCTTAGGCGGCAAGGAACCCTCCTAAAAACAGGAGAATTCCGATCTTTCCTACTTGGAATCCTTCCGTTGGCTGATTACACTAAAAAGGAGAAGGCGCAGCGAGCATCTGCAAAGCAAGATGCTTTTGGCGGAGCAGATCGTAAGGGCATTCCTAACCAGGGGAGGAAGTAGTTATGTACAAACAAGCGGTTGTGTGGACATTAGTTTCTGCTTGGGTGTATGGGTTTGTGAACTGGGCGTTGGCTTCCCCGCCGAATCAGACACCCGGTTCGCTGCAGACGGTAGAAATGTTCCAGGCCATGCGCGACGGGCAAATTGAGGTCCGATTTATCCCTAAAGACGCTAAAGAAGCCAGCCTGCTGATTAAAAACAAGACCGACAAACCGCTGACGGTCAAACTACCGGACGCCTTTGCCGCAGTACCGGTGTTGGCCCAATTTGATGCCGGGGGAGGAACCCGCTCTTCGACCACCAGTACCACCCAAGCATTAGGCGGGGGTTGGGGCGGCGGCATGATGGGCGGCTGGGGCGGCATGGGCGGCATGGGCATGGGCGGCGGCATGTGGAATGTGCCGCCGGAAAAAGTCGCCCAGCTCAAAGTGCCGGTCGTCTGCCTAGAACACGGCAAACCGGATCCCCGCCCGGCGATTCCTTATCAGATCAAACCCCTGGAGGAGTTTACCAATACCCTGGGACTTCGAGAAGTGCTTCAGGCGCTGGGCAGCGGCTTGGTGAGCCAACGGGTGGCCCAAGCAGCCGCTTGGCATTTGCAGAACGGGATGAGTTTCCAAGAGCTGGCCAGCAAGCAGCTCCGGTTTGCTAACGGTACCCGGTGTTCCTATTTCTCCCCGGCCGAAATCCGGGCCGCCATGCAACTGGTCGCCAAAGCCAAACAAAAAGCCCAGCATCCTCAACAACCCCCCTCCCCTAGCCCTGGAGAGTCGGTCAGCCAAAATTAGCCAGCCCCTTTCCTCTGCCTGGAGGCGTTGGTACCGGCTTCCTCCCACACCACTCCAGAGCAAGATGCCAATGCGGTGTGGATGGTGGTGTTCCTCCGGAAGCCGATCATAAAAGGCATTTTACCAAGGATTCCCCTCCTCTGTTTTTCCCTGCCCCCTTTCCAAAGACGCCCGCAGGAGCCTTGCTTCTGCGGGCGTCTTGGTTTTATGCTGGAAACTATGGACCTGTGGAGAACCGGAGGCGTTTTCTGGCGGTGGGGTGAGTCTGGCATGGGAGCAGTTTTTTGCCGCAGGTTGGTTTGGGTTTGTCGGTGGTGGCTGCTAGGGACCTTGGCGCTGGTGGAAGCCTGGGGGGTAAGAGCGTTGGTTTTTCAGCAGGCCGGTGCTGCCCAGGCTAACCCAGACGATGGGCAACATGCCGCCGGTGGCCAGGCCACGTGGAGCTTTTCTGAACATGCCGGTGCTGACCCAGCGGATTCGCCCCCTTCCCCACCTGCCCGAGCTGGCCAGGCTTCAGCGTCCGAAAAGAGGATCTCGTATTCGTTATTTTTAGACCCCGACTGGCAGAAGGCCCCCAAAGAAAAGCCATTGGTCATTTCCGTGCCTGGCATGGGTTCGACGGGTACCCCCATCGAAAAGGTATTGGAATTAGCTCGGAACGAGCGGTTTCCTTGTGGACGGTTTGTGTTTCCGCACGAGCCGATCCAGCAGACCGCTTGCCGATTGGCCCAGGCCCTGCGAGACATCCGGTGCAGGGAGCCGGATCGGCGGGTGGCTTTAGTCAGTTATTCGCTGGGGGGCCTGATTGCTCGGGCCGTCATTGAAGACCCAGAGCTGGATCCGGGCAATGTGCGGGCGCTTGTCATGCTTTGCCCGCCGAATCATGGTTCGCTGCTGCTGCAACTGCTGCCCTGGAAAGCCAACGCCAGACCCGACCAGGCTATTAGCGAGTCTTTTGGTCGAAAGCCCCCTTCGACCAAGCAGCCTGCGAATCCGCCAGGCGCCCTTGCCAACTCGGTCGGCCAGACCGAGAGTGCTCTTACTGGTATGGCGGCGGTTTGGGCGGATCTTCGGCCGGGGTCGGCGTTTTTACAGCGGCTGAACTCCCGGCCTAGGAATCCTAACGTCCGTTATACCATCCTGTTGGGCGACCGAGCCTATCTGTCGCTGAAGGATCAACAGGAGCTCCAAAAATGGGTATCCCAGATTGCTCCTAACCAGCGGGCCTCTGGAGAGAAATCGTTTTGGCAGTTAATCGGTCAATTGGATGAGCTGGTGCACGGCCGAGGAGACGGGGCGGTCTCGATTGCCCGAGGTCGATTGGATGGCGTGCAGGATGTGCATATCTTTCATTTTTCTCACGTTGGGCTTCTCCGCTCGGAATGGAACAGCCCGGAAGTTCGCCGTGCCCAGGAGGTCATTCTAGACCGACTGCGCACCTGCCCTCCCTAAAGGTTCCTGATGGCTCGCCCTGGCTCCACGCCAGCTTTGCTCCCAGATCCGATGGCAACCTGCCCGTTCTCTAACTGCTTGTGGGGGCAGAAAGAAGCAGGTATGGTGCGATTCCGCTTTTTGGGAGGAATGATTCCGTTAAGTTTAGGGGGATAGAAAGCCGTCAGTTCTCCGGGAGGTTGATAAATATTCTCCGCTTGCCAGCAGCCCAACATCCGGTCTGCCAGAGAAAAAGCTAGCAATTTTCCGGGAGGTTAATCATAGTAGGGTCCTAGTTTTCCCACCTGAGCAAATGCGGTAGAGTGAACGTGAGCAGGGGCGATCAAGGTAGCTCCGGCTCATAGAGATAAAATAGGCAAAATAAGTGAGAGAGGAAAACCTCTTCAAAGCGGGTTGGGAAAGGTTTTAGGAGCCGGAATGATCCTCCTCTGCACGGTGGGAGATTCCTCCCCCGGAAGGAGCAGGGGCAAGAGGTTGGCTGACTTGGGGGTTCCTCCGGCCTGCGCCAGTGTCCGATTACCGGAGGAAACGAAGCTTTCCGAACACGCGCGGGAAGAACTGGAAGAGAGCGGGCAGCATTTTAAATCTCCCAAATTTCCTATTTTGTCTATTTTCTTTCTGGTGGATCGAAGAATTTCTCTACTCAAAAGGATTTTTGTATGGAATTCGAAGCGATCTCCCCTCCTCTGCAGAAAGCTTTTCAGGAGGTGGTGGGATATTTGAATTTTTCTTCCGGTAGTAGAGATCCGAAGTTTTTCCGGAGTCTAAACGAACTGTTTGCGTGGTTGGATACCTCTAGTGGTGTAGAACAAACCCCCAGATGCTCTTCTCCTAACCCCGCGTTGCGAAAGGGTTCCGAAAGCTCCCCGCCTGCTCCAGCCACCTGGCACCGTCTTGGCCAATGGTTGCAAGAGATGACCCCTGAGCTTTCCAAGCAGGCGGAGGCATTTCAGGATGTGACTCAAGCGCTTGCTGTGAGCCGGTTGGTCTTTCAGGAGGTGTTGCCCGCCTATCGGCGCTGGCATGAGGATTTACTGTTCCATCAGCCGGACGAACTGCTGTTTCAGCCTTTTTTTATTGCCCGGGTCTGTGAGGCCGTTTTGGCCGAGGGGCCTCCATGGGAACAGACCGAACGGATTGTGCGTAGCGTGTTGAACCGGCTGAACGATTTCATTGGGTATCGGCCCGTGGCAGTTTTACGGACCGGCCAGCAAATGCAGCCGTATGCTCATGAATGGGTTTGCCCTATTCCGCTGTATGTGGCTGGGGCTGGGGTGGCATATGGTAAATACCAGCAATTGGTGGAAAAGGCATTAGAGATTTTGGAACAAACGGATCCGGGGATTTTGGAGGAAGCCGGCTTCGAGTTGGAGTTATTGGATGAGTTAGGGATGGATCCTCGGCCGTATGATTTCGACCATCCGGTCAACCGACGTCCGAATTATCAATTTGGCACGTGGGATTTGCACCACTTGGACCAGGAAGGCCGATACCGCCGGTATGTGGTGCAGCATACCACGTTGGAGGCGATTTGGCAGCGGCTCGAAGAGGCCAAACCGGCCCAACGGGAGGAGTATCTTTGGGAAGCGGCGGCTGTATTGGCTGGCACGATCCTGATGGGCTCCGGAATGACCGGCGCCCGACCGAGCAGTCATGATTCTTCGGTGAATTTGATGACGCTGTTGCCGCGGATTGCTGGGTATCGAGATCGGTTTTATCGGGATTGGTTGAAGCGGTTAAAGGGCAAGCATGGGGAACGGCTTCGTCGGGAGGCCCGCCAGCGCAAGCAGCCCTTTGCCGGGGCCCGACAGCATTTAAATCAGCAACTAGCCCGGCAGCGGGCGTTGCAGTTGCAGCATGTTGGGGTGGCCCAACTGCTGGCTTCTTTAGGGGATTTTGACGGCGCCCGGCAGCAGATTCAGGCCATCCCAGGTTTGGGCGCCCGGATGAAGTGTGAACTGCATTGTCATCTGACGGCTGGCTTGTTGGCGATCCGCCAAGGCCAACTGGAACAGACGATTCCTATCCTCTCCCAATTGGACGAGCTACTGCATCGAGCTATCCAATGCGGCGCCCTGATCGATCCCTGGAATATCCTAGGCTTCAGCGCCCAATTTCCCCTGTTTCCTGCGGTGGAAAATAGTATCCATGACTATCGGGCCGACGAACTGATTGGCTTGATGGGGCGACTGTTTGATCTAGGGGATCGGCTGGCCAAGGAAGCGGCGGCCACCGGGCGGGAAGAGCTCCGAGCAGTGGCTTTGGAGTGGTTAGCCCGTTTGGCGGACTGGTGGGATCGGTTCGCCACCACCGAAGTGTCGGATGTGCGAAGTTTTTCCGGTCGAGAGGCTTGGCGATCCGCCCAACTTGTCTCCGAAGCGCTTCGGGCTTGGTATGCCGCCGGAACTGCGGCCGGCAATGTGACCTTTTGGCGCCAGCGGGTCAACCAGTTCCGAACCGCCAAAGCCTACGCCCTGGTTGTCGATACCCTGTTGGAGCATAAGGACTTAGTGGCGGCGATGGCTCTGCTAGTCCATTGGCTGAGCCAAGCGGAACAAATCCCCCTGCAGGAAGGCCCCTATTCGTTTCATCTGTTGGCCTTAGGGTGGATGTATCGGCTTTGGCAGGATCAGAGCAGGCCCCCGGAAGAGCAGTGGAAATTGGCCCGGAGATTTCTCGACTATCTCGAGGCCAATGCAGGCTCCCTGGCAGAACCCTATCGCTGGCAGTTGGGGCGGCCTGAAACCCGACGAGCCCATCCTACCGATCACCTAGAGGCCTGGGAGCAGTCCTGGCAGAGCCAGCAAGAATCCGAGGACCTCTTCGCCGCTGCCTACGAAGGAGTAACCTATCGGGACAGCGCCCAAGATGGGTTTGAAGGGAGTATGTTGGAATGGTCTGCTGTCGATACCGACTTCGAGCTGGCCACCGAAGGCGAACAACTGATCCGCCATGTGGCCTTTTGGAACACCATGGGATGGTTGTGGAAATATACGGCCTCGGCCAGTTTGGCCCTGAAGGTGCCGGAGAAAGAGGAGGTGTTGGCAGGTTGGCTTGAGCGGCTCGGCCAATTCCAAAACAACCTTCAGGAACTCCTGCCAGAGGTATTTGGGTATGAGATTGCCCGGCCGCGGGCCCGTTGGGATTCCTTGACCGAATATGATCGGCGGCGGGAGATCAAGGACAATCTGCTGGAGCGGCTCTTGACAGCGGCGGTCGAATTGGCCGAAGCCCAATGGTTCCTCCTGGCCGCTTCGGAGGCCCCGTTGCCTGCAGAGCTTGCCGACTGGGAGAAGGCCGCCGTCGAACTGCTCCGAGCCGCCTTCCGCCAACAATTCGATCAGCTTCCCTCTTGCTGGAGCAAATTGGCGCTGGCCTTACTGCCGGAACCGGTTTTATACATTCCTATTTCCCGAGGCGGCCACCCGGCTCGAATCCTCAAGGCGCAAAAGATCCTTACCCTCCTGCGAAGATTGGCCAAGCTCCTGCCCCATCTGGGGCAGATTCACCTTTGCTTGGAACTCATCTGCCTGGTACCGGAACTGGAAAGCCGACATCCCGCAGGTCCTGGCGCCATAACCGAATTCGATCGTCTGTTCTTGACCGCTGTGGAAGCCATCATCGATTGCCTGGTTGACTCCGCCGAGCATTGGACCCCCCGCCAAACTCCCCCGGTTGGCCAACATCGAAAAGACCTGCGACTGTTCGAAACGATCGAAACCATAGGACGGCCTCTGATGAACCGCTGGCTCCAACATAGCCGGGCTATTCAGCTTTCCCCCGCCGAATCCCTCAATGATCCCAGACTATTCCGTCAGGTGCAGCAGTTCATCCAACAGTTCGGCGCCGATTGGTTTACCCAGGAGTTTATGACGTATGGCAACCTCCGGGCAATTTTGCTCCAAGGGGTGGACCGTTATCTCGACGCCCTCCAGGAAACCGAAGAGGATCCTCGAGTGCGCCTGCTGGAAACCCTTCGCTCCCCAGACCAACGCCAACAGACCATCCAGTATCTCGAAATCATTTTAGAAACTGTCCTAGACCACTATAGTCAATACATCGACTACAATAGCACCACGACCCAATCGGATCGGGGAGAAAAGTTGTACATGTTACTGGATTTTATTCGGCTTTTGGCCGCACACCAACGGATTGAGTGGAGCTTACGGCCCGTCTCCACGGTGCACGAAGTGTTGGTTCGCCGACGCCTATGGCAAGTGGCCGCTCAGTGGCAGGAAGTCGTCCAGGAACAAACCGCTTCCATCGCTCAAGAACATCTCCAACGATTCGACGAGCTTTGCCAAACCTACGGCATGCGACTGGCCACCATCGGCGATCACTTGGCCCAGCGCTTTCAAGGCCCGTTTTTGGTCAATCGGCTCAAAACCTTGTTACACCTAGCGTGGGATGAACTCCAAACGGGAAAACCTCCCGAATACCTCCTCCAACTCAAATCCGAATTGCTCCCGCTAGCTGAACAACCTTGGGGCGTCGGCTGGGAACCGCCCGACTGGCTTCAGACCCTGTACGATCAACTCCAGTCGCTCCAAACCCCCCACCGCCAAGAGATCGAACAGTTCGAATTTCCTTTACCTGTGCCCCCCGTCCGACTAAGCTACGACGACCTCCAAGGCCAACTCCGCACTTGGTTGTAACTGCTTGGCAACACGGGCGTCTGGCCCGTACCCTCCTTCCGCCTCTGTCTTTGGAGGGAGAAAAAATGAGGATGCCGGTGTTCGTCGGAATTGCCCCTGAGGATCTTTTCAACCGCTTCAGCTCCTGGATAGGGCTTCAGCGAATGCAGGCCGATTATTTGTTGGGTCGGAGTTTCCCACCATGCAAATGGTTTTAGGACCAGAGGTGCTCGTAGGAATAAAGGCAGTCGCCGAGATCATGGTCTTATGGACCCTGCTAGCAATGGCCCCTTCGACGCCCCCCTGCCTTCCGGGTTGCACCAGGTCGAACCAGTCTACCGCCCAATCTGATGCTTCTCCTCTTGCGGACGGTTTGCTAGAGGAGTCGAGGCCGGTGGCCGCCTGGGTCGGTCAAGAGCCAATTCCTACGGCAGCGGTAGATCGGCGGGTGCAAACCTCGGTGGGCAAACAGGCTCTGGGTCCCTGGGCTTATGCCGTCTTGCAAGCCCAAGCCCTGGAGGAGTTGATCCGGCAACGGTTGGTCCTCCAAGAGGCGGAGCGAAAAAGCCAAGCCCCCAAATCGGCCGAAATCGACGCCGCCCTGGCCGAACTGGAAAAATGGCTAGCACGCCAAAATCGTTCCCTCCAGGAATATCTCCAAACCGAAAAGCTCTGCCTGGCCGATCTGCGCCGCCAATTGGCCTGGGAACTGTATTGGCCCCGCCGCCTCCAAAAGGAGATCACACCGGAGCGAGTGGAAAAATATTTCCAAGAACATCGCCGTCAGTTTGACGGTACAGAAATTCACGTTAGCCATATCCTCCTTCCATATCCAGACCACTCCCCTACAAAACCCGTCAGCTCTTCCGAAAAACCCCGCCTGCCCACCGAAAAACCTCCTGCCAGCCTTCAACAGGTTCAGCAGCAGTTGGTAGCCCAGGCAGACTGGATTCGGGAGCAGATCCGTTCTGGCCGGCTGGATTTTGCGGAGGCCGCCCGACGATATTCCCAGGCTGGTACAGCGGCCGACGGGGGCCGGCTCGGCTGGATCGGTCGGCACGGCCCGATGGTAGAATCATTTAGCAAGGCGGCTTTTGCCCTCCAGCCAGGCCAGATCAGCCCCCCGGTGCTTACCCCCTTCGGCGTGCACTTGATCCGATGCCATGAGATTCGGCCCGGACAGAAAACGCTCGAACAAGTGCGCCCCGCCGTGGAACAGGCATTGGCTCAAGAGATCCTAGAGGAAATAGCGGCCGCCCAACGCCGATGGACTCCTGTCCGGTACACCGGGGCTACCGCCTACTGGGACCCCAAAACCGGCCAACTCGTCCTGCCCCAAATGGCTCCTTACTGAAACACTAGTACTGCAAACTCCGAAGGCCGAAGCGCCCGTCCGCCCAGATCGGGAAATGTACGAATCCCTATTCCAGGAAGGATCCTTTGCACCCCGATGGCCCACACACTACCAGCTTTCGGAAAAAAGCCGGTAAGTTCATCCAGCCCAATGGCCGCCTCCACAGTCCAACTCTGAGCGTCTGTCTTGGCGGCCACAAACCACTGTGGGTTCCAGGACCGGTCGCCCCAGCACGTTTCGCCGGTCCAGCCCCGATGATCTACCACCAACTGCCAATAGGTTGTCCAGTCCCGGTCTAGGTCCAAGAAAATTTCCACTCGATCCTGATCCGTCAGATCTGGGTCTCGAGGCCGGGGCGATGCCGTGGCCGGATATTCCAGGCCCAGCAGTTTGGGGCACCGAATGCCGATATACAAATATTGTGTATCGTAGGCCAGGCGGACTTCGGCCGATTGAATGGCCGGTTCGGAGACATCGCCTGCAGAGCGCTGGGCCGTCGGGGAATCGGCTCTGGACTTTTCCGGCGTCAGCCCGGCCGAGGGGGCTAGCTGCGCCTTCAGCAGGATAGGTTTAGCTTGCCGCCAGAACGGTTCGTCCAATTGGCCGTCCAGCCGCGGTTTGGTCCCGGCGGGCATGCAAAAGGCAAGCGGCTTGGGAGGCTGACCTTCGGGCCGGTCCAACCAATCCTCCGCCTCGGCGCAGGCCCACCAGGCATCATGGGTTAAGCTGCGTCGCTGAGCAAACAGCCACCGCGCCGCCTGTTTGGGATACCCTCTGGCCCGGTCGGCTACAGCCAAGGGAAACCGTACCTCTGGCCGAAGGAATAACTCCGGATGGTGTTTTTCCAAAAGTCGTGCCATGGCGGCGGCCCGTTCCCAGCGATCTTCCAAAAGTTTCTGGTCCCAGGCAGGACTGGCCATTTGAGGAGTAACCCGCCGCTGCTGCCCATGCACCCGCCAAGCCGCCTCTAGACTCGCATAATACTGCACCAGCCAAACCAAAGCCGGCCCAGCTGCCGGATGCTCTGGCTGGAGTTCTACCAGCAATTCCAGCACTTCGGCGCCAGCGGGCCATTGCCCCCGAATAATGAACATTTGACCCAGATTGTATAAAAATTGCCCTGCCGAGCTTGGCTCCAAGCCCTGCACCCATTGCCGGGTCTGTGCCAAAAGGCTCGGCCCAACCCGGACATCCTGAACTCCCTGCTGGGCAATGGCTTCCAAATGTCGGCGGCGCTGGGCCTGGTGTTGCAGGTCGGCCAGGGCCTCAGCATCCAGTTCCGGCAGTTGGCGTCGGGCCTCACCACCCGGCTGCAAAACGATTCGCTCAAACAGGTCTTTAGGGGCGGCTCGCTCCTGCGGCACTCGGCTCCGCAAAAGCCGAATCCCCAGTCCCAACCCGACTGCTTCGTTTTGCCAGGCGCCTGGTCTGCCGTCGGAAGCAGAAGGAACAGAACCGTCCAGGGACTTGCCTCCCGAGATTTGCCCCAGCAGGGCCCGGGCCTGGTCGGCTGCATCGGCCAAGCTGCCCCCCAGTCGGAGCACTAGGCTAGCCCGGGGCAATTGGAAATCGCCTTCCACACCCGGTGCGGTAACGGCGAAGACCCGTTTGGGAGACCAGACAGTCAGGCCCGCATGGGTAAGTTGATCGACATAAGCGGTGGGGTCTCCAGCTAGTTCCACCGCCTGAAGCACCGCCTGGTTGACCAGATGCCCCAGGGGATCCTTGCCCTCTAAATCGGCATCGTGGGTCAGCACCACTTCCGGTCGCCAGGTCCGGAGCAGGCGAACCAATTCGGCCTGAAGCATGTGGAAACCGCGGCCGTCGTTGGCTTCGTTCCAGCGGGCGGCAATGTGCCGGGCATGCCGATCCACCAGCGCCGGCCCCAAAGGGAACCGCCAAGCCGTCTGCGCCCCGGCCGCACCTAGTAAAACCGCAGCTTCGTGAACCCGCTCGGGCAGGCAAGCCTCTGCGGCGGGCGGGAAAGTTTCCTGACCGGTAGCCGTGGAAGGGGTGCCAATCACATACACATAGGTCAGATACCCTTCCTGTCCTGCCCATTTGGCCAGTGCTTCCCAGGGTACCCGCTGTGCCAGGCCGACTATGGCGAGCAAGCCGGCTCGAACGCCGCCGCAGCGCTGGCGCCGCCAAGTTCGCCCGCCGTCTTCGGTTGTTAGGATGGTCCCCAGAGCGCCGACGGCCCAGCCGTGGGCATCATCGGTAAAATAAAGTCCATAGATGGGCAGAAATTGCCCTGTCGAGAAGCTCTCCCAGCTTTGCCCGGCATCCGGGGAGTAAAAGACCTTGGCGCCGGGCGAACCGGCGGCCCAGACCTTCGGCCCCCGGACCGCTAATGCATAAAGGTCGAATTGCCGAAGCGTTTCCAAGGTCGGCAAGCGAGGCGGCATCTGCCAACTAGCCCCGGCATCGTCTGTGCGCATTAAAAGCCCGCCGTCGCCTACCAACCAGCCATGCACCGGCCGAACCAGCTCCACCCGCCAGACGGCCCGGAGTCCGAGGGGCGGAGTTCGGCTTGGCGCCAACTCCCCTCGGCGCACCAAGCCCACACTACCTAGCCGACCTACCAAGGCCCCCGTAGCTGGATTGAAAAAATCTCCACCCAACCAACCGCCGGTACGCACCCCAGGCAATGGTTCCCAACTGCGTCCCCCATCGCCGGTAAACCAAACCCCGGTGTGCCCGATGGAAGCCGATTCGCCCACCGCAAATCCGACCTGAGGATCGACCATCCGGATTCGGTGCAAGGTGGGTAGCAGCAGTTTGGCTGACGGACGCCAAGTACGACCCCCGTCTTGAGTGGCCAGAACCACCCCCCTGCTAGCGCCGCTATAGGGTTGGGCCTGGCCGCCAACGACCCAACCTAATTGCCCATCTAAAAACCAGACGCTGAAAAGTCGAGCACTTGTGCCCGATTGCTGCAATTGCCAATGCTGGCCCCCATCCTGGGTGTGCCAGATGACGCCCCGGTCGCCAACAGCCCAACCAGTTTGGGGATCGATAAAAAACACGTCGTTCAACTGGGCGTCGGCCCGAACCGGCTCGGATTGAACAAAACTTTCCAACGCCCAAACACCAGGCAACGGGTTGGATCGGTTCACCGGCACGCTCGAAGGTTCCAAGGCAAGATTGCAATGAGAGTATTGCCCCCATGGTGAATCCGATGAGTTCACCGAGGCGTTCCCCAGTTCCGAGGGCGGCGCCGATGAAAGACATATATTCATGGGGAAAGCGGGGGGCAACCCATCCATCGGCCCAGCACCGGTCCTGGTTCCCAGCGGCAAGGCCGCCAAGGGTCCCGGGGACGGCAGCTCAGTCGGCTCCTGGTGAACTGGCACAAGCCCATCCCCCCAAAGCCGACCTGACCCCATCCTGTCTTCGACAAGCGAGAAAACAGACCTCCAACCTGCTAGAAACAAAAAAGCAAAAAGCGGTAGCGCCCGGCCCATAACGAATCCTTCCTCGGTGTTACGCTCCGTCTTGGCAATATGGTTTTTTGATTATTGGTGAACAATAGCCCACAAAACCTTTACTCCCGGCATATTTTTTCGAGCTTTCTGGGAGATGGCCGGCGCCCCGGCCCCTCCGAAGTTTTGTCTCGGCAAAAATCTTGATAATCCGGTGAGGCTTAGAAAATAAGGGTTGAGAAAAGGGGTGTCGATCAATCAAAACCCTCCGACAATGAGGGCAGACGATTATTTTATCTCCTCCAACGGGATGCCTTCGTCGATCAGCAAGACGGGAATGCCCTCCCGCACCGGATAGAGCATTTTGCCGTCCTGCCGGACCAAGCCCTCGATGAGCGTTTCGCTGACCGGGGCGCCGGAACGATTCTTCAAGGCGCCTGCCCGGATTGCCTCATTCAGTTTTGCCAGCAGCGCTGGGTCTGCCTCTCGGAGCGGCTGATGCGTCTCCGGACAAACCAACATCTTCAGCAATTCCGGATCCACCATAAGTTTCCCTCGGCTTGATTCAAACCAACCTACTTCCTTTCCCTCTCGGAACCCACCTTTTAAGTTTACTTTTTCGGAAAACTTTCCGGTTGGCAAGTCCCCTCCCAGCCTATTTTGCCCTATCCGGTTTATCCTCATCATTCTCTTGGATTTTGTCTTTTGGAGGCGGCTGGGTTGGAGGCGGCTGGGGCGGTTGATCTTGGCCCTGGGAGGCCTGATAAGGCTCCTTTTTGCCGTCTGTAGGAGGCGGGGCGGGCCCTTGGGCCGAAGGGCTAGCAGATTGTTGCCCACCAGCCGCCGAAGCCGCCTCCGGCCCCTTTTGGCTTGCCGCCATCTGCTGACGAAGCCATTGGTACCAATCCGTGGCCTCAATCGCCTTCAAAATCGCCTGAATGTCTTCTGGACTGAGCATGGTTTGGTTCCCTTTCTGATTCTGATAGGAATCTTTTTGCTGCAAAGTACGATCCGTTTGATCGGCCAATTTGCTATCCGGCAAAGCAACCGATCCGGGTGCTGGAAAACTGGCCGCATACTTTTCACAGGCCCAGCCGCCATCGGCTTGGGCCGCATACAAAAACGTCATCCCCAGGTCTAGCCGGGGGGCGTCCGCACCTAAAAACGCAATCGGGTCCAAAAAGATCCGATCCGGATGAAACCCTTCCGTCGGTATCCACACTTCCGGGCTGGGCCGGGGATAATACCGCAATTGATCGACTTGGTCTTGGAAAATCCACAGTTCCGCCGTCATAACGGCCCGGCCGTCTTGGGTTGCGACCCGAAATGGCCCGGCGAATCCTACCAGCGGCTTGGGCTGCTGCTGGCTATCGGTATGCCCAATGCACACAGCAGCCCAGTTGCCGGTTCGCTGAATCCGCCGGTTGCAATTGGCCGCAATCCGTTCCAGCACTTGCCGGTCGTAGTGGACCGGTTGGCCATCCCGAAGCTGGGTCGAATGTTCGGCAAAAACCACCACTTCCGGGATATGCCGAAATCGATCCTCCGGAAACCGCTTTTTGGATTGGGCCAACAGTTCTTCAAACGACGGCTCTGCATCCGGCGGCGCCGTCTGGGTCGGCGATTCCGGCCCAAAAAGACTTCGGACGCCCCGTTGGGATCGAACCGCGGCGGGGGTGTTGATTTGCACGCTGATCATACCCGATAATATAAAGGATGGCCTACCGCCAAATCGGCCATTTTCGGTTTTGATTTCGCCTTCTTTCGGTTTGCGAAGTTTCCCTAAGGAGTCCCTAAATCCATAGAGTTCAGGGGAATAAAGGGAAAAAAAGGGGGTTAGGCGCCCTCCTCAGCACCCTCCTGACCAGAAACAGATGGTTCTGTTCTAGAGGCCCTCGGCTGATGAAGGCCTGAAATCGGAAAGCCGACGGCCGATTGATGTGGGCCGCTTTGCTGTTGACTCCAAAGCGTTTCTTCTGTTTCTTGGGGTTCGGCCAAGCCCAACAGGTCCCGAAGGTCTCTGGCCCGTATGCGGAGGCCCATTTCGTAGGCCATCCGGATAGCACGGAGGCGGTCTTCGGCGTCGGGTTTTTCCGTCTCAATAACCAGTCTCAAGGGATTGTCTTGCACCCAGGGCCAATTCCAGCGGACCAGCCGGGCCACGAGGTCCGTAGTCAGGGTCTCGGCCAGATTCTGAGCATCCGCCTTGACGATCTGCAGGAAAGTATCCAGATGAATGCTGGCTAGATTCGATCCAAGGCCGGTGGCGTGGGCCTCGGTCGTAAGCGTCTGGCCCAGGATATAACGTTTGATCTGGTGGCCGAAGTAATCGGTGATGATCTCTTTGAGGGCCGCCGCCCCGGCCATATTCCGCTCGATGACTTCGACGCCAAACATTTGGCCCTCAGGTCCCACCGGCCGGGGAATGACCAAAATGTTCCGAGCATTGCCGATCCGCGCCAAGCCAAAGGAAAAACGGGGGCCTATCCCCGACAAGCCCGGGGCAAATGGGATATTCATGGAACGCCCCGGTTGGCCAGCCTCCATCAGCATCGACTCCGATAGCAAGCCAAGGAGAAAATGGGATATTCATGGAACCCCGCCGAGTGGGGTACAATAGAAGTTTTCCTTTGGGAGCGGCTAAGGAACTGTTTGGTCTCTGTGGAACACTTCAGCCGAGTGAAGTACGTTCCTGTTTTTAGGGACAATTACCCAGAATGTCACTGCCGCGCAAGCGGCAGTCTAGAAAACAGAAATCCTTCGAAAAACCTGGATTCCTGCTTCCCCAGGAATGACAGGTTATGCCATTCGGGTGAAATGTTATCTCACTGTCAAAACTTTTTCATTTCTCCTGGCAGGGAGCCAAAAGCAAAAATCCACCCTGGACGTGTTCGTGGCTTTTGGAGGAGATGCCGTCATGGTTCGTTGGAGCAAAATAGGGGTTCTTTTGGTAAGTGGCTTGGTTGGGATGGCGTCGAAGCGGGCCGCTGGGTTTGATCCGCCGGTGGACAGGGCCGGGCCGATTACCGCCCGCATCGAAGGCCCCGCCGAGGTAACCCAAATTGGCCAGCCGATCCCAGTGGCCGTCGTCCTGGAAAACCAGGCCGACCGGCCGGTCTCCGGAACGGTACAACTTCGGCTGATCGACCGCTGGCAGTGCCAGCCTGCTGAGCCGGTCCGGTTTGAAGTGCCTGGCCGAGGAACAAAGCCCTTGGAGACGACACGGCTGGCATTTCAGATTATAGCCGGCGAGCCGACCTACTCGGCCCATTATCCGATCCATGCCTATGTGCGGTTTCAGTACGGTGGGCAGGAGTACTTAGCCCATCCGATCTTGATTTTCCAGACGAAGCTCCCGCAACCGCCCCGGCCAGCCCGTTCTGTGCCCTGGAAGCCCCAACCGGCGCCGGAAACTGGCGAACTGGCCCTGGATCAATTGCCTGTTTATCGGACGGTCTGGGAGGTGTTCGGCCAACCGGCTCAGACCATGCCGTCCGGTTGGACCGGTACTCATGAACCGACCGGCACCACCTTCCACCGGAGCCGGCTGAACTTGGGCGGCCAGAGTCGGGAAGGTTTTGCTGTGCATCCGCCCTGGCGGCAAGGTCGGGCCGGGACCATGTTGATTGAACTGCCCCTGCAACTCCCGGCTACGAAGCCGCTAATGTTTCGTTGCTTGGTGGGCCAAACGCCGGAAGGCCATAGCGACGGGCTGACCTTTCGGGTCCGGCTGGTCGGCTGGGATGCCCCGGAAGGCCAGTTCGGCCAGGTGGTGTGGGAAAAGCATCTAGTGGCCAAAATCTGGCAACCGGTGGAGGTGGATTTGAGCGAGTTTGCTGGGCAGGCGGTTCGGCTTCAGTTGGAGTCCCATCCGGGGCCGAAGCAGGATACGGGTTGGGATTCGGCCATGTGGGCGGAGCCGGTGCTTCAGTGTGGCCAACTGCCGCCGCCGGCGCCGTTTCCGCCGCCAAACCAAGAGGGTTCTTTTGTTCTGGGCAAGACCCGCTGTGCGCAGACGGAATACGAGGTGCGAGTCTGGCCGGGGCGGCGAGGATTGTTGGACGCGGTGATCGGTTTTTGCCCTGTCCCACCAGCCCAGGCTGAAGCTGGCCAGAGCGCTGAGTCGGTGCTCTACTTCCAGGGGTTTCAGGTGCGGGTGTTTGGGACCCGGTTGGATAGTCCCCGGTCGCCCGTTTTGCTTCAGGAGGTGAAAGGGCCGGAGCGGACGGAAGGCAAACCGGAGGCCCTTTGGCGGCATCGGTTCCAGTCGGTATTGGGGCCGTTGAACTTGGTTGGCAAACTTTGGATTGCCGATGGGGTACTTCGGGCTAAGTTTTGGCTGCAGGAGGCGCCGGCGCCGAAACCGTGGCAGGTAGTTCGGATAGAAGATGTGGGGGTTGGCCGATGGAGCCAGCCGGTGCTGGCCGTCTATGCCGGAGCGGGCAATGTCGTGCGCCAGCCGGGACCCTACCGACTGGGTTTTGACGGGCATCGGCTTTCTACATCGTTTGTGGGGATGGAGTTTGGCGGCGGATTAGCCCTAGTGCAGGCGGTGGATTTACCGCCTACGGAATATCGGATGGAACCTGTCGAGGGGCATAGTTCCATTCACGGGTCGGATGAGGCAACATGGACTTTTGTTCCTGCACTCGATGTCTGGCAAGCCGTCCGGCATTGGCGCCAGGTGAACGGTCTCCGGCCAGCCGAGGGGGTGCCTAAAGCAGCCGGCCGGTTTGTGTTCGACCTTTGGGGCGGTCGGTACGGCCCCAGCGCCGACGCCCTGCAAAAGGCCTTCCGGTACGGGCTGCGCCATAGCATGGTCATCTGGCACAACTGGCAGCGGTGGGGCTATGACTATCGACTGCCGGAAATCTATCCGCCCAATCCGCAGTTTGGCACATTGGACCAGATGCGCCGCTTAGTGGCCGTCTGCAGGGAGGCGGGTGTGCCGTTTGCCCTGCATGACAACTATATCGACTTCTACCCAGACGCCGAAGGCTTTTCCTACGAGCAGAACATCGCTTTTACCGAAGATGGTCGGCCGGTGCGGGCTTGGTGGCATGAATCTCGACAAGCCCAATCCTACCGCTATCGGGCCGACCGCATTGAACCTTATCTCCGACCCAACCTCCAGATGATCAAAAGAGAACTTACCCCGACTGCTTATTTCATCGACGTTTGGGCCAGCATCGGGCCGTATGATTACTGGACTGCAGATGGTCAATTTTTCACTAAAAGATATACCCGGGATACCTGGGGGAGGCTGTTTGCCTGGATTCGGGACCTATTGGGCGATCAGGCGCCGCAGATTTCTGAAAGCGGCCATGACCAACTGATCGGCTACTTGGACGGGGCGCAGACGAACCATCTGCGCGTTAGCCCGCCGGAGGGCAAAGGATATTACCGGTGGAGCGTTTGGCATTGGCCTTGCCAAGACGCCGAGCGCACGCCTTGGTTTGACGCCGCCCATCATGACCGGTTTGTACTGCATGGGGCGGGTTATTCTGGCCGATACGCCGGCGGCCTGGACGAGCGGCTTCATGGCATCCTGAGCGATGACTATATATGTACAGAAGTTCTTACTGGTCATCCGGCCATGGTTCCGGCGCCGTTCGGTCGGGATGTGGTGCGGAAGTATTGGCTGCTGGGCCGAGTGGGCCAGGCGTTGGCTCTGCGAACCATCGAAGAAGTGCGGTTTGCCCGGACCGATGGGGCGGATGGCCAGCAGGCTTGGACCCTCCGGGCTAGCCTGCCTCAGGCCGATTTGCACCGTCAGCTGGTCCTCTGGTCCGGCGGCGCCCGGGTCTGGGTCAACCGGGGACCAAAGGATTGGACCATCGAAGGAAGGGTGTTACCCCAGTATGGTTTCTTGGCCCGGGTGCCGGTGGAAGGCGGCCTGGTTGAAGCCAGCATCTGCCGACTGGGGGGCCGAATCGTGGAACTGGCTCAATCGCCCGAAGATCTCTATGTGAACGGCCGTTTGGTGGTGGGCCTTCGTCCGATCCGTCTTTCGGTCGAAAAGTTCCAGCCCTTAGAAGGCGGCCGATTTGAAATGCTGCTTCGCTGGCAGGCCGATGAGCCCATCCCGGCCGGGTACCGCCCCTTCTTGCATTTCTGCGACGCCGAAGGCCAGATCGTCTTCCAGGCTGCTTATCAGGGCGGCGATTTTTCTAAGGAGCAATCCGGCGTCATTTCGGCCAAAGCGGTCGGCCAGGTACCTGGCAACCTTCGGCCTGGAACGGAACTGGAACTTCGGGCCGGGCTTTATGATCCCCAAAGCGGCAGACGCCTTTGGATTTTGGGCCCCAACGACGGACAGAATCGGATTCGGCTTGGTGTACTTCGGCTGCAAGAAGCGGTTGCAGGGCTCCAAGAGGCGGCTGGTACAAGCCTAGCCAAATCAGGGCAGACGCCCGGCAAAAGGGAATTAGGGCCTGTCAAAGCGGAATCAGAAGCCGGAAAACCGAAGCCAGGCTCTGGTAAGCCGGAAGCAGGGGCTAGCCAACCCGAAGCGGGCTCTTGCACACCGGAAGCAGGCCAAGGCAAACCCTCGCAACCTTCTAACCAGCCGACATCAGGGCCAGGCAAACCGGAGGTAGGCCCTAGTAAGCCGGAGGTAGGCCCTGGTAAACCGGAGGTAGCATCTGGTCAACCGGAGGGAGTGGCTGGTAAATTATCACCTCTGGCGCTTCGGTGGACGCCGCTTGCGACGGAAGAGGACCCGGTGCTTGCCCGGATGAATCCGGAGGCCAAGCCGATCGACTTTACTGCGGTGGTAACTGCCGGAGGGGTTCGGCTTCAGCCGGATGGCCAAGCCCTGTTGGTTACGCCGTTGCCGGAGGCGGACCGGCCATTTGAGGTAGTGATCCGGTGGTCGAAATTGCCGTGGAAATTGCCCCAGCCGGAGGTTATAGAACATTTGGACATTGAAGGCCGGCCGGTGGCTTCCCGTCGGCTTGAACCGACCGAGGCACAACACGAAATCCGGCTGCACTGTTCGCCGGGGATTTTTGCGTATCGGCTCCGCCCGGCAAGGCCTGGGGAGTAACCCTCTCAAGGCTCGGAACGCTTGTGGTACCTTGATGCCGAGGATAGGGAAACGGACTCGAATGGACCCAAAACCTTGTCCTATTAGCCCAGGAAGCATTCCGGTCCGATTTAAGCCGATGGGGGCCACCCTGCAGGTTGCCGAAGGCACGTTGTTGGCCGATGCGGCGGTCCAGGCCGGCATCCAGTTGCAAATGCCCTGCGGCGGGGAAGGTTTGTGCGGCAAATGCCGGGTTCGCCTGGCGCAGGGTGCCGCTATGCCTACGGCCCAGGAAAAACGCCACTTTTCGGCCGAACAGTTGGCAGCCGGTTGGCGATTGGCCTGCCAGACGCCGGTGCTGGCGCCGGTGGAGGTGGAAGTGTCGGAAACCAGCCTGGCCCAGGCCGCCACAAAGATTCTGGTAGCCGGCCAAGTGCTGGCCGATTTCCCGATCGACCCGCCGGTGGTGAAACGGTTGGTGGCCTTGCCGCCGCCCAATCGGCAGGACGAGGCAGCGGATTTAGACCGACTGTTAAGAGCGATCCGGGCTGACACGCCCGAACCTTTTCGACCGGTTGGAGAAACTAGCCTCTCCTCTGTGCGGGACAGGCCGGCCAGTCGTCAGACTGGCCGGGTGAGGGGGCCTTCTGCAGAGGGCAGTGGGCCGACGGCGGAAGGCAGACGCCATTTTCCCGCTCAGCCTACCCATCTCCGCCCAGAGGAGAAGGAATCTTTGGAAGAACTCCCCCCTGGAGAGTGCCAAATTCTGGAAGCTCTCCCACCGAAGGAAACCCCAGGAGCGATTCGGGTGGATTGGCCGCTTGTGCGACAATTGCCCGATCGGCTTCGGCAGTGCGGCTTCCGAGGCACAGCGGTTTTGGCCGACGACCGGCTGCTAGATTTTGAACCTGGGGATACGGCTGATCAGCTCTATGGGGCGGCGGTGGATATAGGAACGACTACGTTGGCGGCGGCTTTGATCCACCTGCCTACTGGCCGCCAATTGGCCGTCCAGGCCGATCTGAATCCGCAAACGGCCTTCGGCGACGATGTGATTAGCCGCATTAGCTACGCCCAACAGAGCACTGCTCACCTGGAGGAACTCCGCTCGGCGGTCGTCTCGGCGATTAACCGTTTGATCGGCCAGTTGGCTGACCAGGCGGGGATTCGGCGGGAACAGATTTACTATATCAGCCTGGTCGGCAATACCACCATGCAGCATCTGGCCTGTGGGATTACGCCGCAGTATCTGGGGCAGGTGCCGTTTACCCCGGCTGCTGGGGGCAGTTTGGTGGGGCCGGCGGCTGGATTGGGACTGGATATCCATCCGGCTGGGCTTGTGTATGTGGCGCCGGTCATTGGCGGGTATGTGGGCGGGGATATTGTGGCCGGGATGGTAGCTGTAGGACTGGCCCAGCAAGATCGGCCCACTTTGTTTTTGGACATCGGCACCAATGGGGAGATTGTGCTGGCAGCCGGCAGTGGGCTTTATGCGGCGGCCACCGCTGCCGGACCCGCCTTCGAGGGCGCCCGGATCAGCTATGGAATGCGGGCTGCTGCCGGCGCCATCGAACGGATTTATTTCAACGGCCAGTGGCACATCCGGACCATCGGCGGCGCACGGCCTAGGGGCATTTGCGGATCGGCCCTGATCGACTTGGCGGCGGAACTGCTTCGGCTGGGGGGGATTCGTCCGGACGGTCGGCTGGTGGCAAACGCTGTAGGGGCGCCGGAGGGGAAGCTTGCTCAGCCGGGGCAGACGCCCACCAGCTTGGCCGACCGATGGACGGTGGCCAATGGGGAACCGGCGTTTGTGATTTGCCCGGCCGAGCAGGCAGGCACCGGCCAGCCCATCCTGCTTCTTCAGCGGGATGTACGCCAACTGCAACTGGCTACCGGAGCAATCCGTGCTGGGATTCGGTTGCTTTTACGGCGGGCGGGGATCAGACCGTTGGATGTGAAGGCGGTCTGGCTGGCCGGTGGATTTGGCAATTATATCCGTCGGCGAAACGCCCAACGGATTGGACTGCTGCCGCCGGAACTGCCCGTGGAACGGATTCGGTTTTTGGGCAATACGGCGCTAGCGGGGGCCCGGCTTTTGACCCTTTCCCGCCAGGCGCAGGCGGAGGCGGAACGATTGGCCCGATCGGCCCAGCACATCGACTTGGCCGCCGAGCCGGACTTCGCCGCCGTCTTCGCCGAATCGATGATCTTCCCAGAAACCGAACCCTCTTCCCCGGAGGTATAGCCCAAGAGATTGGCGGACAGATTCCTGAAAAAGACGGAAAGCGTGGCGGCTAAAGAAACTTTTGGACATAAGGAGCAAAACGATGTGTTGGGAACATGTGGTTTGGGTTGCTTTGCTTTTTGCAGGAGAAACGGAGGCGGCAAAGGCCTCTGGACAGCCGGAAACGAAGGTGGATCTGGCTCAGGTGGAGCGGGTCATCGAGCGGGTGGATCGAGAGTGTCGGCAGCGGGGCGTGCCGATGATCGGACCGCAGAAAGCCCGGCGATTGGCCGAGCTGGTCCGCCAAAAAAAGCCAGAACTGGTCGTCGAGGCGGGAACCGCCATCGGCTATTCTGGACTGTGGATCGCCCGGGAGCTGAAGGCTCTGGGACGGGGGAAACTCATCACCATTGAGATCAATCCCCGGATAGCCCAAGAGGCAGAGGCCAACTTCCGAGAGGCCGGCCTGGCTGACGTGGTCGAAGTGCGGATCGGGGATGCCCGAAAAATCTGTAAAGAAATCCAACAACCTGTCGATTTTCTCTTTCTCGACTGCGGCTACGCGAACTATATGCCTTGCCTGGAGGGGATTGAATCCCGGCTTCGGCCTGGGGCGGTCATTGTGGCCGACAATGCCGGCATTGGCGCCTCTGGCATGGCAGACTACTTAAAATATGTGCGCCAAAAGTTCCAAAGCCGAACCGAATGGTTCGATCTGGACCTGCCATGGGCCAAACGGGACGCCATGGAAATCAGCATCGTACCGGAAAAATAGGAGAGTCCGGGGCCCGAACCGCAGGAGCATCGGTGGCTATCGGGTAAAGACCAGGCCGAGGCCGATCTGATTGCTGCCGGCGATGGGAACTAAGGTCCATGGTCGCTGGCCGGTTTCGGTTTGGTTAACTGCCCGACAGGCCAAGTAGGCCAGCCACCAGCCAAGAGCCACTTGAGAAAGATAATGGGCGTCGTCGTTGAGACGGGACCATGCGGGGAAGACCGATCCCAGATAGAAGGCCGCCTGAAGCAGCGGCCTGTCAGTCATCTGGGCGGCGGTGATAAATGGGACAGCGCCGATAAATGCATGGCCGCTTAGGCCGTTGATGTCTTCAAACGGCTGCCATTGAGACCGGGTAGGAGATTCATCTGGTCGGCTCCCGCCAGTCATGGCCTGCAAAAAAAGCAGCGAAGGAAATCCGACCAGATATGCCCGTGAGACCCTGGCGCTGAACGAGCCTACAGGGCCTAACACCGGTTGGTCAGGGCAGAAAATGCTCAACATCGCCAGCCCGGCATAAGCGGGTAGAAAATAGGCGCCCACCCCCCAGGGTTTCCAGAACGAAGAGAGGTTGTCTAGCCCCTGGCTTCGGACATCCTCTTGGTACCAATCTTGGAAGTGTTGATCCAGCGAGGTATTGGCAAGTACAGCGCCCAGGGCTAGCCCAAGTCCCACATCCCGGAAGGTGGGCCAACTGTAAAAATGGCGGTGGTCTTCCAGGACGTTTTGCAATAGCAGCCGAAATCGGGCGTGGACTTGCCGCCGATACCGAAGCCAGCGGAACGGTTGGAGTTCTTCGTCGGTCAAATTAGGCGGCGGCAGCTTAGTCCAGCCCCATGGACTCGTCGGCTCAGAAAATGGCCCATCGTCCCCCCATAGTGGTTGTTCGGAAGAAGAGGTTTCTGCGTTTTCTAAGAATAGAGGATCGGCTGGAGACTGGGGCGTCGGGGGCGTTACCCCCTCTTGGTGAACAGGCGGCAACAGAGCAAAATCCGGTCCGTCATCCCCAACGGATGCCTTGACGTCTGGCCAGAAAGGCGTTTCAGCTCCGTAAGCGAGGCGGGTGTCTCGGGAAGGGAGTCTGAGAACTTCTTGGGGCGGTGTCCAGAAGGGGGGCATCTGTCTGGTTTGGGCCATCAAAGCACTCCCTCCCCAGAGTCCCCCCCAAAGACACAGAGCAAGCTGAACTCCTCGGCTTATCGAGCAAATCAAGCGGGCCTCTTGGTGGTTTTAGGGGAAAATAGGGTTTGTCCTCCCCCTATTCGGAAAGAGGATGGACGGCACAGGGGGAGATGTTGCCCCAAAAAAGGAACCTCTTCTTGGGAAAAACATCCCCCGATTGGTTTGCGGCCATCCGCCCCCTTTTCGAACACCCCATTCGGGGGAGGGCTTCGTTTTAGACTGCCTACCCGACTTCCCGTCCATGTCCACACATTAACCCTTAGATCGACTCGCTATGTTCGATACATTAGATAATCGTTTCTTAACGGGAAAAGTCTTGCCATTCAACTCATCTTGCCTAGATTGCCTTGTTTTTCTAGAAAGAAGGCACACTTCTGGGCCAAGGAGCACTGGGCGCAACGGGGTTGGCGGGCCAAACAGGTCTGCCGACCATGCCGGATCAGTTGCAGATGAAACTCCAACACCCATCGGGCCGGTACCTGTTGACTAAGAAGCTCCTGGGCTTTCGAGGCCGAACATTTAGGGGCAACCAACCCCAAGCGCCGGGCCACCCGATGTATATGAGTATCCACGGGCAACACCGGTCGCTGGCAGGCAAAAAGCAGCACACAGGCAGCGGTCTTCGGCCCAACACCGGGAAAATGTACAAGATATTCCAAGGCCTTTTCGGTAGGCCAGCCGTGCAAGAATTCCAACGAAACTGTGCCCTGGTGGGTTTTGAGTTCCTGGAGAATGGCCTGGATAGTTTTGGCCCGTTGGCGGGCTAGGCCAGCCGGTCGAATCGCCCGGATAAGCTCAGCCAACGGGGCGCCAACCAATGCCTCCCAAGAGGGGAAGAGCCGCCGAAGATTCTCCCAAGCCATCCGACAGCCAGCCGCCGACGTATGCTGCGAAAGAACCGTCCGGATCAGGCTATGCAGGACCGGTTCTTGGCGGGGCGGTTGGATCGGGCCATATAGCCTGCGGAGCCGTCGACAAATTTCCGCCGGCGCCCACCCCACAGACTGGCAGGGAAAAGGAAGCGGGGACAGACGGTTGCCGTGCTGTTGCACCGGAAGGACTCCCTGGAGGTGGCATAGCCGCAGAGTGGTTTCTGGATGCGAAAGGCCAGTGCCGTCTGCTGCCCGGGAACTACTCGCCAATGATTTTGATTAGCACCCGTTTAGGGCGTCGGCCGTCGAATTCGCCGTAGAAAATTTGTTCCCATGGGCCGAAATCCAGCCGACCGTTCGTAATGGCCACCACCACTTCCCGGCCCATGATTTGGCGTTTATGATGGGCGTCGCCGTTGTCTTCTCCGGTACGGTTATGATGATAGGTGTTCGGAGAAGGATCATAAGGGGCCAGTTTTTCCAGCCAACGTTTATAATCCTCATGCAGCCCCGGTTCATCGTCGTTGATAAAGACGCTAGCCGTGATATGCATCGCATTGACCAAGCAAAGGCCTTCTTTAACGCCGCTTCGCTCAACGGCGGCTTCGACCTGGGGGGTAATATTGATAAAATCCATCCTCTGCGGAATGTGGAAGGTCAGATATTCGGTGTACGACTTCATGGGGGTAATCTCCTAGGGTGAGAATCGTTTGGGACGCTGCCCTCACCTGCTAAGCACAAAAGAAAATGGGCGTACCCTGTTGGGCAAGCAGAGGGCACTCCGGAAGCCTTATTGCCTGCCAGTATAGGGGGTTTTGCTTCAAAGACAATAGGAAAAATTAGTTCATTAGGAGAGAACCTAGGGATGGAACGAATCGGGATTTTTGGCGGCTCGTTTGATCCGGTCCATTATGGGCATTTGCTTTTGGCGGAAAATGCCAGAGAGCAATGTCGGCTGGACCGGGTGATATTTGTACCGGCGGGTGTGCCCCCGCATAAGCAGGATCAGCCTCGGGCGTCGGCCGAACACCGGATAGCAATGCTTGGGTTGGCCATTGCTGGGCATGAAGCGTTCGAGATAAGCCGATGCGAAGTGGATCGGCCAGGCATCAGTTACACGATCGACACCCTTCGGCTGTTTCGCTCGCAGGAACCGGAGGCGGAACTATTTTTGATCTTAGGCGGGGATATGCTGCGGGATTTGCCCACGTGGCGCGAAGCGGCCGAGGTGCTCCGGTTGGCCCAGCTGGTGGTAGCCTCTCGGCCCGGATGGGAGGACTGGGATTGGGAACAATTGAACATTATCGCTTCTCCAGCCCAAATCGCCCAGATCCGCGCCCGGCTGATTCAAATGCCTCGGGTGGACTTCAGCAGCAGCGAAATTCGACGCCGACTCGCTGCGGGCCAGTCCATCCGCTATCAAACCCCCCGAGCCGTAGAACAATATATCCTCACCCACCACCTCTATCGGTAACCCTCCTGCCTAGCTCCCTCCGACCACCAAAGAGCGTTTGCCCTCCCCTAAATGATTGAGCAAAGGGGGTTGGCTTCCGTCCCCGGTAGCCAGCACCCAACGTCCCTGTTTTCCATCGGGGACTTTTCCCCTGGAAAGTTCGCCAAAGCACGTTTCAGCGGTTTCATAAATTGGGCGGTTGGGGGAAATGGCCTTCCCGATAGGGGTTCCCAGGCATCCTGGGCAAACTTAGAAGCAAAAATTAGGAACTGGGCAGAGAAAACCGGTTGCCGCGGGATTTACCAAGGTGCCTGGGCAAGCCTGGTCTTAGAAATTGGGCGGTTTGGGGAAAACGGCTTAGCAGGGCAATAGGCACAGAAAAGGCTCCTTAGGCGAGTTTGGCCAGGTTGAACAGTTCAGCCAAACGAGCAGAGATACCTAATTCAGAGATTTTGGGTTCTTCTGCTAAAGCTTTTAAGGCCACCTCCAATTGCTCCTGGGGCGAAAGTCGAACATCTACGAAAAAAAATTTCTGCCCCTTTACCACACAAACACCTCCCGGACTTCCGTCCAGGCATTCCAGACGGATCGTATAACCACAGGCTTCTAATAGCCTTAGAGCTTCCTTCAAAAGACCAACCGAAGGCATCCCACCCCATCTGGGCAACGTCCCTGTGCTGATCGACATGGTTTGTTCTCCCATGGCAACGGATTGGTCTCCCCAAGGAACCGACTTATCCGGTCCTTCTCGGCAGTTTGGGAAAGTTTTACCGATTTGTGGTTTTTGCGAAAAGAGCAAACTGGGCAAGCGGCAGACCAGCTTCCAGGCCAGGCCTGGTTCTCTCGGAGGGGAAAAGCGTTTTTCCCAAGCAGAGCTTACCTGGAGGCTTCTCGGTTGACGATACGTTTCATAACCGAACTTCTTATTTGGTAGGCAGTTAAGACGCGAAGATTCGATAAACCCTGGCAACTCCAAAGATAAGATAAACCGGTAAAAATCGGGCTGTTAGTCAGGATATAACGAGCAGGAAAACCAGGAGCTTCCCATGGGAGAGCCAATCTCCGATCCCGGCCTTATGCAGCAACAACTGGCCGAGCTCCAACAACGCTTAGCTCAGGCCCAGCGTCTGACAGCCCTGGGCGAACTGCTCAGCATCACCACCCATGAGTTCAACAATATCCTGATGACAATCATCAACTATGCCAAGCTTGGACTGCGCCATTCGGATCCGCAAACCCAACAGAAGGCATTTGAGAAAATTCTTACCGCCGCTCAACGAGCCGCCCGCATCTCCCACAGTATTCTCGGCATGGCCAAAAATCGCTCCGGCAACCTGGAACCCACCAATCTGGTAGGGTTGCTCGAAGATACCCTGCTGCTATTAGAACGGGAGCTGAACAAATATCGCATTTCCGTCGAAAAACACTACCAGCCCGTCCCTCCCGTCTTAGCCAACGGAAACCAAATCCAACAGGTCCTCCTAAACCTGATCATCAACGCCCGACAGGCCATGCCCCAGGGCGGCAGGCTCACCTTAAAACTCTGGCATGAACCCGCCACCAGCATGGTCCATCTGATGATCCGAGACACCGGCTGCGGCATCCCCCCAGAGTTCCTGCCCCGAATTTTCGACCCCTTTTTTACCACCAAAACCGGACAGGACGCCACCGGCAAAGGCGGTACCGGCCTGGGCCTGGCAATGTGCAAAGAGATCATCCAAGCCCATCAGGGCCGAATCCGCGTCGAAAGTACTCCCGGCCGAGGCACTGCCTTTACCTTAATGCTTCCCCAGGCCCAACCCACTGCCGAATTGTCCAGCCTGCCGGTCCCTCTGAGAAGCTCTCAGGGCTTAATGCCTCCAATGGCCAATGCCCCCCAGTAGCGGGTAATGCTGGAAGCTCTCCAAAATCCTGAACATCACGTGAACTTTATGCATATTCGATCCATTCCTTTGCCTATCGGTTCCCATTGCTGGGCACTATATATTGAGTCTAATATTAGCATTGCCACTATATGTTGTGGCTATTGACGGAGGCTCCGAAATAGTGTAAAAATATCTCCTTTGAATTATTCAGAACTTCCTGCTTCCTACTATTTTTTCTCGGGTACCATTTTAGCCCTGTGAATAGGGTCCTGTTTTTAGGGGACAATGCCCCCGACTGTCATTCCCTCGCCCCCGCCAGTCCAGAGAGCAAAAATCCATCGACAAACACCGGATTCCTACTTTCGCAGGAATAGGAGGTTGCATCAGTCGGCTGAAATGTTACTTTGGTGGCTTACCCTTCCCTGCCCGACTATGTTGGTTGTGCAATCCCCCCATAGAGGGGAATATAGATTAGAGTATCCCCTTTTCATCCACTCCCAGAGTGTACTGCTCGGTTTCCGGTTCCGGTTTCCCGTTTCATGGGTGCCCAGAGGGTGTTGATCCCCTGGTTCCATTTATAGGGGGATTATTACCCCCACTGGTAGTGAACCATGGCCACAAAGGAATCGGTTGGGGCGGCAATCCAGAAACCCGAGCCTGAATCCTCCCCAACAAATACTGCTCCAAAGCCGTATCTCGGCCCAGCGGAATCCAACCCCGATTGGTCGGTTGTTCGGCTACCGGGTTTTCGATCCGGGTCAACGAGGTGTCGTAGTTGAACACGGCTGACCTGGAGGGCGCATACAAAGGCTTGGCATCCTCCAATTCCTTAAACACCACCACTTCTACCCATTGGCCTGCCTGGGCCGGAACCACCCGAACGATCGCTCGGCGGCGAATGCTTTGAAGGGTGCCTTCCAATTTTTCGTCCCAATTGACGGCATCTAGCCGCCATGGCTCCAACAAGGTGGACCCAACTAATGGATACGTCTCCAATCGGCCTTCTGTCCATACTCCCCCCATTTGGCGGACCGGCATCTCCCGCGCAATCCGAAACTCATCGTCAATCACATCTGCCACGATCTCCCAGACCCGCTCGTAATCCGTACTGGCCAACAGGAGGGGGTTTTGATATACCACCACTTGGTCCAGACGGGCAGGTTCGGGAAGTCCTACTGCCCCAATGCCGCCTAGACACCCTCCCAACCAGCACAGCCCGGTTAACCACACCCCTATTCCAATGGGAACTTCCCTAGCCATCGGCCCCGAATCCTTTGCTTTTGGAGGGTCAAAATCCTTTGTCAAGCCATCTGGGGGATAATAATCCCCAAATTAGGGGAGACAGTTCCTCTTCTCCCCAGAACTAGCACCTTTCGACCACCAGGAGAAAACCCGGCAGCAGAGTTTCTCAGGATTCCCTGCAAAAGACAAGCCCGATCCGATGACTCCGGCTCTTTCCCTTGGCTTGAAAGAAGCGAAGCCTGATATTCGATTGCTGGCACCCAGTGAGAAGTGAGCTGGAAGCTATCTGGCAACGGGGATTCCAGCCATGTTGGGCCAGGGAGGCGGTCTGGCTGCCCCTTTTTTGTTAAGCGGTGGCTATCCTCTAGCAATGGAGATTCCAGCAATGGGCAGCAATGGGTAGGAGCAAGCGCTTCGATTTCTGGCTGGATCCCCTCGATAAGGTAGGTTGGCACCCTAGAACATGGAGATAGGGAGGGCCTACGAGCCGAGGAAATTTCTTTCTTTGGGTATCCTCCGAGCCGCTAGCATCGCCCGTTCTATCCACGGGGGTTATTTTCTTCGGCCTTCGTTTAATCCGAATAACTTTCGCCAGCCTTCGGCTCCTTTTTTTGGGTTCGGCTCGGATTGCTCAGCGGCAAGCTGGGTCCGGAGTTGTTCAACCTCTTGGAGTTTTTGATCCAACTCGGCCTGTTTGCGGGCCAAGGCTGCCCGCTGGAGGGAGAGTTCTACCTCCGCTTGGCGGAGCTTTTCGTGCCATTCGGCCTCCAGCCGTTTTAGAGTCTCCCGCTGCTGCCGAATGATCTCGTCCTGGTCCAACAGTTGTTCGACAGCCGCTGCCCCCACGGCCACCGCTCCCAAATTGGCCGCCTGGTTCTCCAATAGGTGGTGCAGAGACTCTAGCTCCCGATCCTTGGCTGCTAAAAGGGCTTCCGTCTTGGCCAAGAGTTCTTCAATTTGGACCCGGTTCTGCTGAGATGTTTGGGCAGTTGGGTTAGCCGGTTCCGATACCTCCGCCTCCAACGATTCTAAAACCCGCCGTTTAAACGCCTCCCAACTTTCCAGATCCTCCGGTTGGGGGCCAGTGTTGTTGCTCCGGAGTTTTTCCAGTTGTGCTCGAAGTTCACGATTTTCTGCCTCCAACCGGCGGATATCTTCCAAGGCCAGTTCATACCGGTGCCGAAAGTCCTCAGGGTCCTGCTGATCGGAAGGGGGTGGAGTGGGTTGTTCTTTCAGTCTTTTGAGCGGTGCTGCGGTGGGGATAGATGCCTGGGGCTGCAAAGCCGGGACCTGCTGTGGGGGCACTTTTTCTCCGGTCGAAGCTGCCTCCTGCAGACCCGCCAACTCCTTCTGCAGCGCGATCAGACGAGCCCGTTGCAAGCTCACCAGCTCTTGGAGGCGCTGCTGCAAAGCAACCCATTGCTGAGCCATCTGCTCAGCCCCGGGCGCCGCTTCCTCCCGGACCGATTTGTCCATCTATCCACCTTCCCCCAAAATTTGTCCTAAAGAATCCCCCCTTGCGAAGGGGTCCCCGAAACCCCTCCCCACCTTACCTTTGGACATACTATCTCTATCCCCCTAGATAGAACATCTCCTCAGTAAATCTAGCTTATCCCGTGTTTTGCGGAGTTGGCTACGCCGTAACCTGTTGACATTAGGAAAGTTGTGTACCGTCCAAAGCCACCTTGTAAAACTGAAGAACCTACCCCCAAATCCGAACCCAGAAAAGGAGGCCATTTTTAGCCCCGTAATCGCTCTGGGAAGGAGCTTCCGGATTACTCAGTGCCTAAACGTCTTTTTTCCTCTTTCGGGGGCCTGAGGGGGTGATGGCGGGTGTGAGCGTAGGGGCTTTGCCCATATAAGGTGGTTTTTGAATCTTTTGGGACTGAGTGTCCACTGGACAGTTTTCCCCAAAGCCTTCGGCACTCTCAAAAATCCCAATTTCTCTACGTGCCCAATACACCTGCGGAGCCCAGATTGTCCACGGGACCCCTGGAGAGGAGCTAGAAACGGTGGGCCAGGCCGAAAAAGTGGTATCGACCAAGCAAACCGCACTGCCCCCATGTTCCGGGGGAACAACTCAGACAAGTTGTTGCCCAAGGACAGGTAACACCCTCAGCAGAATCCCCAAAGCCCATGGCAGAAGGCCCTGGTTGGCCGAGCCGGCCCTTGGGGGACTTCGGAACACCTCAGCCGACTGAAGAAGCTGCCACGTTGATCCGAGCAAAACCTTTGGGTTTCCCTGTCGCGCTGGCGACAGTCCAGAATCGGGAGGCTGTTTTTCCTGGCTCGGGAGCTTTCGCGGGAATGAACAACAAAGAGGCTCCGTTCGGCTGAATTGTTACGAATTTTTGCTTCCTCAAAGCGAACCCAGGTTCAAAACCCCCTCTAAATAACTAGTCATATCCCCCACAAAAAGTGAATAATTTACCCTGATCGCTATAGCCCCTTCTGGGGGGCTACTTTTCCGAAAACGCCAAAAATGCTAGATTACGTCTAAAATCGGTGGGCATTTCATCCGGAACCGGCGGATTGCAAACCGGTACCGATTGGTATGTCGGCCACCAAGCCTAGGGGCCTAAGAGCCGGATGGTGGGAGCGGCTGAGTCCCCGTTGCCCGGCCCCAAGCCTATTGGCATATGCCCATCCTATGCGGATAGGAGTGCGGCGGTTGTGGCGTTTATTGGCACGATGTACTTTCACGCCGAGTAGGATAAGCCTATCGTCGTAAGTTCCGGGTGGGCATCCGGCCAAGAGGCGGGGGTTATTAGCTTCCGGTAGCCGTTGGGTCCCCGTAGCTCAACCGGATAGAGCGTCGGCCTCCGGAGCCGAAGGTTGCAGGTTCGAGTCCTGCCGGGGATATTAACTCCTTATGCAGCTAGGAGTGGCGACAAGAACCCTTAAGAAATGCTGGGAAATTTTGATGATATCCTGAATAAATTTCCATCTTCTGCATGGTGTTTGCGTCATTTACCTTGACGCTTTTTATGACACCCTGTTTTGGGGTTCGGCGTACACTTCCCCCCCCTCTTTGGTGGTCCATATATCCTCTTGAGCCGCTTCTTGGAAAGCTTAGTCTGTAGGATCGAGGGAGTGTCGAGAGGCCGCATGGTATTGTTACCAAGCCATTTAGCTACCACCGGAAGGGGGAATCGGCTAAGCATGTCTGTTTCGCAACCAGCCTTTAGGTTATGCTAAGGCCGGGGCCAAGGTTTTTTGCCTGTCCTAGGGATAATCTTTAGTAAGGTTGTTCGTAAATTGGCATACTGGACCCCGGCTGGGCCCATTGGCCTTTTTCGATATTCTTTCGAACGGGCCACGTAGTCGGGCATGCCCAATTGCCCCTTGAGATCCTGGAAAAACTCCTCCACTTGCCACCCCACCCCGCTGTGCGACGCCATCGTTTCCGGGGGAACGTCCGCTTGGGCGTGGGAAAGGTAGTATTTTCACCTGGGGCTTGGCTTCCAGCAAGCGGCGGATCAAAAGCCAGATCGGGGCCCCGAGGCTGCCCTCACATACCCTCCAGACCCAAAGCTGGGCAAACTCGAATGCCAATGGTCCCTTGGCCCCCTCCGGAAGCGGCACGAGGTGCCAATCTTCGGCGCGGATCGTGGGGGCCAGGTCCTGGAGTTGCTGAACCTGTGCCTCCGAGGTTGGGCCCCAAGTCCTGGTCCGCTCTGGTACCCGTCGGTTCATTCGGCTTGCTGGAGGCCAAGGTATTGCAGAATGATTTGGGTGGAGCGGCGGGCAGCTCCCGGCTGAGCCACCGCCTCCCGAAGCGCTTGCAACCGAGCAATGCAGGCTGCCCGCTGCTGAGGATCGGTCAACCACTGGATCAAATGCCGGGACATAGGGCCGGACATGTCCTGACAACTTAGATATTCCGGAAAAGGTACCCAGCGTGCCTCGGGATCGGAAGGATCATACGGACGAAGATCCTCCGGATGCAGGGGGTCTTGCATGGCCAGCAGGTTGACCAAAGTGATGTACTTTACTTGGCGGAAATATTGCTGGAGTTGATAAGCTAGGGGGCCGACACGGTAATGGATGACCGTCGGTTTGGCCCGATAGAGCAATTCTAGAGAGACCGAACCGGAACAGGCCAGAGCGCAGTCGGCCAAAGCGATCAGGTCCGGAGTTCGGCCAACATAAACCTGAATAGGCAGGCTCAGCCCGGAGCGGGCAATTAGTCGGCGGACCTGCTGGGCCTGTTCCGGTCGATAGGCGGCCACCGCAAACCGCACGTCCGGCGCCGCCTGATGCACCAAATAGGCCGTCTTTAAAAATACCGGCAAATTGGCTTGGACCTCCTGCGTTCGAGAACCGGGCAAAAGGGTTACCCACCGGCCCTGTTGTTGCAAGCCGTGTAAGAAATGCTGGTCTAATTTTTGCTGGGTCAGTTCGTCGAAAAAAGGATGGCCGACATAGACGGCCCGACAGCCGTGCTGCTGAAACCAGGGGGCTTCAAACGGCAGTGCACAAAGCACCAGATCGACCAGGCGGCGCATCTTCCGGACTCGCCAGCGTGCCCAGGCCCAGATTTGCGGCGGAGCGTAGTAAAAGACAGGAATTCCATGGACTTTGGCCCGTCGGGCAATCCACCAGTTCAATCCGGGATAATCGACTAGCACCACTGCCTGGGGCCGATGATGCCGAAAGTACCGATCCGCCCAACTGACTAGGTTCCAGAAGGTCGGAAGATGCCGCAGTACCCGACCAAACCACATGACAGCCAACTGGGTCAGATCGGTATGCAACCGAGCCCCTGCTTGGATCATCCGAGGCCCCCCGAATCCGACCACCTCCAAGCCAGGGAATGCCGCCTGCAACTGGCTAATCAGGTTGGCAGCGTGAATATCTCCACTGGGTTCGCCGGCGGAAAAGAAAATCCTCAGCGGTTTCTGGGAATGGGGTGGCGCTAAAGGCATGGAGGCCATTTCCTATGGTACCGGGGATTGGTGTTCGGCTGTAGCTAAAACGGGTTCGCCTCTGGGCAAGAGAACCAATATTGCAAAATCCTTTTGGGAGGGAAAGAGCAAGTTTCTGGATAGGGAAAGAGTGACGGATGGGGCAGTATTGCCACCAAATAGGGGGGCTATATGGTTCCCCCTGTCAGGCGCTCCCCAGAAAACCGGGTATAGGCATCGAACGATCTTCGTCAGACTGTCCTTCTGCCAGCCCTCCGGAAGGGGAGGGTCTGCCGGTCTGGGCGGCCCCAGCAAACAGAAGGGGCAATCGGTTGAACTCATAGGCAAACGGAAGGGTCGGCTTGACAATTTCCCGGTGCATGGCAAACTGGAAAAATTATTTCCAAATCGGAGGAACCCACTCTGGCATAGGAAGGCCCCATGGGCTCTTTATGTGGGAAGTAGGATGCATGCCGATTTATGTGGTCTGCCCGGGCTGTAAGACCCGATTTCAGGTAAGCGATCGGTTTGCGGGCCGAACCGGTCCTTGTCCGAAATGCAAAACGCCCATTACGATTCCTACTCCGGACAAGAACAACAAGCCGGAAGTCAAAATCCATGTGCCGGAAGAGTTTTCCTCAGGCGGCCGGAGTGCCACCGGCAAACTGGTGTTAAAACCGATTACCCGGCGGTATGCCCGATGGAATCCGGTGGTGGCCATAGGGATTGGGGCTAGCAGCTTGGCGGTCATGCTGATCACCGGGCTGTTGGGTTGGATGGGGGTGTTTGATTCGTGGCTTGCCCAGGGGATCGGGCTGTTAGTGATTTCCCCGCCGTTGGTGGTGGCCGGGTATATGGCCTTATATGACGAGGAATCGGAGCCCTATCGAGGCTGGCATCTTTATATTCGGGCGGCTTTGTGTGGGTGGGCCTTTGCCAGTTTGTGGGCCTTGTATGGGTATGTGGGGCCTCGGGTGCTGACCGGCGAGATATGGAACTGGTTTTTTTTGGCGCCGCCGTTTCTGGTGTTGGGGGCACTGGCCAGCTTTGCCTGTTTGGACTTGGACTGGGCCAACGGCCTATTCTTATACGCCTTTTATGTGGTGGTAACGATTATCCTGCGCTGGTTGGCCGGGCTGGGGTGGATCTGGATGGATAATCCTGTGCTGAGGTAAATCAACCGAAGAAGGACTACCTACCTGCCAACAGCCGGATGGTTCTGAATCGATAATTCGGTGCGGAGCCAAAGTGCCAACCAGCCTGGAGTGCCAAGAGGGGTGGGACTGGGAGCTTGTCTGGGGGTAGGAGTGGCGTTGAGAAGAGGAAGGAGTAGGGTTTAGGGGTCGAAGGGAAGCAACGGAGTCCGTTTGGGCGGGGACTTTGAGTATGGTAGGGAGTCTGCAGAGCGATGTCTGGCCATATGATCTTAGCCATTCCCGAAGTGGCTGGCCTGGACGCCAAGAGCGGCCTGGTGCGTATTCCGCCGGAATTGGATGTGCCGCTGACCGAGCGGGTGCGGGCGATTATGGATACGGCCGAGTTCCGGCGGCTAGCCCGGATCAGTCAATTGGGCTTGGTCAGCTTAGTGTATCCGGCGGCGATCCATACGCGGTTTGAGCATTCGTTGGGGGTGTATCGGCTGGCGTTGTTATTGCTGAAACAATTGGCCTACCATAGCCGATTCACCCAATTGGTCTCGGCGGAGGAGGCGGAGCTACTGATTGCGGCAGCCCTTTTGCATGATATTGGGCATTGGCCTTTTTGCCATCCGATCGAAGAAATGCACCTGCCCGGAGTGCCGACGCATGAGCGATTTGCCCATCGGTTTGTTTCAGAGACTGAACTGGCCGAGGTGCTGCGAGCATATTGGCGTCTGGACCCGCAGGAGATTGTCGATCTGTTAAGCGGCGGCGTTCGGGTGCCGAGCCGACGCCTCCTGGCCAGCATCCTGTCCGGTCCGATCGACATCGACAAAATGGACTATCTATTTCGGGATAGCCTCCATGCCGGCGTGCCATATGGGCGCAACTACGATCAGCAGCGGCTGATCGGGAGTTTCTGTTTGAATGCCGCCGGCGACGGATTGGCCATTACCGACAAAGGCAAGACGGCTGCCGAAATGCTCATCTTTGCCCGGTATGTCATGTTCAGTGAGGTGTATTGGCATCATGGGGTGCGTTCAGCGACGGCGATGCTGCAACGGGCGGTCTATGGGGTGTACCAGAAGTTGGAATGGGATCGGCTGCTGCGGCTGACGGAAATGGAGATGATCGGCCAGTTGCAATCGGCGGCAGCGGACAGTCCGGCTGAACAGTTGCTTCAGGGGCTGTTCGGCCCCAAGCGGCGGTTGTATAAACGATTGGCTCAGATTAGCTTCTTGGAAATGCCGGATTTATATCAGCGCCTGGCGCATCGGCCGTACCCCTGGCTTGTGGCCTGTGCCGACAAGCTGGCCGAGCTCCTCAGCCACCACCTCCGCCAGCCCATCCAAGCGTATGAAATCCTTCTGGACGCCCCGCCGGTGAAAAAGGAGACCCCCTTGATGGTGGACATTTGGTATCGTAGAGAGGGGCGTTTTCGTCCATTGAGCCAGGCATCCCCGGTGGCCCAGGCGCTAGCGCCGGAACAATTCGACGATTATGTAAAACGTGTACGGGTGTTTGGACATCCGCGGCTCCTGCCTCTGATTGCTGCCCCTACGCTGGTCCAAGACCTGCTAGCCGAGGCCGCCCAGCAAGTGGAATGAGTCTTCCCTTTGATGGCCTTCCCGAACGGACCTGTAGAAAAAAAGGAGCAAAACCAATGGCCCTGGAACTTCAAAGCTGGTGGAGGCGGATAGGTGGGGCGGTAGGGCGGGCGTTGTTGGATCTGGTGTTTCCGCCGCGGTGTTTGGTGTGCGGGGCCGAAGGGCCGAACATGCCGGATGGACTATGGCTCTGCCGGAAGTGCCGGGAGGCGTTGTTTCCGGCTGGGCCACCGCTGTGTGCTCGGTGTGCGGCGCCGATTCGGAGCGGTAGGGAGGCCGTGGCGCCGTGCCCTTTTGTCGGCGCCTGCCCCGGAGCCTAGACGGGGTAGCGGCAGGCGGGCTATATGAAGGTCTGCTCCGCGACGTGATCCTCCGGATGAAACACCGAAGCAGCATCCCATTAAGCCAGGCAATGGCGCAGGTGTTTGCCAGTCGGCTTGGGCAAACCGTTGCTGCCTGGCAACCCAGCTTCTTAGTGCCGGTCCCGATGCATTGGTGCCGACGATGGATCCGAGGCATTAACAGTCCGGAGATATTGGCTCAACGGTTGGGCAACGCTTTGGCAGTGCCGGTGAGGCAGCGGCTGGTGGTTCGCGCTCGGCATACCCGGCTCCAGACGGAGTTATCGCCTACAGCAAGAAAAACAAACATCCAGGAGGCTTTTCGACTCCGGGATGCTCCGAAAGCGGTCCAAGGCGCCCGGATCATCCTGGTCGATGATGTGCTGACGACCGGGGCCACCTGCGGCGAACTGGCCAAGCTGCTCAAACAGGCCGGGGCTTCGGCCGTTTGGGCGGCGGTGCTGGCCCGCACGCCGCCGCGAGGTTCCTTGTAAAAGGAAGTTCCTTGGAAAAAGTCCTTTTCCCCCAATAGGCATCTTCCATCTTCGCCTAGCAAAACAACGAATCTGCCGGGGTGGCAGATGTGGCCAGTTTTGCCTCCGCAAAAATTCCATCTTCTTGCCTTTTCCGCCAGCGAAACCACTCCTCTGGAGCATCGCCTAGGTAATCTTCCCCAGGAAAGACCCTGGAAAAAAGCTCTTTTTGGGTTAAACCGCTTCCAGGAGATTCTGGAAGACCTCTGGGTAGAGATTGGCTGAGCAGACAGTTGCTGATTTCCGACACCATTTTCTGGAAGGCTAATGGGGGCGGTGGGAAAGCCCAAGAAGAGGGGAAAAAAATGGATTTTTTGGGTACAATATCCCCCCCAAAAGAGTTATCTCCTAAAAATTTCCAGAAATCCCCGGGGGCCCTCTCTAGCTTTTTCCCCCCAAGAGTGTTATTATTTTACACGGAAAAGGGCCCAGCTCCTGCCAGAAGGGTCAGCAAAGGTTCCGGCTTCCAGGAGCTGAGTGGGTTCGTGTGCCGGAACAGAAGGAGGAAGTTGTTAATGGCTTATCGAGCGTCTTGTCATGGCAGAGGATTCACATTAGTCGAGCTGTTGGTGGTTATTACGATTATTGGGATTTTGATTGCCCTGCTATTGCCAGCGGTGCAGTCGGCCCGAGAGGCGGCCCGCCGCACCCAATGCATCAACAATCTCAAGCAGATTGCCCTAGCCGCCTTAAACCATGACTCCACCTATGGCCAGTTGCCTACCGGCGGATGGGGAAGGACTTGGGTAGGCGATCCGGATCGAGGCGCCAGCGTCGATCAGCCGGGCGGCTTCTTCTACAACATCCTCCCCTTCATGGAACAGCAAGGAGTCTATCAACTTGGTTCTGGCAAAAGCGATTCGGAAAAGGCAAGTACTTGGACCCCCCAAGCAGCAGCCACGCCGATTGCTTCCTTGAGTTGTCCTTCTCGGCGGCGGCCTCAGGCGATTGTGGTGCCCAGTTCCAAATCGCTTTGCAATCTCACGTTTTCCTCAGGAATGCGTTGGTTCCATTCGGACTATGCGGCCAATGCAGGCGACTACGATGATACGGGCACAACCGGAGATTGGGGAACCTCCTATACCAATTGTTCCTGGCCGACTCGAGGAACCATTTTCAGCACCACGTTGACAGCTAACGCCACCGGAATCAGCTTCCAGCAAAGCCGGATCGGCATCGCCGAAATAGCCGACGGCACTAGCAACACCTACATGGTAGGAGAAAAATATCTGGACGCCAACCGGTACACGACCGGCGACGATCCGGGCGACGACGACCCATATACCAGCGGGGCGGCGTGGGACAACTACCGTTGGACAAGGTACAACGCCTCCAACGATCCAACCAGTTCGCCTTTGCCGGAGTATCAACCTTCCTCCGATCGAAATAATGTACAATTGCCGCGGGCTTTCGGTTCGGCGCATGCTTCAGGGTTCAACATGGCTTTTTGCGACGGCTCGGTCCGCCCGATTAGCTATTCGATCGACCGATGGGTGCATCGGTGTTTAGGCAATCGGCGGGATCGGCAGCCGATTGACACCAGCAAGTTCTAACTGTTGTCCTCTACCTTGGGACGGAGTACTCCCACCGGCGCAAGGAGGTTTGACCGGTGGGAGTTTTTTGCGCGCAGAAAGCCTGCCCAGCCAGGCCATGCTGGAACCCTCGAAATCGGAAGGCTTCCGAAGGTGGAAAAAAGGGCAAATCGGGGGAAAATACAATTGGGGGAAACTTCCCCATCGGAGGGCTTCCGAGCAGACAAACGCTGTGCCAGTGCAACTTCTCCGCCGAAAAAACCGGTGCAGAGGAACAGCACCGTGGAGTAGCAGTTTTTGCTATGGAGATCGCTGTTGGCTTCCGAAGCAAAACAGGAAAGCAAAGCTCAGCCATCTAGATGAGGTAGCCAACGGTACAGACTATCGGCCAGAGTCTGTGGGCAGGAGAGGCTAAAACGTTTCGGGCTCTTGGAATTCAGCGTAAGCGGGTTCGTGGTAATTTTCGAATCGGGTAAATTGTTGGAGCCAGGTTAGTTTGACGTCGCCGACGGGGCCGTTGCGCTGTTTGGCCACAATGACCTCGGCAATGCCTTTCATTCCCGAGCGTTCCGCTTCTTCCGGAGGGCAGTAATATTCTTCCCGGTGAATAAAGAGGACTACGTCGGCGTCTTGTTCGATGGCGCCGGATTCGCGAAGATGGCTGAGGCGTGGACGATGAATTTCTTTTCCCTGTTCCACCTGGCGGTTCAGCTGCGCCACGCACAGGACCGGAACGTTCAATTCACGGGCCAGGCCTTTCAGCCGACGGGTTATTCGAGCTACCTGTTCTTGCCGAGGGTCTTTCGGATTGTCCGGTTCGATCAGTTGCAGATAGTCGATGACCAGTAGTCCGAGGTTGCTGCGGCGTTTCAGTCGTCGGGCAATGGCCGCAATTTCGCTCACCGTGCGGGTAGGCGTATCGTCGATGAACAGAGGAGCCTGACTCAATTTGGAAGAGGCTTGCACCAGTTCCGTCCGATCCTTGGAGGAAATATATCCACTGCGGAACTTATGACCATCAATCCTCCCCTGCGAGCAGAGCATCCGCTGTACTAGTTCCAGCCGGGACATCTCCAAACTGACAAACAACGCAGGAATCTGGGACTTGATGGTTACATTTTCCGTAATATTGCAGGCCAAGGCGGTTTTCCCCATGCCGGGTCGGGCAGCCAAAATGATCAGCTCCCCTTCATGCAAGCCGCCAGTCAACCGATCCAAATCGGTAAAGTGGGTAGGAATCCCCGCAGCCCCACCCTCCAAACGCCGGTTGATATGATCAAAAACCTCAATCAATACATCCTGCAGGCTGCTAACCCGATTGGCCGAGCGGAACTCATGCACCTGAAAGATTTTCTCTTCCGCCCGGCAGACCAATTCCTGCGGCTGCTGCGTCGGGTCATAAGCTTCCCGGAGGATTTCGGTGCTGGCATGGATTAGTTCCCGCAGAATGGCTTTGTCCCGGACCAACTCAGCGTAATAGACGGCATGGGCCGCTACGGGAACCGATCGGAGCAACTCGGCCAAATACTGCACGCCCCCCACCGCCTCCAGATCGCCGTTTTTTTGCAGCTCCTCTTTGACAAGCATCACGTCGATCTGCTGGCCGCTCTCCCGCATCCGGAGCAGCGTCCGATACAACCGCCGATGGGCATCCGAGTAGAAATCCTCTGGCCGCAATAGCGGCACCACCTCATCGCAAACCTCTGGATCCAGCAAAATGCTTCCCAGTACCCCACGTTCGGCCTCCAGATGCTGAGGAGGAGGCCGATCCAAAATCTCCGAACTGACCCGTCCAACTCGCCCCAGCCCCTCGAGCCCTCCTCCTGTCCCCATAAGTACCTCCTTCCCCTAAGAGACTCCTCTGCCAAAACCACCTTTCCTGACACGGTCTCCCTGAGGGCCTAGGAAAGCCTTTGAATGGTTCTAGTTCGCTACAGCCTCCAATAAGGTTTTTCATCCTCCCCGAAAGGCCAACCTGGACACAAAAAATATAAATCTGTTTCCCTATCGCCCCTCAATCCTTCTTTCCAGGCTTCCCCATGGTTTTCAAACCACAAAGAGCACCGCCATGTTACAAACAGGAACATTCCCCCTTCCGCCCAGAAGTGGACCAACGCATTCCTGCGAAGGCAGGAATCCAGTTTTTGTGCTAGTTGATTGGTTCTAGACTGCCTATTGTGCAGAAGGGATGCCCAAAGATTTTCTTCGAATCAAGTAAGCAGCTTTTCCTTCGGCTGAAGTATTACCATTTTATATTTGAGGGTGTCCCGAAATGGAACAATCGTAACTCCTTGTTTTCAATGGTCTTCGGACATCCGAGCGTACGATTTTGCGGCATGTAGGGCTGACAACATTGGCAAACTGCGGGATTTAATTCCCGGACGGCCAGACTTTATTTGGAAGAGGTCTTTTTTGGGGATTTTGTTTCCTGGCCTGTGGCCGGAGAACTCTTTGAGGTTTCGGCCTTTGGTGCTTTTTCGGTCTTTTGAGTTTTTTCGGGCTTTTCGGCGGCGGGTTTAGGGAGCTTTTCGGGCTTTTCCGATTTTTCTTCCCTCACCGAAGGCACCACCCAAACTTTCAGATCCGCTTCGATCTCCTGTCCCAAATGGATTTGGACCGTATAAAGCCCCAATTCTTTTAGGGGGCCTTTCAACCGCACTTGCTCTTCGGTAATGGAAAAGCCAAGTTCTTTCAAGGCAATAGCAATGTCATGGGCCCCGACCGAACCATACAGGTGGCCTTCCTCGTTGGCATTGGCTTCGATGGTAACGCTTTGTTTGGCCAATTGGGCAGCCAAATTGCGTAGCCCCGCCAGGCGACGCCGCTGGATTTCGGCCAAGCGAGCCTTATGTTTTTCTATCATCCGTTTGTGGTGTTCAGTGGCGATCGTGGCCAATCCCTGGGGAATCAGATAGTTATACGCATACCCCGGTTTTACCCGTACGACGTCCCCCTGATCGCCCAGATGTTCTACCGGCTGAACCAAAAGTAACTCCACATGCCCTTTGCGGTTGCGCAACCGCTTTTCTCGATAAGGAGAATGGATTTCCGCACTTTTCGATTTGTTCATGGCTACGGCCTTTTGGAATCAATCCTACTGCCATTCAATCAGATTCTCGGAACAAATGCCTGGTATGGAAAACACCGCTTTGGATATAGCTCCGTCTGATCCGGTGGTATTTCGGGGCATTGATCCTCTAGCCCGTCTAACAAACTAGGTTCCCATGGAGAATGCTTCCCTGGGCCCTATCAAAACGGCACATCATCCGGATAGGACTGGTCTGGAGGTGGTTCTTCATAGGTCGGTTCCGGTTCGTAGGTTGGTTCATAGCAGCGCTCTGGAGGAGGCGAAGGTTGGGCTTTGCCTGGGCCGACAGGCTGGCTGGGAGCGGATTCGGCTTCCCCAGCCCGGGCACCTAACAGTTGCATCCGTTCGCCCACCACGCGGAGCTTGGACCGCTTCTGCCCATCACTGGTAGTCCAGGTGTCCATTTTCAATCGGCCCTCGATCAACACCGGCGAACCTTTGGTGAGGTATTCGCTGGCGATCTCAGCCTGCCGTTGCCAGAGCACAATATCCACAAAAACCGGTTCCTCCACCCATTCGCCCGAAGGGGTTTGCCGACGGTTGGACACCGCCAAACCAAACTCCACCACCGGAGTGCCGTTCGGAATATAGCGCAGTTCCGGATCCCGCGTGAGCCTCCCGACCAGAATCACCCGATTATAATTGGCCATCCCCAATTCCTCCCACCATGCCCACCGGAAGCCCGCTAGCAGTATGCAGACAGTTTCTCCAGCCTTCTCCTGGTTTTTACGACCTTTTTCAGGCTACCACATTAAATGGGGCTGCACAAGCTAGGATCTCCTAGCTCCTCATGCCCAGAGGGGAGCTGCAGCCAATACCCCTCCGCTTGGATTTCGAATCCCTGATCACCAAATCCATGCCTTCCGAAAAAGCTCCTTAGAGCCTATTTTCTTCCAAGGCTTCTCCTGGTTCCCCCAGCAAACCGTCCCTGCCAGAGCAGGTTGAGGGAGCTCCATTAGTCTTCTTCCTCCTCTTCTTCCAAGTCCTCCAGATCCGAAAGGGCATCCACTTCAGGGAACTCTTCGGAGGCCGTAGGAACAGGAGTTTCTTCTGCTTTGGGCCGAGGTCCTCCCAAGGCATGCTGTACCAACGTGTCCACCAGGCGAGGATCCACCTTGATAACCATAAACCGTAAAATCGCCTCGTTGAGTCGACTGGCCTGGTGGAGCTCCTGCAAACGCGAGGAATCCACCCGAAAGTAGGTCAGCCAATACGCTCCCTTCCGATGGCCTTTGATCGGATAGGCTAAGCGGCGTTCTTCCCACAATCGGCTGACCAAGACCTCGCCGCCGGCCGACTCGATCATCTGGTTGATCTGCCGAGACAATACTTCCGGCTCTCGGGCGTAGCGAACCGGATCAAAAATAAATAACCCTTCGTACACATTCCGAGGCAAGATGTTCCTCCTTTTTATCCAAACGCGCTGTCTTATCTAAACTCCCTGTCCGATGGACTGATCGGAGCTTGCTTGGCAGAGCCGCTATTGCCTTGAAGCACCGATTCACGAACGATTATACAGATTCATGCTTTTTTCGATCCCTTCTCGGGCCCAGACCACTACGGCCTCCACCGCCCGCCCAATCGATTGTCGAATGATTGGCAGTTCTTCTGGGGTAAACCGGCTGAGAACAAACCCAGTGGCATCGACGCCTTTCGGCACGGGCCCGATGCCGATCCGTAACCGGGGAAACTGCTGGCTACCCAAGTGCTGGATGATGTTTTGCAACCCCTTTTGGCCTCCGGCGGACCCCTGGGGCCGAAGCCGAAGTTTCCCCAACGGAAGGTGAAAATCGTCGCAAATCACCAGCATTTCTTCCAGCGGCAATTGGTAAAAGCGGACCGCTGCTTGGACACTCAGGCCACTACAGTTCATGTAGGTGGTGGGCCGAAGCAGGAAAGCCCGCACTCCTTGGAGGTCGGCCTCCTGCCATAGCCCAGAGAACTGCGATCGCTCCATTCCGAGGCCGTACCGGCTAGCCAATTCTTCCACCACCATAAACCCCACATTGTGCCGAGTCTCGGCGTAGCTGGCCCCTGGATTTCCTAACCCTACGATCAATTTCACCGGCCTGCCTCAGCAGCTTCCCCAAGGCGATTCGGTTGGGTGCGGATGCCCCACTGCGGTCTTCGCCCAATCCCTCTGCTGCCCAATCCACCCACGAGCCAACCTGGAATTATTCCTCTTCTTCGTTTTCCTCTTTTTCTGGTTTTCGGCCGATCAGTTCCGGCTCAGCCGAGGGAGCTGCTGGGGCCAGTTCCTCTTCGACGACCTCCTTGGCGGCTACACATTGTACGACAATCGTTTCAGGATCGTCCAGCAGTTTGGCACCGGCTGGCAGATCCACAGCCGCCAGGGTCAGCTCCTCATTCAGGCCTAACTGATGGATGGGGATATAGAGCTTCTCAGGAATTAGACTCACATCACACAACATCCGTACTTCATGGACTAATTGTTCCAGCAGGCCTCCCTGTTTGACCCCAGGGGCCTCCCCCCGCAGCTCCAGCGGCACTCGCACTTCCACCATCTCGTGTTCGTGCACCCGGATAAAATCCACATGTAAGATCTCCTGCCCATACGTATCCCACTGCAGTTCCCGGATGATAGCCCGCTCCTGCACAGCCCCTTTCAGTTGAACTACCCGACTGCCATGACGGAGCACCGCCTGAAGTTGATCGGTTGGCACGGCCAGCCAGACTGTCTCCATCCCATGCCCATATAGGACTGCTGGCGTCTTGCCGGCTTTGCGGAGCGGACGCATCCGTCGTTTGCCTCGTTCGTTCCGGATTTCTACCGCCAAGTCTTCAGCCATAGGTTTTACATACTCCCTTAGGACTACCTTTAAAAATTTTGCTCGGCTTTCCCCAACCAGCCCAGACAGGAAAAGGTTGAGGAAAACCATCCCTTTCGGAGGCTTCTATCTTTTCTGGTTACATTCCACTGAAAAACCCTTATTTTGCCCTATATTTTTCCAAAAATCAATCCAGAGGCCCCCTTTGGGGCATTTTTAGCCTCTCTTGCTTTTAATTTTGCCTTAATCCATTATAAAATAACAACTTATGGTCCATCAAAACCTACAATCCTAGATAATTCTCCTTCCTACCCCCCTTAGGCTATTCGATCAAATCGCCAACAGATGGGGTTCGGGGAGTGGGGTTCGGTGGAGTGACGCTACTGGTGTGGTGAGCTTGCCACCGGAGTGAAAAGCCAGCCACCGGGTATCTCTTATAACTGGATTTTCTGCAGGGGCTCTTTATCTATCCTGCCTATTCTGTGTATTTTATATACAAGCACTCTAGCTCCAAAATCCTCTCCCGGTTCATGCCCTAATGCCCAAATCCTGCAAAAGTCCAGAAGGCACCCCCCTGACTTACCCCCAGTTTTTGGCTTCGTCTAAAATTGCTTGCGTCAAGGCGGTAAGTGCTTGGAAGGCCGTCCGTTGCAGTCGGTAAACCATGTTCCGGCCAATCAAAAATAGCCCACAGGCCGGAAGGTGATGGTTGCGCCACCCCATCTTGCGCAGGTAATACTTCACGGAAGGTGATTGTTGCCCCACCCCAGGCCGGCCCGGTAATGCTTCATGGAAGGCGATTGTTGCTGCATCTCATCTTGGGCCGGTGATG
>CALIRO010000072.1 GCA_938042245.1 uncultured Thermoguttaceae bacterium
TCTTTAAGAAGGTCCCTGCCCGCTTTTTATAGATGTATGCGTAAATGGGGGCGGAGATGTGCCAAAATTTTGGGGAGATCAAGCGGGGGCCTGACGTGGAGCAACTGGGGGAGCATCCTCCGGAGGAGAAAAGTGCCAAAAAAGGGTGGGGCGGGAGGGGAACCGACGGGCAGGGGGGGCAAGGGAGGGTGAGGGTGGGGAGGGTGGAAGGTAGGTCTGCAGAGGACTTTGGAACCCCCCATAGATAGGGTATGATCCGGTTGGCAGCAACTGCCAGGGGCTCGGGGGGCCTCCCAGCGAGTAAGACATGTAACCCCCCGCTGGGTGTATGACTCGGTTGCCAGAAACTGCCAGTGGCTCCGGGGGCCTCTTAACTTGTTACCCCTCCGGAAGCAGGGATCCAGAAAAAAAGAGGTAGGTACAAACTAGCCTGGATTCCCGCTTTTGGGGGAATGACACCGGAGGACCTTGCTTGGGAAAAGGCAGAGGAGTTTTTTATTCGGCGGAAGGATTACCTATTTTTGGTTGGGAAGTTTTGAGCATCCAGAGAGTTTGTGTTTGGGCCAAATCGGCTGGATGGGGTTGAAGCTCTCCGAAGCCTGTCTAGTTTTCCTAACCCGAAAAGTTTCTCAAGGGGAGCGGCAAAACAGGGTAGCCTGGGTAGATTTTTGAGTGTTTTTGATACGACCGGTAAGTTCAGATGCCCGATACCTACCCAAGAGAAGTCTTCGCAAAGAACCCTTTCTCTTCCAAAAAGGAGGTCTCTGTCCATGAAGCGCCAAGGATTGTGGTGGGGTGGAATTTTTCTGCTGATTTGTTGCGGATTGGCAGGGACAGCCCCGGGCCAACAGCCCAGCGCAACCATCGGGCCGACTTTGGCCCAACTAACCAGCTATACCTATGGCCGGGGCGAGTATGTGTATGCCGAACAGCCAGCAGCCCCGACGCCCGCAGCAGCTCCAACGTCGGCTGGAGAGCAAAGCTGCGGCCTGATCTGTTTACCTCGCATCAGCCGACGCTGCTGCAATGGCTGTCTGCCCGATCCCTGGACCCTGTTTCCCGAATTTGATAGCGGTCTAAAAATTGGTGGGTGGATCTCTGCCGGCATTTTCGCCAATGCCTGGGGTTCGGAGGACCCGAACGGGATTATGGATAACGGGCCGATCGGCTATCGACCCGTCAACGAGTTTACGGCGGATCAAACCTGGCTGTTCATTGATAAAAAGGCGGACACGTCATGTCGGTCCTTCGACTGGGGATTCCGGTTTGATATTTTGTTTGGAGCGGATGCCCCCAAGACCCGTGCCTTCCGAAATAGCCGATTCGGGTGGGATAACGCCTGGATCAGCTCGGACGATGGCGTCTATGGTACAGCGATTCCCCAACTGTACGCCGTGGTAGCTTGGAATAAGCTCTCGGTGAAACTTGGGCATTTCTTCTCGCCGATCGGTTATGAACGAGTGCCGGTGACCGAAAACTTCTTCTATTCGCATAGCTACTGCCATCAGTTTGGCGAGCCGCAGACCTTGACCGGGGTGTTGGTCAGCTATGAGGTTACCGATGGTTTGAACATCCATGCAGGCTGGACCACGGCCTGGGATACTGCCTTCGACAATCCAGGCAATGCCAGCCTCTTTTTGGGTGGGGTTGAGATGCCCATCGGCGAGCGGATCCGTTTTACCTGGATGGTCAGCGGCGGGGATCAAGGCGAACGCTGGGGCCTGGATTGGGGCGACCTGTACATGAACAGCTTTGTCGTCCAGTTGGCCATCAACGATCGCTGGACTTATGTCTTCCAGCATGACCTTGGCCTAGTTACTAATGCCGGTGCTCAGATGCCTAACGGCCAGTGGTACGGGATTAACCAATATCTGTTCTTCAAGATTAACGAATGCTGGAGCCTCGGGGGTCGGTTTGAATGGTTCCATGATGATGATGGGTTGGCCTGGCTTGCCGGTTCGCCTGCCTGGGCAGGAGGAACTCTTAGCGGGTGGTTCCCCTACCTGTGGCGTGGCTCTGCCCCGGATTTCTATGCCCTCAGCCTGGGTCTGAATTGGAAGCCCCATGCCAACCTGACCATTCGGCCAGAGATTCGGTATGACTGGGCCAACGGGCCGTTCACTGCTGGCTCCCGGCCCTTTAACGCCGGCGACGATCGGGAACAACTGTCCGGCGGCGTGGACCTGATTTTCACCTACTAACCTCCTGCCTGATTAGTTAATGGCCGGAGTACTCCAGCAACGTTTGATTTCTCCGGCCCAACCAGATCGCACCACCAACAAGCCCTCCTTGCGGCCGGCCTGAGCCAACCGACTCAGGCCGGTCGTTTTCATTGGCGAAGAGATATTCGGCCGGTCTCTCCCATGAGCCGATCCCCCCTACCCCTGGCACCAACTCCTTCCGAGTAGGAGAGCATAGGAGGTGGTAACAGAGTCCGAGCAGGAGAGCATAGGAGGTTGGTAACTTAGTCTGTCAGACTGCGGCGTCGGCCAATCGAGCCAACCTTGTTCCCGTCTCCCAGCCGGTGCTCCATCCCGGGTTAATCAAAACAGAAACACTCCGTTTCCAGACAGTGATGGAGGGGACAGATTTTTCCCCCCGCTCTCCTGCCCGCCGAAGGTTCCTCGTTGTTTAAAGAGGCCGCAGAGTTGGACGAGGTTTCTGGTTTTGGAAAGCAGGTGGGTGGCAGTGGGCCTTGCCGGCTTTCGATAGCAATTCGCTTGCTGAACAAGAGGTTGCGAAAAGTTTCCAACCCCTCCTTGCGCACCAATTCTGCTGGCGAACCGTAACGCCCTAGCTGCTCTGGGGGTAGTAGCCAGAGCCGAAACGGCCATTCCCCTCGCTGGAAAACCTCTCGGAGCCTGGCCAAGCGGGTGGGGAAATCGCCGGTCTGGTTCCAGGCCACTGTGAGACTAGGGATTCGGAGTTGGGCAAACTGAGCCAATTGCTTGACCAGGATCGGCTGGGCCGATTCGCCTAAGGCGACGGTATGGAAAAACCCATGCATTTGCAGCAGCAAGGCCTCCCAGATATCTTCCACGACCAGGAGGCCTTTTTTTCGTGCGCCCCGAAGCAGGGCTGTAGGAAGCCAGACGGCCGGGACCTTCGCTTTCCAATCCGGCCGCCAATAGAGATACTTCGGACCTTCCTGCTGAGAGTTGATGCTCCTAGCCCAAAAACTCACAATCTTCCCGGAGGGGGTTTGAATGGGGCCGAGCAGACGGCCAGCCAATCGCCGGTCGGCCAGAAGTTTCGATTCCCGGAGGGCTTCGGCAGAAAATCCCCGGTCCAGGAGGCGCTGAAACATTGCCTCGGGATGATCTATCCAGCCCACGGCGAATCGCTCCAGCCGTTCTGGCTTCACCCCTTGCTCGATAAAACACTCCCGTAGTTGTTGCGGATCTTGAGAAGAGGAAACGGAAGAAATCTGGTCCTTTTGGGCAGGGGAGGTGTGGTTTAGTGGGTAATGATTCTGCCTATTTGGGTGGGTATTTCTGGCCAGAAGATCCTGGAGGACTTTCTTGGCAGTCCGGAGGAAAGCCTCCGAAATTTTTTCTAAACTTTCCATTTCCTCCATTTTGCCTAGTCCTTATGTCCCACCTCATTTCTGGTTCTGGGCCTTCCGGGTAACAAGCAGGATCATACCAACCCACGCCAAAGCCCCCAAGCCCGATTTGCCCAGCCTCTGGCCGATCCTAGACTTTTCCTCCCTGGGAGAAGGGTAATTGGTATTCCCAAATTTTCCAAAACCCGGTAAAAAGGATGCGGTTACAACCCGAAAAGGTCCTGCTTTTTTGGGTAGAGAGGGTATAGCAGGCCCAGGGCGTGTTTTAACCGGATGGGCTGCTAATTGCCTGTTCATTCAGCAAGTTAGTCTGGCTAACAACCGTATCCATTTGGTAACATTTCCGCCGTTAGGAGGAAGTTTGCTCTTTTTTTTCGTGAGAAACCGCATCGTGGGTACTGCCTTGTAAATCTTGCAATTGGCGGCTCAGATGTGGTGGCAGGCTTTGCTGGAGCGTGCCCTTTAGCGGGGATGCCCAGAAAGAAGGTCCTTTCGGCGCATCGTTACAAAATTAACTAATTTTTCTATTTTGTGTATTTTGAACAAGGAGGTACTGAAAAATGTTTCTGAAGGGTTCCTGGATAGGATGGGTGGGGATTTTGGGGACGGGTTGGCTGGTAGTCTGGGCAGTGGGGCAAGCTCTGGCGGGCACTCCGCCGGTCGAACAAGCTTTACGGTTGGTACCGGTGCAAAAGGGCGTCGATTATGATCGACCCACCCCCGAAGAGGCTGCAAAGTGTGTGATTTCTCCTATTAAAGAGGCAAAACTCAGCGGGTGGATCGTTCAGGATTCCAATGGAACGATCCTACGCCGATTTATTGATACCAATGGGGACAATTTGGTGGATATTTGGGCCTACTATAAAGACGGGCTGGAGGTTTATCGTGACATTGATGCCAATTACAACGGCAAAGCGGATCAATATCGGTGGTTTCATACGGCTGGTACCCGATGGGGATTGGACCTGAACGAAGACGGCCAAATTGACGTGTGGAAGATGATTTCGCCGGAGGAGGTGGCTGCCGAGCTGGTAGCTGCCATTGCCCAGCGGGATGTAGTCCGGTTTTTGCGTCTGGCTCTCAGTCCGGAAGAACTTCGCAGTTTGGGTCTTGGGGCTGCTCAGGAGAAGGCACTTGCAGAACGTTTGAGCACCTTAAAAGAACGCTTTGAGAGGCTGGCTGCTGAGCAAAAGCTTCTGGACCCCACAGCCCGGTGGGTGCAGTTTATGGGGCATCAACCGGGGGTGGTTCCGGCGGGTACCCAAGGGAGCACCAAAGACCTTCGGGTTTACGAAAACGCCATGGCGGTTGCCGAAGCAGGCGGCAAACATGTACAAATTATCATAGGAACTCTGGTGGAAGTCGGCCAAGCCTGGCGGATCATCGATCTACCGCATCTTGGCGAGCAAGAGTCCACTGCCTTAGCCGGCACCGGCTTCTTCTTCCGACCAGCCGCCGCTCCAGCCCCCCGATCCCCCACCCCAGGCGGCCTGGGCGAGCAATTCCAAAAACTTCTGGCTGAGCTGGAAAAGCTCGATCAAGCCCTGGCTCAAGCGCAACGTCCCGACGAAAAAGCCCAACTCCACGCCCAACGGGCTCATCTGTTGGAACAAATCGCCCTGCAGGTAGAAACTCCCCAGGATCGGCTCCTTTGGTACAAACAGTTGGCCGATACCGTCGCCGCCGCCGTACAAACCGGCGAATACCCCAAAGGGGGGGAACGTCTGGCCGAACTCTATGAAAAACTCAAAAAAACCAACGATCTCGATATCGCCGCCTATGTCCGGTTCCGGCAAATTACTGCCGAATATGGCCTGGCCATGCAAAATCCCAATGCCGACTTCGCCAAACTCCAAGCCCAGTGGCTCAAAACCCTCGAAGACTTTATCAGTCAATATCCTCATAGCCCCGATACCGCGGAAGCCATGCTTCAGTTAGCCATGGGCTATGAATTTGCTGGTCAAGAGACCGACGCGCTCAAATGGTACTCTGCATTGGCCGCCCAATTCCCCCAGACTCATGCCGGCCAAAAAGCCGCCGGCGCCCAACGTCGATTGCAATCTGTCGGAAAAGTGCTCGAACTAGCTGGCAAAGAGCTTTCCGGCTCCCAGGTGGATCTGGCTCAGTATCGCGGCCGGATTGTGCTGGTGCATTTCTGGGCCAGTTGGTGTGAGCCTTGTAAAGCAGATCTACCCACGCTGAAAGACCTGCTGGAACGGTACGGAAAGGCCGGCTTTACCATTGTGGGTGTCAACCTGGACAATAGCCCGGAAGAAGCCACCCAGTTCCTCCAGGAGCATCGGCTCCCGTGGCCCCATCTGTATGAGCCAGGAGGTTTGGAAAGCCGACTAGCTACCCAGTGGGGCATCTTGACCCTGCCCACGATGTTCCTGGTAGGCCCAGAGGGAAAAGTAGTCCACCGGGACATCCGTGCATCTCAGCTTGAGCGAGAACTTCGGCACCTAACGGCCGATAAAATCCCCTCCGCCCTAAAACCCTAGCCCCTCTGCCCATCGGGACCAAAACCTCCCTTGACTTCCACACGGTACACTCCCTCTAACCCTCTGCCACGGAGGGGAGAGGGGACGTAGTGGAGCCTCTACCGCGGCAGAGGCCGGCCAGGCGTTAGCCTAGCCGGCTCAGGGGCCTTCACGCCTCTGTCCTTTGTGGGAGAGGCTGGCCAACCGATCGGTTGGGCGGCTGAGGGGCCACCATGGTCCTCCCTGCGCAGAGAGCAGTGCAGAGAGAGGAATGCGGGCAACACGCTCCGGTCATCCAGGGGCCTATAGGAAGCGTTTTGGTTGGCCGGTGGCGGCTAAGACGGCGGCCCACAGATCGCCCTCTTCGTCCACATAGCGGCGTCGGCCTACAGAGAGGCTCCAGGGTACATGTACAAATACCCCATTCACCAGCCCCACCATCATTCCCGTCTTGCCCGCCATCGCCGCATGCACCGCATGGCGAGCAAATTGGTCGCACAAAATATCATCCTCGCTCGAAGCCGGTACGCTCCGGATAATGTAGCTGGGATCGATGTATTTCAGGCTGACCTCTGGGCCATGCTCAGCAAAGTAGGCGGTGATCCGTTCTTTTAAGAAAAGGCCGATGTCCTGGAGTTTTCGATTGCCGGAGGCGTCCCGCTGCTCCGAAGGGCCGCCCATGAGGTCTTGGCCCGCTCCCTCGGCTACCACAATGACCGCATGGCGTCGCTCCAGAAGTCTGCGTCGGAGGGCGTCCAAAAAGCCACCCGGTCCATCCAACACAAAAGGCACCTCCGGGATAAGTGTAAAATTGACTTCCTGGCTGGCTAAAGTGGCCGCTGCCGCGATAAAACCGGATTCCCGCCCCATCAGCTTCACCAAGCCGATCCCATACGGCGCCCCTTTGGATTCCACATGGGCGCAGTCCAAAACCCTGGCCGCCTCGGCCACGGCTGTAGCAAAACCGAACGAACGCTCACAGTACAAAATATCATTATCGATCGTCTTCGGTACGCCCACCACTGCAATGGGCAACCGACGGCGTTGAATTTCCTCAAAGATCTTTTGTGCACCCTGCTGGGTACCGTCGCCGCCGATGCAAAGTAGGATCTGGATCTGCTGCTTGGCCAGGAAATCCACCATGACGGCCGGATCTTGCGGCCCCCGGGAAGAACCCAGAATCGTGCCGCCTGCCTGATGAATATGTTCCACCATCTCCAGGCTCAGGCGAACCGGCGGATCGCCGACGGCCGGATTCAGGCCCCGAAACCCATACCGGATGCCCCAAACCTCCGGCACTCCATAATTCATCGCCAGTTCCAAAAAGGCCGAGCGGATGACATTGTTCAGGCCCGGGCAAAGGCCGCCGCAGGTCACCAGCGCCGCCCGCACTTGCCGAGGATCAAAAAAAATCTGCTGCCGAGGTCCCGCCTTCTCAAAAAGAAGTTCTTCCTCCGGAGGTTGCTGAGGATTCCATTCCAGCGGCCAGCGCACATATTGGGTTGGGGAGACAAACTTCGGCAATCCATCCCCAGGGGTGGTGGTTCGCCGAAGCGGCGAAGGTATGTTGGCCGCCCCCAAACTCGGCACAGACACCATCCGTACATTCCCACCCATCGACAATTCCTCCCGATAGGGCTTCGTCTTACTCCAGCCGAGTACCTAAACCCCCTGCTACGGAAGACCATCTGCTAGACGGTAACTATTCCCCCTGTCTTGCCCGTCGCCGCAGTCTGACAGAGTACGTTGCAAAACAGGATGCTGAACAAAAGGTTTCCTTTTTCGGTCCTTTCGCAGTCTGACAGGGTACGGTAGTTTCTTGGTATTCTTTGTGGGCTTCGGGTGGTTGGCCAATGTCGTATCGGACAAACTCCCTACACCACCGGATGCTGTGGTCGGGGGCCAAGGCCGGTAGGGCAGGGGCACGGTCTGCCTTATTTCCTGCTGGCCGGGAGATTCCACCCGCTCAGCTTCACCACCGGCTTCTGCTCGCCCGCTTGAGCCGTCGGAAACCTCGCCCGGATCCGTCGGCTTTCGCCCGGCAAAAGACACACATAGTTATCCTCCCACCAAACCGGCAGGATTTCTTCGCCGTCGCTGCCCTGACAGATAGATAAGTGTACCAAAAAAGCGATCCGGTCGGAACGGTTTTGGACGGTTACCTCGGCCAAGGTCTCGGTGGCCTGGGGGTGCAGGGTCATCTGGGCTGTCAGCTCCGCCGGCGGCAACTGCTCCAAATGGGCCAATTGCTTCAGCTCGTTCCGGGCCATCCAATAAAAGTTTTCCGACACCGGCATCCCATTTCGATCTAGCAGGTCCAACCGTACAAAATACACCGGGCTAATGTCCTCCGGCACTTCGACCTGGAATGCCTCTTGGACCGAATTGGCCGGGATGTCCACGTTGGCCTGGCGCTCCCATCGGACCCGACTTTCAAGGTCCAGCAACCGGGCCCGCACCCGGACTCCTTCTACTGCCTCGAACCGATTATTGACCACCTGCACGGTCCGATCCAGCGGCTCCATCTGCACATGCACCGGTTCACAGGCCTTTCGCACCGCATAGAAGCTTACCATAGGCCGAAGGTACCAGTCGTACAGTTGCCATTCCACCGAAGGCCAGCATGCGTTCAGCTTCCACTGAGAAAATCCACTGGTGATTTCCCACATTCGGTGCTGGGCCGCCTCGAACATGGCCCGATGCTGATCATAACTGAGTAGCTCCGCCCGTCGGCAATAGTCTTCGACCGATTTGGGCTGGCCGAAAATCCGCCGCAGCGCCTGGTCAAATGGCTTAAAATAACTGCACGCATCGTGATGCGCCCAGGCTTCGGTGAGCGGATATATCGGGCTCGCTGGGTCCGCTTTGTGCAAATCCGGCAAAAACCGGCGCAGGCTTTCGATCGGCGGCACCGACGGCGCCCCGCTTTCCAACATGAACATCCAATTCCCCTTTTCCCGCACCCATCGGAAAAACCGCTCCGGCTCCACCCAGCCGTAGCTTTTCGGTTCATAGTCGTTCATCCCTACCGGCAAATCCGGCCGAATCCACTCCGGCACCTCCTTCCGATAGTCGGGAAACGAACCCGAAGGAATCCATAGCCGAGTGCCGTCATGCCGCTGGATCGCCTCCCGCCACATCGTGTACACTTCCCGCCGGGGTTCGCCCTCGTTCATCGCCAGGTAAAGGACCAGGCTCGGATGGTTCCGAATCCGCTTGATGATATCCACGGTGCCCCGGGCCAGAAGGTCCAAGTCTTCCGGGTGGTTGGTGCCCGGCTGCATCCAATAACAACCATAGAAGCAATTGCCAAACATCAACCCGTACCGATCACAGGCTTCCAAGAATTCCTCTGGCGGAACGGGGATGTCCTCGAAATAGACCAGGTTGATCCGGGCCTCGGCCAGATAGCGGACTTCGGTTTCCATGCGCTGGGCGTCCCAGTCGAAGAGGATTTCCGGCTGGAGGTAGCCGCCCCGGCAAAAGATGCGCTGCCCGTTCACATAAAGCCTTAGCCCATGGGCGTCGCCTCGGCGGTACAGTTCCCGGCTTACCTGTCGAATGCCAAACCGGACATGCTCCTGGTCCGACAGCTCGCCAAGCACCTCGGCTTTAGCTTGGGGGCCGTGCGCAGCAGAAATTGCTACGGCCGTTGCCTGGATTCCGCCTCTCCCCTCTGCGGGAGAGGCCGGCTGAGCTGCAGCCGAAGCCGGATGAGGCGGTGCCCCGCCTCTCCCCTCTGCGGGAAAGGCCGGCCAGGCGTTAGCCTGGCCGGGTGAGGGGGCCAATACCACCGGCTCCTCTGTCTTTTGAGCTTCTTTTTGCTTCGGCTTGCTCACATAAACCTGAAGTCGAAGGTCATATAGCGGCTGTTGGCCGTAACCGTTCGGCCACCAAAGCCGGGGATTTTCCACCACCAGGGCCGGATGCTCCTCCGGCTTGAAAACCACTTCCTTCGTTTGACCTGGCTGTAAAGCGATCTGTGTGGAAAACTCCCCACCGGTCTGTTCCAGTCGGCCAAGGAGCAGTCCCTGGACCGGTTTGTCGGAGCAGTTGACTAGCTCAGCTGACACAGTAAGCCTGGCCGGGCTGGTAGCCGGTAGCGGCAGTTCCGTTCGCACAAATGGATGCCGAATATCGACCGGCCCGGTCCACTCCAGTTCCACCCCTTGCCATAGGCCCAAATGCCGATCCGGCACCGTAGGCATACAATCGTAGCCGATCGACATGACCAAAGTTACATCACACATGATTTCTTTGTGGAAGCCCCGACATTGCCCCAGCGGCTCCAATTGGGCGTCCGGCAGGCCAGGATGATCGACCGGATGGACGCGCAGAGCTAGGCCGTTTGGCCCAGGCCGGGCCGCTGCGGTTATATCCAACCGATAGCGGGAAAATGCGCCCACCACCTGCTGAGCGTCGGCAATCTGCCGACCATTGACCCACACATCCGCCCGATAATTGATCCCCTTGAGCACCAGCCAAACCCGCTTGCCTGGCACCGAATCCGGCAGTTGAAAGCTGGTCCGAAACCAATAGGGGTCCCGCCACGGATTCCGACGGTTGGGCAGATAACTATACTTGGCCAAGTCATGCTTTTGGTTGAACACGTCCGAGGCGTCCGGAATCCGGAAGCTATTCATGCCGATCCGCATGTCGGGATAGACGCCGTTTCGGATCAGGGTGCTTAAAGCCGTGGCAGGCAACTTGGTCGGATGCCAATCCTTGGTCGGGTAGTCCGGCAGGGAGACCCGGTCGCCTGAGTCGGCTACCAGCACCGAGGAACGCATCTGCCAATGGTCGTCGATGCGCATCCGCCCCACCTGCCACCTCGGACCATCTAGGCTTTCCCAACCGGGTTGGCCGCAAAAAGCTTCCCCCGCAGACAAAACTAGCCCCATCGCCCAGAAGACGATCCATCGCCAAGCCAATAGGGAGCAAATGTTCCTAAAAAACAAGGTCTTCCGTCCGTATTTTTGGCCTGCATTTTCCACAACCCGCTCCTAAATCAAAGGTAACCATCTAACCGGTTGAAAAAGAATTACCTCTATTTTGTAACTTATTTGGGGTTGGGAATACCTCAGTTCTGTCCGGGAGCGGAACAGACGCCTCGGCCCTCTCTCCCCACTGCGGAAGACGGTGGCCTGCGTAGCAGGCTGGGTGAGCAGGCCGGGTGAGGAGGCCTTCTTCCCTCTCCCCTCCGCGGGAGAGGGAGTGCCGGGCGCAAGCCCGGCCGGGTGAGGGCGCCTGCACTGCCGCTTGTGCGAGATGGCAATAGAAGTTCACTTTCTTTTGTTGGCCGACCAGTTCCCTTCGAGGCCCTCTCAGACCAGTACGTCGGCGAATTCTTTTTTGAGGGCGTCTAGGGCTTTTCGACCTAAGGCGGCCTCGACCACCACATGGAAGCGGACTTCGCTGGTGGAGATCATATCCACGTTGATTTTGGCGTCGGCCAGGCATTGGAACATACGGCGGACCAGGAGAGTATGGGTGCGCATGCCCACGCCGCTCAAGGAGAGTTTGGCCACCTTCGGGCTGCTGCTGGGCGCCGGGCAACCTAAGGCCTTGGCAACTGCCGAAGCCGCTTGCAAGCACCGATCCAGATCTGTTTGAGGGATGGTAAAGGTAACGTTGGCTTTTCCTTCCCGGCCGACGCTTTGGACGATCATATCGACCACCAGGCCGGCCCGGGCGATCTGATCGAAGATGCGGGCGGCCACCCCAGGCCGATCCGGCACTCCCGCCAGCGTGATCCGAGCTTGGCTTTCGTCCAAATCCAGTCCTGTGATGATCAGATCTTCCATACCAGCCATTCGGGCTGCATAATTGACTGCCGCCTTGGCTTTGCTGGGCTGAGCCGGGGGCTGCACCGGCCTGAGTGTTTCCGGCGGCTCGTCCAGCCGAAACGCCTCGTGCACCGCCCGAAGCGCCTCTTCCGCCCGCTCTCGCTCCACTATGGTAGAAATCTTGATTTCACTGGTGCTGATCATAAGGATATTGATGCCTCGGTCGGCCAGGGCCGCAAACATCTTCTGGGCCACCCCCGGCTGCTGAGCCATCCCCATCCCCACAATGGATATCTTCGAGACGTTTTCGTCATAGGTGTAGCCGCCCGCGCCGAGCTCTTGGACTGCCTCGGCCACTGCTTTCAAGGCGCCTGGCAGATCGTCTCGAAAGACGGTGAACGAAATATCTGCTTCGCCGTTTTCAGCCACATTCTGCACGATCATATCGGTCGGTATATTGCGGGCGGCGATGCGGGAGAAAAGTGTCATGGCGGCTCCTGGCCGATCCGGCACCCTTTGCACAGTAATACGGGCTTCGTTTTTGACCATCGCAGCGCCGCAGACCGGCTGAGTCCAACTTTCCGGCTCCGTGGTGATCAACGTGCCGGGCGAATCCGTCATACTGCTGCGCACATAAATGGGGACCAGGAATTTTTTGCCGAACTCGATGGACCGGTTATGCATCACGGCGGCGCCGGCGCTGGCCAGCTCGAGCATCTCCTCGTAGCTAATTTGTTTGAGCAAGCGGGCTTCCGGCACGATGCGGGGATCGGTGGTATAGACTCCATCCACATCAGTATAGATTTCGCATCGCTCTGCGCCCAATACGGCCGCCAGAGCCACCGCGGTTGTATCGCTTCCGCCCCGGCCCAAGGTGGTGATATTACCCTGCTCGTCCACCCCTTGGAACCCGGCCACAATGACAATCTTGCCCTCTTTGAAGGCCTTTTTGAGCCGATCCGTAGAAATCGACCGAATGCGGGCCTTCGTATGGGTGCTATCGGTCACAATGCCGATCTGGGCGCCTGTGAAACTGACCGCCTCATAGCCGAGCCGATGCACTGCCATGGCCATCAAGGCCACACTGACCTGCTCGCCCGTGGAAAGCAACATGTCCATTTCCCTGGGCGACGGCGAATCGGTGATCTGCTTCGCCAAGTCGATGAGCAGGTCGGTGGTATGGCCCATGGCGCTGACGACCACCACGACATCATAGCCTTCGCGTTTAGCCTGGATGGCCTTTCGGGCAGCGGCCAAAATCTTCGCACTATCCGCTACACTGGTTCCACCGAACTTCTGGACAATCACAAACATGGACAAATGCTCCTTCAACCTCCGTATCAATTACTGGCTTAGATCTCTGGTTCTGTAATCAATAGTTCCCTTTGACTCCGTTATTCCTCCACAGACATGCTTTCCAGGAGAGACCCGGCGCCGAAACGCTCAAGATCGAGTTCGTCGGCTTCTTTCAGGTTCAGTTGGGCTTCTGGAATGCTGTTGCCCGGGGGAACACGCCCAGTTTCGGACAACGGGCCACATACCATTTTTCCTTGCTGGTAGATGTCACGATTTCCGCTCCCAAAATACGTTTCTTACATTCCACCGGATCGGCCACCCATTCGGGGTCGGCCGCCTATTCCGCCGGAACGATCTGCCATTCAGCAGGCCTCAGCTCCCATGGCGTGGAATCGACCTAACATTCAGCCAGCTTGACCTTCCGTTCCGCCCGATCGGCCGAGGAAGAAGTCCATCAGTTTCCAGCCTTCGGGGAAATAGGTGCCCGCCCGGGCGGCGGTGGGTTCATCGTATCGGCGTGCTTGGTCCGGCTGGATGTCCCAGCCGGCCAGCGCCACCGGCACATCGCCATGCGCATGGGTTTTCAGACGAAGCGGCGTGGGATGATCCGGCTGGATCATGATCCGATACGGGCCGATCTTTTGCAAGGCCCCATAGACCGGACCAACAATATGTTGGTCGATTGCTTCCAGAGCCTGGATTTTTGCTTCCAGATGACCTTCATGGGAGGCTTCGTCGGGAGCCTCAATGTGCACACAAACTAAATCCACTTCCTGAAGGGCCTGGATGGCGTATCGGCCTTTGGCGGCGTAATCGGTATCCAAATAGGCAGTAGCTCCTGGAACGTCGATCCGGCGCCAACCCAATAGAGCCGCCAATCCTCGCAGCAGATCCACTGCCGTAATCATGGCCCCCTGCAGCCCGAAGCGTTCGGCAAACCGGGGCAGGTGGGGCCTTTGGCCCAAGCCCCAAAGCCAGATGTTCGTCGCCGGCAGTTTGCCGGCCGCCTGACGGGCTAGGTTGACCGGATGCTCGGCAAACACACCAATACTGTCGCTCATCAGTTGATTAAGCAGATCGCTGCCAGGCCCCCGGGGATAATGATCCAGCACGCTTTGATCTGTCAGATCGTGTGGGGGAGTGGTTCGGGTATCTGCAGAAAACGGCGCCGGTTCCTTGGCTGTGCCCCGATAAATCACCAGGTTTCGGTATCCCACGCCTGCATAAAATCGGATTCGCTCCGAGCCGAGCTTCTCCTGGGCAGCAGCCATCAGTTCGGCCGCCTCTTGGGAGCTAATCTGCCCGGCCGTAAAGGAACGCATTGCTTGGTCTTCGATGGTAACCAAATTACACCGGATGGCCCAGTCCTGCGGGCCTAGTTCAATGCCTTGGGCGGCTGCCTCCAGCGGCGCCCGACCTGTGTAGTACTCCAAGGGATTGTAGCCCAAAAGGCTCATGCAGGCGATGTCGGAGCCGGGCGGTAGGCTTGCCGGCGTGTGGCAGGCCCGAAGCACTATCCCATCGGCCGCCACCTGGTCCATGGCCGGGGTGCGGGCCGCCTCCAAGGGCGTGCGCCCACCGAGGGCCTCCACCGGCTCATCCGCACACCCATCCGGAATAATGATTACATATTTCACGGCCAACCGGTCCTAGGAAAAACAGAACAGTACCATCCCACTACCACCAGAAAACCCACGTTGTCCGCACTCCCTGCAGCTCCCCATGACAGGATCAACCCCGCTGGCAATACCCCTGTTTATAGGAGAATACCTATCACTCCTCTGGCTAGGCATGGATACTAGGAAAGCCGGAATGGATTCTCCGCCATCCGCTCTGAAAACCTACTTTTCAGAATCTCTCAATAATACATGGATGCCGCTCAATGGTAAAGCACCGGGGCTTGTTTTATCGGGGAGGTTTCGCCTTTTATTGGAGCATTGGCCCTTGCAGAAAGAAATGCGGGGGCTTCCGTCGGCAATCTTGACAGCCGCTCCTCCTTGAACCATGCTACCTTCTATAGGAGAGCGGAGAGAGTGGTATAGGAGGTCGGCCAGGGTGCTATAGGAGGCCGGGACACGGGAAAGCTTACAGGGTTCTATCGAAAAGGAGAATAACCATGCAGACTGCGAGTGTAGCAAGGGGAGGGCGAACTTGGTGGGCAGCGGTTGCGATGGCGGGCCTGCTGGGAAGCGTTTGCTGGGCGGCATGGAGCTGGTCGGCCCAGCCTGCTTCTGGCCCTCCAGCACCGGCGGGACCCACCGAGCTGCGGGTGCTGATCGTCTATTACAGCCTGCGCGGTTCCACGGAAAAGATGGCTTCGGCTGTGGCCGACGGCGCCCGCTCCGTACCCGGCGTCAGCGTGAAGCTCAAAAAGGTAGAAGAAGTAACCAAACAGGACCTGACCGAAGCCGATGGCCTGATCCTGGGCTGCCCCACCTATTTTGCCAATATCCCCGGCAAAATGAAGCTGCTGATGGATGATTGGAACTGGAAATGGAAAGTGGATTTTACCGATAAGGTGGGCGGCGCCTTTGCCACCGGAGGAGGACTGTCCGGCGGAAAGGAATTTGTGATCACCTCGCTTCTTTTGTTCATGATCAACCACCGGATGATCGTAGCCGGTCCCTTGTATGAAGATGAACAGGGAGAAGACAAATGGGGGGAACTGGGCGCCTCGGCTGCCACCGGTCCGCTGGACCCAGGTCTGAGCGAAGCGGAACTGTTTACCGCCCGCCGCCTCGGCCAGCGCATCGCCCAATTGGCCAACAAACTCCATTCCCCCCGCTGAAGCCCCAACACCCCATTCTGCCACGTGTTCTTCGGCGACGCTTTGGCCTCTGCCCTTTATGGGAGAGGGGACTTCGGGGTCCCTGCTTACGGGCGATGACAAAACCGGGCGGCCCGCCGCTGGCTGGCAACGCCGTCTGTTTAGAGTGTGTTTGGAAAGCCCTGAGCAGCAGGCAATTTCCCCTCTCCCGTCCACGGGAGAGGGAAGTTGGTCCCCCCTCCCCCTAACCCTCTCCCGTCCCCGGGAGAGGGAAGCCGGGCCCAAGCCCGGCCGGGTGAGGGAAAATTCACGCCTCTGCCCTCCGCAAAACACCGCCTCTCCCCTCCGTGGGAGAGGCCGGCTTGGCCGAAGGCGACGCCGGGTGAGGGGGCGCAGTCGCCTCTCCCCTCCGCGGGAGAGGCCGGCTTGGCCGAAGGCGACGCCGGGTGAGGGGGCCTCCATAGCGCAGCCGTCCCGCCCGCAGTCCCTCGTAGCGCAGGCGTCCCGCCCGCATCCCCTCGCAGCGCGGCCGTCTCGTCCGCTTATCGTCCTCTCTGCGAAAGCAGGAATCCTGGCGCCGTTGAGCCTGCCTTCCTATTGTCCTCCCCGCGAAAGCGGCAACCCAGGCGCCTTTGAGTCTACCCTCCTATTGTGCTCCCCGCGCAAGCGGCAACCC
>CALIRO010000073.1 GCA_938042245.1 uncultured Thermoguttaceae bacterium
CTGGTAATCGGCATCGTGGGGGCCTTGTCGGCGGTGCGGGACTCGATCATCGACGAACTGGGCGATATGGCCGGGGCCACTGTGGCCATTGATCAAAGTTATACAGTAACCTTCTGCGAGGCTTGTATTCCGCCAAACACGCCCGAGTGTTTCCGTGTTACCGGTCGGTCGTTTAGTTTTGCCGACACAATCCCGCAGTGCAACGGGCAGCCGGTGCCGGTCCGGCAGCGGCCCACGACGCCGATCGTAGATCAAGGCGATGTTCAGCCGTGCAAAAAATAGCAAACCAATTAGCAATGATGCCCCGCCACCAAGGCGCAGGGCTTGGGTTCTGCTAGAAAACCACAGGAGTACATACACAATGAAACGGTTTTTACGACGGCTCTGGCAGGATCGGCGGGGGGGACTGACGTTTGAATGGATCCTGCTGGTTACGCTGCTAGTGATTGGCATTGCCGGCGGGCTGACGGCAATGCGAGACACCCTGATCGACGAACTGGGCGATATCGCCGACGCCGCCCTGGCCGTCGATCAAAGCTGGACCATGCGGTTCTGCACCGATTGCAAAAAAGGTACTTACACGGAAGTCAAATGGGAAGATACCACCGACGGGCCAGTGGAACGGAAACGGAAGTAGCAGATGGGTCATTCGGCTGCCAGGGGCAGCCGGGTTTTTTTATAAGCACAGGTCTCCCTCACCCGGCTTGGCCGATGGCCAAGCCGGCCTCTCCCGCCAGGGGAGAGGCGATAAAAGCCCCTCTCCCCTCCGTGGGAGAGGGGGCCGGGCGCAAGCCCGGCGGGCTGAGGGAGAATGGTGGCGGGCGAGACGCCCGCACGCCCAGAAAGACCAGAAAGAAAAGGGTTCGGGCTTTATGATCGCGGTGTTGGTCGTAGCAGTGAGCGTGTATGTGCTAGCGGCGGCGATTACGGACGCCCGGATGCATCGGATACCGAATTGGCTTACCGTACCGGCAGCTCTGTTGGGCCTAGGGTATCATACGGTAAGCCCGGATGGGATGGGCATTTTAGGCTCTTTGGCTGGGTTTGGGGTGGGGTTTGTGCTGTTGTTACTGCCGGCCCTTTTGGGCGGCGGCGGAATGGGGGATGTAAAGCTGTTGGCGGCCCTGGGGGCCTGGCTGGGCTGGAAATCGCTGCTGGTGGCCTTCTCCCTGGGAATGGTACTGGCCTCTTTAGGGGCCTTGGCGGTCATGGCCTATAACAGCCTGTTGGGGAGCCAGGAATCGGCCCAGTCGGGTCCGACGCTGCGCGAGATGACCACGGGCCGGCCGAAAACTCAGAAGCCGCAGCGGGTCCTGCCGTTTGCGGTGCCGCTTGCGGTGAGCACCTGGGTGGTGTTGGCCTGGTGGTGCTTGCGAGGGGGGTAGTTTGTCTGGGGTTGGGAGGTAGGGCATCCGGGGGGTAGAGGGAAAGGCGGCAAGGCGGAAACGGGGACCCGGGGCCGGTAGGGAACGGCCTTTCCCAGCAGAGAGGAGGGAGGCCGGAAGGGATATTAAACCACCAAAAAGTGGGGTTTGGAAGACTTTGAAAGTTTTCTCTTGCGTAAAAATAGGTAATTTGGATAATATAGAGAAATAAACATTGAACTTCAGGGGGTTTTTCAGATCCTTTGGCCTGAGGAGTCCGAACTGATGCGACGAGTGAGTCCTGCAACGGTAACGTTTGGCGTGTTAGCCATTTTGTTTGGGTTGGGCACGGCCTATGCGGTTCGGCAGTACTTGAAGCCGCCGTCGCCGGAAGCCCCCCGACCGACGCCGCCAGCGCAGACGGCCGAAATCGTGGTGGCTGCCGTGAACCTGCCCGCCTACAGCCGGATTCAAGAACCGTGGATCAAACTGGTGCGTGTGCCGGCCGATCGGGTGCCGCCGGGCGCGATCCAGAGCACCGGCCGGGCGCTATTCCGAGTAGTCAAAAAAACGGTGCTGGCTGAGCAGCCGCTTTTGGAAGAAAACCTCTACGGGGTGGGCGAACTGCCGAAGTTGGCGGATCGGCTTCCGCCGGGTCATCGGGCGGTAACGCTCCCGATTGGCGGCCCGGCGGCCCTGAGCGGTATGATCCAGCCGGAAAGCCGGATTGATATCCTGCTTACCTACCAGGACGACAGCTTGCCAGGCCACAGTGGGCCGGTAACCATGACGCTTTTGCGGAACGTGTTGGTGCTGGCCACCAGTGTGGCAGCGTTTCCCCTGGCCGAGGATAGAAGGAATAATGTACAAGATATTACTGTGGCGGTAACTCCCGAGCAAGCCAATCGGCTGATATTGGCACAAAAATATGGGACGCTAAGTGCGGTATTGTGCGGCCAGCAGGAAGGCGAGGCAGGCAAAGTGGCCGGAGAAGAAGAAAAGCACCTGGTGGATCGGTACGCTTTGTTAGGCCTGGAGCGGCCGCAGCCGCCGGCGCCGGAAGAACCAGAACCCCTGCCTCCCGAACCGGTCATCGTGGAGCATCGGGTGGAGGTGTGGAAAGGCGGAAGCCGCGGTGAAGTGGTCTTCGGCGAAGAACAGATTCTCGAGGCGCTGAACGCTACGGCGGTAGCCGAGGGCCGAGAGCCGATGAAGGCCTTGCCGATCAGTTTGCCTGCTGGTTCTGGCAGCCAGCCGATTCCGACTCGCAAACCGTGCAAGACGTGCGGGAAGCGTTCTGGGGGAAATTTGGGGGCCGGTTCTGCGGCTTCGCAGGTCTCGGCGCGGGAGCTGATGAATGCGATCCGGGCGGCTGAGGAGGCGGCCCGGCAAGGGGCCAGCGGCTCCAACCAAACGGAACCAACGCCGGCTTCGACCAAACCGGCCTCGCACGAGGGGGCAGCCTGGCAAGGCAGGGGCCGTAGCTCCGTCCAATTGCAAGTCGAAGCCATTCAAACCGGTCGCTAAGGGTTTTGGGAGGTATATGAAAACATGTCAATACTTGCTCCCCCTAGCCCAGGAGGGATCATGATGAGACTTGGCTTTACGAGGGAACGCACCAGTTCGACCGATCCAGTTGGGCAAGTCCGTCAACTGACTCCTGAACAACTGGAGGCCGAGTTCCAAAAACTGAAAACCCGTATCCATCGTGAACTGATCGAGTCGTTGGACCTTTCGAAACTAGCCACGATGGAGGAAGCCCGGCTCCGGGCCCACATCCGGAACCTAGCGGAGGCTCTGCTCCGGGCGCAGCCGAATCTGGCCGCCGGCATCGACGAAGACCGGCTGCTAGAAGAACTGATGGCCGAAAGCTTCGGCCTAGGGCCCCTGGAACCCTACATGCAAGACCCGGATGTAACCGACATTTTAGTCAATGGTCCGCGGGAGGTGTATGTGGAGCGGCTTGGCCGATTGCAACTTACCAATACGGTCTTCGCCGATGAAGAGCACCTCATGCAGATCATCCAGCGGATCGTGGCTCGGGTGGGCCGACGCATCGACGAACAATCGCCGATGGTGGATGCCCGGCTGCCGGATGGTTCCCGAATCAATGCGATCATTCCGCCATTGGCTCTGAATGGGCCGGTGCTTTCGATTCGGCGGTTTGGCATCCAGCCTCTCAGCCTGCAAGACCTAGTCCGGTTCGGTTCGATTTGTCCTCCGATGATTCAGGTCTTGGCCGCTGCGGTGGAAGGTCGGGTGAACTTGATGATTTCTGGCGGGGCCGGTTCCGGCAAAACCACCCTGCTCAACAATCTTTCCCGTTTCATTCCGGATGACGAACGAATTGTTACTATAGAAGATTCGGCGGAACTGAAATTGCAGCGTCGGCACGTGGTTCGGCTGGAAACCCGGCAGGCCAATGCCGAAGGCGCCGGCGAGGTGCGCCCTCGGGACTTAGTGCGGAACGCCCTGCGGATGCGGCCCGACCGCATCATCCTGGGCGAGGTGCGCGGGGCAGAGGCCCTCGATATGCTCCAGGCCATGAACACCGGCCACGAAGGCTCCATGACCACCATCCACGCCAACGACACCCTGGACGCCCTGAGCCGATTGGAAGTCATGGTCAGCATGGCCGGTGAAGAAATCCCAGTGCCCGTGGTGCGCCGGTATATTGCTTCGGCCATTACGATTGTGGTGCATTTGGCCCGACTCAAGGGCGGGGTGCGCCGGGTGATGCGGATTTCAGAAATCCTTGGGATGGAAAACGGGGAATATCAGTTGCAGGAGCTGTTTGGATTCCGACAACAGGGCGTGGATAGCGAAGGCCGGGCCAAAGGCTTCTTCTATGCCACCGGCAATGTGCCTCGGTTTTTGAGCCGGTTGGACGAGCGGGGCATCCAGTTGGATCCGAAGCTGTTTACGGAGCGGACGCTGGAACCGGGTGAACCGAACGGCTCTTGGAACTGGGAGGAGAAGGCGTGAGTGTAACCCTGGTAAGTGTTCTAGTAGCGGCGGCGGTAGCTAGTCTGCTGTTGGCGGTGGTGCTTTTGGTGCGGGACCTTCGGGTCCGAGAAGTGCCGCCGGATAGCGACGAGGCGCTGGCCCAGCAGATTCAAGAGGTCTTGCAAGCCCGAGCTGCCGCCAATCAGCCTGTCAACCGACTGGATCAATGGTTCTACGAACTGATTGACCATGCCGGTAGCCCGGTCGATCCGCAGACGGCCACGGCGCTGGTGGCCGGGGGGGCGATTGTGGGCTGCGCCGCACCGCTG
>CALIRO010000074.1 GCA_938042245.1 uncultured Thermoguttaceae bacterium
TCCATCACAACGGCGGAATACCGTGTAAATATTGCTAGAACTGCTCTCCGAACTACTCTCCGAGCTCGATTCAGAACTCGATTCGCTACTGGATTCGCTGCTAGACTCGCTGCTGCTTTCCGAACTGCTCTCGGAGCTCGATTCGGAACTGCTAGAGCTAGACTCAGAGCTACTCGAACTGCTATCACAGCAGAGCTCAAAGCAATCGAAGGTACCACCTAAGGTGCCCACCAAGCACCCATTTTCAAAGCGTAAGGTCCATTTCTCCAGACAAATAGTATTGCCAATCCGGAACAGTGTAGGGCCATAGAGAGTAACAGAGGTAGTAATGCCGCTGCAACCGCCACCGCTGGATTCAGAGCTAGAACTTGATTCGGAGCTACTGCTACTGCTGGAGCTAGAGGAACTGCTAGAGCTGCTGGAGCTACTAGAGGAAGAGCTGCTGGAGGAATCCGGTTTAAGCAGGAGGACTTCCCAGCCGGCGGCTAGATGCGAGTCGGCCAATCGGCGGGCGTAGCCTCGGTCGCCCGGTTGGCCCTGGGCCATGTCCAGAAAATCGGCCACCGGAAATTCGAGATCGGTACGGATGTACTTGCCTTCTTGGGGATCGAAGACGACCAGATAGGCTACTGCGGTGCTTGGCCGATCCCGATCTCCGTTCGGTTCGAGGGGGGTTTTCAGTTCAAAGCGCCAAAGGGTTTCTGGGCCTTCCAGGATCTCCCAGCGTCCGCTTTGGTTATTGAACCGTGCTAAGACCCAATCGCCGGGGGCAAACCGCGGGATGGCCACACTCCCCGGCTCCCAGGGCGGGATCTGTTGAAGTGGCTCTCGCTGATCTCCTGGGAAACCAGCCACATAATACAACCGAGCGGAGCGAGCATATTCGGGTACATTTGCATATTTATTTTCCGGCCAGACACCATCCACGGGAAAATACCAAACTGGCGCCGCCGGCGCACTCGGTACATCGTCCGGAACGCCGTCGGTTGTGGCCCGCTGCATCGGCCCGGTCAGTTGCCAGATCGCTAGCCGGGGCCGATCTGGCGTGGAAACTTGTAGGCCGCCGCTTCCGTGCCCGCCCCGCACTGCTCCGGCGGCTGAAAGGCGGCTGACCGCATTCACCCGATCCACCAGCGCATTCTGATGGGCCGCACTCAGCGCCTGGCCCGGCGCCACATGTTCCAACGGCGACGGCATCCTAACGGCTCCTGGATCGAATCAGTACGGCACTCACCCTCCTGCCGCCCAATGCCTAGCCCTGCGTGGCAGCGAATTGGAACAACGGCGAAAAGTCTCCCGCTTCATACAAAGGACGGCCGTTCTGCACCAATTCCACCCAACCGGCCGGCTTCTCTCGAAAATAGTAGTTCCATCCGTACACGTGGCCGCCAAACTTCACGGCCCGCTCCCGAAACACATAATGCACCCGCCAAAACAATTGGGGATATATCAAGTCGGAGCCGCTCTGAAACTGCTTGTCCGCATCCGCCCCCTCCAAAAGAAGCGTGCCCGGCGCCGCCCCCAAAAACGCATTCGCATTCACCTTCCCCTGCAACGCCCGAATCGCCTCCCACGGCGGATTGACCACCCGATGCCAGGTGATATGGTGTTCGGTAATCGGCACCGAAAGCGTTATCTGCAGATCATCCGGCACCGGAATGCCCGGATTGTCCCTCCATTGCCAACCACGGGCTACCAACGGCACATACTCGGCCGAAAATCGCATCCGATACGTTAAATATGTCCCTTCCGGAACCTTCGGATCTTCCAGCCGAGAGGCCCCAACGCTCCGGTATTCCACTCTCGCCTTGGCAAACGAACCGCTGTAGCTATTCAAGTCCCTGGCCAAATCCGCCAGCACCTTATGATCGGGTCGATCTGGATCAAACGGCTCAAAACGGACCGAAACCGCTTGGACACCCGGTTTGCCAGGATAGCTAATCCCTCGCCCCCCTCCATACGCCGCTGCCTCGCCTAATACCTGCACTGCAAACTGATCCCGATCCTCCCAGGCCACCAAAAACTCCCGCCAGGCCGAAAACCCCTCCGCCCCATACTGCTCCACCGGCGAACCGCCCAACTCCTTAAACGCTACCGCCATCGCTGCCACCTCCGAGTTCTATCTCCCGCCTTTCTCTCTCTGACTTTTATGCTCCCCAAACGGCCGGCGGCTGCTCCTGCAACTTCACCCCTTGGTGGGCCATCTGTTCCACCGCCTCAGCCGTCCGTAACAACGCCCGGAGTTGTTCGGTTGCCAATCGCTCTTGATCCGCTCGAAGCACCTGAATCATCCCCTGCAACCGCTGCTCCAAGGCAGCCGCCAGCATGCCAACATGGTCCTCCTGCTTTTGGCTCATCAGGTGGTCTCTCCTAAGTTGCTAACTGTTCGGGTTGTATTCCAGGATGCCATATCCTCGCAGTGGTCCGGTGCCCACAAAATCCACCACCCAGCCGATTGCTTCTCCGGTGGCGATATCGACTCGGCTGCTAATGCGCTCAATCAGGGCGGGCAGCTCATAGTAGTTTTGCCCACTACTATCCAAATGTAGCTGAAGCATTACTTGCTGGCCTTCTTCGAGCGGGGGGGAGCTTGCTGCGGGAAACTTTAACTCCAGACGGCCGGCGGAGTCTTTTACCCCAGCTACCCGCCGCCTCCACCCTCCTGTATCGTTGGCTACATAGGCTTTGCTGGAAGCACGCTTGGTCAGCTCCCACCAAAGCACCATTGCCACCCGCTGGCCAGCGATCCAAACCGAACCGTCTTTGCCGCTTAAAACGCTCATCGGTTCTTTGGCCCTCCGGAGGCCTCTGCCCAACCTGGCACCTTAGGAAGACGAAGAGCTTTCCGGTCGATTCCCTAAAAGCACCATGTCATACACCACCTCGCCCCCGACGGCTTCGAGGCGGAGTTGACAGGATTCGGCACTCACCGGCCAGCCTTCCTCCGGATGCACCGCCCAGAAAGCCCCTTGCGCGGGAACTCGGATTTTATCTGCCGGGTCGGCCAGCGGCCCTTGCCACGGCGCCGTTGCCGCTCCTCCCACCTGAAGCACACCCGGCTTCTGCCCCCGATGCACCAGGGCAATGGCCCGCACCTTTTGGATACAAATGATTACCTCATCGCCAAACACCTCAAACGGCAACTGTTGGAGGTCATAAGTGCGGCTCTGCGCCTGGCCAAGCTCCTGCCCCTCCACATGCCAAACCACATCCGCCGCAAACGCCTCCTGCCCATAGTCCAAATCCTTCCGATACATCAGCCGATTGTTGTCCACTACCGGGGCTACCTCTGTTCCGCTCTGCCAACTCCATCCCACCTGCGCCAACAGATTGCTATACAACGCTCCCATCCGATATGTCCTCCTGGGAAAAATAAGACGTTTCTCTAATCCTCTGCCGGCCAATAGACCTGCGCGGTTAGCGACAAATCTGCCAGCCAATGGCCTTCCGGCTCCTGTCGCCAGCGCTGCCCATCCAACAGAAGAACAGTTACTCGACCCCCTTCTTCCAGCTCAAAACTGGCTCGATCTAGTAGGCGTCGCAGTTGCTCCACCGTCGCCCGAAGTCGATCGTACTGCTCGTGCCAAACCCGAAGGGCCAATTGGACTTCCTCTAGCAGATCGCCGGCCGCCGTCCGCCACAGCGGCCGACTCCCAAGCCGCCAAAGCGTCCCATACGGTATCCGCCCATGGCTTACCCGGCCTGTAAACAATCGTTCTGCTGGCAACCACTCTTGCAGCTTTGCATCCGCCGCCCACCGCTGGTGAATCGCCTCTTCCAGCGACATGACATACTCCTCCGCATAGAACTCTCAGATGCGTTCATCCGCCCTGCTCTTTGCCTCCGGAAGCAGTGGTTCCGCCTCTTCCCCAGGGCGGCAGAGGACGCCTTAAATCGGTTCCACATCCGCTTCCATCAGCTCGTCGATCCGCTCCTGGCCGCGGACTGCCAAAATCCGGTATCGCACCCCGTCCGGTCCTCGAATCCGGCAGTGTTGATCCAGCGGGATCGCCTCAGCAAAATAGATTTTTAGTCGCACCCGGCTCACCATCTGATCGCCCTCTCTCTGCACTCGGCTTTCTTCGGGGTGGAGCTTAGCCCGAACGCCGCTTCGCCACACGCTCCACTGAAGCACCTCTACGCCGTCAGGGCCTTTGGTCGGGTGGGCTCGCTCAATATCGACCAATGTGTCCAGCCCCGCTTCAATCGCCAACTGCCGACATACGCACCGATACCGACCGGTTCGCTCCAACAGGGTGCTCCGCAGGACCCGAAACCGGACGCCTTGACCATCCACCACCACATCGCCCGGCCTAGGCGCCTGGGGCAAACCCTCCGCCGCCAGATGCCAAATAACATCTGTCGCTGTGTACTGACCTCCAGACTGAGCCGCCTCCTGCTGGCTGACCGGCCCACGGATGCCTTTGGCCCAGTATCCCTCGGCTGCCTCCTGTTTGAGGGAAGCAGGTTCGACCGGTTGCCCTGCTCGCACCGGCCCTAGCCGGATCGGTTCCCAACCGTCCGCCGTACTCACAACGTCCTTCCGAACATCCCACTCCAAAACCATTCCGAAGGTCCTTTTCAACAAACCAGCCTCTCGGCGGAAGACGCCCCAGCTTCCTGGACGACCAACTGCCTCAGGTAACCGCCTGGCTTCGCAGCTCCACCGGTTGGCAGGCTGCCAACTTCCGCTCGCACCAATCTACCACCGCCTGCAATTGGGCCAGATACTCGCTCCAGCCAATCTCCTGGCCTTCCAGCCGATAAGTGGGTTTGGGCTGCTTGGTCATCTCCTCCACCAGAGCCAACGTCTGCGCCCGAATCTGTCGAAGTTTCTCCACATCGTCGGACATGGCTTTCTCCTCTGGAACCATACGGAGCATTTTCTGCTCGATTCCCCCCCATTACGACGAGCTGCTGGAACCTGCTGGTCCGGTGCATTTGACCACATAGCGCGGATTCAGCACGGCCGGCGTGCCGCGCTCACTGGCCTTGAACCGGACTACGATATCCTGGTTGAAGTCCGCTTCGCTGCCCGGCGGCGATTGGGTAACGGTGATCGGCCAATTTTCCATGTAGGCAAATGCTTTCCGGAAATTGCCCACAAACCACCATTGCCGGGCCTCCTCGGCAGGCACACCTGCATTCACTAACCGTCGGTACGCCAATCGACTGTCATACACCTGGTAGGGCCGAAGCAGGTTGGGCATAGTGGTGGCCGTGGCTCGACCGTCCGGCTGGTAGGTGATCTCCGCCGCATAAAAGACCCGGTTCGCCGCATGACGATAGGCCGGCATCACGAGCACGGTGTTCGGCTCCACGAGCACCGGTTCGCCGGTCGAGGGGTCCAAAATTTCAGCAAACAGTTGTTCCGCCCGATCCACGTTGGTCCAATCCACTAGCTCATTGTCCGGAAGTTCATTCACCCAGGGCCCGCCTTGTCCTGTTCGGTAATAGGTCTGGTAGGTGGTCCCGTTCCATTTATAGGTGTTCACTAGGCCTAGGATTACATCCAGGATCCGTTTTTCTTTGTTCAGTCCCAGCACCTCGCCCACTTCGGCGGCCCGCTGGAGGATCAGGTTGGTCCGGTCAAAAAAGATCGCCTCTTTGGTAACCGCCACGATCAGCCCGTGTTTGCTGGTCGAAGGCGTTTCGATATAGTCTTCGCCGAAGCCCACATGCGGGTAGGGCATCCCCGGCTCGATTTCCGTTGCCTGATCAGGAATTCGCCCAATCCCAGGAATCTTTTCCCCGTCCAACCGGGTCGGGATCGTTTCCACCAGTTTGGAAGCCACAAAGGCCTCCTGAGTGTACGCCTCGAGGATTTTGGCGTAGATGATCTGGCCGGTAACATTGAGAAAGGCGGTTACATCCACACCTTCGCCTGCTTCCCACAGATGCACCCCGCCGCTGGAGCGGGGATCCAGGGACCGGACCCATTCATGGCCATCCGGCACCAGCGCCTCGGCCAAATCGCGAATCGAAAAATCCTCCGGCCGAAGCTGCCTCTGCAACAGCGCTTCCCGGAGATGCTGGACCGTTGCCGACGGCCCGTCCAACTCATACCGCCGTTTCAACTCTCGATACTTGATGGTAGCCACGGAACTTACCTCCTAAAAAAGCCGATGGATTAAACTGTTTTCCCAAAACCGTCCGACCTGTCTTCTGAGCACAAGCCCGCATCCGAATTCAATGCCTCTCAGCTCTGCCCCTCACTCGGCTGCGTCTTGGCTCAGCCGGCCTCTCCCACCAGGGGAGAGGCGCATGTTCCCCTCTGTCCACCGTGGGAGAGGGTGGCCTGCGCAGCAGGCCGGGTGAGGGGGCCTACACCTTCTCCCCGCTGCGGGAGAGGATGGTGTGTATAAATGCACCCTGTAAGGAGGCCTACGCGTCCCCTACACCCCTCCGGTCATTCCCGCTGGTGCGGGAATGACAACAAAAACGCTTCCGCTGGAATGACATCAAAAGCAATTTTGTACGTTTACTTACTACCCGCTGGAGCTGCTGGAGCTGGCGGCGGTTGTGCCCTCCACGCCGCCGGTCATCACAGTAGATCTAATGTCCACCAGCACGCTTTGTAATGCCGAGCCGCGCTTGGCACATCGACCGATGGCGTATTTCGGATCGGTTACCTTTTGGACCCGTTGGTTCTGTAGGCCGCCACCGGTGGCGCCAGCAGGTCCAACCCAATCGCCCAGTTCAAAATCCGTAGGCGGGCAATCGAACTCAAACACGCCGGTCGTAGCCACCCGGATAGGCCGATCTTGCCCAGCAGGACTCCGCTGCATCGCCACGCCCAAAAAGTAGTCGGCAAACCGTTCCTGATTGGCCGACTCACCGCCCTGATCTGCCAACAGGCTAGCCGGTTTCGCCTCGCCCGTCTCCTGCCAGAGCAGATCGCCAATTTCGACCACCGTTTCTGCGGCCACCGCCGCCACAACCGGGTTGGTCTCCCCGTATCGCCAACGCATCACATCTGCCATCAAAATGCTCCTTTCAAGAAGGACAAAAGAAGAACTACTTCCGCCAAATCGAAAGCCCTCGGTTGTCATTTCCGCCTAAGTGGGAATCCATCTTCCCCCTCACCCGAACCCTCTCCCACGGAGGGAAGAGGGCATTCTGTATAGGTGATCGCCCGCACAAACTCCTGAACATTTCGGACCGTTCCTGCCAGGCTCAATTGATCCCGGGCCATAGGCCGGTCGGCTATCGGTCGGCTGCTGAGGGGCAGTTGGACCGGCCATCGGCTGCCCGGCAGCGCTGGCCATGGGCTTGGCAGTCGCCCCGAAGCTGCTTCCTGCAACACCGCGCGCACCAACCGGGCCCGATCCTCTACCAAGACACGAACCGCCACTTCATCCGGTGCCGTAAGCAGGCTCTGGATAAACTCTGGGCTAGCAATGAGCCGACCCAGCGGATCGGTCGAGTCCGGCCCCGGCAGCCGATGCTCAGCCAGAAGCTTTTGAATCAAAAGCCTTCGGTTGGCTTCGGCTTCCAGGTTGCGAAGCCGGGCGAGTTCCGCCTCCAACATGGCGATCCGTTCCGCCTGGGGATCGGGGGATGGAAGAGCGGTTGCCGAAGTGCTGATGATTTGACCCGTTGCCGCCGGAGCGTCCGCCTTCATCCCCCCAGCCGTCTGGCCATCCGCCGACAGCCCCACTGCCGGCGCCGCCTCTACCGCCTCAAAAAGCCCTTGCGTGGTAGCCGGGTCAGCCACCACATCCACGCTGTGCACTCGGAGGATCGCCTCGACTACGGTCTGGCCTTCCCGACGCCCTAGCCGAGCCTCCACATGATGCGAAAGTCCCACATTCTCCGGACAATGCTCGGCGTCCCAGGCCAACTGCTCGGCCAAAGGATGTTTGGGGTTAAATCGCAGGTCGGCAAAAAGGCCTTCCTCTGGCCGAAACACCACGTGCCGAATCATGCCCAGCCGATCCCGATAATCCCGTGGCGCCGGGGCGGGCGTGGGCGGATGATTGATGTTCACTTTGGCCCCTTCGTACAAGCCAACGGCTTCCTGGAGGGCCTGGGGCAGATACTGCCGGCCGTTTCGGCTTCGCAGTCCCAGGATTTTCACACCCCGGATAAGCCCCTCCTGCCTATCCACGCGCAAGCCGCCCGGCTGCCAATCGACAAACTCTCGAAGCACTTCCACCGTGGTTTCTGTGGCCATGGTCTGCCTCCTAGGTTGAAGCTTTGTTTTCGGCAAGGCGTCCGGTAGCCATTGGGATTTTGGAACGTTTAGCTAGGTATAGTGATTATTAGTTTACCATATTACCTGTTTATTTTCAAGCGGCTTTTTACTCTTGGATTGGCGAGAGCGGCCGGAGGGGAGGCCGAACAGCAGCTTCCGTTGAACCGCTCGGAGCAGCCAGCCTGGCAGGCAAGTTGCCAGGCTCTGCCGGGCCGATTTCCCGATCCGGATCCAGGCCGTGCCGAAGGGCCATCGTCCGCGCCGACATGGCCCCCGAGAGGACCAGAATCCGGTCGGCCTGGGCTTCCCGGAGCCGATCCCGTGCACAAAGCGGCGGCGGCACCGCCTGAATATCCACATCATCTAAGCCATGCCGAGACAGCCGACCCGCCTCCGCACCAGCCCGCAAGGCAAACCAAAGCACCTCCAGATCGTCGGCAATCATATCCTGCTGGAGCCGCTCGAACATCTTCACCGCCGGTCCCTCGGCCACCATGGTACTAGCGTAGTTGGCGTTGGAGGCGTCGCTGGTGAGCATAAACTCCGGCATCACCAACCGGGCCGCTATCGCCCGAAGTTCCGCCTGCAGCACCGCCACATAACTAGCGGCATTGATCCGAGAAGCAGGAAAGTCGTACTCTACCCCGGCAAACACGTCCAGGATGGTGCCCGGCCCGTAGCGGCGCAGCGGAGTGGCCCGAACCCCAGAGCCTACCTGCCCCTCCGCCTCCTGCCGGATAAACTGTTCCAGCGCGCTTCGAGCGGCCGTGGTGTGTTTACGAATCAGGGCAATGGCCGACTGCACCTCAGCCAGCACACTCATATTCCGGAGCAGTTTTTCCGCCCGGCGTAGGTTGGCCCGCACGGGATAAAAAAGCGGCAATCCCCGTTTCACATTCGCATCCACGCCCAATTTGCGGTGCTGAATCACCGAGGCATCCACAAACTGCCCGTCGATAAAATAACCCAAAACCGTCTCCACGTCCTGCGGATCGGTAAGAATCCCGAAGCTGGCAGCCGGATTGGCCGACTCCGAAGGCGGCGTGCTCACTTGTTCCGGTTCCACAAACCGGACCCGGGTCATGCCGTCCGGCCCAACAAAAAGCCGAAGAAACACTTCACCGTCCCGATCTTTACGGCGCACAATCTCCTGCTGGCGATGGTGCCATTTGTTGATGCGTAAGAATTCGTCCAGGAAGCTCTCCATTTGGGTTAAGATCTCAGCGGGGACGCTGTGGCCTGGCTTGGGTGCAATCCGATACCGATGCCCCGGACCGACGATGTAACTGATCCGGTTTTCATGGCCGTTGATGGCAAACTCGTTGCCGACGGCCAGAGCGCGGCATTGGGCGCGGATGTCGGCCAGTTGTGCTTCGGTGGCATAAGCGGCCCCTGCGGGCGAACCGGGCCGGGGCAGATCGCTCAGCCGGGCCCATCGCATCCCCGCCTCATCATACAGAGCCTCGTCCGGGTCCACATAATCGTCCCAGAGCCGATCTAGCGACTCCTGCACCCGCCGCTCCATCCGCACCAGTTCCTGAAGCAGCTCCTGCAACCGGGTCGGGTTGCCGGAGCCGGATTGGCTGGCCTCTGGTGCGGCGGTTGCTGTTTCGTTTCTGGTAGAGGAAGGGTTTTCCGGAAAAGGATGGACATTTTTGTTCATCAATACTCCTCCTAAGGAAATAAGGGATTTGTCTTTCGAGGGCAATTGCTCACGAAGTGCGACGTGGGCCCCCCCTCACCCGGCTTAGCCTTCGGCTCAGCCGGCCTCTCCCGCGGCGGGGAGAGGCGTGAATTCCCCCTCACCCGGCCTGCTGGCGCAGGCCACCCTCTCCTGCAAACAGGAGAGGGCCGATTAGCCGATGGGCAACCGGTTACCCAGGCCGTCGGAAGCCGCGCCGTGCAACTGTTCGGCGGCCAGTCGAACGGCCATTTCCAGCGCGTCGGGACCGTCGTCGTGATCGGCCAAAGGGAAATCGCGCAATTGGTTCACTAGAAGCCGGGTGGACGGGCAGTCCGCCTTGAACCGAAGCCGGTGCTGGGCTAAAAGCGGCCCAAGCCGACGAATCCGTATTTCTTTGTTTACCCGGTTTTCGACCATCACCAGTCGAACGCCCCACAGGCCTTGGCGTCGAAACTCGGCTTCAAACTCTGCGCCGAAAAGCTGTTGGAACTGGTTGCTTTCGATGGCCAAAAGTTCCGGTCTGACCCGGCGGACCAGTTCCACGCCTTGGGCCACGATTTCCGGCGCCGATCGGCGGGCAAGGTCCGCCTGGACATACACCATGCCTTGCCGATCCACGCCCACCCAGACAAAGGCCGAGTAGTCGCCCCGCCGGGCGTCGGTTCCCTTGCTTGGGTCCAACGCCATGACCACCAGGTGCAAGCCACTGGGCCAGGAGTCAAACCAGATGGAATCGTCGAAGAACTCTTCCGGCCATTCGCATAGTTCGGGGTTGAGGGGGGAGTTTTGTTTTTCGCGTTGGAAGGCGGCATGGCCGCTTTCGGCCCGCATGCCCATGAGAGTATAAATATCTTCATATTCCGGCCAGAGCACTCTGGCACCTGCCAACATGGCTTGTCGATGGGACTGGAAAAATCGGCGAGCTTCCGATTCGGCGTTCGGGAGGGTGGGATTTGTGTATAAAGATTCCCACAGTTCCCAAAGGCCCATCTGTTCGGGCCATCGGCAGATGGATTGGAAAAGGCGGCTTATCCAGCCGGCAGTCCGGTGGAGCTGCAGACCAAGGGCTTCCCGATGCAGAGCAGTGGCCAGGTGGACGACGTTGGTTTGCGGCGTTCCGGCCTTCATCAGCGTGCCGTGGAACCAAAGGGAGGTTCGCTCGCGGGCTTGGGCGGACTGAATATGCGAGTCGTTTTGCAAGTCGTCGCAGATGATGAGCGTGGGTCGGTGGGCCCGGTGGCGTCGGCCTCGCATGCGCTGGCCGGTGCCGAAAGCCTCAATCTTCACGCCGTTTCGCAGGAGGATGCAGCCGCTCCGCCAGATCGGTCCCCGGCCCACCCTGTCTGGATAATCGGCCGCTAAAAGCTCATTTTGTTCGAGCTCTGCCTTAACGTTTTCTAAATGGGCACAGGCCTGATGCCGACTGTCGGAGACGATCCAGATATAGGGCTCCTGGCCCGTTACCGCGCAGCGCAGCACATAGGCCAGGCTGACCAGAGTGGATTTGGCGCTTCCGCGCGGGGCCAGCACATTGAGTTTTGTGCCGCGCTGGTGCCTCATCCGGTCCAACTGGAAGGCCAGCCATCGGTGCATGCTGGAGGGCGGCAGGCGGAAATGGTGCGGCAGGTACCGGCGCGCCCAGTCCAGCAAGGTTTCGGCCTGTTCGCCTCGTTGGCGGCGGCGCTGCTGGCCGTGCTGCCAGGCCAACTCCTCGTGAAAAAACCGAAGCCACCGAGCTGAGACGCCCTCTACGCCAGGTAGGCCGACATCCAATTGTTTCTTCGCCAGACAATGGCCGTTGGCCTCAGAGTCAGCAAAGGAACTTGTTTTTCCATTCGAGCAAGCGGAACCCGATTCGGAAGAAGCCATCTGCGTCGGTGCGGGCGAGATTTCTTGCTCCAAACTACGTGCCAGGGCCTCGGCCAGCAGCCGAGCCGGCGATTTCACCCGCCACAGGGCGCTCCGCAAAAAAGGCCCAAAGAGGCCATCGGATGGGGAGGGGTGTGTTTCCATGTTTTGTTGCTCCTTTCGGCGCCGGGGCGTCCCAAAGCGCCATCATCCGATGGAGGGGGATTCGGACTGGGTGGACGGTTGCAAGGCGCCGGTGGCGACGCTGAGACGCTGGAGGATCCGCTTTCGATAGCGGGCAGGAACTTCGTCGGTAACAATGGCCACCAGTTCATTGATAAACCGCCGCATTTGGGCGAAGGTGATGGTATCGGGCCGTCGGGGGCCGTAGCGTTGGGGCCGGGTGCGTTCCAAGGCCCAGGCGGCGGCTCGCCAATAGCGGGTCTCCTGGGCCGCTTTGCGGATCGACTGAAGATAGCTGAGTTCTGGGGCGTCGGCGGCTTTGGCCAATGCGGCGGCAAACTCAGGGTCCCGCTGGGCCTCGTTGCGGATGGTCCGCGCCGTGCAGCCGACAAATCGGGCCGCCATCGCCCGCGTCCCACCAAGCGCAACAATCGCCAAAATTTGCGCCTTTTTCGTACCATCCAACGCGTTGGGTCGGCCCCGCTTGGCCATCGAGTACGCTCCCTGGCACAGGATGACTGCCGGATATTGCTTGTGGCACAGAGCCTTTCCGGGTTCTATCCGATGAATTCGGCGGAGACCACGGCCCGACCGAATGAACCCCGATACTTCGGCAGGCCCCGCTGCCGTGGTTTGGAACCGGTTTTTCGCACGGCGGTAATCCGCCATCGTCGGCTCCGGCGCAGGTGGCCGATAATGGCCGGGTGGCTGGCGGTAATGCTCAGCCGTCGGCCCCAACAGCGATACAGCTCGGCCACCGCCTCCAGCACGGCCGTGCCGATGCCGATGCCCTGAAAATCGGGCAGGACGACGAGTCGGCTGATGCGCCAATGGCTGCGGCGGCCTGGAATGGGAAGCACCGCACAAAAGGCCACTACCGTCTCGTTCCAGGCGGCCAAATAACACTGGGCCACCGGATTCAACTGGCCGCTCAAATAGTGATGCGGCGCAAAGGCCCGCCACGCCCAGCGCGCTGCACGAAAGATCGCAATTTCCATCGGCGGTCGCCGAAGACAGCCTCGCTGAAACGTGCCGTCGGCCAGGTCGAGAACCCAATCCGGCTCCAGCCACTCGGCCACATCATAATGACAGGTAACCGCCACGAACCGGCACCGAATCAGCCCCTTTTCAATCGCCCGGCGAATGGCCGCCGAAGCAATCCGCGCCACGTTCCGATCCACCACACTGGTAAACTCATCGAAGACCACCAGCGGCCCTAGTCGGGCTGTGTCGGCTCCATCCGGGCAGACAGCGGAAAAACTGGCCGAATCGGCGTCGATGGGATTGGCAGCGGTTGGACGGACCGCCGATGTCTGGGTATCGAACCCCGGCGGCGCTGCGGCGGCAGGCTCCGCCTGGGCGTTTGCCTCGGCCAAGGCCCGCGCCAAATCACACCGAAACCGCTCGCCTGTGCTGAGCACATGGTAGGGTTTAATCCAACTGGGCGGCGAGCCGAAACCAACGCTGGTCAAAAGACCAGTAATCTCATGGATCGGCCGATTGCCGAAACATTCAATCACGGCCCGGTCCTCTGGCCAAACGGGCGACTGCCAGACAGCCGGTCCGAAAAGATGCCGGGCCAGTTGACTTTTGCCGCTGCCTGAAGGGCCAACAATCAAACCAACCCGCCACGGCCAGCCAAGCTCCGGCTTCTGCACCCGGATGCGTTGCACCGCCTTCTGCTGCACTGGCACATCGAACATGCCGGCCACTTGCCGAACCCGAAACGAATCATGCACCGGACAGGTTAGCACCAGTTCCAATTCGGACATGAGGTTCGCCTCAGAGTTAGGAGGTAACCATTAGGCGGGGTTGTGCCTTGTCATTCCTACGGAAGCAGGAATCCAGGTGCCCCCTCACCCGGCCAAGCTACGCTTGGCCGGCCTCTCCCGCAGCGGGGAGAGGCGATTTTTGCGGTGGGGAGAGGCGAATAAGTTCCCTCTGCCGCACTGCGCAGAAGGGATACATAGTTACAGGGTAAGGAGTCGACAGGTGTAGCCTTCTTGGGTCAGTCGCTGGTAAAGTTGGCGTTGGTCGTCTTCGTCTTTGCATTCGACCACCACTTGAAAGGTTTCTGGGATGGGCAGATCGGATGGCATTTCCGATTCTTCGGGCACCAGCGGCAAGCCGCCGGACATAGTCTCTAGTACTGCCTGGACTGCTTCGTCGTCGGTGTGGACCTGGGCCAAGAGTTGCTGGAGGACCTCTTCATTCGGCTCAGCCAAACCGGCCAAGGGATCCAAGAGAGCCAACAGTTTGGCCGCCTCCTGGTCGTCTAGGTCCAGCAGTAGGACCGGCACTTCCATATCGGGCGTTAGCTCAGCCCGGAGATGGCCGTCGATCAGCTCCAGCGTGCCATCGGGCAACCGACGGGCCAACAAGGCGTCGGCATAGCCGATCTCCGCCAGCAGGCCCCGAAGCGCCTCCCGCTGATGGGTCGGATGAAGCCGCCAATTCTTCGGATGCGCCCGAAGCTGCCGGGCCGGCACGCGAACCAACTCTACAATCCGATCGCGAATGGACATCCGTGGCTCCTTTGTGCTGTATCGGGGCCCCCAGGGAACGATCCCCCCACTGTCCCGGGTTCTTCCTTAGCCGGCCTGCTTGCGCAGAGCAGCCTCTCCCGCAGTGGGGGTGCCCCTCACCCTGCCGGGCTTGCGCCCGGCTTCCCTCTCCCGTGGACGGGAGAGGGCAGAGGCGATGTTCTTATCGCAGCCATTGCCACAGGGCACCGGTCAAGGTAACAATGGTGCCGGAGACGATGGCCGAGACTAGTGAGACCAAGGCCCAGAAGCCGCGGCTGCCGATCTGGCGCACGGTTTCCAGACGTTCGACTTTACACAAAAGGCCATCGTCGCCGTTACCGAAGATGGTTCGACTTAATGCCTCCAGGCGCTGGAGGGCCATGCTGCTGAGGGCCTCTTGGCGATTAACCACTTCGGCGATGCGGTCCAATTTGGTTTCGAGCCGATCCAGCCGTTCGGCCATGCTGTCCCAATCCAGAGGCGTCCTCATGGGAAGTTCCTTTATGACAAAGGGCTGGGGGAACGAAGGAGGCCCTGCATGGTCAGGCCACCAAAGAGGCGGTTGCTAGACCAACGAAAGGCTCCTAGGAGATGCATGAACAAAATAACATATCAGCTGTTCAATTCCAAGGACCTTTTCGGCACAGGCCCGGAGTACCTGGGGCTGGGATACTGGGGGCGAAGTGGATACGCTGGCGGGTGTTCTCCCCGCCTGCCTCCTCGTTGAGGAACCAATCGGCTAAAATAGTTTCCGAGCCGTAACGAGATCGGAAAGAAGTTCTGTTCGAGATATGCGCCTTTTGGGGGGAGGAGTAGTATCTTCTGGGAAGATGTTGGAAAAATCTCCTGGGAAAGTGTTAGAAAAAAACTTCCAATTAGCGAAACCGTGGACAGACATCTGGGGTTTATTCCTTGGGAACCTCTGAATAATTCAAAGGAGATGTTTTTACACTGTTTCCGAACCTCCCTCAATAACCCCAACATGTAGTAGCACTGCCAACATGAGACTCCATATATAGTCCCAAGCAATGGGAACTGATAGGCAAAGGAATAGATTTAATATCCATAGAGTTCACGTGATGTTCAGGATTTTGCAGAGCTTCCCTTGGATTTTTGCACTTCCGAGCAAACCTGCGGGAAGTCTCTGGGAAAAGCAGAGGCTTCAGGTAGGGGGCTCCTGCCGAAAACGACCTGCCTGCCAAAAAATCCCACCTTTTGAGGGATCGCTATCGGTGCAGGGTTGCGGGGGTCTGTGGTGTTGATCCTTTTTCTGGAGGAGGTGTTGCCATGAAGCGACTGGCGATGTGGATGGGGTGTTTGGCCTTAGTGGGCCTGGTGGTAGGGCTGTTTTTGCTGCCGGCGGGCTGGGCCGAAGAGACCAAAAAGCCTAGTCGAGAGGGGCCGCCGAGAAACATCATTTTGATCGGCTGGGATGGCGCCCAGCGGGACCATGTGATGCAATGCCTCCAGCGGGGGGAGTTGCCTACGCTCAAACGGCTCCAGCAAGAAGGTGGCCTGGTCAATATTGACGTGATCACCGGGGCTACCGACACCAAGGCCGGTTGGACCCAGATCCTGACCGGCTATCATCCGGAAGTTACCGGCGTATATAGCAACGGACGATTCCGGGATGTGCCGGAGGGTTTGAGCGTATTTGAGCGGCTGAAGAAACATTTTGGGCAGGATTTTGTCTGTGTGGCGGTGATTGGGAAATCGGGGCACTGCGGCGAAATCCGGCCGCCCTGGAAAAAGCCTCTGGAAGAAGTCGAAAAACAGCGCCAAAAGGCTGAGGCCAAACTAAAAGCCAAAGAAAAAGCGGAACCCGGTACACAGCCCGAAGCCCAGCCGAAACCCAAACCCAAAGCCAAACCCGAATATCGTATTGTCGAAGAAAATGGGGTGCAATATGCGGTCTTCGAAGGCTCGCCGTACTACACCATGCATAAAAGCTGCGATGTGTGGGAGTACGGCCTGATGCTGGACGAAAAGGTCGGCTCTCGGGCGCTAGAACTCCTCGAAAAATACAAGGACAAGCCGTTCTTCTTCTTTGTCCATTTTGCCGAGGTCGATCACAGCGGCCATAAACACGGCGAAAACTCGCCGGAATACAATGCCGCTCTGATTTCCAACGACCGGTGGACCGGCAAAATCATCGAAAAACTGGAACAACTGGGCCTGTATGATAAGACGCTGATTTATGTAACGGCCGACCACGGCTTCGACGAAGATAAGACCAGCCATAGCTATGCGCCGTATGTGTTCCTGGGTACGAATGATCCGCTAGTCAAACGGGACGGGATGCGGCAAGACATTGCACCGACGATTTTGGCTCGGTTTGGCGTGGATCTATCGAAGCTCCAGCCACCGCTGGACGGCGAACCGCTCACCCAACCGGCCACCAAACCGGTCCTAAAAGCCCCGGAAACCAAACCTCAGGCAGAAAAGCCCAAACCGAAAGCCAAGGTTAAACGAAAAGCCGAACCGGTGGCGCCGTAGCCGGACCACGAGCTGGAAATAGTGTGGCCATCCACTGCTAGACAAGCCGACAGTGGCATCCTAGGGCCTGTTCGTTAAGCACCTCCTAAGATTTCTGCATAGCCAGCCAAAGAACTGTTGAGGGAGAAAAGGGGCCTTTGTTGGGAAAAAAGGCCTACGAAGGAAGTTAGTAGTACGGGGCCTCTGGCGGACCGCTAGAGGCCCTTTGTTTGCCGGAGAGAGTTTTGTTGGCTTGATTGGAGAGGCTGTTTGCCCGATTACTCTCCTGAGAAAAAAAGGAGATATAGCGTGATGCGGGAATGTTTTCGTAACATGCTGTTAAGCGTTGGAGCGGTGATCGGCTTGTGGGCGATGGAAGGTGGACTGCTGTCGGCTGAGGAAGACCAAGCAAAAGCAGTTCCCCGGGGAGCAGACGAAAAGGCTTCCTATGCGGCCCCGGGGCCGTTTGGGGTGGGGAGTTTTCTGGCGGATTGGCACGACCCGGCCCGGAACCGGACCGTCCCGGTCAAACTGTATTATCCCACGCAGCAGGGTAAATCGGAGGATACTCCCACTCGGCCGGCCCAACTGGAGGATTCTGTTGGTCAGCAAGGCCGAC
>CALIRO010000075.1 GCA_938042245.1 uncultured Thermoguttaceae bacterium
ACTGTTGGTGGTCATTGCCATTATTGGGCTGCTGATTGCCTTGCTGCTACCGGCCATTCAGGCAGCCCGGGAGGCGGCCCGCCGAGCCACCTGTATTAACAACCTCAAACAGCTCGGCTTGGCCTTCCACAACTTCCACGACGCCTTCAAGCGGTTTCCGCCCGCCAGCGACGTGGAACGGGATCCGACCACAGGCCAAATCCTTCGGGTCCGCGGCTGGAGCTTTTTGGTGCACTTGCTTCCGTATATGGAGCAAGCCTCGTTGTCCGAGAAGCTGAACCTGAAGACTGGCTTCCCGGACATTTCTGTTGACTCGACTTCTACGGCAGCCCAAAAAGCGGCGGCTCAGTTGGCCCGGGATACCCAGTTGGGTGAGTTGATCTGCCCCAGTAACCCGAACCCCACCTATTACGATCCCCAAGCAAAACTCGGCGCTTTGACCAACTACAAAGCGATGGGGGCGACCCATATTGAAAGTCTCTCTTATGGCTGGGAAGGTTCACCTGCTACGCCGAAATATCCCCCTGGGGCCACCCAGACCCAACTTCGCACCATCCATCCGGACGGCGCGTTGTATCCCGGAGGCCGGATCACCTTGGCCGCCTTCGGCAAAGACGGCACCGCCCATACCTTCCTGTGTACCGAAACCATTGATCCCCAGTACGGCATCTGGACCTATGGACGGGAGTGTGTGCTTGTGGGCTTGCCCAGTAACATTCCCAACGTAGGCAATTGGTCGGTGGTCTTGTATCAAAACTCCTATTATGCTCCCAATGGGTTTAACGGCAAGTTTGATGAAGAAGCGCCCGACCAGATTCGACAACTGAAAACCTATTTGGCATACGATTTTGCTATAGGCGATCCGGGGTATTATCAACATTTGGAAAGCACATCTCAGCTCCAGCCTGCGGGTCGGCAGGCCCTGTATGGCCCTAGTTCGGGCCATCCGGGTGTGGTCAACCACCTGTTGGCCGACGGCGCGGTGCGCAGCGTCAGCAAGAAGGTGGATTTCTGCCTCTATTTCTTCCTGATCACCAAAAACAACGGCGACCCAACCGGCCAATTCTTCCAATAATCAGTTAGCTTAGCCGGAACGCAAACACGCTGGCTTTGGCCTAGCAACCTGCCAACGCCACACCCTGAGATTTCTCACCTGTCTTTGGACCGAACGGGTTCAAAGGCAGGTTTTTTATTTTTGGTGCAGTTGGCCGAACGAAACACTGGACCCACACAGCAATTGGGGCTAAGCAGTGGGCAGACTTCTCCAAAGGATTTTGCCGGATTAAGTGTTGCGTGTGATTTTAGCAAGGTCGTCGAAAAAGCCGGGGTAAGTTTTCGCCGTGCAGGCGGGATTTCGGATCACCACGCCGGGCACCACCAGGCCTACTAGGGCCAGGCTCATGGCCATCCGGTGGTCGTTGTAGGTTTCGATTTCTGCGCCATGCAGGGGGCCGGGCTGGATCAGGAGCCCATCGGGCATTTCTTCCACGCTGGCGCCGAGTTTGCGAAGTTCGGTAGCCAGGGCGGCGATCCGGTCGGTCTCTTTGTGGCGCATGTGGGCTACGCCGTGGATGCGGGTTGGTCCCTGGGCCACCAAGGCAACGGCCGCCAGCGTCGGCACCGTATCACTCATGGCGTTCATATCCACGTCGATTCCATGCTGTGCCCGGCCTGAGACGGTAATCCCGGTTGGTCCATATTCCACTTGGCAGCCCATCTGGCGCAGGCACTGGCAAAATGCCACATCGCCTTGGAGGCTATGGGGACTGAGGCCTTCGACGGTTACTTGGCCGCCGGTTATGGCCGCCGCTCCGAAAAAGTAGCTTGCGGCGGAGGCGTCTGGCTCGATCGGATACTCGCACGCCTGATAGCCGGTCGGTTGCACCAGGAATCGGCACGGCTGGGGTTCTTCCACGTGGGCCCCGAAGCTGCGCATGACGGCCAAGGTCATATCCACATACGGGCGGGAGACCAAGGTTCCGCGCAGGACGATTTCTACCGGTTGCTTTGTGCAGGGGGCGGCCATCAGCAGGGCGCTTAAGAACTGGCTGGAGATCTGGCCAGCCACTTCGGTCCGTCCGCCCCGCAGCCCCTGGGCGCGGACGAGAACCGGCGGACAACCGTTATTTTGTTCACTGCGCGCATCAGCCCCCAACTGCCCCAAGGCTTCCAAAAGATCGCCGATCGGACGTTCGCGCATCCTGGGCGTCCCATCCAGCCGGTACACCCCCCGGCCTAGGCAGACCATCGCCGTTAAAAACCGCATGGTGGTCCCGCTATTAGCCGTGTACAATTCCGCCTGGCTAGCCGGTATCCGACCCCCCTGGCCCCCAACGATCAGCCGACGGCCTTCGTCTTCTGCCCGGACGGCAATGCCCAGCCGACGCAGCGAGTCGATCATCACCTGGCTGTCTTCGCTGGCCAGGGCCCCTTCCAGTACCGATTCCCCTGGGGCCAACGCCCCGCACACTAAGGCCCGGTTAGTAATGCTCTTGGATCCAGGCGGCCGAATCACACCTCGAACCGGCCCGCTAGGCTGGATAACCAATTTATCTATCATACGTCGGCTTCCTTCTGCAAAAGTCGCTTCTCCAGGAGACCTTGCAACCTGTTCTGGCACGCTGTGTGTTAGAGCAAGAAGCTTCCCGATTGTCACTGTTGGGCAAGCAGAAGACTCCTTGATGCTGCTCTGCCGGGTTATTGCTGGTTCTTTACCTCCCTAGGGATCCGGGGATGGCAAATGAGTAGGTTCCTAAGCGTCTGGATTCCTGCTTGCGCAGGGATGACAGGAGGGAACTAGTTTTACACCGATACCAGGTATGCCCAGTGGCCGGAGATGTTGCTACTGGCTGCCGGTTTGGGACGGTGCCGAGCTGGCGAACTTCCAGAGCCAGCGGTCGGTTCGGAAGTAGATGGCTCCGTCGGCCAGAGCCGGGGTGGCCAGGATGCCCTGGTCCAACTGGCAGGTGTGAACCAGCCGACCGGTGTGTTCTTTTTCGCCGCCCGGTTCCGGAAGTTCTACCACCTGGACCAGGCTGCCGTGGCTTACCGCATAAAGATATTTTCCGGAAATAACCGGCGTAGCCCAGATCGGGCCTTGCAGGCGAAGTTGCCAAAGCAGCTGGCCGTCGGCCAACCGGCCGCACTGAAGGATGCCAGGATCCCGGATGGTATATATTTTACCATCTGGACCGTTCCCATCGACCACCGCAGGACTGGGCGCTCCGCAGACCAGCCGGCCTTGGCGCCAAAGCAGTTCCGGCTGCTGCCGCTGCGGGTCCCACCGCAGACATTGCATCCCCCCGCCCGGAAGCAAAATCCGATCCCCTACGACCACCGAAGAGGCCATCGAGTGGCAACCAGCCTCATACCGCCAAGCCTCCTGACCAGTGGCTGGGTCCAGGGCGGTCAGGGCCAACCGAGAATGCATCACAATCCAAGCTTCCTCCCCAGACGGCGCATACAGCACCGGCGAGGCCCACATGGACGTGGCCGGCCGAGCAACCTGCCAAAGGGTCTTGCCATCGGCCAAGTGCAGTGCGGCGGCAAACGAATCGCCAAACGTCTCGCATTGGACCACCACCATCTGGCCCACCACCAGCGGCGAAGAGGCCATGCCCACATCGTTCCTAGTGAGCGGATGCTCATACGCCAGCCCCCGAAGCCACCGAAGGTTTCCATCCAGATCGAAACAGACCAAATCATTGGATGAATACATGGCCACTATATGGCGGCCGTCGCTTGCCGGCGTTGGGGCGGCCACCGCCGCAAACGGATTGCAGACCGTACTGCCGGTAGCCCAAAACTGCCGATGCCACAGCTGCTTGCCGGTTTGGGCGTCAAAACAGAGTACATGGAGCCGATCCTCCCGGGGACCGCTAGAAGCGGTAACAATGACCCGGTTGCCGACCACCAGGGGACTGCTCGGCCCCCGACCTGGCAAGGCAACCCGCCAAGCCAAATTCTTATCCGGTCCAAAGTCTATCGGCGCCGGTTTGCCCCGAAAGACCGGATTGCCACCTGGACCGCGAAACTGCGCCCAAGGCCCAACCGACGGCGCAGCCCCGGCCGTTTGTTTCCCCTGGGGCTGGGTGGCTAGGATCGGCGGGCTTGCTGTACAAACAGCCACGTTTTCCTCTCCCACATCCCCTTTCGGTTCCTCCGACGCACAGGTAGTTTCCCATCCGTTAAAAACACTCCAGCAAGGGGGATCCACCGGCGGCTGCCGAGAGGTTTCTTTTGGCGGAGGGGTTTTTTCTTTTTCGGCTGGCGCTGGATGTTGTTTTTCCTCCGACGGCGAGTCCGGCAAAATGGCCGTGCCCAAAGCGTCGCAAATCCGGAGCTGAAACTGCCAAAACCGGGCCCAATCCTGAGGGATGTTGTTCTGGCAGACCTTGATCAGGAGGAAATTGACGCCGGCTCGCAGATGGACCGGAATCACATATTGGTCGATCTGGGAACCCGAATGATACATTTCCTGGGCGGCGACCAGACGGCCATTGACCCATACCTTGATGGCGTTGGGAGAACCGATCCGAATTTCTGCCTGCCGATCGCTGCGGAGGAAAAACTCCGTGGCCGCATACCCCACCACATCCTTTTCCTCCACCAGGGCTCTGTTTAAATCCACCACGCCATAGTCGTCTTCGGTTTGGTGGTCGATCCATCGGACCGGGCCGTGTTTGCCAGGATAATTGGCCTGGGGATTCCACTCGGTTTCAGGCGGATACACGGCGGCAAAGCCCCGGCCCTGGCTGTTATCGAACGGGCCGATAAGCTTCCACTGGCGAAGAAAGCCAAAATGGCGGGCTATATCGACCGGCTGGCCCAATTGCCGGAGCACCTTGGCAATCGAGTCGATCTGATCTGGGTCTCTGGCCGCCAAAAGCGCCCGTTGGTACTCCAGTACCGCTTTTTCGGTCTGGCCGGTCTGCTGGAGCTTTTGCCCCTCCTGAAGGACCAGTTCCACTGCTTCCCGGCGGATGTCCAGGCTGGGGTCGTCCAAACCGTTGGTCAATAGATGAGGCTTTTCTTCGGGTCGGAGTTCTAGAAGCCACCCATAGACTAAAAACCTAGCCCGAGGAGCATATTGGCGGTTCTGATAGACCGGAAGCAAAGTTTCCCACCAAGCTGGGGGCTTCTGGGGGGAGTCTGCTGGTTGGTGCCGTTGCCAAATCGCCTGGGCCGCCAAAAGCAGCCAATTGCTGGCTAATGGGTGCTCAGGCCGCACCCGGGCCAGAATCGTAGGCAGATCGGCTATTTGGGCGTTTTGGACCAGTTGAGACCAGGCTTGCTGGGCTGGGGAATGGCCCTGGGCCTGTTTGCCGACGGCTACTAAGGCATTGAGCCACCCCTCCAAAGACTGGCTAGCCTCGGCAGGCCAAGCTCTCCGTTGACTCAGAACAAATACAATGATTATTGAAATCATCACAAAACTAGAGATTCTGGAGGCTCTCATTCCCATCGTCGGGCTCTCTCGAAAACAGGGGAAAAGGAGTCTTCGAAAGAATACATAACCGCTTGAACCCACTGTTGGTAAGGAAACATTCATCCGCTTTAAGCATTTTGTCCCTAAAGTAAACCCGTATGCCCCCTGGTCAACCCCTCCGCACATCCGGGAAGTATGCTCCAGAGGAAGGAACACCATCCCACATAAGGCGAGCCGGTTACTGGTGGTTTCTGTTTTTAACACTTTTTACCACTTTACACCTTGGGGATCCCTTTTCCAATAGTTCCGGAATGGGTGAGAGAGAACAGTTTCATAGGAAGAAGAGAAAGCTTTTGCTGGTCCCAAACCATTCTCCAATCATTTCGGCACGGGAAGAGACGACAAGAGCGAATCCAGGCGGAATTATTTTTGGTAGCGGCAGCGGCTTCTGCCTATCCGGCACCCAACACCAAAATCCTAGGGGAAGTATCCTCTGGCAGGGCCTCAGAAAAAGTCGGCTTTTCCCCGCTTTTTAGCGGTTGGCCCATAAAGAAAAGACTCTCGCCATTGGTTATGGAGAAGGGCCTTTCCTTGGGTGGAAATGTTAAACCGACTTCCAGAGAGCCGGGATTTTAAACTCTTCTGGGGCGGCTTCCGGAGTGGAAAAAGGAAGATGGTAGAGGGCACAAAATCATTAATCCTGGGGGCAATGAACCGCTAAAAAGGCTGTTGGTAACCGGAGATGGATAATAAAGTGGGGGGATTGTTTAACTCTAAATGGGGGATTTCCTAATAAGTACTAAATATTTTGGGGGGATTATATATCCCCTGATAGGTTTTCCTCGGTGTTTATTCTTCCGAAGCAATTTCTGCCTGGGCAGTTAGAATGCCGAATTGGGTCTGAAAAAAATCTCCTCTACCAGCAAAAACAGGGAAAAATTCAAGGTGGGTTGGTAATTTTTATATTCCTAACTCATTTATTTTTAAGGAGTTAAGATTATTTTAGCGGGAAAGCTGGTTAGGCAAAAAACTTCGAGGCGGCTGATTGCATCGGAGCGAATGGGTAATTACAATAAAGTAATGATTGGAGGGTTTTGCCTTGCCCGAAAGATCATCCCGCAGGGCGCCTGCCGATGGCAAAACCGATCTATGCGTAGGAGGAAACCGAACATCTGGTGTGCTGAGAAGCCTTAACATAGCTAGCCCCGAGCAAAGGGCTTATTTGGCCGGGAGGTCGGTTCTGTGAGTACCCTAACCGAATTGCGCCGGCGCACGCTAAAGGATTTGGCGGCCATGGCCAAACGTCAAGGAGTGCCTGGCTGGCACAAGATGCGCAAAGAGCAATTGGTCCAAGCGTTGGCAAAGCTGGCACGAAAAACGGTCAAAACTAAAACCTCTTCGTCTGCCAAAGGCTCCAAAAAGATTTCTGGCAACGGAGCCGTTCAGAAAACTGCTCCCGCACCCGCCATTTCCGGAGTGGCTCGCACCGCTGGGAAGACGACATCTCCCCGGAAGAAAAAAACCGGCCCTGGACAGGTGGCCCATCGCCTCCGGGAAATCCAGACTCAGCTTAGTATTAGTAAAGATTTAGCGTACTATACGGAAAGTTCTTCCTCCAATGGAGCAGTTCGCGATCGGCTGGTGGCCATTGTGCGAGATCCGTATTGGATTCAGGCCTATTGGGAGGTCAGCCGAGCTACGGTCCAACGAGCCGAGGCGGCTTTAGGCCAGCATTGGCACAGTGCGCGGCCTGTATTGCGCCTGTTGGAGGTCGTGCGGGATGGGGTCACTAGTGCCGTGCGAAACCACCTGCGGGACATCCCGATTCATGGGGAGGTAAATACTTGGTATGTCGATGTGCCGGCCCCGCCGAAGAGTTTTCAATTGGAAATCGGGTATCTAGCACCGACCGGCAAATTCCTTTGCCTCCTGCGAAGCAATATTGTTACTACCAGCCGAAGCCGACTTGCTGATCCCGCTGAGCAGCCATGGTCGGAAAAGAGCCAAGAAGACTATCAGCGCCTCTATGCCCTAAGCGGCGGTTATGATCCGACGGTGGACACTCACGAGGTCAAAGAAGTCCTGGAGGAACAATTGGGCCGATCATTGCTTCCTTGGACGCTTCGGTATGGGTTAGGCGCTAGCAGCTTGGCTGGCAAACGGGAAGAGTTTCACCTGGAAATTGAGACGGTGGCGCTCCTCTACGGCAAAACTTCTCCAGGGGCCCATGTTACCATTCGGGGAGAGCCGGTTCGGGTCGAACAAGACGGCACCTTCCAGCTCCGCTTGGAGATGCCGGATCGTCGGCAGGTCTTCCCCATTGTGGCTCAAAGTCCTGACGGCACGGAAGAACGCACCATTGTATTGGCTTTAGAACGCAATACGAAGGTGATGGAACCGGTTGTGCGGGATCCGGATGCCGCTCTACGTGAATAGGGCAGGTAGGGGGGCAATACCCCCCTATTTTAGCTAGCTTGGGGAAGCTAGCTGGGTTCTGCCTATTGGTCTAGAATCGGCTGGCGATCTATCCCTTGCCCCTTCCGCCCAACGGACCCATAATAGAAACCCTGGTTTGTCGGATAGATAGCCACCGCTAAATAGGGGTAATATTCCCCCCAGATGTAGGCCGACCATGTTGCTCCGTGCTTCCGAGAACTTTCCACCGGACCTGCGAGGCGGCGCCGTCAGCATTGGGAACTTCGACGGGGTGCATCGGGGCCATCTTCGGCTCCTAGAGCGGTTGGTCGCCCAGGCCCGGCAGCTTGACAACCGAGCCGTGGTCTTCACCTTTGATCCTTCCCCAGCATCGGTGTTAAGCCCGGAGACGGCACCGTTGCCGCTGTGCTGGACGGAGCGAAAAGCGGAATTGATGAACCAATTGGGCGTGGAGGTGGTCTGGGCTTTTCCGACCAGCCGAGATTTTCTCCAAATGGAAGCCAAAGACTTCTTTTGGCGCTTTGTGGTAGGCCAATTGGAGGCCAAAGTGCTGGTGGAGGGGAGTAATTTTTCGTTTGGCCGAAACCGGCAAGCTCAGATCGCCCATCTGCACGCCTGGTGTACTGAGGCAGGCATTCGGTTGGAAGTGGTGCCGCCCTTACAAGTGGATAATCGGACGGTTTCCAGTTCGTGGATTCGCCAGCTTTTGCGGGAAGGGCAGGTGGAAAAGGCAGCCGAGTTATTGGGCCGACCCTACCGCATTCGAGGCCAAGTCATCCCCGGAGCTGGCCGAGGCAGACAACTAGGCTATCCGACGGCGAATTTGCAAGCGGATCGACTCTTGCTGCCTGCCGATGGCATTTATGCAGGCCGGGCCTGGCTGGCCGGACAGGCTTGGCCAGCCGCTATCAGTCTCGGCCCCAACCCCACCTTCGGCCAAACCGAACAGAAAATCGAAGCGTTTCTGATCCATTTTGAGGGGAATTTATATCATCAAGTTTTAGAACTTGAATTTCTAGCCCGGTTGCGCCCGGTACGTCGATTCCCGGAAGTAGGGGCCTTGGTCGCGCAGATGGCCCAGGATGTCTCAGCCACCAAACAAATCGTTGCTCAAATCCAACCCCAGGAGACGGGTTCGTGAATGCGTGGAGTAGTCCTTTGTCGGAACAGTCCAGCCGAATGGGTCCGCCTGCTTCGACCAGAGATGCCGGCCCCGGCATCGATTGGACGAGGCTAATCGGCCGGCTCCAGCAAGCCCAGCGTGTGGTGGTGGTAACGCATGTGCGGCCCGACTGCGACGCTTTGGGCAGCAGCTTAGCACTGGCTAGCCTCTTGGAACGGATGGGCAAGCAAGTGCTGTTGGTCGGGCCGTTCGATGTGCCGCCCAGCTTCCGATTCTTGGATCCCCAAGGCCGGTTTCGCCGTCTGGGCCGGGATGTGCAGCCGGAGCAGCTCAACCAAGCCGATCTGATCGTCATCGTCGATACCTCCTCGTGGTCCCAGTTGGGCGAGGCCGCCGATTGGATCCGCTCGACCAACGTGCCGAAAATCGTCCTGGATCATCATCTAAGCTCCGAAGACCTGGGGGCGGAAGCATTCAAAGACCCTACCGCCGAGGCCACAGGCCGATTGATCTATGAATTGGCCCGCCGATGGGGCATTCCCGTGGACCGGCTGTCGGCCGAGCAACTGTTTGCGGCGGTGGCTACGGATACGGGGTGGTTTCGGTTTGGTTCCACCCGGGCGGATACCTACCGATTAGCCGCCGCTTTAGCCGATGCCGGAGCTGTCCCCGACCAACTTTACCAACAACTCTATGAAAACGAGTCCCTCGGCCGATTGCGCCTGACGGGTCGGGTGCTCAGCCGGGCTGAGGCAGACCTCAATGGACGCTTGATCTACTCCTGGATCGAACGCTCCGACTTTACCGCCACCGGAGCGCTCCCCTCCGATACGGAAGATTTGATCAATTTTTTGATGGCAGTCGCCGGTACCGAAGTGGCCCTGATGTTTATTGAGCTAGCAAGTGGCAGCCTGAAAGTCAGCTTCCGAAGCCGCAGTCATTGGGATTGCAGCCAATTGGCTGGCCTATTTGGCGGAGGCGGCCATCGCCAAGCAGCCGGCGCCCTCCTTGCCGATCCCCTGCCCCTTGCCCGCCAAAAGGTCCTTGACGCTGTCCGGGCTGCTATGGAATAATGCCTCCAAACCCCCTTGGGCATCCCAGTACCACTCTTTTCCATCCAAGGGGTTGCTCCTTGGGCTTTGGGCTTGTCTAGCTACCCAGGGCTCGTTGCCAAAAAGGACTCTGCCATGGCACACCCCCCCAGGCTACGGAAACTGGTCTGCTTAGCCGGATGGCTGCTGGTGAGTGCAGCCGGATGTGAAACCCCCACCGCAAAACCGGATCGTTCGCAGCAAGCTGGTCCGCCTCCGGCTGCCCGAAGGGTCCCCCCGCCTCCTCCTGCCCACTCCGACAGCTCCGGAATCCCCCAGCCAGCTCAAAATCCCGCTACCCCCGCTGGACCGCCCGCTTCGACCACTTCCTCGGAACCTCCGCCCGGCATGATCCGCCAGAAGGCCGACGTAGGCCTCAGTCCCAAAGGCCAAGGCTACGGCGGCGGTCTGATCACCGAACCGATCTCCGTCTATTTCAAAGCCCCCCAAATGATCGCCTTTCGGATCCAGATTCCTCACGCAATGAACCTCTACCGAGCCCAGCACGGCCATTTCCCCAAAACCCAGGAAGAGTTTATGGAAAAGATCATCAAGGAAAACGGCATCCAACTGCCCTCCTTACCGCCGGGCGCTCGATATGTGTATGATCCGCAAAAGGCGGCCCAACAGCAGGAGTACGACCCGGCCGATCCGCCGCTTTTTGTCCAACGGCCCGCTCCCTAACCTGCTCGCCTCCAAGGCGGTTCCGTGCCGGGTTCCCTCTGGTAGGGGAAAACTCCTTTGGTGCGTTGAAAGAGTGTTCTTCTATCAATAGGAGAGGGGTAAATCCCATCTTTAGGGGAGCTTCTTTTTATAAAAGGCTTGGAACGGGGTTTGCTCCCTAGGGACTCACCAGGGGTTTAGGTCGGAAAAATCCCCTTGGATGTTGTGCACCCGAAACATTTCGGCCGGCCCTGTTGTGGGGAGTAAACACCTTGATCTGGCAGCCTGCCCGCAGTTGGTCAACCAGCATCCGTAGCTGCTCCAGGATATTCTGTTTTTTGGGGGGATATAGGCCCCATATAATTGGGGTCTGGATCGGCCTGGTCTTTCTGGGAATATGTGTAAGAAGTGCGGCCCTAGCCCAACCCCCCCAAGCAACCCCCTGCCAACAAATATCCTCCTCCTGTGGGGGGAAGGAAAGTTGGATCTTTCAACCAAGCCGGTTCAGCCATCTTCCTGGTACCGAGCAACGGCTCATCCAATACCAAGCTCCGCCGCCGGCAGTCGTGCCAAGCGATCCGACGTATCAAGAGAGTGGCTACCGGCATAAGCGCTCCGGACTGGCTGTTCGGGGCAGCTTCGACTACCGCCATGTCGTAGAAACCTGGGGGGCAGGAGAATCGATTCGACCATATGGCGAATGGCTGTATCCATTCCGTCCTGGAGCCACCCCGTTTGGCCCCTGGGGCAATCCGCAAGGTCCATGGACATTGCCGTTCCAATCCTGGCAAAACCCCTATGGGTCCTGGAACCGGTATGGGTATCCGTATGGGATGGTGCCGCTGCCTGTTTGGCCGCCAGCAGTGGTGCCGCCCTCGGGGCCGCCACCTGCACCTTAATCAGGCCGCCATCCCACCCAACCGACCGGGAGTCAGCGAGCTTTTTGTCCAAGAGGGTGCCTCGTTCAGCAGCGCTTGCCGGAAGCTCCCACCAACCGACTAAGAGTGAGCTACCTTTTTGGGCAAATCGGGGGACCGGGGAGATTCTGCATCGGCGGTAGGCTTTACCAATCCTGATGGATCGCATCCTCTTGATGGCCGGTGATCCGCCATCGGTCTTTTTCCCATCGAAGCAGCACTTCCAAGCTCACCCGGCCGGTATAGATCGGTTGGCCATGAACGTCTTCCAGCTGAATCAGGCCCAGCAGATGGCCGGTGGCTGTGGGTGGGTTAGTCAACTGGTTGATTTCGATCTCTAGATGCAGGATCCGGGCTTGGCGAAATCGATACTGCCGAAGCACACTGCGGGCTCGCTGGGGCGTGTACTGAGCGGTGGGTGAAATATGTTCAAAGAGCCGATCTACATCGTTCGCCTCTAGCGCCGCTGCCGCCGCATATAACGTGCTGGCCGCCTGTTCTTTTGGCGTCTGGATCCAGCGTTCGAGGCCAACACCGCCTAGTGTCAACAAAAGAACACCTAACATCGGCCAAAGCCATATCCCCCGCCCACTCCGTACCAGCAGACTGCCCAAGACCACCTCCACTATAACGCCTGTCAGGAGGATTGGTCCGGAATGTTCCAAAAACCACGGCCCCATGTGCCACCTGGGTGTATTCTCCCGACAATATCCAACCGCCCTTTGTTTTTCCGGTTCCCCATCGCCTGGCCTGCGGGGTGGCAGATCGGCTGAGAACCATTACTCAGAATAGTTCCTAGAGTTCCCAAAGGGCTACTTTTTCAGCGGTCGGCCAAGCAGCGATTCTACCTTAGCCACCTTGGATTCTAATCCGCCGATTCGGCCTCGGCGATAGTCCATCTTGATCACACATTCGATTCGCTCACAATCCTGGGCCATCGCCTCAAAACACTCTCGTACCACTTCCAAACACCGATCAAGGGGACCTTCCAGAATCGTGCCCATGGCATGGCACCGGTAATCCAAACCGCTGGCTTCGATGATCTGGAGGCTCCGGGCCACATAGGCACTGACGCTCGGCCCCTTGTCCAACGGAAACATCGTAAAATCCAAAAGCACCATCGTCGATCCCTTTCAGAACCCGGATGCCTAGTACAGGGGAGAAAGCTTTCCTCGGGCCATCCAAAGCCACCTAAGCCCCCCAATCTCCCCCCACCATACAGCAACCCACAAATCCAGCAAAGTGGGGACTTCTACCCAGGGGGGTCCCCTCCGAAGTGGATCCCTTGACCAGGGCGGAGAAAACCACTATTGTTTAACCCCATTTTGCCTTTGTAGAGCAAATCTCGAGAGGTACCGGCTGGATGGGTGTTGGTTGTCCCCTTTTTGGGGGAATGAAATAAGCCAACTTAGTTAACACATTCGCGGAAGGCATTCCCCATTTTTGGGGGATTGACGGAGAAGTCTCCGGGTGAGCAGGGATAAAAATTGGGAATTTTCAAAGCCATCACGCCAAGGAGGGTTGAAGATGGCACCCATGAGCGGAAGCAGAAATCCCCATATTGGATGGATTGATCTCCCCTTAAGATGGTATCTTCGAGCAGTGGCATTTTTACCTCCCTCAGGATTAGGGGAGAAGCAATGCCATTTTTGGGTAGATTTATACCATCCGAAAGTCTTAAAACGAAGTATTTTCACCTCGTTAGGGTGGATGTTGGCCCTCCTTTGGTTAGCCGGGTGCACTAGTTGGCCCAGTTGGAATATGCTTTCCCGGTTTCAAAGCCCGGCGGAACAGGAGCCAGTGCCGAAGGCCCGACTCGTGGGGGATATGGCAGTACCATTTGGGCTCGAGCCGGTCCGGATCGAAAATGTAGGTTTGGTTACTGGGCTGCCTGGGACCGGGCATGATCCGCCGCCCTCTCCCCAACGGTCGGCTCTGATTGCGGAGATGGAGGCTCGGGGGGTCAGCATGCCCAATGCGGTGCTGGCTTCTCCAGAGACCGCAATGGTGATGGTTCGGGGGTGGCTTCGGCCTGGAATCCAAAAGGGGGACAGTTTTGATGTGGAGGTCCGGGTTCCGAGCCAGGGGGAAGCGGTCAGCTTACGGGGGGGCTATTTGCTGGAGACACGCCTGAAGGAACAAGCGGTTTTGGGGGGCCGAATCTTAGAAGGGCACAGTTGGGCGTTGGCCAAGGGGCCGGTCTTGGTGGATCCGACGGCCGATCCCCAGCGGGACAAAGTGCTTTTAGGTCGAGGCCGCATCTTGGGTGGTGGTCTATGTCTGAAATCGCGCACGTTGGGACTGGTGCTGAAGCCAGAGCATCAGAATGTGGCGAACAGTGCCCGGATCGCTGCTGCTGTGAATAAACGTTTCTACATTAGCCAACGGGGTGTCAAAACCGGAGTGGCTACCGCCAAAACGCACGAATTCATCGAATTAGCCGTCCACCCACGCTATAAAGACAATATCGGCCGTTATCTGGATGTCATTCGCGCAATCGCCCTTCGGGAGGAGGAAGCCCAGCAGGCCGAACGGATGGAGGAATTGGGCAAACAACTGTTGGATCCGTTTACGGCCGCCCGAGCGGCCGTGGCCCTGGAGGCCATCGGTAAAAAGGCGGTGGATGTTCTGCGGAAAGGGTTGCAGGCGGAGGATCCGGAGGTGCGGTTTTATTCGGCCGAAGCGTTGGCGTATCTGGATTGTCGGGAAGCGGCCGAACCGCTTGCGCAGATTGCCCGTCAGCATCCGGCATTTCGGGTATATGCCCTAGCTGCCTTGGGAACGATGGATGATCTGGCGGCTTATGAACAATTATGTTCTTTGCTTCATGGCTCCAGCGCCGAGACCCGATACGGGGCGTTCCGTGCGCTGTGGGCCATGAATCGGCAAGATCCGTTGGTGCGAGGGGAACGTCTGGGATCGGACGGCTTCAGCTATCATCTGCTGGATACCGAAGGGCCGCCCATGGTGCATGTCTGCACGCACAAGCGGGCGGAAGTGGTCCTGTTTGGGAAAGAGCACCGGCTGCAAGGCCAGTTTTTCCTAGAAGCAGGTAGCCGGATTATTGTGCGGCCTCATCGGGAAAATCCGGAAGAATTGGTAATCAGTCGATTTGCGGTGGGCGAGCCAGACCAGCAGCGGATCGTACCTAATCAACTCGATGCCATGATTCGGGCCATTGCCGAGTTGGGCGGTTGTTATCCGGATGTGGTCCAAGCCCTGGTGCAAGCCAAAGCCCAAGGAGCCTTGCAAAGTCGATTTCAGGTCGATGCCTTGCCGGAACCCGGCCGGATGTATGAGCCAGAAGATCGTCCCCAGGTTTCTCAGAACATCGAGGAAGCAGACTCTAGCGGTTCCGCCGGTGGGTTTGTGGGCAGAAGGTGGTCGAAGATTTTCTGGCCTGGCCCGAACAAGGTAAACTAACCGCCTATCCAAAAAGAAAATTACCTCCGTTTGGCCCGGAATGTTCCAGGCTTTGTTGGATTATCAAGATTGAGAACCCGTCAGCCGAATGAAGTGCCTTTTTTGTCATCGCCGCGAAAGCACCCGATCCAGCAGCGCCAGCCTCGCCATTCTGGACTGCCGGGGGCACGGCCGGGAGATGATATGGTTTGTCAGGAATACAACCGCACACTCACTGCAAGGGGGTGAAATGTTCCCGAGATTTTTTGGATGGACTCCACAGGATGGGCCGGCCGGACTAGCAACCTCCAAGAGCTGTTCCTCATCTGAACGGATGGGTGCGGGGGGAACTGGGCAAAATCGGGGTCCGATCCGGATGGGTGGCCTGCCATTGGGTAGGCTGAGGTCGGCTGGGGCGGTAGAATCAAGCGGATAGTGTTTCGGCCAAGTCAGGAAGTCTGCTTCCTTACCGGAAGGGAAGCGGTCGGATGTTGAAGGCGTTGGAACTATTTGGGTTCAAGAGTTTTGCAGACCGGACGCGGTTTGAGTTTCCGCCGGGCATCACGGCCATTGTGGGGCCGAATGGTTCCGGCAAATCGAATATTGTGGACGCGATTAAATGGGTTTTGGGGGAGCAGAGCGTCAAGAGTCTGCGCGGGACGGAGATGGCCGACGTGATTTTTAACGGTTCGGAGAACCGTCGGCCGATGCATGCGGCGGAGATTACGCTGACGTTTGACAATTCGAAGCACCTTTTTCCGTTGGAGACGGCGGAGGTGCAGCTGACGCGGCGGGTGTATCGGAGCGGGGAAAGTGAATATTTGATCAATCGTCAACCTTGCCGACTCAAAGACATTCGAGACCTTCTGGCCGGTACCGGCCTGGGTTCTCATGCCTATTGTGTGATCGAACAAGGCCGCGTCGATGTGCTCCTGCAGGCCTCTTCGAAAGATCGACGGGTCATCTTTGAGGAAGCCGCCGGAATCAGCCGATTCAATGCAAAAAAAACCGAAGCCCTTCGCCGTTTGGAACGGGTGGAGCAGAATTTGCTCCGGCTTCGGGATATTGTCGAGGAGGTGGAGAGTCGGCTTCGGAGTGTGCGGCAGCAAGCGGCCAAAGCCCGACGATATCAGCAGTACACCAATCAGCTCCAGGCGCTGCGCACTCAGATGGCCTGGGTGGATTGGAGCCACTGGAGCGAGCAATTGGCTCAGTTAGCCAAGCAGGAGGCGGCGCTTTCGGCCCAGCGGGCCCAGCGGGTCGCTGAAGCCGAAATCCTGGAAACCCAACAGCTCGAATTGGAGACCCAACTGGCCCAATTGCAGCAGACCATCCGCTCCGCCGAAACTCAATATGCAGCCTATCGGGAACGCATTGCGGCTGAAGAGACGGCTATCGAGCACCACCGGGCTCAGGTACGAGATCTTTCGGAGCAACGGCATAGCACAGAGCGGCAGATCCTTGCCCTAAGTCTCCGAAGTACTGATGTGGAGCAGCAGACGGCCGAAATTGCCCACGCATTGGCCGAGGCCGAAGTCCATCATCAGCAGCTTTCCCGGCACCTGGAGCAACACCAGCGGAGCTTGCAAGAGCTGGACGACCGGGTCAGGCAGCTTCAGGCGGCTGAACAAGAGCTTCGCTCGGAGCAACGGGAATTGCTCGAAAAGCAGGCCAGTTGGCAGAGCCAGCGGAGTCGGCTGGAAGCGATGGCCATGGTTGCCCAGCAGGCCCAAGCCTCGGCGCAGCAGCGGCTGGCCCAGCTCCAGAGCCAATGGGAGGAAAACGCCCAGTTGGCCCAGTCCCTCCGCAGACGACGGGAGCTTTTAGAGGCAGAAGCAGCCCAATATCAGGCCCAAATCGCCGCCGAACAATCCCGTTTGAGCCAGTTGCAACAACGCCTCCACGCCCTGCAATCGGAAGCCGCTCATCTGGCCCAACGCCAAACCGCCCTCGGAGAACGGAAAGCCTTGCTGGAAGAACTCCTCCAACGCCATGAAGGCGTCAGTCCTGGGGTAAAGCATTTGCTTTTGCAACGCCAACAGACGCCAAACGGACCGTTGCAGGCCATCGTGGGCCTGCTGGCCGATTTGCTCCAGGCCCCCATGGAAGCAGCCCCCTTGGTCGATATTGCCTTGGGCGAATACAGCCAGTATTTGGTGGCCCGGCCCACGTCACCGTTATGGGAATATTTGCAACAACATGCCGCTGAATTTCCCAGCCGGGTAGGTATCCTTTGGCTTCAAGAAAGTTCCTCTTCCCAAGAAAATTCGGATGAATATGTCGATTTGCGGGGCCAGCCAGGGGTTCTAGCACGGGCAGATACCTTGCTACAGAGCGAACCGGTCTGCCAAGAACTCATCGGCCGTCTGTTAGCTCGAACCTGGATTGTCGAGTCGGTGCCGGCAGCCCAACGACTGGCTCAGCAAGCCCCAGGCTGTCATTTCGTTACCCTTGGGGGCGAGCGGATTGGGGCAGAAGGCATCCTAGAGATTGGGCCTCGGCCAGCTCTAGGCGGGGGGATCTCCCGACGCAGTGAGCTCCGCTCCGTCCAACTCCAATTACAAGAACTCCAAAAGGCCTCCCATACCCTGCAAAGCCAATCCCAACAACTCCATGCCGAGCTTGCCGCCTCTGAGCAACAGCTAGCCACCGCGCAGCAACAATGGCAACAGGTGCTCGAATCGTTGGCGGCTATAGAACAGCAGTTGGCGGTGGTGGAAGAACGCCTCAGCCAATACGCTCGACAACAGGAGGCCTTCGAGGAGGAGCTGCGCCAATCGGCAGCTCAGTGGGAAGCTGCTCAGGCCGCCCTGGCTCAATCAGCCGCCGAAGCCGACTGCCTCCGTCAACACCTCAGCCAAAAGGATCTCCAACTCAGCGAGTTGGCCCAACAGATCTCCCACCTCCAGACACAGCGCCGAGAGTTGCTTCCCCAAATCACCTCCTTGCAGGTGGAACTGGCCAAAAGCCAGGAACGTCTGGCCGCCTTGCAGACCCAGCGGCTGCAGGTGGAACAGAGTCGGCAAGAGCGCCACAATCAACTGGCCGACCTGCACCTCCAACTCCGCCAACTCCAAAATCGACTTCAAGATACCCAAACCCAAATCCTCCACCGACAATCGAAAATTGCCGAGCTTTATTTGGCTAAAGAAGCATTGGGCGCCCGAATTCGAGACTGCCTTCGGACCCAGCAGCAGTGGCAACAGCAGCGCTCCGATCTGGCCGGTGCCGCCCAGTTCGCCTGGGCCGAAGTCCGAAATATCGAAGAACAACTCCACCATTGCCAATTGGCCGCCACCCAACTCCGCCAACAACAATCCGCACTCGCGCAACGTTTCCAAGAAGAATACGGCATTGATCTGGCTACCTTGGAAAACAATCCCCCCCAACAAGATCCACGCAGCCGAGAAGAACTTCAACAGGAAATCGACCAATTACGCCGAAAAATCCAACATCTCGGCAACGTCAACCTGGAAGCCCTGGAGGAACTCCAGCAATTGGAAACCCGCTACGAAGCCCTTCGCACCCAATACGAGGACTTAGCCAAAGCCAAAGCCTCCTTAGAACGCATCATCGAACACATCAATACCGAAAGCCGACGTCTGTTTCTGCAAACCTTAGAGACCGTCCGAGGCCATTTTCACGAGCTTTTCCGGGATCTGTTCGGCGGCGGCAAAGCCGACATCCTCCTCGAAGAAGGCGTGGACGTCCTGGAAAGCGGAGTGGAGATCGTAGCCCGTCCGCCTGGCAAAGAGCCCCGAAGTATTTCCCTCTTAAGCGGCGGCGAAAAGACGCTTACCTGTGTCGCCCTGCTCCTGGCGATCTTCCGGAGTCGACCTAGCCCGTTTTGTATTCTGGACGAAGTCGATGCCGCCCTGGACGAGGTCAATATCGACCGGTTCATCAAGGTCCTAAAAGATTTCTTAAGCATTACCCAATTTATCCTCGTTACCCATTCCAAAAAGACCATGACCTGTGCCGATACCCTCTACGGAGTTACAATGCAGGAATCCGGTGTTTCTAAACAGGTATCCGTCCGATTTGAAGATGTGAGCGAAGATGGCCGAATACCAATTCTGGAAGCCCCCGCCCCTGCCCTTCCAGAAGCAGATCAACAAGCCGCCTAATATTTTTTGATAGCACCTCAGCCCAATAGGACCCCAAGGCATTCCTGCAAAAAAAGAAGAAAGCCAGTTTTTTTCCTGGTAGTTGAGTTGTTCTGGACTGCAGCTTGCCCGGCAGGCACACCCAAAGGCGTTCCTCAGATCACCCAGGCAGCTTCTTCATTCGGCTGACGTGTTGCTATTTTGGGAACATTTTAGCCCAATGGAAACTTCCCAGGTGCCGTCCGACAGTTCGGCACTGGCAGGTACCTTGCCCCGATCGGTTCACCCCGTGCCGGCTGCTCCCTTCGGCCCAACAGGGGAGAAATTTCACACCAACAACCCCAAAGACCACGAAATTTCCTTTTATTTTCTTGTTGTTCTTTTGTGTGAGACTTTTACTTGGTGTTCTTTTGATATCGTCCGGGTGGCGGGCAAGCAGCGCTGTCTAACAGACAACCTTACTAGATGTTCTTGGACACCCTAACCAGTTAGGCCAGGAGGAAGGCTCGCAGTCTGACCGACTAGGTTACGCATTTGGCCTCCTTCCTGTGGGCGGCCAAGGGGGCATTCTAAGAGAGTACGTTACTGTGTTGGTGCTCCAGATGAGACTTTCTGGCTGGTTTGGGCGTTCCCACCGAAGGCCCGGTAAAGAGTGCTTCCAGAGGAATTTTCCTCCATTTGGCTGAAGTAAACCTCTTGGAAACCAGAGTATTGAACTTAACTTCGCAAAATAGACAAACTGGATAAAATAGGCAAATAATTTTAGGTAGTTTGGGAAATCTGAATAAGCATTTTGGGAAGCTCTGAATAATTCAAAGGAGATGTTTTTACACTATTTCGGAGCCTCCGTCAATAACCCCAACATATAGTGGCACTGCCAACGTTAGACTCAATATATAGTGCCCAGCAATGGGAACCGATAGGCAAAGGATTAGATCGAATATTCATAAAGTTCACGTGATGTTCAGGATTTTGCAGAGCTTCCTTTTCCTTATTTTCTCCAGCTTCGCCAACTTCCAGATCCTTCGGCCGAATCGGACTGTTGACTTGCAGGCAGGAGGTCTTCCGCCTAGATTAAAAAGAAGAAGCCCCTTCGGGCGTTTGTAGAAAGAAGTTCGTGCAAAGAACAGGGGCAAATCCCTTTTATCCGGCCCGGTTAAAAAGGCCCTCACCCCAGGGGGGAAAGGCCATCTGGGGATGGGCAGCCCCCCTAGGCCTTTGGAAAGCCCAAAGCAACCAAAAGTGATTACCCATTTTCCTTCGGGCTCCTGTGAGATAAAGCGGTGATGGGGTTATTCGATCGGCTTAAATCGGCCCTACGGCTGGATCGGCTAGATGTGCGAGAGCGGTTTGAACTCCTGCGGGAGGGTATTGCTGGGACCATGTCGAAATTTTACATGGCCAGGGATCGGAAGACCGGCCAGATTGTAGGCCTGAAGATCCTGGACCCCAAAAAGACCGCCCTGGTGGAAGAACGTTTTAAAGGACTCAATAAACCCCCGGAAGGGGAAATTGCCATCCTATTTGATCACCCATATATTGTCAAAACTTTTGAGCATGGCTTAACCACGGATGGGTGCCAGTATTTGGTCATGGAGTATTTGGGAGGGCCTGGTCTGAATACGGTTTTAGCTACCCGTTCGCCATTGCTGGAAGGCAACCAAGTTCGTTACATCCGGCAGGCGGCCGAGGCCTTGGACGTGGTGCATAAAGCCGGCTTTATCCACCGGGATATCTGTCCCCGAAACCTCATCCTGACCGAAGACTGTCAGACGGTGAAACTGACGGATTTTGGGCTATCGGTGCCGGCCACTCCGCCGTTTATGCAACCGGGCAACCGGACCGGAACGCCCAACTACATGGCGCCGGAACTAGTGCGCCGATTCCCTACCGATCAGCGGATTGACATTTTTTCGTTTGGCGTAACCGCTTATGAAATTTGCACTTATGAGTTGCCTTGGCCGAGGGGAAGTACCGGACTGGCCGCCATGACCCATGATCAGCCGCCCACTGACATCCGGAAATATCGGCCGAAGATTCACCCTCGGCTTGCCGAGGCCATCCATTGGTGCATCCAGCCGGATCCTCGCAATCGTTGTCCGTCCATGGAACGATTTTTGCAAGCGATCCGACGAGTGGAGTCGGTGGACCAAGTGTAGGTTTTTTGGTACGATTCTGGGAAAAGCTAGCCAGACAAGGTGGGGCCAGGGAGTTGGTTCCGGTGGGCAACGGCTGGCCTATCCAACGGCTGGCCGAGGTTTTATTACCACTTCCTCTTGCCAGCTGACCAGGTAGCCCGATCTGCCTGGGGGCTATTTCCTTCGCCGCTTTTGCTTCCTAAATGGATCCTACCATGAAACTGATTATTGCCATTGTGCAACCCCATCGGCTGGAAGCGATCAAAGCTGCCCTGGCCGAGGTGGAAGTCTTCCGCTTGACCGTCATGGATGTGCAAGGCTTTGGCCGACAACGGGGGCAGCCAGAACTCTACCGGGGTCTGGAATTTACCGTGGATTTGGTGCGGAAAGTGCAGTTGATGATCGGCGTCAACGATGAGTTCGTACAGCCGACGGTCGAGGCGATCTTAAAAGCAGGCCGATCCGGCCCGAGCGGCGAAATCGGGGACGGCAAAATCTTCATCCTCCCCTTGGAAGACTGCATCCGCATTCGCACCGGCGAACGAGGCGGCGAGGCCATCTAGCCGTCCGCTCATCCCGTATGCGTTCCCCCCAAGCTCTTGCCAAACCAAGGACTACCTGAAGCAACCGGCTCCAAGCTGCCCTAATCATTACCCCTCATGGCAGACCAACTTGCTCCCAGCGGGGCAACGTCAATCGAACGGGTTCCACCGCCGAGGCATATATTTACACATAGCAATCCCTAACAGATATAAAAACAACAGAGGAATCGCCATCAGGAACATACTGTACGGATCGGCCGGTGTAAAAATCATCGATATAATAAAAATCACCAGCACCGATACCCGCCAACTACTGAGATAGGACTGGAGTGTAAAAATGCCGATCCGCTCTAAAAAAAGCATGACCAACGGCAACTGGAAAGCAATGCCAAAGCCCAACGGCAAAAACAGCACAAAACTGAGCCATTCGCTGATCCGCGGATCCGGATCGATCCCCAACCACCCGTTGAAACTGAACAGAAAACTTAGCACCGGCGGAAACACGAAGAAAAACGCTAGGGCCACCCCGGCTAGAAACAACGTCAGACTGATTGGCAAAAATACGTGCACATACCGCTTTTCATGAGGATAAAGGCCAGCAGCAACAAAAGTCCATAACTGATAGAAAATCCATGGACTGGCCAGGATCACCCCCGTCAAAAGCGAGGCCTTCACATAGATCAAAAACCCCTCCTGCACATTAAAACTTTTGATCTGGACCCTGGGGTCCTCAGCCACCCGCCGCCAAAGAAACATCCGGATCAACTTCCGTTGGTCGGACCATTGGTCCTTTGGGGAGTGGGTAGAGGCGGCTTCCTCAGTCGGCTCGGCTCTGGCGGCTTGGCCAAAAAGCCGAACCCACCACGAGCCGGCTGACAATTGCTCCCCCGCCCTTTGCCCTCCCGCAGCAGAAGCAGTCTGCGTCGAACTACGCTCCGCTGCCCCGTCCGTACGCCTCCCAGCTTCCTCCAACACCCCTCGAAGCTGCGGATAATGCTCCTGCAGCGCCTGAAGCAGTTCTTCTGGCTGGACATACACCTCTTCAGGCAACAAATGTTCTTCTATGACTAGCTTTTTGACCCTTTCCAGATCCGATGGAAGCGGAAGGCCCTGGTTTTGAAATTCCTCCCATCGGCGCTGAGCATCTTCCAGGGCCTTCTGTTCGTAGTAGCCTTCCAAGGCCGCCCGAAGCGGCGTCTGGATAAACTCCACCACGTGTCGGCCAATGGCAAGCCCCACCAAAAATCCTACCATCAACCCCACCAATGCCCGAAACAAACACCGGCGCAACTCCTCCAGGTGCTCCCCGAAGGTCATCGTACTATCTTTAAAGATATCTTCATCGTATTCATATCGAGGCATGGCCAACACACCTGTTGGGTATCGAACCCCGTTTCCTCCAAGCGGCCTTTCGAGCTGTTTTTGATCCAAACCACCAACTAGAATGCTATCCAATTGGTCTGCGAATCCCTATGCACCCTACCCGGGCAACCATTCCCCATCAAAACCTTTATAATACCAAACCTAGGACATCCTCTACAATGAATAAATCTCCTTGCCGGTCGGAAACTTTCCTCTCCTATAGGTTCTCCCATGAATCCCCCTGGGTATCCTTTGCGTTTTAACCCGATTTTTCAGCGATATTTATGGGGCGGGCATCGGCTGCGCACCCTGCTGGGAAAACCCACCGGTCCGGCAGCCTGCGCTGAAAGCTGGGAGATCTGCGATCGGCCCAACTACCAAAGCATTGTCTCCGCTGGGCCCTTCGAAGGACGGTCCCTGCATGAGTTGATTGAGCAATATGGCCCTGAATTCCTTGGCAGGGCAGTACCCAGGATCGCTGGTAGCCCCCCCGGCCGCTCGGAAATCCGATTTCCCCTGCTAGTAAAGTTTCTGGATGCTGCCCAACCGCTTTCGGTGCAGGTGCATCCCACCGATGAGCAGGCCGCTCAGTGGAATCTGCCGGATCCCGGAAAAACCGAGGCCTGGATCGTGTTGGCTGCTGAGCCGGGCAGCCGGATCTATGCAGGTCTTCGGCCAGACGTCGGCCCCCAAGAACTCCTGAAAGCCATTCAGCAAGGTACTTGTGCCGATCTTTTGCACCAATTTGAGCCGAAACCAGGTGATTGCGTGTTTTTGCCCGCCGGTACTGTCCATGCCCTGGGTGGAGGCCTGTTGGTCGCTGAAATCCAACAAAATAGCGATATTACCTATCGGCTTTGGGACTGGGGCCGCCTCGGACCAGACGGCAAACCCCGGCCATTGCATGTCCAAGAGGCTCTGGCCGTTATCGACTTCCAACGAGGACCGGTCCATCCTCAGGTACCCGAACCCTTACCCCAACCAGAGGGGGTTCAATTGGTCCAATGTCCCTATTTTACTATCCACCAATGGGTTATCCATAATACCCATTATGTTGGGGGAGACGGCCGATTCCATGTTCTCGTTTTTCTCTCGGGCTTCGGGACTGTGGCCGGGGACCCAGATAGGGGCCCTTGGGGACCGGGTACCTGCTGGCTCCTGCCTGCCTGCTTACCCCCTGTAGGTCTGAGTCCCATAGATGGGAAACTCACCTTTTTGGATGTATTTATTGGAGGAACCGGGCCCTAAATTCCCGAAGGTACTCCGACCTTTCTCCGGTTTGGCTTGTGGGTTTCCAAATTCGCCCACGCCATCTGTACCATGACCCACTTGGGCAATCGGAATAATTCTTAGGCACCCTTCTTGAATGAAGATTCTTCAAGTGCGACTTTTAGCAAACGGAAGGATAGCCCCCCTAATGGTTACCTCAAATTCCCCAAACAGGTGAAATATTCCTCTTTCTGGAAAACTCGTTGGCGGTTATAATCCCGCAGTGCTTGGGGAAGTAAAGGGAAAAGAGCCCCTCGGATTCCCGGTGGTTTTTTTGGCAGGGGAGCCCTTGGCGGTTACTTAAATCCCACGCCTCAATACCCATATTGGGGGTGTGCAATCCCATGTATAGGGCAATTAGAATTAGGGGGTACCTATGGGAGTGGTCCCCCGCTTCCAGGTCTGTGAAACACCATATGTGGGATGATTAGTTAGTTCAGATACAATATTTTGGATAATAGCCATCTTAGAGCCTTATCTCCCAACCCATAGAGGGAACCGAGGAGGAGCTTTCGGTACCGGCCTTTTGCTATTCCAAATTGGGGAAATTGGGGGATTTGGGAGTTTTGGAAAGGTTGAGTTAGCAAGTTTACCTTTGCATGTACCGCCACAACATGCAGAAAAGAAGGAGGGGGATGGGTAGCGTTTGGATTCTTATTATGGGGGGGATTCTATCCCTTCTAGGGTGTGCTAGTTTAGCAATGCCGAATTGGCGGCACCCCGGTACTGCAGAAACCCAACAGCGCCGGGCCCATCAGTTTGACCCCTATCCAGAGGTAAATTTAGGACCTACTGTAGAGGGGGCTAGACCCTTGGAATTCCTCCATCCCCCCTGGGAGATCCAACGGTGCCGGCCGCATGAGCTGCGTCGCCGGTGGTTTGGCTGGCAAACCCCACCGCCTCCACCTTCTCCCTCAGGGTAACAAGGCTTCTCGGAAAGCTTGCCTCCTCGGTACCGGTCCACTGCCTTCTTCAGCCGGTGCAATTCCTTGCTCCTTCGCCTTCATCGTGCCCCCTACAAAAAAGGGATTCTCCCCACGGGATCTTTCTTCCGCCGGTGCAAATCTCTGCTTCTTTGCCTCATCCATGGGGGAAGCCGCCGGGAGGGCGCCTAGTAGGGTTTTTTGAGGGCCGGTTTAGCAGCAGGAACCGCACTGACAACCGTGGCTCAGGCCGGTAAGATAGAGCTAGGGGGCTTTCCTTGCATCGGTAAAGATGGTATCCCTTTTTTGCAGTACCCACCATAGGAAAATTACCCTCCCCAGAGGCTTCCTCCATTGGAGGCAGGCGTTTTCCCGGCAATGTCCGATTGAGGGCCTGAAAAATCACTCAGGGGGGCCAGCTGTGCATAGGACCTCTTCTGCAAAGCAACCTCTCCCTGGCTACCAGAGGAGTAGAGACATGAACCGAAAGATCATTTGGTCGAAAGCGGTCGGATTGGTTGTTGTGTGGGCAAGCGTGGGGGGTCTGGCGGCTGGGGAAGAAACGGCAGCAGCAGAGTCTGCTCAAGCTTTCCTGGTGGAAGCGGAAGCTGGCCAGGTTTTGGAGGGGAAGGTACTTCGGCAAGAGCATCCGGCGGCCCAAGGGGGAGCGTATATAGAAGCGGTAGGCGAGGAGCTAGCTGGTCTAATGTTCACTCTGAACTTGCCTCAGCCGGGCCGATTCCGAGTCATCCCGATCTTCTGGCGAAATAGCCTCCGGACGCCTCCTCGGTTTTTCCCGTTTCCTATGCCGAGGGCATTTGGGCCGGATGCGGTAGCAGCATTAGGAAATCAATTTTTCTTCACAGCACCTGCTAGTGGACAAATTGGCATTCTAGATCAGCAAGGGAATTTGGTAGGCCAAATTGATCTGGGGGGATATTTAACGGACTTGTTGGCCGACCCGGCTAGAAAGCGATTGGTGGTGGCGGATGCTGCCGGCGGTCGAGTGGTGGTGGTGGACCCGCAGAAGCAGCGAGTGGTCTTGCAAAAACAACTAGCCGGGGTGTGGACATTGGCCTTGGCACGAGGCCGATGGGGGTTGGCGGAGGAGCAGGACGTGGTTTTTGCGGCAAGCCGACAGGGCCGCCGTCTGTATCTGCTGGATCCGGAAACGTTGGAGTGCTTGCAGGAGGTTGGTTTGCCGGGGTCGCCGGTGTATCTAGGGATTTCCGGCGGGGCGGAGCCGGTTCTGCAGATCGGGCTGGCGCCGACTGTGTACCACTTAGGAGATTGGCAGCCGATGGCGGCGGACCGATGGGATCAGGATTTTAGGCCTCGCCGCTCGGCGGAATGGGGACCTCGGGGAGAAGTAGGCTGGAACCGATTTTCTATTGTCGGTCAGGCCATCCAGATGACGGTCCGCACTGTGCAGGGGGATCAGACCCGCCAATTCAAGTTGCCGATTCAGGGCCGACCGGTGGAATTGGCTGCTGTGGGGGGCCGATTGCTCATCAGCACCGACAAGGGGTTGTTGTATGGGGTCGATCCGGCGGGGGAAAAGGTCGTATTTAGCCTCCCGATTTCGGAAGGTGCTTTTGGCATGGCCGTGGTGGCTGGGAAGGTGTATGCTACGGACCCGGTCCGAAATGAGCTGGTGGTCATTGAGATGCCGGAGGGCAAAATGACTAGAAGGATTGCGGTGCCGGAGGGTCCCGTGGCGGTAGCTGGGTACGAACCGGCATGGTGGACAAAAGACGATTTGCCTTCCCCGCTCCTTTTTGTTGCCTGCCAAAAGGCCAAGGGAGTTGCTGTGGTGGACCTTGGCGCCGTTCGGGTAACCAGAAGTATTTCCTTGGCTTTTGAGCCGGCATCGGTGCGGGTGCTTTTGCCGCCCAATCCGGAATGGTGGCCGGAAATTCCATCGGAGCGGCTGAGTGCCGAATTGAGCGTGAGGCTGGCGGTTTTGCCCCGGCCGATCATCCTTCACCAAGATGGAAAACTTGCTTTATCTGATCAAATTATCATGCTTCCTATGCAGCCCCATAACCAGGCCAGCCTCCCACAGTCCGACGGAAGCGAGATTGCTGTTTGGGCCGACAATAACCATACGCTGCGCTACCGCCAGGCGGCGCCGGGCCAACCGGTCGCAGAGCGGTGGATTGATGTGTCGGCGGTAACCGACCGGCCTGGCAGCGGGCCGGTGGTGGATGCCGGCGCTTTGGCCATTGCCGGGCAACCCTGGCATCGGGACGTGTGGATGAGCCCGGATCAAGCCCTTTTTCTCGTGGCGGATACGGCAGAATTCTGGCATTGGAACGCCCCGGTAGTTCGGTTTGACAAAGGAGCCAACTCTTTTCGGGTGGAGATGAAGCCGCAGGTGCAGTTGGACGCTTTGCGTCTGGAACCGGTTGTGCCTGTAGCGCTGGAGATTATGGGAGAAGGTCCGCCGGAGGTGCCGCCCAGGTACCGGGCTGTTTTCTATGCGGAAGAACCGGTCCGGTTGAAGCTGGTCCTTCGATGGACAGCAGTACCGAAAAATCCGATTTCCGGCCAAGCGAGGGTTCGGATCTTCAATTATATGGACGAGGAAGTTTGGGCAACGGATTGGGGCGAAGTGCTCAGCGGCGAACAAAGCAAGGCGGAACGGACATTAGAAGTGCCGGTGCGACAGACAGGGGTATTCCGGCTGGAGGCGGAGTTTCGCGGTAGGGAGGGGGCCTGCCAAAAGACCTTTTATTTTCTTCGTATGCCTCGGTTGGAGCGTCCTCGGCTTTTGGCGCGCCCGGCCCAATGGGCAGAGGCCAAAAAGATCATGGCCAACTATCCCCATCTATTTTCGCAATATTTTCGATGGCTGGCCGAGCAGATGCAAACCCCAGGCTTTTTGCCTGTATCGCTCCTACGGGCGGACTTCCTGCCCCAATTGCCGCCGGAACAAAAGAAACTGGCCCAGCAAGGCGGCTGGCGGCGGTATGATTTTGCCTGGCGGCTTCTGGGCGTGCAATTGGCCGGGCATCTGGCGCCGGAGCTCAATCGGAATCCCTTCCAGCAGTCCATCCTGCAGGTGCTCCGAAGCGGCCGAACCGATTCTTACTGCCATTTCCATCATCATGGGCCGTTCTTTCCTGGCTTTGACGCTGCTTTTCTGGATCTAGCGGCGGCGGAGCTGGGCGAGCAGGCCGAGCCGATCCGAAGGCTTCGAGAGTTTATGGCCGGTCGGCTTGGGGATATGAACGTGTTTGCCTGGACGCTGGCGGCCATGCAGGATCCTCCTTCCCCAAGGGAACGAATGTTACTCTGGGAGTTGATGACCTGGCGCGTGAATGCGGAGCGGTATTTTACAGTTCATGCAGGCCGGCGTGGCGGGACCTGGTGGCTGAATCATCGCACCGGCTGCCATTGCCCCTTTGCTGCATATGCGTATGCATTTTTGTATCTTCGGCACTTTTTTGGGGAAGAACGGCTGCATGAACGGACCTTTATCCAAGGGTTTTTGACGCATGCGCAGCTTACCCGTGCTCGGCAGGATGCTCGGGGGATGTTCGGGCCGGAAAGCCCGCCCGGGCAACCGCAGCGCTGGATCACCTACGCCCTGAGCCGACATCCCCTTACAGAAACCATCTACAACTGGCGGCCGATTTTGGATCGGCTCCAGCAGCCCCAGCCGCTCAGCCAAGATGAGTTGGCCCGCTACTTCTTCTTCCCCACCAGCGCCAACAACAATATGCCGACGCCGTTTGTGTTGCCGTTGGCACTGGCTCTGGGTTGGTACGATCCGCAGATGCCCCAGGTCCGCTGGGAACAGATGCCGCCGACGGTGCTATTCGACGGCGAGGGCGAAGTGGTCATGCGTTCCGATTACGCTCCACAAGCTACAGAACTATTCTTCGCCTGTGGGATTCGAGATCATGTGTACCGGCATCAGCCGAGCCATCTGATGATCTTCAAAGCCGGAGAGCCGCTTTTGTCCACCGCTTCTTTGTGGGGGGACCACGGCTGCCCGTCGCTGGCTATTTCGCAGGGAAATAGTTGGGGTAACGTCGTCCTGATCGAGCCATCGGATTGGCAGAGCCGGTGGAAGAACAATTTCTTTCATCCTCGGGGTGAGGAATTGGCTTTGGTGAACAGGTTTACCAACGCCACGTTCCGGCGTCTGGTGCGGGAGCAGCGGATGGCTGGCTACCTGCCTGCCGAGGGCGGTTTTGGCGGCGGTTTAAACCTGCACGGACATACAGAAACCTTCCTCCATCGGGAAGGACACCTGCTGGCCTTTGAGACTCATCCGGCCTTTGACTACGTGGCTGGGGATGCCACATTGAGCTGGTTGCCCCAGCAGGCGCAGCGGGTGGTTCGGCAGGTGATGTTTATTCGGCCGGACCTGGTGCTGGTGTATGACCGGGTTCGGCTGGGCGAGAAGGCGGAGCGGGCCTACTGGGTGGCTGCCACCGGGCTGAGCTTGCAAACCAACGCCAACCGGTTTACCGTCCAAAGCGGCCAGGCCTTTTTGAACGCTCTGGTCCTGCTGCCACACCAGGCCCAGCTTCTAGCCATTGACCCAGCGAAATCCGAAAAGTACGCCCCCGTTTTCGACAAACGGGCTTTGGCTCTGAAAGTACTGGAAATTCATCCCCCTAGTCTGCCCAAACCGGAACCTTCCTCGGAAAGGGTGGTGGAATTCCTGACGGCGATGCGAATCGGCTTGGGAGGCCTGAGGGCGATGACGGCTACCCTGAAGCCTACCGACAAGCAGCTGTATGTTACCATAGAGGCTGAGGATCGTACGGTGGAGGCGGCTTTCGACCGAGGGGAAATATGCGGCGGCCAGATTGGCATCCGGCCTGGCAAATTGCCAACCGACTCCGAACAGCAGCCGCCTGCCCTCCTCAGCCATCGCTTTACCGAGCAGGTTAACGATACCTATGAACATTGGAACAAAGACCCGCGGTACCAACTTTGGCAAACGGATCCTCGGTTTCGGTTCCTGGCACTCCCCCGAAGTACCGGAGAAGACCAAAAAACGGCAACTGGAAGCCAGTATTGAGGATGGGGGGCCGGAACTCTCCTAACCCCTTATTTGGCTGAGGTTGCCAGGAATCAGCGTCTGAGATTATCGGTGCCGATCTGAATACCACTGCAGCCCTCTAAGAGTCTATCCCAACAAGAATAAGGGTAATCGTTTTCCGCCGAAGTAGCCAACCTCTCACTCCTGCGAAAGCAGAAACAAGAGGTTAGCACCTTCGGCGGAAATGTTACGATCTTGGTTGTTTTGCGATGCTGGAGAAGGAGTCTTCGAAAGGAAGCCGGTGAGGTGTTTGCGCCAGAACAGTACGAGCTGCTGGATTTTGGCCGGGGCCGGCGTCTGGAGCGGTTTGGGCCGGTGGTGTTGGATCGGCCTTGTCCGGCAGCCGAAAGGCTTCCCCAACAGACCCCGGAACTTTGGTGCCAGGCCCATGCCCGCTACGAGCGTCTGGCCAGCCAAAAAGGCCATTGGATCCTCCTGCAGCCTAACCTACCAGATCGCTGGACTATTGACCATCCGCCGTTCCAATTGGAACTGAAGCGGACCGAATTTGGCCAAGTAGGGGTCTTCCCGGAACACGCAGTCCACTGGGATTGGACCAGCCAGCAGGTGGCAGAGCGGGCAGCGCGTACAGGAAGGCCGGTGAAACTGTTGCATCTTTTTGCGTACACGGGGGGCGGCACGTTGGCTGCCAGCGCTGCCGGAGCGGAAGTAGTCCATGTGGATGCGGCCAAAAATGTGGTGGCCTGGGCCCGGCGAAATGCCCTCCTGTCCGGCTTGGCCGATCGGCCCATCCGCTGGATAGTCGAAGATGTGCGCAAATATTGCAAGCGGGCTCTCCGCCGAGGCGAATCCTTTCAGGCAGTGCTGTTAGACCCACCTACCTATGGCCATGGCGCCCACGGTGAACTGTGGCGCCTGGAGCGAGATCTGCCAGAATTGCTAGAGCTTTGTGCCTGTCTGACGGCTAAAGACCGCCAGTGGATTTTGCTGACAGCCCATACTCCTGGATTTGGGCCGAAACGACTTCGGCAACTGGTAGCCCGATACTTCGACGATCCGGGTCCGGATCGGCTAACAGCAGGCCGGTTGCTCCTGCTTACCCGCACGGGCCGAGCACTGCCTAGTGGGGTGTTCGTGCGCTGGCAAAGCTAACCGATGAGGAACCGCCCCACTGCGCCGGCGGAACAAATCGCCCATTTTTAACCTACTTAGCCTACTTTTCGGAACATTTCAGCCGAATGAAGCAACTTGTCATTCCTGCGTCAGCAGGAATCCAGTTGGGGGAATGGGTTGTGTTGTGGATTCCCGGTTGCCCGGGAATGCCGGCCCAGGAGCGTTTTTCCTAAAAAGAGGTGCCTACTTCACTCGGCTGAAATACTACCGGAAGCTCTGCAAAATTCTGAACATTACGTGAACTTTATGAACATTTAATTTGTTCCTTTGCCTATCGGTTCCCATTCCAAGGCACTATATCTTGAGTCTCATATTGGCAGTGCCACTATATGTTGGGGCTATTTGAGGGAGATTCTGATATAGTGTAAAAAGATATCCTTTGAATTATTCAGAGGTTCCGTTTGTGTGTCAATCGACTCGTATCTTCCCAGGTGGGCACGATAGGCCAGGGCAGTTGATAGCTCCCAGCGGACAATAGCCAGTCCCACAACGGCGTTGGTTTTGGTGCCTGCTGTGGTCTGGTAAGCGGGTGCCGGTTTTTCGCCGCAAAGAGGTTGTGTCAACTGGTAAGTATCCTGCGACACGGTACCGGTGTTAAAAGAGGAAGGGGCAGGCGGATGAACGGAGGCAGGGTATGCTTTCTAGCCAAGAAAATAAAGAATGTTTGGGCATGCGGGTAGTGCATTATGAGGCGGAGTGTCCGGCCAATGTTCTGGAACTGGTGGGTCGGCTTTTTCCTGCCTACCAGGTGGATGGGGGGCGGGTGTATTTAGCTGGTTGTCGGTGGGAGGATCGGCCTTTTTTCTGCTTTCGGAGGGAGCAGGAGGGGAGGGCGGAGGAAATATGGACAAATGATCATTTTCAGCCTCTCTCCCCCCAACAACTCCACCAATTGGCCCTCCACCCGGCCCACCGCATTCCCGCGCCGCCTCCCTATGCACCCGCTGGCGTGGCCAACATCCTTCAGCAGGCCCAACAGTGGGCGGAAGCGCTTTTCGTCCCAAATGGCTACTTAGGGGAAACCGAAATTGCTGCCGTCTGGTGTCGATTTGTAGAGGGGAAACTTCGATTTACCATTGGATCGGCTTCGGCGGATTTATCGTTTTCTGGTTGGGCCAGCAGCTTAACCCCGCCCCCGTTTCTCTGTCCTTCCACAGGCCGGGCAACCTTTCATCTAGCGGCCACGGACGATGGGCGGATCCTAGACGCCTCGGCCGTTGGCCGGTGTGAACTGACTGGCCGACGATTGCCGGTAGATGAACTGGTTCGATGTTCCTGGACAGGAAAGGTAGTGGACAAAAGTCTGATATATTTTTGTTCTATTTCCGGCCAGCCGATCCTTCGCACCGAATTACGCCCCTGCACCGTCTGCCAACAGAAGGTTAGCCCAGCCTTTCTCCAGCAAGCGGTCTGTTCCGCCTGCCGAGCCTTACATCCGGTCTGCAAAGCCGATCCCCGGATGGCCCGGATTTTGGCAGAATATCCCACCCTGGACCGCTGGTATCGCTGGCAATTGGCCGAAACTCGGGCCGTTTATATAGCGGTGGCTTCCGGCCTCTGGAAAAAGCTCCTTCTAGTGGTGGATAAAGAAACGTTGGAACTTCGCCATCTGGCGACCGGCCATCGGCTCCAAACCCATTGGCGCCCGGTCGAACCCCGCCAGTATTGTTTTGCCCTCCGTGAGTAACCTCTGCCCGTTTCGTGCCTCTCACAAAACCACTTTGCCTGGCGCATTCGCCCTAGCAGAGCAGGCCGTCTAAACCTTCGGAGGGTTCTGGGTGGTTAGAGCCTCTTCCTCTCGGCTGTTCCGGCCACCCTTCGGCTCACTGCAGGAGCCAGAAACCCTCTGAAACCTCATCTCCGTCTAACCAGCAAACCAATCTCGCCACGTCATTCCTCCGAAAGCAGGAATCCAGCAAGTGTCCTTCCCGCGTCAGTGCGAATCCAGGCTACCGTGAGCCTGCTGCCTTATTGGTTCTGGATACTTGCTTTCGCATAGAGAACATTTTAATTCCCCTTCCTTTAATCCTCTCTCCCCGAGAGAGGAGGGGGATTGGGTCGGCGTGTCTGCGGAGCGTGGAAGAGGGAATTTCTGGTGCCCTATTTGGTCAGGAGGAGACCGGACAGAGACTTCCGCCGACGGAATGGTTTGGGCAGTTCTTAACCTTCCAGGTACTGGGCGGGGAACTTCCAGGGGTCTCGATAGACGGGGCGGGCAAGGCGGGCCGCCTCCGGATCATCAACGATCCGTTCCGTCTGCGGGTCAAACCGCACCGATCGGCCAAGCCGATAGGCAATGTTCGCCAGCCCAATGGCCGCATCGATCTTGTAGTGATACGAGACGTTGCAACTGGGCTGTTGTCGGGTCCGAATACCATCCAGCCATTCCCGCTCATGCCCGGGCGAGGGCGGAATGGACTTTGGCGGCGGGGTGAGGTCTTTGAGCCGATCGCCTTCTGGAACCACCCGGTGCGTGCCGTAGTCGCAAAACAGCGTGGCGTTGACGCCGTGGAAATAGACGCCCAAGCGGCGGCGGATTTTATTGTCCGGCCCCTGCAGGTCGAAGCCGTAGCTATTGCACAGTTGGAGCATCCAAGTCATGGTCAGGTTCGGATAGGACCAGAGCACCTGCTGGGTGTCGTAGGCGTCGCCGCAGTCTTTGGTAACCAATCGGCCGCCGGTGGCATCGGTGCGGGGCGGGATGCCCAAGTTCAAGGCCCAGAAGGCCACGTCGATAATGTGCGGGGCCATGCCGGGCGTATAGCCGCCGCTATAGTCCATAAACGAGCAGTTCGTGTGCGCATTAGCACATATCAGGGGATTATAGGGTCGAAGCGGCGCTGGGCCGCACCATAGGTTCCAATCCAAGCCGGGCGGCTGCGGCGCCTTGGGGTCTGGGCCGATGCCCTCTTCGCCCTGGTTGCCGGTAAGAAAGGTGCGGACGACGGGGATGGGTCCCAATCGGCCCGACTGGACCCACTCAACCACCCGGCGGTAATTGTCGCCGGCATGGATTTGGGTGCCGACCTGAGTGATCCGGGCGTGTTTTTCGGCGGCCCGTCGCACCGCTAGGGCCTCGTCCAGATAGAGGGTCATCGGTTTTTGGACATACACATCTTTTTTGGCTTCGCAGGCTTCGATGGTTTGCAGGGCGTGCCAATGGGGTGGGGTGGCAATGATCACCGCGTCGATGTCTGGCCGGGCCAAGACGTCATGGTAATCGTGGTAGGCCTTGGCCGTCTGCTTGTAGCGCTCCAAGGCGGCCTGCCGACGCTCCAGCCAGACATCGCAGACGGCCGCCACGACCACATCCGGATAGCGGGCGCAATTGGCCAGGTTGGCCATTCCCATGCCGCCGCAGCCGATCAGGGCGATGGAGATTTTCTCACTAGGCGGGGGCCCCTCGGCCTTGCCCAAAGCAGCAGCCGAGACGACGACCGGCCCTGCCACAACGGCCTTTTTCTCGTCAGCCATGGTCTTTCTCCTTTCGCAAAAAGCAGGAAATACCGAAGGAGAAAACGTCTGCTTCTGTTTACTCGCTTAGTTCGACCAAGGCCCAGAAGTCCAACTGGGGCACTTGGACGACAAGCCACGCACCGTCTGCAGAAACGGTCAGATTCTGGGAGTCGGCTTTTGGGGCATGAAGCACCGCCTTCCGAATCTTTCTGCCGGCCAGTATATCTTGCCGAAGGCGGACGGTAAATCCTTTTTGCGCCTCCATCCGGTCTTCAGCCATGCGATAATCACGGTTCACCAGATGCAGCACCACCGGAGCCTTCGGATCGTCGGGCCGAATCCGGGGAACTACTACCACCTGATCTGTGCCTTGGACCTGGATGGGCCGGGGCAGGAGTTTTTCCAGGGCCTGTTCGTCCGGCCAGACCACCAGACGGCCCTCTTTTTGCAAGCTGGTCAGCCAACGGGGCGATTCTTTCTGCCCTGCCCCTGCAGAAGGCGGTTCTTTCTGTCCGCCTAGGAGAACTTGCCTGGGAAGCGAACCAGTCGGCTGCTTTTGTTCGGCAGGCGAATGTTCGGCAACCGAACCCGATGCGGGTTTCTCTCCGGCGCCCTTTTCAGCCAAAGCCGGGTGATCTTTGGGGACAATGACTGCACGGAAGCGGGCCAATTGTTCGGGGGTCAGGTGGTAGCCTTCCAACCAATCGTCGCCCTGGACGGCTACGGTGAAAGGGATGTTTTTCTCGGCCAAATGGATGCAGAGGGGTTCGATGTTGGCTCGGCCTTGGCGTCGGGCGCTGTTGTCGTAGATTACAGCCACCGGCGCCAGGGCCTGGTAGCTATCGAAAAGCTGGGCCTTCTGCCGAACAAATTGATACACCCAGCCGTACGCTTCGTCAGGGCCGTCGTACCAATGGGTGCCTTTTTCTTTGGTGTAGGCCCATTGGCGATGGGGGGCCATGAAGTGGTGGCCCATCGCATAGGAAAGGGCAATCCAGAGGCGAACCAGCCCCTCCTTTTTGTGCTCGTTCATAAAAGCCCAATCGCCGCCGCTGGCGGTGGAAGCCACCGGACGGTGCAGGCCATCGGCCAATTTATACACATAGATCGGATGGCCGGGCAGTTGCCCCTTGGCCGCCTGATGATCCACCTCACAGCAGAAATACGTTAGATGCGGGGCAATGAGCAATTGTTCTGGACTGGTTAAATGGGAGTTAACGGCCAAGGCGATCGGCTTGCCGCGGAGTCGTTCTGCTTGTCGGCGAAAGTCGGCCAGAAACTCAGTGGCGGCCTTCCATTGGAACTCGTAAAACTCTTTGGCTAAGGGCAACAGGACCCGACGGCGGATATACTTGTCGGCCTGTTCGCCCCGAGAGCGGAGGAACTGGCCGTAGTCGAAATGAGCCAAGTCAGTAACGCCCAGTTGGGCCAGGGTCTTTTTGGTTTCTTGCGAAGCCTCTTGGGCCAGATACTGTCGGAAAGCGGCCATGCAATGCCGGCAGAAGCAACCGCCATGCCAGGTTACACAGCCGGCCGTGCCGGTGTAGTCGTCGATGTGCAGACCGTCGGGTTGGGCGGCCATGACCTGCTGGAGCCGATTGGCCAGATAACGGCGAAACTCCGGACTATTCGTACACCACCAATAATACGGATGCCCCCGGTACTTGTGGTCCCAGAGCCAGGGCACGGTCAGGGCCTTGCCGTCCAAGTCATAGCAGGCGGCGTCCAGAAACGTTTCAGTAAAGTCCATCACCCCTCGGCCTTCGGTACGGAAGCCGATGCTGATGGCAAAAAGACGGAGGCCTTTTGCATGGGCCTCGGCCACTCGTTTCGGGTTCTGGCCGCCCGCCCAACCCATCACCGTACAGCCGTAAACCTCATATTTAGCCGGATTGTCGTACATGAAGACCACATCGGAACGTCGTAATGTAAGCTCCGGCGGCGGCCAATCCGTAACCTCCGCAGCCCCCAGCCTACCCGGCCCAAAAACTCCCGCCATGCTGGCTACAACCAGCCAAATCCTTTTTGAGAAAAATAATGGACTTTTTAACATCATTGGGAAGGCTCCTTCTCAAAAGAACACCTTTCTGCTAACAGCCCGATCGGCCTCTTGGAAGAACCGGCAGGCTGGTCACAAAACCATGAGAGTTCCCCTCTGGGGTACCGCAGTTGGCCTGGGCGGAACTGATCAACCGGAAGTCCCTTCCAAAAAGCATAAAGGTTGCCATGGGGACAAATTCGTGTTGCTTCTTCAGGGGGGGTTGCAAGGGCGGGAAAATATGGGAGATGCGGGTTCCTATTTGGCCGAGCGAGACAATCCGCTTTAGAAACTCGCCCATCTGGCAGGTTGGATCGGTAATCCAGGGAACTGCCTAATATTTTAAAACAGTCGCTGAGTCCAGTCGATCCCTTGTTTCCAAAAAAGGATCCACAGCAAACTGCTTAGGCCAAGCCAGGCGGAAAAGGGAATAGGAAAGGCTCGGTCAGTGGGAAAGGATATTTTTCGAGCTGCCAGAGCCCATCGGGCCACTACCGCCCCCAGCATCCAGAGCAGTCCGCTTGCCAGTCCGACGGCCAAACCCGCTTGCCAGCCTAAATACAGGCCGACTAAACCAGCCGGAGCGCCCATCGGCATCCAAAAGGCGGCACTGAGAAGATCTTTCTGAGAGGAACATCGGAGCAGGCTGGCAAGCAGGCCCCAGCCGACGCCGATGGCTGCTCCCGTTGCCAGACCGACCAGGCTATCGACCAGGCCAGCCAGCCTGCCAGGCCAACCTTCCATCCCAGGCCCGAACGCGGGTACCGGATGCACTGCCGGCCAACCAAAAGCCGCCGCCATCCCCCAAACAAACCCCGGCCAAAAAAGCCGAACCCACACCCTGCCGCCCAACCGGAAATGGTCATGCTCAATCAAAGCAGCGGCCAACAGGGTGCAACAAAGCATCAAATGATAAACATATAGGACGGCCAAGTCCCGGCCTGTCCAGGGCAGCCAAAGCACACTGCTACCCAGCCTGATCGGACGGATCGGCAGGTTGTGGCCTCCGCTCCTCCATTCCCATAGGGCCAGAAGCACAAAAAGCCCCATCGTAGCGGCTTCCACGGCCGGATACCGCCAGGAGATCGGCATCCGGCAATCCCGGCACCGCCCCCGAAGCAAAAACCAACTCAACACCGGCAGGTTGTCATACCAGCGAATCGGATGCCCACAGCCCGGACAATGCGAACCAGGCCAAATAATGCTTCGGCCTGCAGGGAGCCGATAGATGACCACATTCAAGAAACTGCCGATCACCCCGCCCAGAGCGGCCAAAAATACTACTACCCCCACCCACTGCCACCCGACCGGTGTCATGCCAGTGCCTCGAGGACGTTCCAGATGGGAAAAAGAACTTATCCATTGGCCCGGAAGCATGCTCCGGTTTAGTATAGCTTCCGGGCGAAAAACAAAAAGCCGTCCACCACGCTCAGACGGCAGACGGCCTCTTATGAACCTTGTTTAGGGGCCTGGGAAGAGCGAAACCCTTAGCCTATCCCCCCAATCGTTCAACCCACAAAGCGATTGCCCCAGGAGCGAAAATCTCCTTGGCAGAACGCTGCGTTCCGGAGGGTGAACTCTTTTTTTAAGGGGTTATTGTTTTCCTTTCGGTCGGCCTGGGCCCAAACGGCGGAGTTGGCCTCGCTGTTCCTCAGTGAGGATTTCTTCCAGTTTGCCGCGGATCTCCTTGACCAATTGGGCCATTTGAGTCCGGACCTCTTGCATCTGTTTTTGTTGCTCTTCAGTAAGTTTTATCGCGTCTCGAATTGCCTCGAACAGTTCCCGGCCTGTTTTACCAGATTCTTTGGCCTTTTTGATGGCCTCTTCGCGAGCTTTGCGTTGTTCCGGGGTGATAATACCATCGAGCTTGCCCCGGAGCTCGGCCAATTTGGGTTCGTATTCTTTCCGGAGGTTTTCGATCTTTTGTTTTTGTTCCTCCGAGAGATTTGGGATCCGTTTTACGATGGCAAGCGGATCCATGCGCCCAAATTCCGGCGGCCCCCCTTCAGGCCGAGGCCCTCGGGGCTTTTTCCCCTCGGCTGCCCACAGCAAGCCACCCATCGCCAAGACCAATCCAGCCACCCACACCACTCGGCACACACTGCGCATCGTACAGACCTCCTCGTACTAGGGACCAGAAAAAAACCTCATACCTACAGGGCAATCTAACCCGGCAGGTTGGGAATAGTTTCGGAAAATTGGAAAAATTACCAGAACCCTGCCAGAAATGAGTGGGAAGGAGTGGTACCAGAAAGCCAATCACAATATTTTGTGGTTAAAATAGAAAAGACACAAAATATTGTGTTTCAAAAGAGAGAGCAAAGGGGAAAGGGGGTTGCCTGATGGATTTTAAAATTAGCGAAAATAGTTAATATGAGGAATTTAGGAAAATTAGGATAGGACGTTTTAGAGGTATTCTGCCAGCAGTTCCTTCCGAGGCCGAGGGATCACCACCTCCGAGACCAATAGCCCCCGACGCCGGGCTTCTTCGGCAGCCGCCTGCACCCCGGCCCGCACATCCGCCACCGTACCCGTAAGGAGCAAAAACCCTTTGCCGCCCAAGGCCATCGCCACATGAATCCGAAACAGCGTTACATTGGCTGCCTTGGCTGCTGCATCCGCAGCGGCTAAAATGCTCACCCCCCCAAAGGTCTCCACCACCCCTAAAGCGCCGTCGTGATCCGGGGGCAACACCACCGATTGGCCCAAGGCCGGGAAGACCGATTCATGCACGTTGGGCAAAATCAGCCAGTCGATCAGCCCGTCCCGGGCCTCTTGGATACCGGCCCGCACCGATGCTTCCACGTCGCTTACCGAACCGGCCACCACGATCAGGTATTTGCCGGAACAAATCGTCCGGGCAATGACCAACTCCACCTTGCCCGCTTTGAGCATCGTGTCTTCGACCTGATAGCCCAGGCCGATGCTGGAAAGTTCCACAGCGCCAATCGACTTCGGTACGGACATCGTTAGACTCGCTTCCCATTAGGCTTCGAGAAATGTTGACCTGTTTGCTCCGCAGACCTGCCGAGGCCTTTCGGCTGGAGAAAAACCACGGCAGTAGCGCCCCGCCCCGCTCGGTTACCTTTGCTGCGCAAACGGCAGGGCAGGGTATTGATGCAGGCCCGAGGCCCGGCTATAGGTTGTCATTCCCGTGGAAGCGGGACTCCACGCATTCCTCACCTTACAGCCAAAGACACCCACACACCTTTCCCTTCCCCATCACCCTCTCCTGGCAGCGAAGAGGGAATTTTATGGAGTGTCATTCCTGCGCAAGCGGGAATCCAGGCGTTGCTCCAGGCCGGGCCCGGGCTCCCACCAGCAAACTATTCTGCTTCGATCCAGATGACTTTTTCCTCCACAGCGGTTATCCGGCCATCGAGGGAGGCATGAACCGGGGCGCCAAGGGCCGGTTTGCCGTTCTGCTCCGGGACTTGGCCCACCAGTTGGCCTTTTCGGACCCGGTCGCCGGGCTGAACCACCGGCCTGCAGGGGGCTCCGACATGCTGTTTTAACAAAATCCCAACCCGACGGCTGGTTAAAAGCTCCCTCTGTAAAGGGCCCTCGTTTCGGAATTCGGTCAGGGCCAATTTGTGCATCAGCCGACCCATCGGCGCTTTGCGGTTGGCCAGGTGCAACCGAGGCCGATCCGGTACAAACGGCGGATCTTGCCATCGTTGGCGCTGCGCCAACAGCCGACGTTTGTTCTCCGCACAAACGTTTTTCGGGTCCAACCCTTCCGGACAAGAATACAGGCTGCACAGGTTACACTCGCAGCAAAAAAGCGTCCCTAGCACATTGGCCTGCCCGACCAGGTTAAACCCCAGGCTTCTCATGGCCCGATGTGGTTCAATCGGATGGCCCAGAAGCCAACGGGGGCAAAGCTCCGTGCAGAAACTGCACTGATCACAGGCGGATCGGCCAATCCGGGCAATCTGCGCCCAGTTTTGCCGACGCCGTTGCACTACCGGATGTTCTTCCGGCAGCACAATGATCCCGCCGGTGGTCTTATCCACTAAGCTGGTTGGATCGGTTTCTAGTCGGCCCATCATCAGGCCGCCGATCATGTAACAGGGATTCGGCACGGTAGGCCCCCCGGCAGCCGACACACATTCGCCGATAGTTATTCCTACCGGGACTCGGAGGGTAACTGGCTGCTGGACCGCACCGCCAACAGTAAGATATTTTTCGGTAACCGGCTCTTGGCTGGCACGGGCAATATGGAACGCCGTCTCCACGTTGATCACCACCGCACCGACATGCAGCGGCAATCCGCCTGGCGGCACCACTCGGCCCAGCACATCATAGACCAGGATCATCTCATCACCGGCTGGGTAACAGTCCTGCAGCGGGGCCAGTTCTATCCCACCGGAAAGCCGGGTCCGCAGCCGCTCGATCACCTCATGGTATTTCTCTTTAATGCCGATGACGGCCCGTTGGGCGCCGACCAACTCCATGGCCGTCGCCAACCCAGCAAGCACGCCGTCCGTCTCGTGCCGGAGCAATTCCTTATCTTTATGCAACAGCGGCTCGCACTCGGCGGCATTCAGCAGCACCGTATCCGCCTTGGCCGACAGTTTTACATGCGTGGGAAACCCCGCTCCGCCCGCGCCGACTACCCCAGCTTGCCGAACCTCTTCTATCGTTATTTTCGTCATCTTCCACTTGGTCCTCGTAACTTGCCTTGTCTTCCTAGTATAGCTTCCAAACCAGGCCCCAGGGAGTGCTTCTAAAGCTTCTTGAAGGCACTACAGTGGTCCCTCCCCGCAGGCGAGACAGTATGTCCTATCGTCTGCCCGAGGATCACCGTGTGTCTAAGCGGTAACCAAGCCAGTCGAACAGACTGGGGTACCCCTAAGGAGGTTTGGGTGAGGGGGCAGTTAGTCTGTTAGACGGAGTTTGCTCCCAGTTGAGCGGGAGTAAGCCACCGTCTGACAGACGGTGTTACATACAAGGGAGATGTTTCCGATTGGCTATCGGGCCTGGGGCCGGAACCGCCGCCAATCTATGCCCAGTTTGCGCATCCGGGCGCGCAACGTGTGCGGGTTGATCCGGAGCAGAGCTGCTGCGCCGAACGGCCCTTCGATCCGACCTTTGCAGACAACCAACGCCTTCTCAATATGCTCCCGTATTGCTTCATCCAAAGGTGCAATGGCGGAAGAGGCCAATGGGGGGACTGCCTCGGTTATTGGTCTTCCGGCGCCGGGAAGCCGAAACTCCAGACCTCCCCCAGCGGCCACACTCCCCAAGCTACCGGTTCCGTGCCGATTTTCCCAATCAGAACATCCCCTCCGTTCGGCTGAAAACTCCGCTTGGTCCAGGATGGCGGGAGGAGAAGGCAATCCCACTGGACTACTCCTCGAAACCAGACCGAACGTTGGGCTGCCAGGGAGGCTTAGGCCCGCAGGGGTGGCGGGGGCGGCTGGAAACATGCCCAACGCGCGGGCTACTTCGAGCCGTCGCCCTTCGCCCAAAATGGCTGCTCGGTCGATCACACTGGCCAATTCCCGCACATTGCCCGGCCAATGGTACGACTGCAACAGGGCGATGTCCTCTTCGGTGGGCATGACCGGCGGCAGGCCAAAGCGAATGGCCGCACGCTGGGCAAAATGCCTGGCCAACGGCCCAATATCCTCCCGACGGTCCCGAAGCGGCGGCAAAAAGATGGGAAACACAGCAATCCGATACCAGAGGTCTTCCCGGAATCGGCCCTGGGCGACCATGGCGGCCAAATCCCGATGGGTGGCGGCTACGATGCGGACATCGACATGAATCGGCTGATGGCCCCCCACCCGCTCCAGCCAACCGTCTTGCAAAATCCGCAGCAGCCGGACCTGGGCGGCCGAGGGCAGTTCGCCGATTTCGTCCAGCAGCAATGTTCCGCCGTCGGCCCGCTCAAACCAGCCTTTGTGCGTTTCTACCGCTCCGGTAAAAGCCCCCCGCTCATGGCCAAACAGTTGCGAATCGATCAATTCCGGCGGAATCGCCCCGCAATTGACCCGTACGAAGGGTCGATCCGCTCGGCGGGAGCGTTGATGGATCGTGCGGGCGATCAGTTCTTTGCCGGTGCCGGTTTCGCCCAGTAGAAGCACGGGCACATCACTCCGGGCCACGAGTTCCACCCGTTCCATTACCGCCCGGAGGCCGGATTGGGCGCCGATGATGGTGTCGGCTAATTTTTGCCGTCCCAAACGGGTAAGCAACGATTGGCGTTCGGCCTCCGCCGCCTCTCGAAGCCGTTCTAGTTCTCGAAGGTGTTCATGGTTCCGCAGAGCTGCGGTGAACGGTTCCACCAGGGTCTGGGCAATACGAAGATGGAAAGGCCGAAACTCTTCCTCTGGAAGGGACTCCAAGATCAGAACGCCAAACCGATCCTCCATCCAAGGCAAAGGCCCAATTAGGACCTCTCCGGTGAGTGCCTTGGGCAAAAGTGCCAAAAGGGGATCGGAGTTTGATCCTTCTGGTCGAAGCCGAACTATCTGGCCCTGTTGACGCCATTCTAAAATGCCCGGAAGCGTCTCGGCAGGCAAATCGGCTTGGGCTTCGGGCAGAGGGCCATTGGCCGGGGCGATGGCCAAGGTTTCAACCCACCGTCGGGTCGAGTCGATCCGTCGCACGAAAAGCCGAGCCAAAGGAAGATGCCCTTTCAACCGGTCGGCAATGGCCAGGGCAGAATCTTCCAGGGCGATATGTCGGCTGGTTTCCCGCCACAGGTCCAATTGCAGCTGGAGGAGCCGGAAGGATGGTTTTGCCACAGACGGGTCTCCAAACCAGATTATAATATAGAAATTCTGTTTTTTACGATAACTACGTTTTATTATAACACAGAAAAACCAGATTATAATCCTTTTTCCTCCGCTGAATTCCTCCCCCTAGCCCTCTTTCCCCGGCTTGCTCCCGGAGATAGGGAAATTCAGAAATCCATAACTATTTATTAAAAAAGGACTTATCAAAATATCTGTCCCTAATTCCTCTGCGGGCTTTGAGCCTCTTCCATTTTTGCCCCCAAAGGCATCCCACTTGCATAAACCACACCCAAGGCAGCCCATCTCCACAGGTTCTACCGGCAAGCAATGGCTTTCCCCCCGGAGACTTCTGGAGGGGATGGGTTTGTTCCGATGGCAACCGCCGCTTTTCCCACTTTTCGACCCCTTGGCAAAAGGAGTTTCTGTGGTGGCCGGCCGCCTTTGGAAAATAAGTTTCCCAAAATCTCTCCTTTTTTTCGGTGAAAGCCTAACAGGCCGGTACAATAAACTCCCGTTTAAGTCCCAGGCGGGTTGGCTCAGTTTGGTAGTTCTGGCCTGGATCGGCTGTGGGCCAGCTGGGCCGGAAAGCGGCTGCACTGATGGGCCAACTGCCAGTGGGATCGAATTTTTAAATGTCTCCTACGATCCTACCCGGGAGTTGTATCGGGAGCTGAACGACGCCTTTGCCGCCATGTGGCAAGAGAAAACTGGCCAGCAGGTCTTGGTCCGGATGTCCCACGGGGGCAGCGGCAAACAGGCCCGGGCCGTGATCGACGGTCTGGAAGCCTCGGTGGTTACGCTGGCTCTGGCCTATGACATTGATGCGATCAGCCAAAAGGCGGGCCTCTTGCCGGCGGATTGGCAGCGGCGGCTTCCGGAAAACAGTTGCCCGTATCGCTCGACGATAGTCTTTTTGGTTCGTCGGGGCAATCCGAAGGGGATTCGGGATTGGTCGGACTTGGTCAAAGAGGGAGTCCAAATTATTACCCCAAACCCGAAGATCTCCGGCGGGGCGAGGTGGAACTACTTGGCTGCCTGGGGCGCCGTACTCAAACAGGAGCTTGGCGATTGGAAGAAGTTGCACGATCCGGCTTTTTCGTCCCAGGCTGCTGCCGCTCAACAGAAAGCCCGGCAATTCGTCAAAGAGCTCTTCCGTCGGGTGCCGGTCCTGGATACCGGCGCCCGAGGAGCGACCATGACGTTTGTCCAGCGAAAGATGGGCGATGTGCTTTTGGCGTGGGAAAACGAGGCCCTCTTGGCCGTCCGACAACTCGGTGCGGACGAAGTCGAAGTGGTAACGCCTTCGATCAGCATTTTGGCTGAGCCGCCCGTTGCCCTGGTGGATGCGGTAGCGGATCGGCTTGGAACGCGGCAGGTAGCCCAGGCATATTTGGAGTTTTTGTATTCCCCGCAAGGGCAACAGTTGGCGGCAAAACATTTTTACCGGCCGATCCGGCCAGAGCAGGTACCCCCGGAACAGCTTGCCCAGTTTCCGAAGGTGGAACTTTTTACTATCGAGGAAGTTTTCGGCGGCTGGGCCAAGGCCCAAAAAGAACATTTTGACGATGGCGGCCAGTTGGACCAAATCCTCCAGGAGATCCGAAAAGGCCAATAACCCCGGCTAGAACGCCGTCTGTTACACGGCGTTGGTAACGTCGTCTGTGAGACGGCGGCTAGCTCAGTCTGACAGACTAAGTTACATGGCGGCCGGGGGAACGCCGTCGGTCTAGACGGCGGCCGGCGTGACGTTGGCTGTTTAGACGGCGCCTGACTCAGTCTGGACAGACTAAGTTACCTCAGTTACCGCCGAGCCGAAATTTTTCTCCAGAAAAAGCCCATCTTGCCAGGATGAATCAGAACTTAATAGGAGAAACACGGAGCCAATGGTTCCCCTAAGCCGAGCCAGACAACAGGTTTTACCCGGTTTTGGCCTGACGCTGGGTCTGACGTTGCTTTACTGGAGTGTGCTTGTTTTTTTGCCGGTGGCGGCGCTGGTGGTGCAGGCGGCTGGGATTCCGTGGCACCAGTTTGTGCAGACGATGGCGGAACCACGGGTGTTGGCTGCTTTGGGGTTAAGTTTTGGCGGATCGGCTTTGGCCGCCGGGTTGGATACGATCTTTGGGTTTTGGGTGGCCTGGGTGTTGGTGAGGTATCGGTTTGCCGGCAAGCGGCTATTGGATGCGTTGATCGACTTGCCGTTTGCCTTGCCCACGGCGGTTTCGGGTATTGCGCTGACGAGCCTTTATAGCCGGCACGGTTGGGTGGGGCAGTGGTTAGAGCCGTTAGGAATCGAGGTGGCCTACAGCCGATTGGGGGTGATCATGGCACTTATGTTCATTGGCTTGCCGTTTGTGGTGCGCACGTTGCAACCGGCCTTGGAGGCATTGGACCCGGAGTTGGAAGAGGCGGCGGCCTGTTTGGGGGCGGGCCGATGGGCCACCTTGTGGCGGGTCATCCTGCCCACGCTGGGACCCGCCCTGCTGACCGGGTTTAGCCTGGCCTTTGCGCGGGCGGTGGGCGAATACGGAACCATTGTGTTCATTTCCGGCAATCTGCCTGGCAAGACGGAAATCGCCCCGCTTTTGATTGTGGTGAAGCTGGAGCAGTACGATTACGCCGGGGCGGCGGCCATTGCCGGGGTGATGTTGGCGGCGGCCCTGCTGGTGCTGACAATAATCCACCGGCTACAAAGTAGCTACTCCTTTTTGCGGGGATAAAAGGTCGGGGTTGTTTTGCGTTTGTGTGTGGTTTTTCCTTTAAGGCAACTGATTCAGGGAGTCTTTGATGGCGGCGGCGATGGTTTCCAAGTCCCCTACCGATACCGGACTGCGGGCGACGGCCCGTTGTCTGACGGAACCCTGGCCGATTCGCTTGGCGCTCATTTTAGGTACAGTGCTTTTTTTAGGGCTGTTTTTGGTTTTGCCGTTGGCGGCGGTCTTTACGCAAGCGTTGGCCAAGGGATGGGGCGTCTATTGGGCGGCTTTGTGCCAGGCGGACACCTTGAGTTCCATTTGGCTGACGCTTCTGACGACGGCCATTTGTGTACCGCTAGGAACCCTGTTTGGGCTAACGGCGGCGTGGTGTTTGGGCAAGTTCGATTTTCGGGGGCGAAAGTTGCTTTTGGCCATGCTGGATTTGCCGCTTTCGGTCTCGCCGGTGGTAGTGGGGCTGATGTTTGTATTGGTATTGGGTCGTCATGGTTGGCTGGGCGGCTGGCTGGAAAGCCATGGGATCAAAGTGATCTTCGCTGTGCCTGGGGTGGTGCTGGTAACCCTGTTTGTAACTGCCCCGTATGTGGCCCGGGAACTTATCCCCCTGATGCAGGCCCAAGGTACCGAAGCAGAAGAGGCCGCTTTGGTGCTGGGGGCCAACGGCTGGCAGACTTTTTGGCAGGTGACGTTGCCGCAGGTAAAGTGGGGGCTACTGTACGGAATTATCCTCTGCAACGCCCGGGCCATGGGCGAGTTCGGGGCCGTCTCTGTGGTCTCCGGCCATATCCGCGGCAAAACGAATACGATGCCGCTCCAAGTGGAAATTTTGTACAACGAATATGATTTTGTGGGGGCCTTTGCGGTAGCCTCGGTGCTGGCTGGTTTGGCCCTGATAACGCTTGTGTTGAAGACCATTTTGGAGTCCAAGGCGGCCCGCCAAATAGCCTTAGCCCAGGCAAGGGGGCAAAAGATGACCGAAACAGGAACGCCCGAGCAGGCATCCGTCGTCTATGGCGATCCCACCAGCGCCCCCATGAGGAAAAGGATCGTTCTCAGCGGAGATCGAATCCATGAGCATTGAAGTCCGCCATATCAGTAAGACGTTTGGGCGATTTCGGGTTTTACGAGATGTGAGCCTGCGGGTGGAAACGGGCGAGCTGGTGGCCTTGCTAGGACCTTCCGGCTCAGGGAAGACAACGCTTTTGCGGATTATCGCTGGCCTGGAGCAGCCGGATCCAGGCAGCGGCCCGATCCTGTTCCATGACGAAGATGTGGCGGATCAGCGAGTAGGCGAGCGGCGGGTGGGTTTTGTCTTTCAGCACTATGCGCTGTTTCGGCACATGACAGTTTTTGAAAACGTGGCGTTTGGACTGCGGGTTCGACCGCGCAGGCTTCGGCCCAGCCCGACGGAGATTCAGCAAAAGGTAGAAAAGCTTCTTCATCTTGTCCAATTGGATTTTTTGGCGGATCGGTATCCCCAGCAACTATCCGGCGGTCAGCGGCAGCGGGTGGCCCTGGCGCGGGCTTTGGCGATGGAGCCGAAGGTGTTGCTGTTGGACGAACCGTTCGGCTCATTGGATGCCAGAGTGCGGCAGGAATTACGGAGCTGGCTCCGCCGACTGCACGACGAAATCCGACTCACCAGCCTCTTTGTTACCCATGACCAGGAAGAAGCCCTAGAACTGGCCGACCGCGTGGTAGTAATGAACGAAGGAAAAATTGAACAAATTGGCACTCCCGATGAGGTCTTCCACCACCCGAGGACCGAATTTGTGGCCTGCTTTCTGGGACAGGTCAACCGATTTTCTGGTCGATTAGAGCAAGGCAAGGTGCACTTTGCTAGCTTGGAGTGGGAGGCGCCGGAATGCGCCCTGCTCGAGAGTTGTCCGGTGCATGTATTTGTCCGGCCACACGACCTTCAAGTGGCGGTGGAACCGAACGGACAACCTGCTTTGGGCGCCCGGGTGGAGTATATCCATGCGGCTGGGCCGAGGGTACGCTTGGAACTGCGGGCGGACACCGGGCAGAAACTGGTAGCGGAAATTACCCAGGAACAATATCGGACCGAGCAGTTGACTGTGGGCAGCCGCGTCTTTCTCAGCCCGCAAAATATCAAAGTGTTTCCTACGCAGGCAGAAGACTGAGAACATTCCAACGCACCGGCGGCGATGTTTGGCCGGTTACGAAACGGGCGCCGAAGTTTGGGAAACGCGTGTTTTCTGGCTTTTCGGTGAGGGAGTAGATAAGTATTTAGCCACAAGACCCAAGAGTTTTTCTCGTTCAAATGGTTTGATCAGATAATCCGTACAGCCGGCTTCTAAACACTGGGAGTTGGAATACTCTTCGGTTAGTCCCGTAATAGCCAGAATAGGGCCGGAATAGCCCGCCTCTCGCAGTCGCCGGGCAGCTTGGAAGCCGTCCATCACGGGCATCAGCATGTCCATCAGGATCAGATCGTAAGGCGGCGTCTTTGCGTCCGAGTCCATAGATTGCAGCACGCGCTCAACCGCCTCTTGGCCATTGGCGGCAATATCCACCTCTAAGCCAGCCTTCCGGAGCAGGAAACTAATCAGTCGCTGGTTTTCCGGGCCATCCTCGGCCAAAAGGACCCGGCCATGTAGCCTCTGGGGTAGGGTAGCAGGACAACTAGCACGAGCTTCGTCCCACGAAGGAAGAGAACGGCGTTCCGACGGCGATGCGACTGCTTCCAACATCGGCAGAGCGACCGTGAACTTTGTGCCACCGCCGGGGATGCTTTGGATGTCGAGCTGGCCACCTAGCAGATGGACCAACCGTCGGCACACCAGCCAGCCCATCGTCTCCATGGGCGGCCCTTCTTGGTCCTGCATATTTTGGCCAGATATTGTGCCGTTGGCCAATAGCAACTCCTCAGGCATCATGCCTCGGCCGGTATCGACTAAGTGGATTTCTAGCCATTGCCGGTTTGCCCGCTGGTCCGTGCGAGCCTGCAACTGAATACAGCCGATCTCTGTTGTTTCGATGCTCCAAAAAAGCAGATGGATGAGGATTTTTTCCAGTAGCTCGGGATCCGATACAAAGGTTTCTTCTGGCACGCCTTGCCATTGAATCCGAAGGGTCAGTCCTTTGGCCTCGGCCAACGAAAAAGCGTTCTTCCCCAAACGGGAAACCAGTTGCTGAGGCGAAAAGAGGCGAGGTTTTGGCTGTAACGAGTTCGTCTCTAATTTCTTCCAAAGCCGAACGTTCTCCACCATCCTACGGACCATCCCCGCATGGCCCTCGATAGCATAGATTGCAGGAAGCAACTCAGGTTGGCCAACCGATTGCAGAAGCAATTCATTGGTGGCTAAGATTTTTTCTATCGGTTCCAATACACGGTCCGCACACTTAGCCATCCATTGGCTCCACCGTTGTCGGTCCGATGACGGGTGGGATGGTTTGGCCTCTGGACCCGAGGGCTTCTGGGATACCTTTTCGGCGAGCCGGTCTAACTGATGGCCAAGCTGGGCCAATTCATCCTGGGTGCCAGAATGGAGATAGAGCGGTTCTTTGCCCTCGGCCAGTCGAGCGGCCGCTTCGGTTAACAAACGTATCCGCCCCAACACGTGCTTACCCATCCATAACAGGGCAATACCCACACAGGCCAAAGCCACCACCGTCCAGGCGGCTGTCCAACGCCGGTGCCGGACCAACAAGAATCCCAACCGATGGACCAACCCTTGGCTTGCCGCTTGTAGCCGGTTCTTTTCGCTCTCCACCGCCCGCCCCAGATGCTCCAACCCAAGCAGGCGGGGAGAAATAGCCAGACAGACTCCAGAAAGCCGTTGGTCCTCTTCAGATGGGGTCGGACAAACCCCAACTGCTGCGGGTTCTTGCCATTCCTCTAAGATACTCTGGACATACTGGTATGCCCACTTGTGCCAGGTGGTCCAAGGGAACCTAGAAATGTGGGACTCCTTTCCAAAACCCGCATTTGAACCAGTTCTTTTTTGGGCCACCGGATCCATTTGGGCCAGGGTACCCAAAAGGGCTTTGGCAGCGGCTAGCCAACCATCCAAGGCTTCCGCTTCTTGAGCCGACGTGGTCCTCAGACGTTTTGCCTCCCACTGCTGACAAGCAGTAATCTGAGCACTAACCTGACTGAAAACCTTCTGCGTCTCTAGATTTTCCTCCAGCTCCTGGCAGGTCTGATGGATCTGGCCCAGATAAAACTGATTCATTCCGGTGGCCACAAGGAAAAAGACCACTATCAGCCCGGTTCCCCAGGCTAATTGACGTCCCAATGGACCGGACTGAAAATAAACCCGATGTCCATTCCCTCTGGGTGCTTCCATTCCTGCCACCTCTTTTTTTATTCTGGAGGCATTGTGAGATTTTCTTTTCAGGACCCATCGTTTTATAGAAAGGTCTGGTAAAACCTTTTTCGGCGGCATGCTAAACCCTCCGAAACATTCAAAACTACTTATATGGGCAGATTTGCATAAGCCCGGTGCCCCCTTTGCAATACACCCGGCCTATCCCAAGGGGTGGTTCTCCTACCATCCAAGTGGTAGCGGATACGCCAGGAGGGTTCCGAAGTTTTCATGGTGTTAGGAGTTTTTAATTGGCGGCGGCCAACTGTCGGGAATATCCTCATAGACACCTTTCCGAGGTTTTCATGGGGTTTTGATAGTATTACTACCACTAAAGCCACATCAGAATTCCCTCTAAAGTGGGGTTAATCTGACCATTGTTCTCCCTTCTGTCCCCTATCCAAACCCATAGCAGCACTCCGAGAGGAAAAGAATTGCCCAGAAGAGAAAACGCCCGAGTCGGAGAACGCTCCTTTTGCAACCGCCCCTTCGATCTCCCCTGCTGGCAGGCCTTCGCAGTCAGAAACAATACTGTTTAAGAAAACAGTGCTGCCTAACTAAAAAAGTTTAGCTTAAAAAAAACAGGCTTATCTTTACATTCCTGCTGGGTAAACAGCAGCAGATTGGCCTGGCCCAGGAACCTAATTCTTAGAGGAAAAAGATCCGTTTGCTCCCCGCCCCCCATGGGGTCAGGCGAGCCGAAACATCCAGAAAATCTAACTGTTAGGAAAAAAAGAGTTGTTTGGGTGGCGCTGAGCGGCCCTTACCTACCATCTTCCCCAAGGCGTGGGTCCTCCGGCCGGCGGCCCGAAGGTAGGGCTGGAGGGTCTTACCCAGCATCCTCCCCCCAAATAGTCCCCCTATAGATAGGTCTAGATACCCCCCTTCAGATGGAATTCAATCAACACCCCAACCTATGCCTGGGCTATATTGGAATCTGAAGGATAGGGGGCCACCTTGGTCATTCTCGTGGCAGCAAGAAGCCAATTTTTCTCACCTTGCCGGAAGAAGAGTGCCGAAGCCAACCAGGCGGCCCAAGGCGCCAGGATTCCCCTTGGGGTGGAGGGAGTGGGCTTTGGTGTGGAACAGGCACAAACTTTACTCTTCCGCCTCCGGGCTGCCCCAGATCGGCGTGCCAGAACCTCGAATAGGAAACCCAAGACGTTTGTCAGCCAAATAGTTGATCAGCGGTCGGCCAGAATACCACCGCCGCAAATTTCGGCAGAACAGTTCCGTCATATTGTCGATGCGCCATCGGCTTTGACCAGCCACATGGGGAGTAATGATCACGTTGGGCATGTCCCACAGGGGGCTATCCGGCGGCAGCGGTTCGGGATCGACGACATCCATGACTGCGCCGGCCAAATGGCCGCTGCGAAGGGCCTCGACCAGATCGGCGGTAACCACCAGGGGCCCTCGGGCCATATTGGCCAACACCGCTCCCCGTTTCACCCGAGCCAATCGCTCCGCATTGAATAGGCCCCGGGTCGATGCATTGAGCGGCAGGCACAGGATCACCACATCCGATTCGGCCAATAGCTCATCCAGCCGATCTGCCGGCCATAAAGCCGCCACACCGGCCGGCTTATCCACCGGAAACATATCCGTAGCCAAGATGCGGGTCCGAAACGGCAACAGGAGTTCCGCCACCCGTCGGCCCACCCCGCCAAAGCCCACAATGCCCACGGTGAGCCGATGCAGGTCCTGTGTCGGCCGACGCACGAATGCATGCCGCTGTTGCCCTTGGAAAAACACCGGCAAGCTCCGAAACCACGCCGTCAAAAGGGCCACGGTATGCTCAGCCACCTGGTCGGCCAAGACACCCGAAGCACTCGTGACCATAATATCCGACTCAATGACCGGCGGCGTCAGGCAGTGGTCCATGCCGGCTGCCGACGACTGAATCCACCGAAGCCGACCTCGTCGAACCACCGCCTCCCAATCCACTTTCACCTTGGCATGGCCGCAAAAAATATCCGCCTCCAAAATTTCCTCGGCAATGCGTTCCTGTCCGGCATCGACAATCTCATCCCCCGGCGCTGCCGCCTGAGCAATCTGCAACTTATGCCTCGCTTCTACCGGATAACAAAGCACTATCCGCATCAGCAAACCCCCTCTTGGGAGAAAAACATTGATCCTGCGGTTCCGTCAAAACTTTCGAAACCCTTCTCCAGCCAGTTCCGAAAAGTATCCGAAACCCTCTATTTTGACATACAACCCGATTTCGTCAAAGGCGCTGCTGAGCAAACTCTCCTGAGAAATCTTGCCGCCCAAACAAAAAGCGGATAAAATAAATATTTTCTGCCCCTTTGCAACAGAAAAAGACTCGCCTGGGTCCCGCTAACCGAATATTCTCAAACTGGCCATGTAAAGGAAGAGTTTAGCTAGGGCATATTGCTCGAAGCAGCTTGGCCTTTTCAGGAAGAAAGCAGCGCGTATGAAAAGCTTTGTTCCGGGCGTCCGGGCCAGAGGCTATCGGATGTTGGAGTGTCTCGACTTTTTTGGAAGAAAGGACCGCATATGAAAACGCTTCCTAAGAGTGGCAAGAGGTTTTGGCTTGTTCCGATGTTCCTGGCGGCTGTATCGACCTGGCTGGGAGGCGTGGTTGGCCTGGCGGCAATCGCCCGGGGGGCCGACGAACCTCTCCAGATCGGCCAGCGAAGGGAACTCTTCCTGGACGGCCTACTTATCGACCGGTTGGACGGCTGCCGATTGCATCTCCATCCGCCGCAAGCGCAAGAGGTCGTTTTCCAATTCGACCAACCCTGGGAGGGCCTCTACAGCGGCTATATTACCGTGTTGCAGGATGGCAACCGCTTCCGGATGTATTACCGCGGCATGCCCAAAGCAAGTCATGGCCCGGAAACCGAAGTTACCTGCTTGGCCGAGAGCGAGGACGGCATCCACTGGACCCGGCCAAAGCTGGGCCTGTATGAGGTGGCTGGGACAAAAGAAAATAATGTGGTCCTGGCCCGGCACCGGGCATGCACTAACTTTGCCCCGTTTATCGACACTCGGCCGGACTGCCCGTCGGACACTCGGTACAAGGCCCTCGGCGGCGAAGGGCAGCCGGGGCTGGTGGCTTTTGCTTCGGCCGACGGCGTGCGTTGGCGGCAGCTTCAGCAGACGCCGGTCTTTACCGAGGGCGCCTTCGACTCGCAGAATAACGCCTTCTGGTCCGAAGTAGAAAAGCAGTATGTGCTTTATTTTCGGGTCTTTCGCCAAGGGGTCCGCTGGATCGCCCGGACCACTTCGAAAGACTTTCTCCACTGGGAAAAGCCGGTGGATTTGGAAGTGGGCGACCGCCCAATGGAGCATCTGTACACAAACCAGATCGTTCCCTATCCCCGAGCGCCGCATATTTACATCGGGCTACCCACCCGCTTTTTCCCCGGCCGACGGGTTCTCAGCCCGGAGGAGATGAGGGAGATCGGCACGCCCACCTGGTATCTGAACGATTCGGTGGATATTCTCATGGCGATCACCCGAGGCGGCAGCCACTTCCACCGGATTCCCGAAGCGTTTCTCCGGCCCGGCTTGGACCTCCGTTGTTGGACTTCCCGAGCCAATTACGCAGCAAGAGGCATCTTCCAGGTAGGCAATGAATTGTGGTTTTATGTGCAGCATCACTGCGGCTATCCATCGAACCATCTGCGTCGATACACCATCCGGCCGGATGGATTCGTTTCGGTGCGGGCAGGGGCCGACGGTGGCTTTCTGCTCACTAAACCTCTTGTGTTCAGCGGTCGGCAACTCCGGATCAATTTTTCTACCTCCGCTGGCGGCGGCCTGCGCGTGGAACTGCAAAACGCCCAGGGCCAACCCATCCCCGGCTTCACGCTGGACGACTGTCCGGAAATCATCGGCGATCGGCTGGATCAGCCGGTCCGCTGGCGTGCCGGCGGCAACCTGGAAAAACTTGCAGGCCAACCGGTCCGACTGCGCTTTTACCTCCGAGACGCCGATCTCTTCGCCCTCCGGTTTACCTCCGACTAATGAACATCGGATTGCCACCAAGACTCCAGTCACTCGGATGGTTTTCCGTCCCTTTCCGCCGATTCGGGTACCAACGCATTCCTCTGACAATCCGAATCCAGGTGTTTCGAAAGATTCCTCCTTTACTAGATTCCTAGATTCCCATTTCCACGGGAGTGACAATCGCAGTGTCGCTGACTCCAACCAGGTACTTCCTTTACTCGGCGGAAGTGTTATCCTAGAGGCTGTGTTCCCGACGGGTTCCTAGATCGGACTGGTAAAACGAGGAGAAATCGCCATGTTTCCCATGTCTTGGAATCGGAGATGGTTGCTCTTCTGGAGCTGGGCGATCGGTGGGGTGGGCCTGTGGTGGAGCGGAAGCTGCCTGCAGACGCCGAACAAACCAGGTTTCGCACGAAAAAACCGAACTTCATCCTCTGTATGGCCGACGACCAAGGCTGGGGCGATGTGGGCTACCAGGGCCATCCCGTGTTGAAAACGCCCCATCTGGATGCGATGGCGCGGGAAGGATTGCGTCTGGACCGTTTTTATGCGGCGGCTCCGGTCTGTTCGCCTACCCGGGGAAGCGTGCTCACGGGCCGACATCCCAATCGCTATGGCTGTTTCTCTTGGGGCCATCCGTTGCGTGTGCAAGAGATCACCATCGCGGAGGCCATGAAAAAGGCCGGGTATGTAACCGGGCATTTTGGCAAATGGCATCTAGGCGAGGTTCGGGCGGATAGTCCGCTTTGTCCAGGGGCGAAGGGATTTGATCGCTGGCTTTCCACGCCCAACTTTTACGATCTGAATCCGCTGATGAGCGATCAAGGCCGGGTGGTCCGAAAACAAGGCGATAGTTCCATGATTGCCGCGGAAGCGCGTGCATGATCGCTCAATGTTATTCTTTGCTTGAAGGAGACGGAGATGATGCGACGAATCGTTTTGGCCGTGGGCATAGGGATGATGTTTGGATACGTCGGACTGGAGGCGGCAGAACATCCGGGCGAAGGCAAGTTGGAGGCCTTCCTAGGGCCGCCGCGCATGGAAATGACGGTGCTATTCCAAGGCGAACGGTTTCCCAACGTCGTGGTAACCACCAAAGGAACGGTGCTGGCCCTTTGGGGAAGCAAAACGGTGCGATGTCGTCGGAGCGAAGACGGCGGCAAAACCTGGGCCGAACCGATCACCATTGCCGATCCAGGGTTCCATTCCGGCGGCGCTATTGTGGACGAAACGACAGGAAACATTTTGGCGTTTGCTGAAGCCAAACATCCGCCGGCCCCGCTGACGGTCTATTGCAGCCGAGATGACGGCAAAACCTGGCAACCCTTCGAAGTAAAAATCCATCCCGATTCCCGCGGAAATGTTCCGGCCATGCACATGGCCGAACATGGCATCTGCTTGCAGTACGGACAGGCCAAAGGCCGACTCCTCCGCCCAGCCCGGGTGTACGGCCGGGAGCACGGCTACAATACCGCTATTTACAGCGACGACGGCGGTCGAACCTGGCACACGAGCGAGCCGTTCCCACAAGCCGGTACGGGCGAAGGCGCTGTAGCGGAATTGACCGACGGCCGCATCTATTACAGTTCCCGAAAACACTTCTTTGAAAAGGAGGCCGACTTTTCCTGGAAACGGATGTTTGCCTGGAGCCGGGATGGCGGAAAAAGTTGGGAGAACCTCGGCGTAAGCCCGGTATTGCCCGACGGCCCCCGCTATCGAGGCCCTGAACCACGGGGCGCCAATTATAATGGACATTTTGGCATGATGGCGGGTCTGGTACGGCTGCCGATCGCCGGAAAAGATATTCTTTTATATAGCAATGCAGATCACCAGGGGCACGAACGTATTCGGATGACTGTGTGGGCCAGTTTCGACGGCGGCAAAACGTGGCCGGTAAAACGCCTCGTGCTGGACGGTCCGGGGGCGTATTCGTCGTTAGGGGCCGGTCGGCCCGGCACCCCCAGCGAAGGATGGATCTATCTTTTGTTCGAGAGCGGCCCCCAGGCCCGACTGGCCCGGTTCAATCTCTCCTGGCTTCTCGAAGGTCAGCCGACCGGCGACGGGCACCTCCCCAAAGAACTAAGCCCAACCAGGTAATCCGCCATGGCGATTCCGGTCCGTAGATACCAATAGATCCTATAGACCTGCTTCATCGGATGAGTTCAACCGGTACCATCCAAGCCGGCGAGCAGCACCACCCGATCGCCCGGTTGGCCCGGACCGATCGGAGGGCCTTTCTGAATCGCATAGGCCAATACCTCGGGGCTATTTTCTGTTGAGACCGCTGGTAGCACAACAATACCTCAGCAGCCCCTGCTCCTTTCGGAGGTAAGTACGTGGAGTTTCTTGGCTGGTGGCGGGGTTGCCTTTGGGTAGCCGGCGTCTATAATTCTTCCGGCGAGGGAACAGGGGGAATTTGTGCGCGCGGTTCGGCCCCAGCGGATTCCCTCTGAACAGCACTTGGAAAGGGCCTTGGCTTTTGAAAAGGAGCCAGTAGGATGATGCCGGAAATGTGCTGCTGTTGCAAAGGAAAATGGGCGTTTTGCTGGATCGGGTTCGCTCTGGCGGTGGTGGTGGCCATCATTTTATGGTGGACAGGGTTACTGAGTTCGGCAGAACCGGCTGGGTCGTTGGGTACAGATCTGGTGGCAATCCCGAAGAAGGTTGTGCCGATCCCGCCGGGCCAGCCAAGGCCTGCCATCCAGCCAGTTCCCGAAGTCCAGCCTGCGCCAGCAGGCCAACTCGGACTGCCTGCCCCGGCGGCCCGGCAAGCTGCGCCGGTGGGCAAAACTAGCTATGCCCCGGTCGATACCCAAGAGGATTTCGCCTCCGTGGTCCAGCGCATGCAGGCCCAAAAGGATCAAATCCTTCAGCGGCATCGGCAACTTTTGGAAGAGCGGTACGACCTGAGCAACCGTCCATTGCCAGGGGTAACTATGTCCAGGGGCAAACCAATTCAGGCAGGTCCCCGGGTGAAGCTGCCGCCCGGTGTTACCTGGCAGCAATTGGCCGAGATGACCCCCGAAGAAATCAAACAAAAAGGCCTTTGGCCCAAAGGGTTCCTGCCTCTGCCCCATCCCAATCACGAGGAAGGCGGGATGCTCTTCCCCCAGCACCATATCGACGAGATCAAACGCCAGGAGGGCCGGGACTTAACGCGGTTTGATCTGGACTACGATTTGCCGGAACATCTCCTGCCGGAGTTTCCGCCGGCCATTTATCTGACGACCCGGCCCGATCTGGGCGACGTATCGCGCGGCCAGGTGGTTACGTTGCAAAACTATTTCCAACTGTTCAACGGCATTTTGAATCCGAAGCAATTGGAAGGGCTTCGGCTTTTGCTCACCCCGTTTCCGCAGCAGCAGTTCAATGCTACCGACGACCGCCGCAGCCTCAAACCCAGCCAGGGCGTAACGTGCTTTGATTGTCATGTGAACGGCCATACGAATGCGGCCACCCATTTGGTGGGCGACATTCGGCCGCAGGCGTTTCGCCATCGACTGGATACGCCGTCGCTTCGTGGGGTGAACATTCAACGACTTTTCGGTTCGCAGCGGGCCCTTAAGAGCGTGGAAGACTTTACCGAGTTTGAGCAGCGGGCGGCCTATTTCGACGGCGATCCGGTCATCGCCACCAAAAAAGGCGTCAACATTCTGGAGCGGGGCAGCCAGGTGCACTTCATGGCGGAATTCATGGCCATTTTGGACTTCCCGCCCGCGCCGAAGCTGGACGTATTTGGTCGGCTCGACCCGGCGAAAGCCACCGAACAGGAATTGCGAGGCGAGCAGGTCTTTTTCGGCAAAGGCCGATGTGGCCAGTGCCACCCGGCTCCCTATTACACGGATAACCTGATGCACAATTTCCGTACCGAGCGGTTCTTCCAGCCGCACTTGGTCAACGGCCACATGATGGCCGGCGACGGCCCGATCAAGACCTTCCCGCTCCGTGGGATCAAAGATTCCCCGCCCTACCATCACGACGGCCGACTGCTCACGCTGGAAGACACGATCGAGTTCCACAACCTGGTGCTTGGGACCAAGCTCAGCGAGCAAGAAAAGGCCGACCTAGCCGCCTTCCTCCGCTGCTTGTAAGAATCTGCCGCCTTTTGTCTCTGGTCTGTCTGGCAGAGCGGGGGCGTCGGAACGATGCAGCCCCGCAACAAGACCCGTATTTTGCCGCTCTAACAAAACCACCTTTCCTGCCCCCTATGTCCTTGGAGAGGGGCTAGTGAAATCTTTTGAGGGTTCTGTTTTGTTAGAGCCTTTTAGTCAGCCTGTTCCGTCGGGGAGAAAGCCCGCTGGACGGTTTCTTATAGGCGGACCTTCTGCCGAAGGAACCGGCCTGGATTCTCTTCTCGTGAGCCTGCTAAAGGGTTCCATATAGGCGGCTCTTTTTGGTTTGTTGCAGAGGAAAGTGTGGGCACAAAGGGGACCTTTGGCGGTCAGGGTTTTTGGTTTCGGGGCGGGGAAGATTTAAAAAAGTTCCAGACCACCTCCCGGAAGTCGAAATCGCGAGAGGTATTGCCGACCAGCGGTTCGGCCATCTGAGCTTTGGGGGCCTCTTTGCCGGGCAGGGTGTGGCCTCCGCCTTGGATGAGCCAGTATTCCACTTTCACCCCACCTTGGCCGGGCGGATAGCGGCGAACCAAAGTCCGGCATCCGTCGTTGGGATCGACATCCGGTAGAAGCTCTTCCTTGGGCGGGCCGGTAATACCGTTATGTTTTAGGTAGAGTGTGATCATTTGTTCGGTAGAGATAATCTTCCCCCGACGGTTGCTGCCCGCGATGGAACCGCCGCCGATCGGCACCAGCGGGTCCGCATCGCCCTGGATCACAAGCAGCGAGATGGGG
>CALIRO010000076.1 GCA_938042245.1 uncultured Thermoguttaceae bacterium
TTCCGTCCATAGCCCTAACACATAGTGGCGCTGCCACCATGAGACTGCCTATATAGTGGCCAGCAATGGGAACCGATAGGCAAAGGAATGGATCAAATGTTCATAAAACTCCTGTGATGTTCAGGATTTGCAGAGCTTCCAATAAAAGCCGGGGATAGAGTGTCGTCCGCCGTGCCAGTTGGAAGGCGGTGGGCAAGTTCATTATTTTTGGTAAGAGGCTCTTTCTTTATTGGAGGGGTTGGATTAGAACCTTTTTCTAGGGAAAATCCAGCCAAAAATCCATTCGGATTGATAGGCTACGGAGTGGTAAACCTATGGGAAGAATAGGTTCCATGTTTTCATGGGAGCCAGCGTTACAAGCAGAACCTAGGGGATTGGTAGGAGCCCCATTGGGGTATATTCCCTTGGAGAAGCAGTGTCTAATAATGTAGAATGTAGTTTTTAGGAAGCCATCGGGAGGTAGGAAAAGGAGAGTTTGATTGGGCGTAGGTTCAGATATGCATTGGGGAGTTTCAGGAAGAGTGGGGGCGCAACGTCCGAGTAGTTATCCGCAGATTCGGCGGGTGGCGGTGATTGGGAATTATTTGCCTCGGCAGTGCGGGATAGCGACGTTTACGACGGACCTTTGCGAGGCGTTGGCAGCCAAGTTTGAGACGGTGGATTGTTTTGCTATTCCGGTCAACGACCGGGAAGAGGGATATGATTACCCCCCAAGAGTGCGTTTTGAACTTTGGCAAAATGATATAACTTCTTATCGACGAGCGGCGGACTTCCTGAATATTACCGATGTGGACGTGGTCTGTCTGCAACATGAATATGGGATATTTGGGGGATCAGCTGGCAGCTATATCCTGTCGCTGCTGCGGGAACTGCGCATGCCGGTGGTAACCACGTTGCACACGATTCTTTGCCACCCTTCGCCGGAACAGCGGGCGGTGTTGCAGGAGATTGCCCACCGTTCGGACTGTCTGGTTGTCATGAGCCGACGGGGTGCCGAATTCCTCCAACAGGTCTATCAGGTACCGCCGGAAAAGATCGAGTTTATTCCGCACGGGATTCCGGATGTACCGTTTGTAGATCCCAATTTTTATAAGGATCGGTTTGGGGTGGAGGGGCAGTTGGTGCTATTGACGTTTGGGCTTTTATCGAAGAACAAGGGGATTGAAACGGCCATTGAGGCGATGAAGACGATTCGGGCCAAATATCCGAACGTGGTCTATATAGTGTTGGGGGCGACGCATCCGCATGTTCGGCGGGCGGAGGGGGAGACGTATCGGCTTTCGTTACAGCGGTTGGCGCGGGCCTGTGGGGTAGAACGGGGCGTGATCTTTTATGATCGGTTTGTCAGCCTGGAGGAGTTGGTGGAGTTTATTGGGGCGGCTGACATTTATTTAACGCCGTATTGGAATCGAGAGCAGATTACTTCGGGTACGTTGGCCTATAGTTTGGGGGCGGGCAAGGCGATTATTTCGACACCGTACTGGTATGCCGAGGAGCTGTTGGCCGACGGTCGAGGAGTGCTGGTGCCTTTTGGGGATTCTCAGGCCATCGCCCAGCGGGTCATTGAACTGCTGGACAACGAAGTGGAACGCCATGCGATGCGGAAACGGGCTTATCTGTATGGACGGGAGATGATTTGGCCGACGGTGGCAGCTCGGTATATGGAGACATTTGAGCGTGTTCGGCAGCAGCGGATGGAGCGTCCACGGCCGGTGTTTTTGGTCAAGGCGTTAGACCAACGGCCCATGGAGCTGCCGCCGTTGAATCTGAAGCATTTGCAACTTTTGACCGATGAGACAGGTATTTTGCAACATGCGGTCTTTACGGTTCCCAATTACAACGAGGGATATACGACCGATGACAATGCGCGGGCGTTGATCGTGGCGGTGCTGTTGGAGCAGGTGGGAGGGGAGACGCAGGAGTTGGCGGGTCGGTTGGCGGCCCGGTATTTGGCTTTCTTATGGCATGCCTTTTGCGCTGAGAGGGGCCGGTTCCGAAACTTTTTGTCCTACCAACGTCAGTGGTTGGAGGAGGTGGGGTCGGAGGATGCGCATGGGCGGGCTTTGGCTGCCTGTGGTTTTTTGGTGGGGCGCTCGGAGCAGGTGGAACTTCGGTATTTAGCCAGTCGGCTGTTCGACCAGGCCTTGCCGGCCACCGAACGCTTTACCAGCCCACGGGCTTGGGCCTATACTTTATTAGGATTGGATGGGTATTTGAAACGATTTTCGGGGGATCGAACGGCACAGATGTATCGGGAGATGCTGGCTGGTCGGCTGCTGGAACTTTATCGGCAGAGCCATCAGCCGGACTGGCCCTGGTTTGAAGATCGGCTCACCTATTGCAACGCGCTGCTGCCCCATGCGCTGATGGTGGCCGGTGGGGGCATGGGAAAACAAGAATATTGGCAGACCGGTCTGGGGGCGTTGGAGTGGCTCATGGAGGTGCAACGGGCGGAGGAAAACCATTTTGTGCCCATCGGGTCCAACGGGTTTTATATTCGAGGGGGCCAGCGGGCTCGCTTCGACCAGCAGCCGATCGAAGCCCAAGCCACTGTTTCCGCTTGCTTGGCAGCGGAACGGCTTACCGGCAACGGGCGCTGGCGACGAGAAGCCGACATGGTCTTTGAATGGTTCCTGGGCAGAAACGACCTGAAACTAGCTCTTTATAATCCTACCACGGGGGGATGCTACGACGGCTTGCATCCGGATCGGGTCAATCAGAACCAGGGGGCGGAGGCCACCCTGGCCTTCTTGCAGTCGCTGCTGGAGATTCGGTTGGTGGATGATGTATCTCCTTTGTAAAAGGATGTACAGAAGGAGGGACTCTATGGTTCCTATGCTCGCTTATCAAACTCCTATGCATTCTAGCTTGTTGCATCGGCATCGACGAAATCCCATTTTGACTGCTTCCGATTGGCCGTATCCGATTAACACCGTTTTTAATCCCGGTGCCACGCTGCTGCCGGATGGCACGACGCTGCTTTTATGTCGGGTGGAGGATCGGCGGGGGCATTCCCATTTTTGCTTGGCCCGGTCGAAAAACGGCATCGACGGCTGGGAGATCGATCCGAAGCCCACCTTGCTTCCCGACCCCGAGCACCATCCGGAAGAGCTTTGGGGGATTGAGGACCCCCGGATTACCTATGTGCCGGAGTTGGCTCGATATGTCATTGCCTATACCTCCTATTCTCGGGGCGGACCTGGGGTTTCGTTGGCCTTGACGGAGGACTTTCAGAGGTTTGAGCGGCTTGGGGTCGTGATGCCGCCGGAGGATAAAGATGCGGCGCTGTTGCCTCGGCGGATTGGGGGGCATTGGGCGTTGATCCATCGGCCCACCACCGCCTTAGGATCGCATATTTGGATCTCGTATTCCCCGGATCTGCGTCATTGGGGCAGTCATAAGCTGATTCTGGAAGCCCGGCGTGGAGCCTGGTGGGATGCCAATAAGATTGGGCTCTCCCCACCGCCGATCGAAACGCCGGAAGGGTGGTTGATCATCTACCATGGTGTTCGTCAGACGGCCTCTGGGTGCATCTACCGGCTGGGCTTGGCGTTGTTTGACCTGGAAACCCCAGAACGCTGCCTCCGACGCAGCCAAACATGGATCTTCGGTCCCGAAGCCCCCTATGAACGGGAAGGCGACGTCAATAACGTGGTCTTTCCCTGTGGATACACCATCGGGCCGGATGGGGACACCGTGTATTTGTACTACGGCTGTGCGGATACATGCATTTCGCTGGCCACGTGCAGCATCCGGGCCTTATTAGATTGGCTGCGGGAAGACGGCCGAGCCGTCCACCCGAGCTTCCGAAACGCCCTTTTGGAAAAAGAGCACTCTGTGGAAGCGCCGGAGGAGCAATCGCTGGAAGTCTAGGGTGCTTTTGGCCGGCCCGAAAGCGGAATCCGGGCTTTGATTCGGGGCCGGGGAGCAATCGCGGGAAGTCTAGGGTGTTTTTGGCCCGAGAAGGAATCTTTAGGGGGAATGGGCTAAGGGATTTTTTACTAGCAATGCTAGCAGCAAGAGGGGTGAAAATTATCTATTTTATGTAGATTACTATTATCCGTCCTCTTAGGGAGGAGCTTTTTGGTTAGCCAACTGGGGTGCCAGAGGAAGGAAAAAAATCTGACCGGTTGGCCTTTCTGCTTTTTCTTACTCCCCAGGCTTGGATTGACGCCACTAGCTGGGTGGGTTACAATCAGATACGTGCGGAAGGCATGGGAGGAATCTTTTCTGGCTGTGCTGTATTCAAGTTTACAGGTTGGCCTGAGGGAGGGTTGGGGAGGGGACGAAGACTGAATGTACGTCCATCAAAATGCCGAGGGGGTGGTTGTCCAGGCGCCGGCGAAATTGAATCTGTTCTTGGAGATCCTGGGCAAACGGCCTGATGGGTATCATGAGATCGAAACCCTCATGGTACCGATCAGTTGGTATGATACGGTGTTGTTTCATCCGGAGCCGAGCGGCCAGATCCGTTTCCGCTGTAAGTTGCTTGTCCCTTCCCAGCCCCCTGTGTCGGCCCAAAGCCCCTGGGTACCGGAAGGCAGGGACAATTTAGTAGTGCAAGCGGTGGAGTTGCTCAGGCAGGCGGCGGGAGTGCGTCAAGGGGCGCAGATTGAATTGGTAAAAAGGATTCCACCTGGAGCTGGCCTTGGAGGCGGCTCCAGTGATGCGGCAGCCGCTCTGGTGGGTGCCAACCTCGGCTGGAAGCTCTATTGGCCGCCGGCCGCGCTGCTGCCTCTGGCTAGCCGGTTAGGAAGCGATGTGCCGTTTTTCCTGGCAGGTGGGCCGGCCATTTGCCGAGGCCGAGGCGAAATCGTTCAGCCTCTCTGGCCAGTGGGGAGCTGGCATTTTGTGGTCGTCCATCCTCCGGCTGGTTTATCCACCGCCGAAGTATATCGCCACTGTGAAGTTCCTAACCGTCCCCGTTCCATCGAGGCAATTCAAGGGGCCTGGCAACAAGGCGATAAGGCTGCCTTAGGCAACCTGTTATGGAACCGGTTGGAGCCGATCGCTGAAAAATTGTGCCCCTGGATTGCTCGGCTGCGAGCCCAATTGGCCCATCAGGAGGTGCTCGGCCATCAGCTTACCGGAAGCGGGACGGGATATTTTGCCCTTTGCCGACATGCCCGCCAGGCCCGGCGGGTTGCCCAACGACTACATGCCACCGGTCTTGGGACCGTAGTGGCCGTTCATAGCTGCCGATGAACCCCCTGGAATCAGGAAGGAGAACGGCCATGGAGATTACCGAAGTCCGCATCAAACTCATGGAGGACCCGGGCGAGCGCTTGAAAGCCTTCTGCTCGATCACCTTCGACCATTGCTTTGTCGTCCGGGATCTAAAGATCATCGAAGGCGCCCATGGCCCGTTTGTGGCCATGCCAAGCCGCAAACTCACCGCCCATTGCCCTAAGTGCCGAACTAAAAATCATTTACGGGCACAATATTGCAATCAATGCGGTCGTCGGCTCGATCCGCCACCTGCGCCGAAAGACGCCGAGGGCCGATTGAAACTCTATGCCGACATCGCCCATCCGATCAATTCCGCTTGTCGAGAAATGATCCAAAAAAGGGTCCTAGCTGCCTTTGAAGAAGAAAAGGCACGCTCCAAACTTCCCGGATATGTACCCAGTTATAGTGATTTCGATGAAGCGGAGTACGAAGACTATATCCCCTCCAGCCGTCAGCCCGCTGCGGAAGCTCCTCCCCCACCACCCCAGCAACCCCCTGCTGTGCAAGGACCGGAAAAACCCCACGGACCCCATAAACTCCCAGCCCAACAGCCCCACAGCCAACCTGGTTCCTCCCAACAGGAAGGTTTTGGTGCAGGAATTTTTGAATAGTCTTTTGCCTCCCCCTTCTCCCCATCCAGGAAGCGCTTGCCGGGAAGGGAGCTTTTGTTAATTAGTCGGCAGGGGCAACTTTCTCCCAGGACGAATCTGGCGGATATGCGGATTACGATCTGAAAATTCACGGAGCTTCGGTATGCCTTTCGTGCTGAATGTTTATGCCTTACCGAGTCTAGTAACAGACCAGGAATTGATTGATGGAACCGCCGTGGTAGTGGATGTGCTTCGGGCCAGTACGACGATTACCTATGCGTTGTCGGCCGGCGCCAGGGAGGTGATTATATGTACAGATATCCATGAGGCCCGGCGAATCGCCTCCACCTTGCCCGCCAAACATGTCCTCCTGGCCGGAGAACGAGATGGTAGGCCCATCGAGGGATTTGACCTGGGCAATTCCCCCAGAGAATACATCCCTGAAAAAGTTGCCGGTCGCACCATCGTCTTTACCACCAGTCATGGAACCCAGGCGTTGGCCAAGGTCCGATCGGCCCGACAAATATTCGTCGGCGCGTTGGTGAACGCCCAGGCACTGTGCGAGCAGCTAGCCGGCGAACAGTCCATCCATATTGTTTGTGCTGGCACCCGGGGGCAAATCAGCCGGGACGATGTGTTGGCCGCCGGCCTTTTGGTCGAACGGCTCCAACGCTCCAGCGGCGACGCCTACACCTTGAACGCCCAGGCCATTACCGCCCGCGAAAACTGGCGATCCAGTTTTGCCGTCCCCTTTGCCGTCGATGCCGAGCCGATCCCCCTGGATCATCTCCTCGCTGCGCTTCGCCAAAGTCTGGCCGGGCAACATCTGATCGGCCTCGGCTATGAAGAAGACATCGTGGCTGCCGCCCAACTGGATCGGCTAGACTGTGTGCCCCGAATGGACCCGGCGACCATGCGAATTACCGCCGATCTGGAATGAAGCCGATCTCTGAAGACTCTTTGCCTGGGGGATCCTCGAGGAGCACCGTTTGCCAATTTGGCCCCTGCCTCGGAGAGGCAATGCCCTAACGGCTTATAAATATTGGCGTTAAGAAATTATATGAATAAATGTAATCTTCTGCGAAACTGCGCAAACCAAAACCAGCGTCGAAAAAATGATAAAACCTGGACAACCCCCCTTCATTGGAAGAATCAGGACTCTTCGTTCGGTGTCGGAAGGGCAGGTTGCAAGCCCATTTCAAAACAATCTTAATCCTCCACGAAAGCCGAGAAATTGACAGGGGCGGGACCCCCTGGGATTTTCCTTTTTGGATGGGCCTTTAATAGGCTTTGGCAAACACGGCGCGACGTTGGCTCGGAAGGCCGGTAAACAGACATCGCCCCGGTTCCTCCTCCGCTTCCAACGGGATGCATCGGACGGTTACTTTGAGTGGGGCCAATTTTTCTTGGACTTCGGGCACATCGGCAAAATGGCACAAGGCCACCCCGCCATGGATTTCCGGTTTTTCTTCGTTTTTGGGCGTAAAGAATGCCTGGAAATCTTCCCACCGGTCGATCTTGACCGTTACCGACTCTCGAAATTGCAAGGCACGTTGGAACAGCTTTTGTTGGATTTCGGCTAGCAAGGAGGAGACGTTGGACACGAATTCGGCTTGGGGGATAAAATGTTTTTGCCTAGGCGGCTGGTCCCGCCGACCCATACAGACCACATTGTTCTCCAAATCCTTCGGCCCCAGCTCGACCCGGATGGGTACCCCTTTTTTAATGTATTCCCAGAGTTTTTCGCCGCCTCGAATGTCTCGTTGGTCCACACGCACCCGGATCGGTTGACCATCGTACTGCTGGGCTTCCAGTTGCTGGCGGAGGCGCTGGCAGGCTTCCAGCACCCGGCTTCGATCGGCCTCTGTGCGCCAGATCGGCAAAATCACCACATGCACCGGCGCCAGCCGGGGCGGCAGCACCAGCCCGTTGTCGTCCCCGTGGGTCATGATTAAAGCCCCGATCAACCGGGTCGATACCCCCCAGGACGTTGTCCATGCATACACCTCTCGGCCCGAAGCATCTTGGAACTTGATATTTTGCGCTTTGGCGAAGTTCTGCCCCAGAAAATGCGAGGTGCCTGCCTGCAACGCCTTCCGATCCTGCATGATCGCCTCGATAGAGAAGGTCCTCTCTGCCCCAGGGAACCGTTCCGCCGTGGGTTTTTCCCCTTTAATGACCGGCATCGCCATATACTGCTCGGCAAACTCGGCATACAGATCCAGCATCCGAAGGGCTTCGGCCATCGCTTCTTCCGAAGTGGCATGCACTGTATGCCCCTCCTGCCACAAAAACTCGGTGGTCCGGAGAAACATCCGGGTTCGCATCTCCCAGCGCACCACGTTGGCCCATTGGTTGATCAGGATCGGCAGATCCCGATACGACTGCACCCACCGGGCAAACGTCGCGCCAATGATCGTTTCGCTGGTAGGCCGAACCACCAACGGCTCTTCCAATTCGCCCACAGGGCGCAATTTCCCGTCCGGCCCCGCTTCCAACCGATGGTGGGTTACCACCGCACATTCCTTGGCAAATCCTTCGACATGCTCGGCTTCCTTCTGCAGAAAACTCAGCGGGATAAACAGCGGAAAATACGCGTTCTCATGACCGGTCTCTTTAAACTTTCGATCCAGCACCCGCTGGATGTTTTCCCAGATCGCATAGCCCCACGGCTTAATCACCATACAGCCGCGCACATCGGACGGTTCGGCCAAATCGGCCGCCCGAATCACCTGCTGATACCACTCCGGATAGTCTTCTTGCCGAGTGGGACGAATGGCAGTCTCCATGGCTTCGGCCATAGTCGATCGACTCCTCCTGGTGAAGGAAATATCCCGTGATCAGCTTTATATTATCCCTAAAGACAGTACCGACCAGAGGGCTCAAAGAGGCTCTCCGCCTCATCAGCCGGTTCAGCAGGAACCAGCTCAGCTAGCCGAAAGATACACGAATCGGCTATTTCTTTTTCAGCGTAAAACCTACCAGGACCCAGCCTTCCTGTTCCGAATAGGCAAACAGTCCTGCTGGTCCCAGGGCGCGGGCCACTAGTTGATAATCGGGCCATTTGGAGCCGTCAATCTGCTGTTTGCGCAGTTCTCCCTTTTTGCCGGTACCTAAAAATTGGTTCAGTAAACGTCCTAACAGCGTCTCACTTTGAGGCATCTTGCCCTGTTGGAGCAGTTCGTAGGTGGCCCGGTATTCTTCATCGGTTCGGGAGAAGAATCGGGCGCAGTTGTCCGGCACGCCGAAGCTGTCGATGGTCCGTTGGACCAATTGGAAGTCGAGCCGGTCGGCCAAGGGATTCGGCTTCTGCGCATGATCCAAGACCTTTTTGAGAAAATCGAAATGGGAAGCCACCAACAAATGTCCATATGCCACCGTGACTGCGGCGCTAGGCAGAACACGAGGAGGTGGTTCCTGCTGCTTTGGCTTCGGCCCGCCAATCGGCGGAAGCCCTTTAATGACCACCTCCGGTTTGCGAGGTGCTGCCGCCCCAGCAATCGCCTCCCAAATCACATGCCCCCCATACTCCCGCCGACGCATCGTGCGATCCTTCTCCATGATCCGCCGAATCGCTTCCGAAAGGGCCTTTTCGTTTTTGGCTTCCAGGGCGTACAGAAGCCGCTCACTGGTCGGCGTAATCGGAAGTTCATAATCCGAAATCATCATCGCCCGCCCCGTCAAATGCACGATCAGGTCGTTCCGAAGGTCGATCATCGGCCCGTTCGGATCGTTCTTCAGTCCATCCAGCACCTCCTCCCAAACCCCCTTTTCCCCCTCCCCAAACATGTCGTCAAAAAATGGTCCAAAATGATCAAATGCATGGACAATGTCCGCATAAACTGCAGTATATGTAGCCACATCCTTCGGCACCCACGCCGGCGGCGTAAACTCGTGATGGTTCACCAACCGCACCATCCGCATCGACTTCTCATACGGCGGCGGAGCATAAACAAACGTCCGATGCAGGAGTTCCAAATCCTCCACGGCAAAATCCACATGCCCCCCAATCCCCTGAATCGCCGTAAACCCTTGCGCCTTTAACACATCCAAAATCGATCGCCCTTTGCGTCGATACACCAGCCGCTCCGGCGCCAACGTCTGCAACACCTCGACATATCCAAAGGGCTCAATAAACCAGCGGATCTGTGGCGGCTGCGGCCCCGCCTCCTTCTGGCAACGGGCCATAATCTTGCCAAACGCTGGCACAGCAGCCAGCGTCTGCTGCTTCTCCCCCCGCCCTTGCAACCGGGCCACCACAAACCGCATCACCCCCTCGTCATCGGCCCCCACCAAAAACTCCTCCGTCAGCGCGTAGTAAAAACTTTTGGCTTCTTCATCCCCTGCCGGTTTAGGAAGCTCCAGCCGAATCACTTCCTGCCCTTCGATCTTCTCTTGGTGAAGTTTGGCCCCTTGTTTCTGTAAGTTCGCCGTGATTTTCTCCAGCAACACCTCCGCCTGTTGGCGTCGGCCGGCAATCTGCACTATCCCTACCAAGGCCGCTTTACCTGGTTCCGGCTGGATGCGGGCAAAAGCAATCTCGCCGCTGGGCACATCTTTGACATCTTCCCAGCGAAGCCCCAGGCGCACATGGGCCTCCGAAAGTCGATCCTCCAACTGCGCCCGTAAATCCTCCACAAAATCCTTCATCGTTGGGTCCTGCAGGAGCTGGCCCAATTGGGTCTTTTCCCAATGGGCCACAAGCCGCCCTAAATCCGCAATGGACACAAACCCTTTCGTCGTTGCCGGCAGCAGGGTTTCACTGGCAGGCAGCCCCTGTGCCGCCCAGCTCTGCTCGGCTATTGTCCAGCATCCGACTAGTGCCACCAGGACCCACTGCCCAATCCTCTGCACTGCAATTCTCCTTTCCTGGAAACCCCACTTACTCCAATTTGCCTAACATCGAAGACTTTCTGAGTTTACTCCTTTTTTACTCCCAAAACCAGAGCACTCCTTTGGAACGGCCTCCATCTCCGGGTGCTTTCTCCCTATAGGGCCTTTTTTCCTTGGTGGTCGAATCTAGCTACCGCCCTCCTGGAACCGTCCCCGATTTGAAGAGAATCCTCCAGAAAGACGCTCACCGTCGGAAGCAAAAACCCCTGGAGAGCAAAGAGGAACTTTCCCTCCGGCTTCCTTCCTCGGGGTGAGTGTTGAGGTAGTGGTTTAACCGAATCGGGAAAGGAAATACCCGGGAGAGAGACCACTATTTTTCTCTCTTTTCTTTAATTTTTCTATTTTGTGTATATTATTCAATTTCCTCTTTTGGTACCTATTGACATACAGTAAAAAAGGGAAAGTAGAATCATACTTTTAACCTAATTAATCCCCTTCCAGCCATTGCAGAGGGGAAAATCAGCCTCCAATGAAGGGGGCTCAGTCCTTGCGTTTCTCCAAAAACTCCAATCTTTTTCGGAAAAAAGAGCAATAAAAATGAAATCATCCGGGAATCTTGAGTTTGCTTACCGCCGCCATCGGCTTTGGGGCGTTATACTTCTCCTAGGGACTGCTTTTTCCTCATTTCAGGGGGGCTTTGCGGAAGAGGGCTTTCGCTATCAAGAAGCTGACTATGACGGCGCCAAGCTTCGATACTTCGGAAACATCCCGGTCTTAATGCTTTCCGGCACTCCAGAACAAATGGGACGGCAACAAGGAAAACTCGGCGCCGCTCTGGCTCAGGGAATCCTTTCTTATCCGAAAGAGCTATTGGATATGGTCGGTCGGAAGGGGGGCTGGCCTGCGCATCTGGAGATGGCCAAAAAAATGCGGGCCCAGTTTCCCCCGGACCATCTGGCGGAACTCCAGGCCCTGGCCAAAACCGCCAACTTGCCCGAAGAACTTCTGCTGGCGACCAACACCCTGGCCGACGCCTATCGAGCCCGCATCGGCTGCTCCTCGCTGATTGTCGAAGCAAGCCGGAGCAAAGCCGGCAGCCCCCTGTTCGGCCGAAATCTGGACTTCTACGCCCTGGGCAAATTGCATCAGTATAGTTTAGTCATCGTCTATCGGCCCACGGGCAAACACCCCTTCGCGTCGGTAGGTTTCCCAGGCCTGTTAGGGTGTATATCAGGGATGAACGACGCCGGGCTCACTTTGGCCGTCCACGAATCGCCCGCCTCAGCGGACGGTTCGCCGCTATTTAATCCAGAGGGGGTTCCCTACGGTCTGCTCTTCCGCCGTATCTTAGAAGAATGCACCACGGTGGAAGAGGCAATCAAACTGGTGCAGTCGGCCAAACGGACCACCTTGTTAAACCTTGCCCTGTGCGACCGGCAGACTCATGCCATCGTGGAAATGACCCCTCGAACCGTAGCCGTCCGGAAGGAGCCGGACGGCATCGGTGTGTGCACCAACCACTTCCGCACCGAAAAGCTCCGTTTTATCACCTATTGCCCCCGGTATGACCGATTGATCCAGGCCAAAAAGCTGGACCGTCTGGGCTTGGAAGAGGTGGCCGCCAAGTTGCACGAAGCCAACCAAGGCCCCCTGACCATTCAAACGATGATATTTGAACCGGCTGAGCTTCGCTTGCACCTGGCCATCGGCAAACCGCCTACCAGCGCTCGGCCCCTGGAAAAACTGGACCTGGCCCCGCTATTGCGCCCAAAGACCGCTGATTCCCGATAGACAGATAGTATTCTGTTATCTATAATGATTACGGAAAACCAGCGGGCCGCTCGGAGCCGGATGCACCTTAGGGGGAATATCCAAGGCGATTTTTGTAGTGCGGCCGGGAGAAAACAGATCATGGAGAGGGGTCATGGGACCAAGCACACAGCAAAAACATGCGTTCACCTTAGTGGAACTGCTGGTAGTTATCACGATTATAGGAATCTTAATTGCGCTATTGCTTCCGGCGGTGCAGGGGGCCCGGGAAGCGGCCCGCCGAACTCACTGTGCTAACAATCTCAAACAGATCGGCTTGGCCATCCAGTCGCATCTATACCATTTGGAATGCTTCCCCTACTCCCGGATGGATACCCGGGAGACCTGGGCCTGGATGATCCTACCGTATCTAGAGCAGAAAAACCTCTTCGACCAATGGGATTTTACCAAAGACTATTATCACCAGGCCGATCCCGTGCGACTGGCGGTGGTGCCGCTTTATTTCTGTCCGACGCGACGTCGGCCCGCTAGCGCCGCCACCGGCAGTTACGCCGGCGATGTGCCGCAGTACGGTGGAAGTCATGTGCCCGGCGGCCTGGGCGATTACGCCGCCTGCGTCGGCACCGTGTATGTAACTGACCCGAATACCGGGAATACGGTCTCTACTCTGGTGGATTATTGGCCGGGCATGGGTAACCCTCAGGCAACGGAGATTACCTGCGCCAACGGCGTCTTCTGGTACAAAGGTCGCCCACTCGGAGCGGCCCATATCAAAGACGGCTTAAGCAATACCGTCATGGTGGGCGAAAAGCACGTATATAATTTTGACTTTGGCGGCTCCACCGATAGTTCGATCTATAACGGAGATCATGGCGGTTCGTTCCGCAAACTGGGCACCGGCGCCCTGTTGGCCCGGGGACCGCAGGATTCGGGTTGGCGTTTTGGCAGCTATCATCCGGGCATCTGCCAGTTTGTGTTTGCCGATGGCAGCGTGCATCCACTGAGCGTTTCGATTGACGCCACCACCTTGGACCGCCTAGCCCACCGAAAAGATGGTGGTGTGGTTCCGCCCTTCTAAAGCCTCTCCGTCTAGAAAAAGCATCTTCTAAGAAGAAAAAACCATTTATTTTTTCGTTCTAGGAGGATGGCTTGGCGGGCTTGGTTCCACAGTTAAAGTGATTTTATTTACCCCAGGCAAAATGTCCACTTGGAGGCCTGAGGTATCGAAGTTGGCATATTTCAAAGGAATAGCGGGCGGCGGGGGAGGCTGATCAGCCTCAGACGGCGGCGGACAGATGGCCACCCGATGCCGGCCCGGCACGACGCCGTCGCCGGGTTGATAGGTGCCGATCCGAAACGTGCCGTCGGCCTCCACCACGCCCCAGGCACTAATGCCCGGTCTGAGCTCCGTAGCCGCCTGATCTACCGACTCAAAAGTAACTGTATATCCTTCCAAATCTTTGGCCGGGGTCCCATCCGTATAAACAATTTTTCCCTCCACCGGGCAAAGCGTGGGCCCGCCGCAACCGGCAAACCCTGCCAGCAACATCACTACCGCTTTCGGGCAGTGCGAAATCGTTGTTTGGACCAATCGATGCATCGGCAGCCTCTGGATGATTAGGGGAAAAACTTCGGATGTGTTAAGCAATCGGATGGGCTGATTGCCAGCCCGCTGTTTTCTATCTTCCTGCCAACTGCTCCGTTGTCAAGCCCCCCAGGAACGCGCTTTCCGCCCATTTGCAGGTCTTCGATACCTGGCGCTGGAATGCCTGGGCTGCTAGAATCCCCGGTGCGGGTTATCGAAGGGCCTTTTTGCCCCAAAAGAGAGCTTTTCCGAGCCGGTGCAAGAGAAACAGGCCGTCGGCCAGATAGCGTCGGCCCAATCGGCCCGGCTCCCACAGAAACCGCCATAGCCACTCCAGTCCTGCCCGTTGCATCCAGCCGGGCGCCCGGCTCTGCCGGCCGACAATAAAATCCAATCCGGCCCCAATCTGCACCGCCGCCGGCACGCCCAGTTGTTCGATATGTTCAGCTAGCCAGAGTTCGCCTTTGGGTTGGCCGAACGCCGCAAACAGCAGGTCTGGCCTGGCCTGCCGAATCCGTTCTAAAAGCTGGGCGTGCTCTGGGCCGGTAAGATTTTCTAAAACGGGCGCTTCCACCCCGACGATCTGAAGCCCCGGATAGCGCCGTTGAAGAATCGCCGTAGCCTGTTCGGCCACGCCCGGCCCACCGCCCAACAGAAACACCCGATAGCCCTTCTGGGCAGCCCGTTGGCAAAGCGTCCAAACCAGATCGGCGCCGGTAACCCGCTCCGGCAGCCGCTGGCCCAAAAGCCGACTCAGCCACACCAGTGGCATCCCATCCGCCGTCAAAAAGGCCGCCTTCTGGTTGACCTCTCGAAGCCGGGCGTCCCGCTGGCAAAGCATGGCATAGTGCAGGTTGGCAGTGATGAAAAAACTGGGCCTACCCTGCCGAATGAGCGCTTCGACTCGGTCCACCGTCTGCCGGAAACTAAGCCGGGCCAACCGAAGCCCCAACACTTCCACCTCCTCCACCGGCGGAAGCTCCGGCCCACGATCCAACACCTCGGAAGAAACCGACGAGCCCCGGTTAGCTATCAAAAGAGGATTCATCCGCCCATTTCCATGAGGAATGTTGACTACTGCCCCGATCAGGTCAGCTTGCAAAATGCATTTCAACGGGGCCTCCTTCCAAGTATGCATTGCCCACAGAAAAAGAGACAAAGGTTTTTAAAAATGAGGGGATTAGGAAAAAAATCTGATCGACAACCACAAAAAGGAGGGGAGTCATTTCATCCGATAGATGGGATATTGTAAGATGTGCCAAAATTTTGCTTTGGGGGTTGACAGGAGCTAAAATAATCATATAATGACATGCGATTAAAGTATTATAAGGCGTTTTCGCCATGTTGAGCCGAACCGGAATTTATACCTGCCGGGCATTGGTGGTGTTGGCTTCTTTGCCGGAAGGCCAGTACCTAGGGGCCGCCGAGATCGCCCAAAAGATCGGCGCCCCCAAAAACTACCTGGGAAAATTGCTCAAAGTCCTTACAGATCATGGAGTTTTGCAATCTCAGAAGGGCAAAGGGGGGGGAGTGCGTCTGGCTCGGCCCGCCGGACAGATCACCCTTTGGGAGGCTATGGAACCGTTTGAAAAGGTGAGTCGATGGGAAGGCTGCTTCCTCGGTCGGCCACTTTGTACCGACTCGACAGGCTGCCCAGTCCATCCCCGATGGAAAAAGGTCCGGGAAGCCTATCTGGAGTTTCTCCAACAGACTACCATTGCTGAGCTGTTCGAGGGGGGACGAGTGATTGGGTCGGACGGTGGTTCTAACTAGGGGGACCAATCCCCCCTACAAGAGGAAATCGCCGGAGAATAGGGGCAAATGAAGATCGGAGAGCGAATATTTTTTATTTTTTTCTCCCCAAAATGGGTGAATCACATGTAGTTCGACTTTTTAGAGATTTCTTAACCAGGCTCCGCCGCCCAGGAAAGCCTCGGCAACTCCTAAATCTTCACCGTACCCTGAAAGGAGGATTCCCATGAACCCTACGGATCTACTTCGTTCGGAGCATCGAGTCATTGAGCAGATGCTTTCGGTGTTGGAAAAGCTGGCTTGCCTACCGGAAGCCCAACCGCTCGACCAAGCCGATGCGGGGCTGTTGATCGAGTTTTTCCGCCGGTTTGCCGACCGCTGCCATCATGGCAAAGAGGAAGGGCTGCTGTTTCCGGCTTTAGAACGGAAAGGATTTCCGCATGAGATGGGGCCGATTGGCGTCATGTTGTATGAGCACGATATAGGCCGAAGCCATGTGCGTGGCATGGCCGAGGCCCTCCAGCGACTCGGGTCCGGCGATCCGGAAGGCCGGAACATCTTTACCAAACATGCTCAGGCGTACATTAACCTCCTGCGGGAGCATATCTATAAAGAAGACAACATTTTGTTTGTGATGGCTGAACAAGCTCTTTCTGCGCAGGATCAACAAGAGCTTCTAGAGCAGTTTCATCAGACGGAACATACGGCGGTGGAGCCGGGGGAGCATGATCGCTGGTTGCAGACAGCCCATCAATTGGCCGACAAGTACGGCCTGCCCCGAACGGCCGAACCGTTCTGTCTGCATCACGGCTCGGAGGGTAGGTAACCGAGGGAGCTGTTTTTAGGTTCACTAGTTGACTGAACTGAAATGGCTGTTTAGGTTTTTGGGTGCGGATTGTTTTCCTTTAGAGCGTTTCAGGAGATTAGCACATGAGCACCAAAGGGCTTCGCAATGTGGCGATTGTGGCGTTTGTGGTCAGTATGGCGTTGCTGTTGGGCGGTGGTTTTTTGGCGTTTGACAAGGTGCCGCCCATTCCGGACAAGGTGGTCGTTGTTCCAGACGGCGGCGAATCAGCAAGCAGTTCCAAAAGCGAGGAAACAGCAGTTATTTCCCCCGGCGGCCAGCCAGCGGCAGCCTTGGATCCGCCTCTTAGCGGCGAGTCGATCCGGCGCGGTCAGCAGGTGTATCAGCGGTATGGGTTGATGAATCACGGAAGCGTCTGGGGGCATGGCTCGCTGCGGGGGATGGATTTTTCGGCTTACACGCTTCATGGGGTGGCCGAGTTGATGAAGGCGTATTACAAGGCAGGCGCCCAGCCGAACCAGGACGCCTATGAAAAATTGCCTCCCCAACCAACCCGACACCTGGACGAACTGGACCTGAAAGTGATTCGGGAGTTACGGACCAACCGGTACGATGAGGCTAGCAGAACTCTTCGGCTCACCCCGGCGCAGGCGTTTTCGGCTGTGCAGATGCGGCGATATTGGGATCGGACTTTTGCCGAGGGGGACCAACGATACGGCTTTTTGCCGGGAACGATTCCCACAGCGGAGGAGCGGCGGGACTTGGCCGACTTTTTCTTCTGGACCGCCTGGGCAGCCGGTACCCAACGGCCCGGTCTGAGCTACACCTATACGAACAACTGGCCGGCCGATCGCCAGGTGGGCAATGAACCCTCTACGGAAACGGTCGTTTGGAGTGTGCTCTCCATTTTGGCCTTGTTTGCCGTGTTGGGGGTGGTGGTATATATTGTTCATCGGTACGAATTTTTCTATGGGGAATCACGTGCGGTGCAGGCGGCAGAGGCCCTGTTGCAATCGCCGGTAACGCCTAGTCAGCGGGCGGCGGCGAAGTTTTTCCTGGTTGCCGGACTGCTATTTATTGCCCAGATTCTCATGGGCGGCCTGTTGGCCCATTACACGGTGCATCCGGGCAATTTCTACATCCAAGCCATTGCCGAGCTGATCCCCTACAGTTGGGCCAAGACCTGGCACCTGCAACTGGCGATTCTGTGGATTGCCATCTCGTGGATCGGTACAGCCGTATATTTAGCGCCGCTGATCACACGCCGGGAACCAGCCGGGCAACACCTGCTGGTCAACCTTCTGTTTACTGCAGCGCTGCTGGTGGCGGTGGGCAGCCTGTTGGGCGAAGCCCTGGGCATTAAAGGCTATCTGGGTGAGGCTTGGTATTGGCTGGGCCATCAGGGGTGGGAGTACCTGGAACTGGGCCGACTGTGGCAAATACTGCTTTTTGGGGGGCTGATCTTTTGGCTGGTGATCGTGTATCGGGCGATGCTGCCGGTGCTCCGCCGGCCGGAAACCCCAGAGCAGGAGGCCTACGACCGCCGGGCGCTGACGATCTTCTATGTGCTTAGCGCGATTTTTGTGGTGGCCTTTTTCGGCTTTGGCCTGTTTTACCATCGGGGCACCCATATTACGATTGCCGACTATTGGCGGTGGTTTGTGGTGCACATTTGGGTAGAAAGCATTTTCGAGTTCTTTGGCGTGGCGGTGATTTCGCTGTTTTTGGTAACGCTGGGGCTCGTCAGCGCGCAGTCGGCCCTTCGGGTGGCGTATTTGACGGCGATCTTAGTCTTCTTAAGCGGTATCCCTGGCACAGCGCACCACTATTTCTGGTACGGCGGACCGAGCTTCTGGCTTGCCATCGGGGGTGTATTCAGTTCGATTGAGCCGGTGCCGCTTATTTTGCTGGTGGTGCGGGCCTGGATGGAGTATCGCAGTATTCGGGCTGCTGGCCGAGAGTTCCCCTATCGCTGGCCGCTCTATTTCCTGACCGCCTCCAGTGTATGGAACTTTCTGGGAGCTGGGCTATTCGGCTTCATTATCAACCTGCCGATCATCAACTACTATGAGCACGGCACCTATCTGACCAGTAACCACGGGCATACGGCCCTGTTTGGCGTCTATGGGATGTTGGCCATTGCGTTGATTTTGTTCTGCTGGCGGGGCTTGGTGGAAAACCGGCACTGGAACGATCGGCTGTTGGCGGTCAGTTTCTGGGGGCTGAACGGCGGGCTGTTCTTGATGTTTTTGACCGGGCTGCTGCCCATCGGGCTGCAACAACTGTGGTATAGCTACGAGCATGGGCTGTGGTGGGCGCGAAGCGCCGCCTTCTATGACCTGCCGATCGTCCAGTCGCTGGGCAATTGGCGGATCGTGCCGGATACGATCATTATCGTGTTGGGCGCCTTGCCGCTACTGTACTTCCTGCTGAGCACCTACCCCCGACTCCGACGGCAGTGAAGCAGCCGAGACCTGAAGGGAAAGGACAAACGGCTTTTCGGAGAGTAGGGGATTGTTCCTCATCTAGGAATATCGTTCCCCAGGGAGCGAACCCATCTCCGGGGGCCGAGGGGTGAAGACCAACGGTTTTCTGTGGAGTCGGCCTGCACCAACAAGACGTAGACTATGGCGGGCCGGCTCCTACCCCTTCCGTCCCGGTTACAAACCGCCGGCCAGCCGGGCATGGTCCAATGGGGTGTAGATCGGCCCCTGAGGCGTAAGCTGGCTGGAGAAGAGGGTTAGTTGCCGGACCGGAATCCATCCGGCCTGAAAGGCGTGTTCTTTGCGGAGATGTTCGATAAGAGCGGCCAACTGGCCGCCGCCCCGACGGACTCGGCCTAGGGTCAGATGGCCGTGAAATGGACGCTCTTCAGGCCGAAATCCTAGTTTTTGCAAGGCCTGCTGGACCTTTTGGGCCAGGGCGGCAAGCTCTTCTGCCCCTTGGCCGACGCCCAACCAGAACACGTTGGGCCGACGTAGGTTGGGGAACGCCCCGGTTCCGCGAATCTCCAAGTCAAACGGTCGGCACTCCGCCGCCGCCTGCCGCACCGCCTGGCTGATGGCTGGGATTTGCTCCGACGCCACATCGCCCAGGAATTGAAGCGTCAGGTGCATATTTTCCGGTTCGACCCATTTGACATCCCGGCCAAGCCGGGCCAATTGCTGGATCAATCGGCCCGCCGCTTGCCGAACCTCTGGGCTAGACTCCACGGCGATAAAACTGCGGATCGCACTCACCGGCGTTTCCTCCCAACCGACCCCATCACTCAGGCCCCCTCGGCCTTTGGGTCCTCCTCCTCTCCAGCTCCCATCCAGACAAAGGATTCAGACGCCTGGAATGGAAGAAAATAGGAATACTACCTGCCGAACCCGAAAGCATCGCAAGCAGCTATATAAACAAAAGTATCGCTCCAACACAGGGAATTTGTTCTGGCGCTACGAGGCCAATTTTTCTGGATTCCCGCTTGCGCGGGAATGACAATCCGGAAGGTTCCCGGACGGACCGAAAACCTTACCGGAACGTTCCTGCCGGAACGTTCCCGGAGACAATCAGGACTTCTTGAGTCGGGCGAAATCTTGCTAAAAGCTCAGCATCCTTTTGTACTCATCCATCCGCTGTTCCAGGTCGTCGCGGCGGATCTTTAGGAGCCGATCCAGGCTGAAATCTTCTACGGTGAAGCTGGCGACCAGGATGCCGTAGGCCATCGCCTCTTTGAGCGTCCGGGGGTCGAAGTCGCCGCGCATGGCCAGATAACCCATCATGCCGCCGGCAAAACTATCGCCTGCGCCGGTCGGATCAATCACATCGGGCGTAGGATAGGCGGGCAGGACATAGGTTTCGTGTTTGGAGAAGAACATCGCGCCATGTTCGCCTTTTTTGATCACGACAAAGCGAGGGCCCATTTCACGGATTTTCTGACCAGCTCGGACCAGGTTTTCGTCGCCGGCCAGCAAGCGAGCTTCGCTGTCGTTCATCACCAGACCGTCGATCCGGGCCAGCAGATTCTCCAACTCTTTGCGTTGGGTGTTGATCCACAGTTCCATGGTGTCGGCCACCACGAGTTCTGCACCGGTACATTGGTCCAGCACTTTATGTTGGATGGTAACTGGGCCGTTGGCCAGGAAGACAAACCGAGCCCGTCGGCACTCGTCAGGCAAAACCGGATCAAACTGTTCAAACACATTCAGATGCACTTCCACGGTCTCTCGCTGGTTCATATCCGGCAGATACCGGCCATGCCAGCGAAAGGTTTTGCCGCCCTGGATTACCTGCAGTCCTTGGGTATCCACACCTCGGTCTTGAAGCAATTTGGTATATTCGGCTGGCCAATCGTCGCCTACCACGCCCACAAGCCGAACCGGGGTAAAATAACTGGCTGCATACGAAAAATACACCGCCGATCCGCCCAATACATTCTCTCGCTTGCTGGTAGGGGTTTCGATCGTGTCCAACGCCACCGATCCGACCACCAGTAACGACATAGCAGGTTCTCCTATTTGGCATCGGCTGGCTGAGAAACCATTCTTCCCACGCGTCAAATTTCCTAGGTTCCTATTTGCCTCAAGCTAATGCCCGGGCCACTGGGCTGGAAGAGTCCCTCCAACGGAGAAGGCCTTCCCGAAGGGCGCTGCCTCTGCGAGGACTTTCCGCCTTTAGCGAAAGCAGTACCTCCTAAACGCAAGCTATTATCCGACCAACCGGGGAAAAACACAAGGGGCACATCACTTGCCAAAAAGTAACTGCTGAAAGCACCCCAAAAGCCTGAGCGCAAGGATGCCTTCCGTCCAGGAGGGACTTGTTCTACCTACAACCGGAAAAGGAGGGGCTTTCCTATGCCCAAAAATTGGTACAAAAATCTTCCTGTTTCCTTTTCTGGTTGCCGGATTGCCTCTGGAAACAAAACCCAGGGTTCGGAACGTGCTATACCCTGAAGGAGGGGAACTTGGTATTTTTAAAATAAAAAGACCTCCAGGCCCGATTGAAGCGGAGCTGCCAATGACAGTTCCTCCCGAACCATCGCTTGATCCTGCCCAGCCGGAACAGCGAATGGAACTTTTTGCTCGGCTTTTGGCCTCCTGCCAGCGGAAGGTCTTTCTTTACATTATGGCCTTGGTACATAATCCGACCGATGCCGAAGAGATCCTGCAGGAGACCAACCTGGTCTTATGGCGGAAGTTTGAGCAATATCGGCCTGGGACGGATTTTGTGCAATGGGCCTGCCGGGTGGCCTATTATGAAGTGCTCAAATATCGGGAGAAAAAAGCACATCAGGAACATTTATTTAGCTCCGATTTCCTGGAACGCTTTGCCGACGAAGTGGAGCAGTTTCTCCAAGAGGCCGATGTCCGGCGGGAAGCGCTGAGCAGCTGTATGGAAAAGCTCCGCCCCCAGGACCGGCAACTACTCTGGCACCGCTACCAACCCCAGGCCAGCACCCGCTCGGTGGCCGAGGCCTTTGGCCGAAGCGTCCAAGGAGTCCGAAAATCCTTGCACCGCATCCGAATGACCCTTTTGGAATGTATTCGCCGGCGACTTGCCCAGGAGTCCCGATGAACCGAAGCAGTTCTCTCAGGGAACCATCGCGATGGGCGATTCGGAAAAACCGGTTGAGTCGTTCGACCAGCTAGGCCGACTGATTAGCCTTTTGTGCGAAGGGGAGTTATCCGCCGAAGAGTCGGCCCAGCTTCAGCAACTGTTAAAGCGTTCTGCTCAGGCACGCCGGTATTTCTTGGAGTACATGCAGCTGCATGCGGAGTTGCATTGGGCGGCTGGTATGGGTCGAGAGGAAAAACCGGCCGCCCCGGTCCTAGGGCCTGAATGCCCCCTCGGAGTGCCGTTGCCTACCCCGGCTGGTGTGCGAATCCGGAAGGCCATTTGGCAATGGCGGTGGGTGCTGGCGGCGGTAGGGTTGCTAGCGGTCATTAGCTTGGGCATCGTGTTGGTGGGGGCCATTTGGAAGCCCGGCCCAGGCGGCCTCCCACCATCCCCTGCGCCGCTAGCCCGTTGGGGCCAAACCAGCTTACCTCAATGGGCCCCCGGCTCAGCCAAACCAGACTCCACCCCCGAACTCAGCCAGGGCCAAACCATCGAACTGCAAAGCGGATACGCCGAGATCCTCTTCTCACAACACACACGGGTTATTCTGGAAGGGCCTGCCCGATTCCACCTCCTTGGTCCCCACACCGCAGAAGTGCGGTTCGGCCGACTGTCTGTCTATGCCCCGCCGGAGGAACCCAAACTTTCCTTGCAGACTCCTTGGGTCGTCCTGGAAGGCGCCAATACCCAGTTCGGCCTTTTGGTCGAGCAGACAGGGGCAGCAGAAATCCATTTGTTTTCCGGCCAGGTGGAACTGAGAGCTCGGGAAGAGGGCTTCGGCTTTGTGCTCCGTAGCGAAGGAAAACCGGATCGGCCAGACCAGGCCCCTGGGCAACCCCAACAGGGGGTTTTGTTGGAGGCAGGCCAAGCAGTGCGGATTTTTCCGCCTCCAGAAAAAGCAACCAAACAGATCGAATGGGTAGAGATTTTCCCAGACTTGCCTGGCTTTGTATATCGACTACCTGGGGAAGCTTGGGCGGCTAGGATTGCCCAGTTCCGGGCCGCCGTAGCGAATCATCCGGCGCTAATTCATCATTACCCGTTTGAGGGGGCCAGTGCCGAGGAACGTCGGCAAGACCGCCGAGGGGGGCTTCATCTGGTGGAAGTGGTTATGAGCGGCGGTCGGGGCGAAACCCAGGCCCGCTTTATCCTGGCCCCAGCTGGGGCCGATCAATGGGCCTTTCACCCCGCCCGGGGACTTTATGCAGGCAACCGCATCGGCGCCGCTCTTCAAACCGAAGCCCTCTTCCAGCCCCCGCAGAACCTGACCATCGAAGTCTTGGTCAATTTTGCCGGATTCCCTCCTCAGCAGAAGACGCCGATCGCCTGCCTCCTGGCCACCCGGGCAGATGCCCGCTGGGCTTCCTTCTTTTTGGCCGTTGGCGGGGAAGGCCAACTACTCCATCTGATGGATGCGGATCAGCCTTGGCAAGAAGCCGAGGGGACTTTAACCCCCGGGGAGTGGTACTACCTGGCCAGCACTTTCCAAGCCGACCCCAAAAAACAAACTACTCTGGTCAATACCTACCTAGCCAATTTGACTCGGGGAGAAAATACCCTCCAATGGGTGGTTAAAAACCAAAAATTGGTGGGCATTCCGGTATCCAGCCCTCTTGGCATTGGCAAAGGATTCGACGAGCAGGGCCGCCATGCCTACCCCTGGCCCGGACTGATCGACGAAATCGCCATCTACAGCGCCGTACTGGATCGCCAAACCTTCCGAGAACATTTAAACCTTTTGCTGGGCAAATCGGAAACCGATAGGGGCTCCCATCCCAAATAAACTATCCTGCCAAGTAACTGGACTGGTGGGAGCGATGGGCCGGGGGTGGCATCAGTACCCAGAGGGAGCGTGCTTTCCGATCACTCCTTGGCCAGATATGATTTTCTATGATTTTTGATTCCGCCTTTTCTGATCAAGTGGGGAAGCCGAGGGGATTCCTTGGCCAGATATGTTTTTCTATGATTTTTGATTCCCCTAATAGAGGGGAGAAAGGCACCTTTTGGCATAAATAACTTTAGATATAAAGTTAGCAATATTTCCAAGGGAATAAAATCCGGGCTTAAATCGCGATTTTCTGGGTAGTGTTTTCTAGCCTCTGCCGGGTTAAAATTAGGGAGGAAGAACCGGGTTTTGGATGTACGCCAGGGATAGGGAAACAGATTTAATTTAACGGAGAATTGGCACGGGATCGTCAGTACTGGGCATAGATGGGAGCCAAGCCATGACACAGGAACTTTCACGTCGGCGCTTTTTGGAGCGGATTGGGTTGACGGCGGCAGCGGGGCCGACAGCCGGTGTGTTGGGCCAGGCAGCCTGGGTCTTGGGCGCAGAGGAAAATTCCGGGCCGATCGACTGTGGTCCGCCGCCCAAAGCGCAAAAGCATAGCCGAACCGGGGCCGAAGGCTTTGCCCCGCTACCGTTGCCGGTTACCCCGCTGCGACGGACCGAGAAGAAACGTCCGCCTGCGCCGCCAGCCTTGATTGGTAAGGTGGCTCTGGGCCAGGTCCGCTGGATCACCAAAGAAGGTAAACGCACCCAATACCGAGACTGGATGACCGATCCGGCCGACCTGAACACCTTACTCCTATGGACTAACGAGAAGCTGGGCATCAACTACCGCTCGATAGAGACGGACTTCCAGCACTTCTCGTTTGATCCCAGGGAGTTGCCGGCCCTGCTGTTTGCCGGGCACAACAAGTTCTCGCTGACCGACGAAGTCCGCCAGAACCTGGCTCGGTATGTGATGGACGGCGGCACGATCATTGCCGACGCTTGTTGCGGCTGGAAAGATTTTGCCGAGTCCTTCCGCCAGGAAATGGAACTGACTTTCCCCGGCCGACCGCTGCGTAAACTCCTGCCCGATGATCCTATCTATGCCGCTTACTATAAACTGGGCAATCTCACTTATAAGAAGGCCGACGGTTCGACCGAAGTAGGGGAACCCCACCTGGAAGGGATTGACTTCGGCTGCCGGACCGGCGTGATCTTTTCGCCGATAGACTTAACGTGCGGCTGGGACGGCCATGAACACGATCGGGGCATCCGGGTGGTGATCGAGCAGGCCCGGTTCGTTGGCGCCAATATTATCACCTATATTCTGGGCATGTTCCAACTGGGCCGATTCCTCAGCACCACCAAGGTCTATCATGAGGCCACTGCTCCCACTCGGGATGACTTCGTCATGGCCCAACTAATCCACGAAGGCGATTGGGACCCGGATCCGTCGGCGGTGCACAACTTGCTCAAACACGTTAAAGACAATAGTACCCTCGAAGTGAAATTCAAACGGGAAAATGCCAAGCTAACAGATCCGAAGACGGCCACTTATCCGCTGTTGTATATGACCGGCCATCGGGAGTTCGTCTGGAGCGAAGAGGAACGGGGCCGACTGCGCAACTACCTGATGGCCGGCGGCATGCTCTTGGCGGACGCCTGCTGCGGACGGTTGGCCTTCGATACCGCTTTCCGTCGGGAGATTGCCAAGGTCTTCGGCTCAGAAGCCGACAAATATGCGCTTAAGAAAATTCCGCTGGACCATCCGATCTACCGCATCCATTACGACATCCGGCGAGTCGAATACACGCCGAGGGTCCGGGAAGACTTCGGACCGTTCGATGCCCCTGAACTGGAAGGCATCACCATCGACGGCCGATTGGCTGTAGTGTATAGCCGGTACGACCTGGGCAACGGTTGGGAGCAATTCCCACACGCCTATAGCTACGGCTACAAAGACGAGTCGGCTCTGCAGATCGGCACCAACGTCATCGTGTATGCGGTAACGCACTAACACCGCACGAAGATAACCAAGGTTCCTATAGCAAACAACGGTTCAAGGCCGACTTTGCCTGATTCGTAGGAGTATTTGGCAAAGACTATACCGTGGTAGCAGGCCGTCAGAAGCCAGACTCACCCACGGGCAAGCCCCGTACCCAACGAGGGGGACTTTCTGACGGCCTGCGTTTTTGTTTTTTAACATTGGCAGTTCCCAATCTCTGGAGCTAAAGGGTTGCTCTTGGGGTCTTAGCTGGTGGAGGCTGTTTTTTTCTAAAAGGGCTGGTTTCGCCTTATTCGTGTAGCCCCCTTCCTTTGTGTAGAGAGCCTGCCCGGGCAACCGGTGCAGGCTCTTTTTTTTATGTTTTGAGCTTTCGAGAAAAAACCATGAGGAAAAACTCTGCCGAGGAGCAACTCGTTCAACCAAACACTGTCTTTTCGAAACGCCGGTGCTTATCTTTGCAGGTTGTCTGTGTGAGTCTCCGGGGAGCATGCTGCAGAGTCCTGTTTGTTCGAGGCATTTCAGAGGCCACCCGATCAGGTTTCGAAAGAGGATTGACATTTCTTTGGGAGTGTTTATAACGGATGTTTGTCTTGGAAGAGACGTTCGAGTATAAGGAAACAGCCGGAGAAAATTGGTGGGTGTGTAGAGGGACTTTTATATAGAAGCTCTCTGATGCTTTTTCCTGGCCTAGGGGTTTCATTCAGGTTTTAGGCAAGTAGATAGGTTCGTGGGCGGTGTGGGGATGCGCTTATTAGCTCTGGAAACCACAGAAGTGCTGGGCACGGTGGCTGCTTGGGAAGGGGATCGGCTTTTGGCGGAGTTGCAACTGCCGGAAGGTCAGCGGAGTGCGGCCAGTTTGGTTCCTGGAATAGGTCGGCTATTGGCGCAGATCGGCTGGGAGCCGAATCAGGTGGATGTGGTGGCCGTGTCGATGGGACCAGGTTCGTTTACTGGACTGCGGGTGGGCCTTACAGTGGCCAAAACGTTTGCATATTGTGTGCAGGCTGCAGTGATTGGGGTAAATACCTTGGAAGCCATCGCTGCCGGAGTGCCTGCGTGGATGAATCCTGTAGCAGTGGCCATTGATGCCCAACGGGGGGATGCCGCTGCTGCGGTCTTTCGGCTCCAGCCGGGGGGTTGGCCGGTTCCTCAGACCGATTGGCAGGTAGTACCTTTCCGGCAGTGGCTAGAAAGTTTGATGCCTGGGACTTGGCTTGCCGGGCCAATGCTTCGAAAATATGCCAACCAGGTTCCGGAAACTGTTCGGCTTGTGCCTTCGGAGTATTGGGGGCCTCGGGCTGGTCAGGTGGCCCGGTTGGCTGCTCGCCGGTACCAACAAGGCCACCGAGACGACCTCTGGAAACTCCTACCCTTGTACAGCCGAAAGTCTCATGCGGAAGAAAAATGGGAAGCCCGCCAAAAACAGTAGCTCCCTGGGGTTGGATCTCGAGACTTTCTCCCTTGGATGAAAGGACCCTCCATGACTGGAAACCAACAACATCCGTCTCTCCATGCTTTGGAAGCACCATCTGAGAGGGTTCTCTCAGAGCCACCGGCGGAGGCCGAGCGGGGCCTTCCGATGACCAAACGTTGGGATCCGGTAGCGTTAGAGCGGGAAGTGGCTGAACTGCGAGCTTTAGAGAGCCAACCGTTTGGGCGGCGAGTCTGGGGGTATCTGAAGCGAACCGGCCCGGGCCTGTTGCAAAGTGCTATGACTTTGGGTGCTGGCAGTGCTACGGCGTCGGTGGTGGCTGGGGCGTCATTTGGCTACAAGCTCTTGTGGGTGCAACCGTTGGCCATGTTCTTAGGCATCTGCATGTTAGCCGCCTTAGGCAATGTGGTTTTGACCACTGGCGAACGCCCCTATCAGGCGGTGGGCCGGGAACTGAGTAAACTCCTGGCCTTCCTCTGGGCCTTGGGAACGATCGTAGCGTCGGTGATTTGGCATTTTCCGCAGTATGGCTTAGCCGCAGCGGCCGCTCGGGATTTAGCCAGCCTGGCCGGGGCCGCCTCCCAGGTAGAGTTTCTGGAAGTCTGGGAAAGCCCTCAGGAGGTGAAATATTACACCCAGTCCGACGCCCCCTCTGCGGAACTGGTTCGGGAACAACTTCCCTCTCCGAAAGCCTACATCCTGGCCAATCGCACCCCCGAGCAATGGACCCTCCTGCAGAAACAGGCCCAAGCCGCCCAAAAGCCCCACCGCCAATTGGTGCTGTTTACTTCCAGCGGAGTGGCTGTGGGGTGGTTTATCGGGCTACTGATTCTGTCGATCAATGTGCTGGTGGTGTGGAGCTACGGCAGCAGCCCTCGAGGCATTAAGCTCTATGAATGGTTTTTGCGAAGCGTGATTGGATTGGTGATCCTGCTATTTGCCATTGTCGTGGGAGGCAATCTGGGGAAAATCCAGTGGGAGGAGCTGCTGAAAGGATTTATCGGTTGGTACGGCATTCCGCAGTCGCACAACCCCAACCATGTAATGTTGGTTTTAGGCATGTTAGGGGCGGCCGTGGGCATCAATATGACCTTTCTGTATCCGTATAGCTTGCTGGCCAAGGGATGGGGACCAGCCCATAAGAGGCTTGCGCGGTGGGATTTGGCCATGTCCATGTTCGTGCCGTTTACCTTGGTTACTTCGCTTATCATGCTGGGGATGACGGTAACCGGCATTTACACTGGCGAAGATGTGCTTCGGGATACCATCCAGCCGGTGGCCGCCGCGAAATCGCTTACCGAGGTTTTGGGTGGGTACTGGGGCCGGGTGATCTTCGATCTGGGCCTGATCGCCATGACCTGCAGCGCCATCTCCGCCCACATGGTAGTCTGCGGATTTACGATGTGCGAAATGCTTGGCCTTCGCTATACGAAGGCTCGATTCCGCCTGTTTGCCCTGACGCCGTCGATTGGTATTTTGGGCGTAGTAACGAAGCTGCCATTTTGGTTCCCGGTGGTGGCTTCAGGCATCTGTTTTGCCATGCTGCCGATCGCTTATCTGATCTTTTTCCTCCTGAATAATAAACGTAGTTACATTGGCGATGCGGTAGGCCGAGGTTGGCGGCGGCTTGTCTGGAACGGTATTCTGCTCGTGGCGATCGCAGTGGCTACCACCGGCGCAGTCATCCAGATCAAAACCCGCGTGATCGACGAGCTACGCAAACGGCTTTGGCCGAGCCCAACCACATCGGCCTCCATAGTACCGATAGCTGCAAAAAATCGTTTCGAGTGAAGCTAACGGAAACGGCGGCCCCGGATCTAGCTGCCTCCGGACTCGTTGCGTCTTCCTGGCCGCAGCGGCGGCCCCTTGACTTCTCTGTCCGCGGATCCTTCGCTTCTGTACCGGTGCCCTCTTCCAGGGTTGTTGTTCCATTGACCTGTCCGTCGGCAAAACAGGATCTCCATAAAAATACAAAATGCCCCTCCCCCCACAGAGGGGCAACGATTTTGCCAGCCGACCAACTGGAATTGCCCGGCGGCTCCAAAGCTGGCCCGGTTCTTGGCAGCAGCCAGACTCCAGACCCGGGGCTAGCGAGGTGAGCTAGGCAGTCGCCCTCCTGGCCGATTCCTCCGGCGGGCGGATGCGTAGCCTGGATGGATTAGTACTCGGGGTGATGGTGGTTCCCGCCACCTTTTTCTTCTTTAGGTTTTTCGGCCACCAGGGCGTCGCTGGTCAGCAGCAACGTAGCCACACTGGCGGCGTTCTGCAGGGCCACTCGGACCACCTTGGTTGGGTCGATCACACCCGCTTTGACCAAGTCTTCATATTGGCCGGTCAAGGCGTTGAAGCCGAAGGCGCCTTTGCCCTCAGCCACCTTTTCGCAGACGATGCTGCCGTCTTGGCCGGCGTTGGCGGCAATTTGCATGAGCGGCACTCGGCAGGCCCGTTGTACAATTTTATATCCGATTTCTTCATCCTGGTTGAGGCCTTCGGGTTTAACGGCCATAGAAGCCCGTAACAAGGCCACTCCGCCGCCTGGTAGAATGCCTTCTTCCACAGCCGCCCGAGTGGCGTGCAGGGCATCCTCCACCCGGGCTTTTTTCTCTTTCATCTCGGTTTCCGTGGCTGCGCCGACCATGATCTTCGCGACACCGCCTGCCAGCTTGGCAAGGCGCTCTTCCAGCTTCTCCCGATCATAGTCGCTGGTGGTTTTTTCGATCTCCCGGCGGATCTGTTCGATGCGGCCTTTGATTTCGGCGCTTTTGCCGGCGCCTTCGATAATGGTGGTATTATCTTTATCGACGATGATCTTTTTAGCCCGGCCAAGCTCCGCCAGGGTGATATTTTCCAGCTGCCGGCCCAGGCTTTCAAATAGAGCGGTGCCGCCGGTAAGGATAGCGATGTCTTCGAGCATGGCTTTTCGGCGGTCGCCGTAGCCGGGGGCTTTGACCGCACAGCACTTCAGCGTGCCCCGCAGTTTGTTGATCACCAAGGTAGCCAGAGCCTCGCCATCCACATCCTCGGCAATCACCAGAAGCGGCTTGCCGGATTGAACCACCGCCTCCAACAACGGCACCATTTCGCGGACATTCGAAAGTTTCTTTTCATGGATGAGGATGTAGGCGTCCTCGAGAACGGCCTCCATCTTCTGCGGGTCGGTGATGAAGTAAGGCGACAGATACCCTCGGTCGAACTGCATTCCTTCGACGAATTCGATTTCGGTCTTCAGCGTTTTGCCTTCATCGACGGTAATCACGCCGTCTTTGCCCACCTTTTCCATCGCCTCAGCTAATAGCTCTCCGATTTCCATATCATTGTTGGCGGCGATGGCAGCCACCTGGGCCATCTCCTTCTTCTCTTTAATCTTGATGGACATGGATTGGAGTTTATCGCAGATGTCGGCAACAGCGCGGTCAATGCCATTTTTGAGCATCACCGGATTGACGCCAGAGACAACCGCTCGGAGGCCTTCGGTGAAGATGGCCTCAGCCAGCACCGTAGCCGTCGTAGTACCGTCGCCTGCTACGTCGCTGGTCTTGCTGGCCACTTCACGAACCATCCGGGCGCCCATATTCTCATAGACATCCTCCAGCTCGATCTCCTTGGCTACGGTTACCCCGTCTTTGGTAACCGTAGGAGAACCAAAGCTCTTTTGGAGGATGACATTTCGGCCTCGAGGTCCTAAGGTAACTTTGACCGCCTGGGCCAATTTCGCAACGCCCCGACGCAATGCATCGCGGGCTTCCTGATCAAAAGCAATGATCTTCGGCATAGCTCGTTGTCTCCTTCATGAATAAGGGCTAAAGCCAGTAGCCATCCGTCCAACTACCAAGTGGGGTTCCACCGCCTTGTTTTGGCCAATCCACAGCACAAAAGGCGATGGAAGCGTTATTCTTCGATGACGGCCAGGATGTCCTCCTCCCGCATCAGAAGCAGCTCTCGATCACCTAGCTTGAATTCTTCCCCGGCATAGGAGGAGAAGATGACCCGATCACCCACTTTTACACTCAGCGGCACAATGGTGCCGTCTTTGAGTTGTCGGCCCGTGCCGACACTAACGACCCGGCCTTGTTTGGGTTTTTCCTTGGCCGTGTCCGGGAGTACAATACCACCGGGAGTCTTCTGTTCGCTTTCTTCCCGCTCAATGACGACCCGATCGCCGAGCGGTTGAATGTCCAATTTTTCTTTTTCCTCTTTCTTCTTCGCCATATCCACTGACCTCCACGAATGCTCCTTTTGAGTGGCTAACTAACCGATAGATGGTTTCTATGGGGTCCCCTCGACCGGGGGATCTCCTCCTACAAAATAAAATCTCTCTGCTCAGACCTGCCCCTCGACCCAGGGGGCAATCCCTCTGGGCCTGGGATCTACTCCTCCAAAATGAACCCGCTCTAGTCCCAAGAGCATCCAGATACCCTGCCAGTTCGGCGCCAACAGCCGGAAGTTGCCCCCTTAAAATGCAATTATTGGGCCAAATGGAGGGTAAAAGTATAAGTATTTTTTGGACAATAAGTTATGGCAACAGGTTTTTCCAGAACTTCTTCACTCAAAAGCCATTGTGAGTTTTCCATCGGGAAGAACCCACTCCCGACTGCCAAATTGGCACCGATCCGCTGGCTCCAATTCCTTCCCAAAAAGCATGTTGGGAAAGGTCCGTGTTCCCTCCAAGGAACCGGGCTCCGCGGACACAAGGGGGGCATCATGCCCCCCAAAAGTATCTAGAAGAGCCCCCGGCCACGGCCCCTCGGATGGTGCACCCTCTGGCACTCGGTAGGTCGTCTCGGTCAACCGGCACTCAACTCACTAACACACTAAGTCCATCAGTCTAACAGACTTAGTCCCAACTCCGTGCAACAGAGTAAGGTACAGGCTAAGTTCCTGGGGTTTCTGAGCCAATCCGAGCAATTGGGGGCCGGATCTAAAATCGCCTAAGGAATTTAGGCAATATAGACAATTTAGGCAACTTTTCTTGGCCTTCATCCATTGGTCTCTCCTCGTTCGGATATGGTGGCCAAAGTCCCCCCTCCCGAACTAGCCCATCTCTCCTTCCCACGAAGAAATCTGAGAATCTGAAGAATTTCGTACGGCGCGGGAGAGAAAAAGCCACTAAATAAATAAAGGGCTAGGAATTAGGAATAATGAGGAAAAAGCCGGACCACCCTGTTTTTCCGAAAGGGCGCCCCCATGCGGTTGACGCTTCGCACCTTGCTGGCCTATATGGAGGGGATTTTGGAGCCGGAGCAGGCAGAAGTGCTCCGGAAAAAGATTGAAGAAAGCGAGGTTGCCCGTAATCTTATGGAGCGGATTCGAGAGGTTACGCGGCGATTGCGATTGGGCGCCCCTCCGGTGATGGGGCACAAAGGTCCCCTATTAGATCCCAATACCGTAGCCGAATATCTGGACAATACTCTTCACGGGGATCGGGTGCCCGATTTTGAGAAAGTCTGTTTAGAATCCGATATGGCCTTAGCTGAGGTAGCCTCCTGCCACCAAATTCTGGCGATGATCCTTGGTGAACCAGCGGAGATCGATCCGGTAACCCGGCAAAAGATGTATCAACTTCCGGAGCAGGCTGCTGCAAAAGCGAAAGAGGAGGCGGAGACATTGCAACCATCCGGTGTCGGGGGCGGTGGAGAAGTCAAACCGGAAAAAGCGCCTGAGCAAGACACACCCCCCCCGGCCCCCAGCTCGGCCGTACCCGACTATTTGCGAGAAGCGCCGAAAGGACGATGGTTTTGGGCGGCGGCAGTCCTGCTCTTTCTAGCCGGCTTTCTCACCATGATCGTATTGGGCAGTTTGGGGCTGATAGGTCCTAGGGGACCGTTGGGATGGTTGTGGAGTACAGCGGAGGAAGGTACTTCGGTGGAGCCTACGGGAGAGCCATCCTTTCCAGCCCAGCCTTCTCAGCCCAGCCCAGGGCAACCCTCGGAGAAGCTCAGCCAACCTAAAGAGGTAATGCCCCCGGCCAACCAGAAGGCAGGCACAGCGTCCCCAGAGCACCTGCCGGAGGCCCCTTTACCGGAAGATCTCCAGAAAACCCCCCCTGCTGCACCTTCAGAACAAACGACGCCTCCTCCTTCGGAAAAGCCGGAAGAAAAACCCAAAGCGGAACCTCCTCCCGAAACGGAGCCGAAATCGCTGGAAACAAAACCAGAAGAAAAAGCCATGCCTGCCCAGCCTGAGACGGCTAAACCCGCTTCGGAAGCGCCTCAGATTTTAGGTCAATTGGTTTCCGATCGGGAGGTACTTTTAGGATTGGACCCAGTCCAACGGGATTGGTGGCGAATCAAGCCTCCGGGGAACGTCAGCTCCGGACAGAAGCTATTCGCTTTGCCAACGTTTCGCCCGGCGATCGGACTGGCTCCGGGGGTAACGGTAACCTTGGTGGGGCCAGTGGAAGTGGAATTATTACCAGGCAGTGCGGTGCAGCCGCCCGGGATGAAAATCCTCTTTGGCAAGCTCCGAATCAGCAGAGTAGGCCAAGAGCCAACGCCGTTTCGCATTCAGGTGGAAACGGTAACCGGCATGTTGAGTTTCCTAGACCCGGATGCGACCATAGCGATTGCCGTCAGTCGAAAGCATCTTCCGGGTAATGATCCCACTCTAGCGCCGGATCCGGTAAAAGTGGAGGTATATGTTACCCAAGGCCGAGCCACCTTAGCAATGGAAGAGAGTCCGGCGATGGAACTAGCAGGCCCAATTTTACTGCCTATCGAGATGGTCTGCACTCGTACCGAACCGGTCCGAGCTTGGAAGATCGCTCTGCGCCAAGCAGGGGCTTTGGAAAAAGTCCCAGAGTGGATCACCACCGATACGTCCAGTCCGTTGGAGCGGCAGGCCGCGGCGGAGGTGGAACAAAAACTCCAGCCGGATCGCCTGGCCCGCATTGGGCTTATGGAGCTATTGGAGCATCGACGTTCGGAAGTGCAGACCTTTGCAAGCCGTTGTTTGGGCTATCTGGGCGAATATCAACAACTGGTGGCCCTTCTGAACAAACCAGCAGAACGAGCAGCTTGGTTCGAGTCCCTCGAACTGCTGCAAGAGGCCGTTGGATGGGGATCGGAATCGGCCAACGCAGTTCGCGAGGCGCTGGAAAAGCAATATGGCCCGCAAAATGGGCCCCTGTTGTATCGGATGCTTTTAGGGTATTCGGAAGCCCAGCTTGTGGAGGGAGAAGCCGCTACTTTAGTGGATCGGTTGGAACACCCCGATCTGGTCTTCCGGGTAATGAGCTGGTGGAATCTGCAGAAATTGACCGGCAAAACCTTCTACTATCAACCGAACGACTCGAAAAACAAACAGGACCCAGCCGTCAAACGATGGCGGGACTGGCTCGCCCAATTCACCGCCGGAAAGATCTCCCTGGGGAAAGAACCGGCTGGGCCAAAAGAGGCGGCTAAACCTTTCGGACCGGCTGAACCGGCTCCGCAGCCCACTCCGCCCGAATCCTCCCCACCGGCGCCACCCGCCCAACCGCCCGAAATCCCCCTGGAACGGAAAATTCTCCCAGAACCAGCTCCGCCAATGCCTGAAGCACCGCCGGCGGAAAAAGCACTATAACCCCCGGATTTGCCCGGCACTTAATCCCCCTGATGATGCTCATTTCACCAACTAGGAGCGGAAAAAAAACACCATCCCCCCATTTCCCGCTACCTGGGTCCCCCGCCCTCAGAGGCACTCGGGAAAGACCCTAACTCCATAGGAACTTCATCCGCCACAATTCGCAAACCGGGAAAACTCCGAAAACCCCTCAGAAGCACTCGGAAAAGGCCCTAAATCCATAGGCGCAAGCAGTAGGCAAAGAGCCGAACTTTACCTAGGTAAACCACCAAACACACTCCCCGGTGGCGGAAACTGCATTCTGGCCCCCTTTGTCCCAACATGCCAGGCTGAACTGAAGTATCGGGTTTATCGGGGCTTGCTAGGTCGGCCGAGCACCGCATCCCGCCGACATTCGTAGATAGGCAGTCGGCCGGCCAGACCACAGGTCTCCAAAATCCGTCGGTTTTCGGCACTTAGGCCGCACAGGCGCATTAGCCCCCCCTGTTGGCAAATCCGTCGATGCAGGCGCAGCAGCTCCCCAATCAGTTCGCTTCGGAGCAGCCCAATCCCATCCAGCTCGAGCACCACCCGATGGGTGAGGTGTTGATGCATGAGTGTCCAGATGGAGTTAGCTAGATCGGGGATTTCTGAGTTTTCCGGCTCTGGATTGTAAATGCGTACGAAGAGCCAATCGGGCCCCCGCTCCACCTGTAGCTCCCATCCCGGCGCAAGTGTCAGCATTCCATTACTCCTTCCTGGGGCAGAGAAGTTTTCAGAAAAGCCGCCAATCCCGCTTTTACCCATCATATCTTCCCCTTTTTCCGTTACAAGCCCCCCGAAAAGAAAAATTCCCACCTCCCTCTAATCCGCCTTGGTCCGGGGAAAAGACTGCCGCCCCCTTTTTCGCCTTTGGGGCTGGGGAGCTCTTCCGGCCACCGCTCTGCGTTTGAAAGGCCGAGACCCTCTAGATGAAAGGGTATCTTTTACAGGCTCGGAGGGTGTGATATAACTAACCCAGATGGGCACGATTGAGAGGCAAATGGACAACTTAGAGAAAGCGGGTAAAATAGAGAAGCTGGTTTCTAAAACCTCCATCAGTTTGTCCTGTGGAAAGAGGCCTAGTTAGGGCCTCTGTTTTCAGGTTGTTTGTACAGGGAGTGCGCTGATGAGAACCCGAAGGGACCTAGCCAGATGGACTGGGGTAGCTTTGCTGGTGATGATTGTCGGCGGCTGTTTTGGCAGGGGGCCGGGGCGGGTTCGGCCGCCTTCGATCGACGCTGGCTCTGCCGGCCGAGAGGCCATCCGCCAATACGATGCCAATGGCGATGGCGTGGTCAAAGGAGAGGAATTAGACAAAGCCCCTTCCTTAAAAGCGGCCCTGAAAAAACTGGATCAAAATGGCGATGGCGCCGTGGATGCGGCCGAGGTCTCCGCACGCATTCGCCAGTGGCAAGATTCCAAGGTAGGCAAGATGGGCGTTAGTTGCATTGTTACCTTCAACAAAAAGCCTCTTGCTGGGGCGAAGGTTACTTTCGAGCCGGAAAAGTTCCTCGGTCCGAATATGAAAATATGTGTAGGCACCACGGATGAGCACGGCGCCGCTAGCCTCAGCGAAGAAACAGCTACCGACAATCTGCCCGGTTGCCCCCCTGGCCTCTATTTGGTGCGGATTTCCAAACAGGAAGGCGGCAAGGAACTGGTACCGGCCAAATATAACAGCCAAACCATCTTAGGTGTGGAGATCGCCCTGGATGCCGAGGGAATGCAAGAAGGCTCCTTGCATTTCGATCTGATGCCCTAAAGGGTTCGCTCAGGATGCATCCCCGGCATGAGGTGGTTATTACGGGTTTGGGCCTGGTCAGTCCGATCGGCATTGGTCGAGAGCCGTTTTGGCGCTCTTTGTTGGAAGGCCGAAGCGGCGTGGAGCGCTTGAGCCTATTTGAGCCGCTGGATGGGCTTCCCTCGTTTGGCGCCGAGATTCGGGATTTCGACCCAAAGCAGTACGTCCGGCCCCGCAAAAGTCTCAAAGTCATGTGCCGGGACATCCAGTTGGCTGTGGCGGCGGCGGAATTGGCATGGACAGATGCTCAACTGCCAGCCCAACCGCCGGATCCGGAGCGGCTGGGGGTGATCCTGGGAGCGGACATGATCCAATGCGAACCCGAAGAACTGGCCCCCGCCTTTGCAGCCTGTATGGAAGATGGCCGATTCGAGTTTCGCCATTGGGGCCAACGGGCCATGCCCGAAATCTTCCCCTTGTGGATGCTCAAATATCTGCCGAACATGCCCGCTTGTCATGTGGGTATCATCCGAGACGCCCGAGGCCCAACCAATACCATCTTACTGGGCGAAGTTTCTAGTCTAGCCGCCATCGGTGAAGCCTTCCGAACCATCCAGCGCGGTGCGGCGGATCTGATGTTGGCCGGTGGCGCGAGCAGCCGGATTCATCCGGTCATCTACGTGCGAAGCCCTCTTTGGGAAGTCTCCCGCAGGATCCAGCAGCCCGAAGCTGCCTGCCGACCCTTCGACCGGGATCGAGATGGCCTGGTCAACGGCGAAGGAGCTGCCGTTTTTGTTTTGGAATCTGCTGAACATGCTCGTGCTCGGGCGGCACCAGTGCGCGCACGCATTGTCGCTTATGCCGAGGCGTTTGAACCCCGGCCAGATCGGAGCCCACCCACAGGTCAGGCCATCGAAAAAGCGATTCAACTTGCTTTACAACGGGCTGGGCTAAGCCCGTCGGAGCTGGGGCATATCAACGCCCACGGCATGAGCACCCGACACGACGATCGCATCGAGGCCCAGGCCATCCATCGCACGGTGCCCGATGTACCGGTAACCGCTCCGAAAAGCTATTTTGGCTATTTGGGGGCAGCTTCGGCAGCGGTGGAGTTGGCCGCCAGCGTGTTGGCGCTGGAGCATCGGCTGATTCCGGCCACCCTCAATTACCAAACTCCGGATCCAGAATGCCCGGTCCAGGTGGTAGCCGATATGCCCAGGCCATTGGCAGCGCCGGTAGCCTTGAAACTGAGCCATGCCTGGACTGGCCAGGCCGCCGCCCTTGTCTTAGCTAGCCCCTAACCCCTCAACTCGACTTTTGGCCATTTTGGAACATTTCGTCCGATTGATGCAACCTTCACTGCTGCGAAAGCAGCAGTCCAGCGTTTTTCTAATAGTTTGCTTTTTTTCTAGAATGCCGCTTTCGTGGCACTCACACCATAGAAGCTTCCTCGGAAAAGGAAGGGGATTTCTTCATTCGGCTGAAGTGTTACAAAAATGGGCAGTTCGGCCGGTTTCGCCCAAATCTCTTGCCGCAAAATGTCGAGGTCCCTTGCTTCTGTAGGTTTGCTCCTTCGAAGAGGTTTGGCACCCCAGGTAGTCATGGCTATCGGGGGGGCTAAATTCCCCCGATAAGCGGAGCAGATGCTTCCCATGGCCTATCTGGAGGAGGATTTGATAGAGGAGCTTTGGGGGATTTTTGCTCCTGTCCTTTAGGGGGAGCAACTGATAGGATAAAACAGGGTGTGTAAGGGGCAGAGGGGATTTTGCTTTTTGGCAGGAAGATAGCCTAACCATGGGAACTATTGCGCAAATAGAAAGGCAGGTCTCCGCCCTTTGGGGGGAGAAGGTCTATTTGGAGGTGGCCGATGGGGTTCGGGTACCGGTTCGGAAGCTCGTTTTGGACGGGGGCCGGGAAACGTTCTATCTGTATGATACCAGTGGGCCGGAAGGTTACCCCCTATGTGAAGGATTGCCCCCGCTACGTCGGCCCTGGATCTTGGCTCGTGGGGATGTGGAAGAAGTGCCGGTGCGGGTACCCCCCCCGCCTGGCAGTAAGGTCCCCCCGGCCTTGATGCGGCCTAAGGTGCTTCGGGGCCGAGGTGCAGTTACCCAACGCTTTTACGCTCGGCAGGGTATTATCACCCCGGAGATGCAGTTTGTGGCCGCCCGGGAGCAGGTGGAGCCGGAACTGGTTCGCCAAGAATTGGCAGCGGGCCGGGCTTTGCTGCCGGCGAATATCAACCACCCCGAATCCGAACCGATGATCATCGGCCGACGCTTCTTGGTCAAAGTGAATGCCAACATCGGCAATTCCCCGCTGAGTTCTTCGTTGGAAGAAGAAGTGGAAAAGATGCGGTGGGCTTGCCGATGGGGGGCGGATACGGTCATGGATCTATCGACCGGTCCGGACATTTACGCCACCCGGCAGTGGATCTTGCGCAATGCGCCGGTGCCGATCGGCACGGTACCGATCTATGAGGCGGTGGAAAAGGTGGGTGGTCGGCCTGAAGAACTGAGTTTCGACATCTATTTGCAGACCCTGATCCAGCAAGCCGAACAGGGCGTCGATTATGTAACCATCCATGCCGGCGTCCTGAAGGATTATCTTCCGTTGGTACGCCGTCGGCGCAGCGGCATTGTCAGCCGAGGCGGTTCGATCATGGCCGCCTGGTGCCAAGCCCATGGGCAGGAGAACTTTCTGTACACGCATTTTCGAGAAATTTGTGAGGTGCTTCGGGAGTATGATGTGGCTGTTTCGTTGGGGGATGGGCTTCGGCCCGGCTGTATTGCCGACGCCAACGACCAGGCCCAAATGGCGGAGCTGAAGACCCTGGGCCAGTTGGCCGACATTGCTTGGCAGTACGATGTGCAAGTGATGATCGAAGGGCCGGGGCATGTGCCGATGAACCTCTTGGCGGAGAATATGGAAAAGGAGCGGGCGTGGTGCCATGATGCACCTTTTTACACTTTAGGCCCGCTGGTTACCGACATTGCCGCCGGGTACGACCACATTAGTTCCGCCATTGGGGGTGCGATGATTGGCTGGCTGGGAGCGGCCATGCTCTGCTATGTAACTCCAAAGGAACATCTGGGCCTTCCTACCCTGGAAGATGTCAAACAGGGCGTGATTGCCCACAAGATTGCCGCCCATGCCGCCGACCTGGCCAAAGGCCATCCCCTGGCCCTGGCCTGGGACGAAGCGATGGCAAAGGCTCGATATGCGTTTCGCTGGGAGGATCAATTCCGTCTCTGCTTGGACCCGGAACGGGCCAAGACCTATCATGAAGCCTCCTTGCCCCCCTCAACGTCTCAACAGGAAGATTTTTGCAGTATGTGCGGACCGCAGTTTTGTAGCATGCGCCGCAGCCGACAACTTCCCCAAGAATAAGCGACCTTTGCCGTTATCCAGCCCCTTGTGGCACGGACAAGCCCAGAGTACTGGCCATCGAGCATATCCTCCATCTCCCGGTAGGCTCCACAGCCGTTTGTTGGAGGGAAAAAAGCTTGAGGAGCTTCGGCTAAAGAAGTGGACATTATTCCGGCAAGTCAACACCTAAACCGGGGGCGTCTCGGGGATAGAGGATGCCGTTTTCCAGGTGGACGGCATCCGCAGCCGGATCGCCTTCTAGATCCAGATGGCCGTCCAGGTCGGCGTAGGCAACGTTGGGGCTAGAGAGGGCAAAATGTAAGGCGGCGGCAATTCCCAAGCCCGATTCATCCACGCACCCAACCATCACCTTCATCTTGGACGCCCGGGCCACAGCAGCAATTTGTACTGCCTCGGCAATGCCGCCGACTTTCATCAGTTTTACATTGAGCATATCGGTAACCTCTTCCCGAGCCAGGCGGAAGGCATCTCGGATGGTGGCTAAACTTTCATCTGCCATCGTGGGCACCGCCCCTTGGCGAGTCACCTGGGCCAATTGGTCGAACTGACCCTGCCGGGTCGGCTGCTCGATCAGTTCCAGCCGCGCCGGCAAAGTCTGCTCGATAAAAGCCAGTGCCTGTTCTACTGTATATCCTTGGTTGGCATCAAACCGGAGTTCTACCTCCTGGCCAACCTCCTCCCGCACCCGGAGCACCCGCCGGGCGTCATCCTCCGGATCCAGCCCACCTTTAAGCTTCAGCGCCTGAAAGCCCCGATTGACCCAATACCGCGCCTGCCGCACGGTCTCTTCTTCCGGCAAAATCCCTATGGTTACACTGGTTTTAATCGAACTGCGATAGCCGCCCAACAGTTTCCACAAAGGTAAATCACACTTTTTGGCCACCAAGTCCATCAACGCCATATCCACGGCGGCCAGTGCCGAGGGTCGATCCTCCAAAAGCGGGCGCAATTGCTCTAAAATCAGGGCTGGCCGGAGCGGATCCGCCCCTCGGAGCATCGGCTCGACCACCTTCTGCATCGCCTCCAAAGCATCCTCCACGGTTTCCCCGGTAACCACATCGTCCGGCGCCGCACACCCATAGCCCACAAAACGCCGATCCGTTACCACCCGTAAAAAAACATTCGTCGTGGTCTCCAGCGTGTCATAAGCGGCCATGTAAGGTCGGCCCAATCGCATGGTAACCGGCCAATATTCAACGCGGGCAATTTTCATGGACCCTCCCCATTCGCGCCTACTGAATTCCCCCCAGCCAACCTAGCCTCCTTTCTCCCGGTCCAGGGCCTCCGCCTAACTAGCCTTTCTCCTCATTATAAAAGCTTCTGCCTTTGCTCAGAATCCCAGCGAAAAAAGCTCTCTTACTCCACTAGAAAAATCAGGAGCCCTTCTTCTTGAGAAGGCTTCTGGCATCAGCCCGCCCCGATAAATCTATAAAGCCGCTCAAATTGGCCGGTACTCCGACAAACGAGCCATTGGGGCGCGCCCGGGCCCCCATTCCCCATAAAGCCCGCTCAAACTGGCCAGTGTAGCCCTGGCCAAAAAGCCTAACGCTTTAGGCCACCTCCGGCAACTTCCGTAACCACACCCAAGGCCAAGAAAGGAAAACGGGCCGGGTCATCCGGCCCGTCTCCTCTACAGCGAATCCAGAATCGAAACGCCCGATTCCACCCCCATTATCGCTTATCCCAAGAGGCTGTCAAGAGGGCCGGAGAGCAAATCGATAAACCGGCCAGGGCGTAAATAGAGGTTCCTCCTCCAAGCAGGTACTCTTCGGCAATCGAAAAACCCATAAAACTGCCTGGGTCCTCCAAAATGAGGGCGGCACCAGAGCAAAACTCCCGGCGGATTGCATAACAATTTCCTAAAAAGGGGATGTAATACTACTAAAGAGGGGATTATCACCACCTGTATGGATGACCAACCTCTCTCCTTCCCAGCATTTCACCGTTATTGAACTGATTCCTCATACGGAATGGAAACCGTTGCAAAACTGCAGGCTGCTGCGACGTTTCTGCCACCGTTATTGAACTGATTCCTCATACGGAATGGAAACCGCTAGCCCTGGCCCGATCCGGAGGCTTGCAAGTAACCACTAAAGCCTTGGAACTCCGTTGCACCGACCTCGACTAGGAATGCAGCCGGATGGTAGGCCGAACTCCCAAATCCCCACCGACAGCCTTTAAAGCAACAGTTTCTCCATTTGCAATTCGAGAAATTTGGTCGATTGCCTATCGCTTGAAGGAAGCAATCCCGGCAGAAGTTGCCAATCGCCTGCTGGAACAAAACGGTCAGGTTACACTCGGTGCTTGGCACATTCGGAAAATGGGAACTGATCATGGGGCGAGTTTCTCTGCGCAAATCGCCGCCGATACTGACCAGACGACTTTACGCTGGGCCTTGTACGGGTTACCACCCCGGGCGCACCAGATGCAGAAAGAACTTACACAGAAAGACGAATTGTGAGCGGCAAAAGGCTCTTAGAAAGGATTCTCCAATCCCAGTACCATTTCCACCGCGTAAAGTAGGTTCCGGTTTTTGAGGGAGGATGGCCCCGAGTGGCATGGCCGGGAAAGCGGCACTCCAGAACAATTCAACTAGCACAAAAAACCGGATTCTTGCTGACGCAGGAATGTTTTGGTCCACCCTTCGGCTGCACTGTTCCTATAACTCCTTTTGTTTCGGGTTGGCATGGAGAAGCATATATTTGTTCATCTCACTTCCTAATTCCAATGCCTACAACGGCTTAGAACGTTGTAGCTCCGAAACGGGCTCAAAATTACCAAAAGTCGAATTATCCCAACCTGTCGGGTTCAACGATGTTGTGGCTCTCTGGTCAACTTTTCTGGGGGGGTGTTCCCAGATCACATGGAGCAGAAGAGTTCTTCCTCCTGATAGATTTCCCCTTATCCTAATGGATTTCCACTAATTTTGGGTCTTCTTTTCTCCTCTTCTTGGTGGCAGCAGCCCGGTTAGGTCGGTTAGGAAGGTTGTTCATTTTTTAGCAACCATGTCGGTTTTTTTCTTCTCGTCGCCAAACTCTCCGAAGCAGTAAAACTTTTCCCATTTTGTTAACTCGTTTTCCAGAAGCTACAGTTTTTTGAGGACCTAGAGACCGCACCTTCGCTCTGGCAGCTGGCAGGTCCTGGCCCACGAGGCCGATCTCTTATAGCCAGTTTCGGTATCCTTCCTACCTACCAGGAGGTACACATGTCCACAGTTCTTGATGAGGTACGGGCTGCAGAAGCTTCTCACGGCGAAACCACTGGCACCCTGCAACTAGTAAGCTTCCATCTGGCCGAGGAAGAGTACGCCGTCGAAATCACCAAAGTGCGGGAAATCATCCTGCTGAGCGAGATTACCCGCGTGCCGCAAACGCCCGATTATGTCCGAGGCCTGATCAACCTCCGCAGCACGGTCATCCCGGTCATCGATCTACGACGCCGCTTCGGTCTGCCGCCCGGAGAGCAGACCGCCGAAAGTCGGATCATGGTCGTGGACGTGCGCGGCAAGACGATCGGCATCGTGGTGGATGCGGTCGATGAAGTGTTGCGCGTTAGCCGCGACAAGATCGCTCCCCCGCCGCCCACGGTGGCCGGAGTTGGCCGCGAGTATTTGCGCGGCTTGGTCAAGCTAGAAGGAAGGCTTCTGATCTTCTTGGACATCGACCAGATTCTCCGGCAAGAGGATCAGGATGCCCTGGCACGGATGGGGTAAGGATTTCCCTGGGAGCGCGGGCCTCCCGCCACCACTATTTCCCCTCTCCCCGCCGCGGGAGAGGGGAACCGGGCGCAAGCAGGCCGGGTGAGGGGGAGCCGTGAGGGGCAGTAGAACCCTACTCACCCGGCTTGGCCTTCGGCCAAGCCGGCCTCTCCCACCAGGGGAGAGGCGGAACAGGGGACCATCCATCGTCGGAATAGGTCGTGTTTTCTTTGTTCCCTCAACTTTCAAGGAGTCCTTTCGATGACGCAGTGGTTCTCTCAGATGAAGACCGGAACGAAGATTCTGGTCGGGTTTGGCGTGGCAGTGGCCATCACAGTCGTGGTCGGCCTGGTCGGCTACCAGGAAATCGGCTCCGTGGGGAGCGATGTGGGAGAGATTGTAGAAGTCCAGTTGCGTGGTATTGCTGCGATCCAAAAGATTTCCATCGCTGCGGGGCAGATTAAAGCCGCACAGCGCACGATGTTGACTCTGAGTTTACCGCCCAATCTTCTCGCCCGGCAGCGAGAAACTATAGCCAAAAACTTCCGCCTTTATGAAAACGCATGGAAAACCTATGAGTCCCTGCCCAAAACCCCCGAGGAGGAAGAACTATGGAAACAAACAGTCGCCGCCTGGCAACAATGGCACGAAGACAACAAAAAGTTCTTTCAGCTCATGGACGAGCTGGACGCCCTAAAACTCCACAATCCCGAAGGGTTCATGAAGGATTTGATTACCTTCCAGCGGGATCATTACCTGCTGATTCATAAAGTGAGCGAACTGCTTGATGAGAACAAAAAGTTTGAAGGCGGAGAAGACCATACGCAGTGCAATTTCGGCAAGTGGCGGGCTAACACAAAGGTAGAAAATCCCGAAATCGCCGCCGCGCTTGCCGAATCGGATCGGCATCACGAAAAGACGCACGCTACGGTCAAGGAGATCAAGCGCCTGGTAGCCGACGGCCAGAAGGAAAAGGCCCGAAAACTCTATCAGGAAGAACTCCTCCCTGCCGTCCAAGCCACCTTTGCCCAATTCGATA
>CALIRO010000077.1 GCA_938042245.1 uncultured Thermoguttaceae bacterium
GCCTTTAGTCCGGATGGTCGGTTTTTGGCCACCGGCTCTTGGGACACTACGGCCAAGCTGTGGGAGGTGGGAAGATAGTGGGTCCCTTCAGGGAGGGGCTGCAGGTAGGTTCGGGTGCTTGGGGTTGTCTTTGCTGGAGCTTTCTGTTTTCGAGTGGCGGTAATTTTTCTGGACAAGCAGGTTGAGTGGTCAAGAGGGTGTCGTTTAGGGGTTGGTGGAAGAGGAGAGTTTGGTTTGGTACCAGTAGCGGGCGGCGGCGGCGGCCAGGAAGAGCCAATTGGCGCCCACCAGGCTGAGCACCACCCCTAAGCCGCCTGTGCCTCGGCCATAGGTATGTAAACCTACATCCAGCACATAATTGACGCCATACCAGGCCATCAGGATCGAGGTAGCGCCCAGCACGGAGAAGGCGGCCATGCCGAAATGGCCAAACCAGCCGATATATCGGCCATGCAAAACGACCATATAGACCAGTAGCGAAATGAGGGACCAGACTTCTTTGGCGTCCCAGCCCCAGAAACGTCCCCAGGCCACATCGGCCCACAAGGCGCCGAGGATGGTGCCGGCGGCCAGCAAGAGGACTGCTACCTGCATGCAGCGGTAGATGTAGTGGGCCAAGGCGGCGCAGGCGGGCGGTTCCCAGCCAAGCCGAACGTTCTCCGCTCCTACAGATTCCGAAGCGGCCGGCTGCCCCTCTGCGGCCGGCCCTGGGGAATGTTCCGGCGGCGCAGCAGCGGTCGGCTGTTGGGCGGCTGGGGTGTGCCTTGGCAAAACCGGCCGGTATCGGCCAAAAAGATAATGAAACAAGGCCAGATTTCCCAAGGCCAGGGCCAATGCGCCGGCGCCGTAACTGGCAGTGATTGTAAGGACATGTGCGGTGAGCCAGAAGTTATCTCGCAGCACGGGCCGAAGCGGGCCGATCGACTTGTCCAGCACCGAAGGCGGCGCATAGTAGGCCAACAGTGCGCCGAGCAGCCCCATCAGGGCCCCGCTAAAGGCATAGGGTTTTCGGCCAAGGACCTGCTGGTAGGCATGGTGCAGTGGTTGGCGACGCCAGAACAAAGGCGTGGCGCCCAAGCTGGCCAGGAGGGCCAACAGCGCCCGGGGTGCATACCACATACTTACTAGCAGAAAGGCCAAGCCGACCAGCCAGGCCACTAGATCATTGGCCCCGAGCGCGCCGCCTCGGTCCAGGCGTGGGAGCAACGAAACGACAGTATATCCTCCCGCTTCGCCATAATGGACCTGGGTGAGTGCATAAAAGACCACGCCCATCAGCGCCAGGCGAACCGGGGCCAAAATCCACCGCCATCGCAATAGCGCCCGATCGCTCCAACCGGTGGGTTTATCCTCAGCCGGGGAGTTGGAGCCGGAGCAAGCCTCTTGGGGAGAATGCCCCTCGGCGTCCGGAGAGGTCGGTCCGTGCCGAGTCAAACCAGCTCCTTGCTCGGGCGGTAAAGAGCCTGCCAGACCAACCGGAGCATCTGCCTGGGCGGGAGGTTGGTGCGGGAGCGGGTTCTGAGGCGTTTGGGGGGATTTGGGGGCGGATTGGGAAGAACGGGGCGTAGGGATCGGCCAGGCGGTCAGTTGCCAGGCAAGCCGGAAGCCTGGTCCCAGCATCGGCCAAAGGGCCAACAGCCAACCCATCAAGCCCACCGTCAGAGCTACGAAAACGACCGTTTCAAACATATTGGTTACCGGCACCCAACCGGTGATCGCATATCGAAGAGCTAATCCGTACAGGATGAAAAATTGTGCGATAGCCGACAGGACCATTCCCGTCCAAAACATCCCGGTACGGATTCTTCCGAAGGCCAAGGCAAATCCAACCACTGCGGCCAGATAGGCGATCCAGGCGGCACGGAACGGGTCCAACTGGTTGTAATGGACTTCCAGGTTGGTGGCGCCGGGCGGCGGATACTGGGTGGCGAGGAAGGCGGCCTGGTCCAATTTTCGTACTGGCAATTTGGCGCGGCGTTGGTTGATGGCTTGTCCCAGTTGGTCGAGGGCGTCGGCCAATTGGCGCATAGCGGCGGCAAACCGTGCTGGGCGATCCGCTGCTTGCCGATCCTGGTAGGCCTGGGCCGCCTGATGGAACGCCTTCCGAACGGCTTGGATTTCAGCGGAAGGATAATCGGCTAATGTATCGGTTAAGGAGGCTTGCATCAGGGCCTGCCAGGTGAGCCAGGGCTGGGGATTCTCTTCAGGAGTTCTTGCCTCCTCCAGAGCAAAAGGATTCAGGGAGGGGACCAGTCGGACCATCTGGTCGCTGGCGCCTGCTACCGGGCTATCGTCAAATAGGGCCGCCTGAACTTCCCAGGCCAACCGATGCAAATCCCGTGTACGGGAGACGAGGGCCATCCAATGGCCTTGCATCTGCTGCCAGGTTTCTGGGGGCATCGGAGGGGAGGATTGTCGGAGGGAGTGATAAAAACCTTCAAACCAATCTGCCAGTTGCTGGGCCGACTCTCGGAGGCGCCGGGCATGCTGCTCCATGTGGGGCCGGTCAATCGGCTTTTGTTCCACTAAACCCTGGAGTGCCTGCAAGGCCTGCTGAAATTGGCTGTAGGCTTCGGTAGGCGGCGGGTTGTTTGCGTGGCGGAGAGAGGGGGGCTGTTGGGGCGGTCTGCTCTGCTGGTGGGCCTGGGCCATTTCCAGGGCTTGCTCGATGGCCTGGACAGTGGCCTGCCAGAGTTGGTCCAGTTCGCTCAAACGGTTCCGGAACAAACTGTGGGGCAAACTCAACGCCTCGGCGGAAAAGACTAGCTCCCGCCAGGCCGTGTAGGCTTCTAACAATTGCCAGGCCTTTCGATCCAGGCCAGTGGGCTGAAACGGTTGACCGGCAGCTTCAGCATCCAGCCGACGGCGTCGGATCTCAGCATGCCACCGCCAGAACGGTTCGGCATGTTCCAATTGCCAGGGGGAAACATAACGAATGGGCTGGCCAGAGGGGTCTTGCCGGGGTAAGCCCAAGAGTTCTTCTCGGAGTTGATGGTGCTGGGCGATCAAGAACGGGACCCGCTCCCAGCGGTGGGGTTCTACCAGCCAACTGAAAACCAGTTCATAATACGGCCAGGTCCTGGCCTTGCCATCGGGAAATAGTTGGCGAGCCTGCGCATATTCAGGCCGATGGAGATCTTCGCCGGGCAGGCTGTCGGCAAGGCCCAGACGGGGGTGAGTGCGGCCGCAGATTTCCTCGACCACGGAGCGGGCAAAACTGTCCAGGGGCATCAGGCGTCCGCCGGCAAAGACGGGCAACCGCCGCCAGCAGGACCAATCCAACTGGTCGGCGCAGGCTGGCCCGGCGCCCAGCAGCAGCCAGCCAATGGCCGCCAGCCCCACCAAAGCCTTCCTAGCTATTGGCCTGGCCGACCGGGGAGCAAAAATATACGCCCGCATCAGATACATCACCGCAATTCCTAGGACGATCAAGAAACTTCCAGCATATTTTAGCCCGCGCCCAGGATCGTAATTGACGCTCAAGATACTACGATACAAATTTTCCGGAATCGGCTCCTGGCCGGAGGCACCTGGAGACGGCCCGGCGGAGGCGCTGGTCGGGCTGGCTTCTGGGTCTGGCCAAGTAATCCCCTCCAGGCCGGAGCGGAAGGCCCGGTGCTGGAACCACTGGTCAAACTCCGGATCCCCGGGTTTACCCAAATAGGCAAAGCTGGATTGATAAAATCGGTAGGTTCGCCCAGTGGCCGGGTCTTTGGCAGTCAGAGGCTGGTTCATCGTAATGAGGACTTTCTCTTGCCGAACGGTTGGCTTTTCTTTACCTTCCCACACATCCACCAGACTCGAATAATGGGCGTCGTGCGGAGAACCGGGATCTACTTTGCGGGTAAAATCCCGAAGATAAATGCTCATGCCTAACGCCTGCTTTCGGTAGTCCAACTGGACACGCACTCGCCGATGGCCGCAGGAAACCACCGCCTCCTCGTCAGCAAACTGAGGGCCGCCTAAAGGAACCCAAAACTCTCCGGAATTGGCTGAGGGTGAACCTTCTGATGGAGGTTGCTTTTGGGGGGGAACCGATAAGTGGGTGCTTGGGCGGGTGGCAAAAGTGTCTTGGAGGGTAAGACGGATTTTCGCTCGGGGCTGACGAAGTCGGCCCGAACCTGCTCCTTCCAAGGGTTTGGGTTGATAGAGGATGGCAGGCCCGGGGGATGGACGAAATTCGACCACTCGTACTTCGGTCTCCAAAGGAGTGTGTTCAAAAACCCGAAGCGGCCGAAGATGCTCCACGGGATAGGGTTTGCCTAGCTCGGAGTCTTTCTGGGTGTTTTGTGCGGGCCAGGGGGGTTGCCTACCGAACTGGTCCGATGGGTGTTGGTCAGCAAGACCAGGCCACCGACCGACCGAAACCACTCGGGGGGCATGCCATTGGCGATAGTATAGGGCGCCATCGGGCCCCTGAAGCAGATCCAACCGCAAACAGGCCGCCCACCGGAGGAGTTCAACCCGGCGGATGCCAGCCAATGGCTCTGGCACAGAGGGCGGCTCCTGCCAAAAACTACCATACACTCCCAAGGCCTCCGCCTGCCGATTATGCGATGGATTTTGGGAAAATAGCAGCATCCGCACCGGGCCGGAGCTGCTCACCCGATCGGCTGGCTGGACTTCTAAGTCCACCGCCCGCATCCGTTCCACATACTCCCGCAACCGCACTCTCAATCCCGAACCGCCCAAGGGGTGTTCCGTCTCCTTTTGCAACTGTTCGATCGGAAACCGATACACCTTCCCCTGATGCCAGAGGACCACTTGTCCAAGAGTGCCGACCGGTGCTTCTGGCCTGGTTTGCAAAAAGGCTTGGCATTCCGCCTGGCTGCCTGATAACCAAAAGACCACCGGCGGTCCCCAAGGCATGTTTTGGCGATCTCCAACTCCAAAGGGCCGTTGGGCGGCATGGGGTCCGCTGGGTGGGGCGACAGTGAGCGTGAGAAGTCCTTCCGAAGGAAACATTTGTTCAAGCTCCCAGTCCTCTCCCCCTACCCGCCGTAAACCCAACACCACCCGCGGCACTACCAGGCGCTGCGAATCCGCATAATAGTCTAATACCTCCAACGTGATCCCATCCTCATGATAAATTTGCCCCTGATCCCGGGGCACCATTCGCCAAGGGAAAAAGGGCAGACGCTGATAATCGGCCCAATGGAACGGCCCGGATCGGAAAGGCACTTCGACCCTGTGGACCACCGGTTGGGCCCCCGACGCTTGGTGTTGCACAATCTCTAAGCGGAAGACTTTCTGATCTTCATACACCAGATTGCTGGCTTGGCCTTCATGGAGAATCATTTGTCCCTGGATCCCCCAGCCCTGCTGAAGCAAACAACCGGCCAATAGCACTACAATGCCGGTATGGGTAATCACAAAACCCGTCTGATGTTTCTTCCAAGGCCACCGGATCAGAGTGGCACAAAGTACATTCATACCCAAAAGGCCTACCAAGAGCATAAACCACCAAGCTCGATAGATGCCGAATGAGACCGCTTCGGCGCCGTACCATTTTTCCACAAAGGTGGCCCAGGCTAACACACCGGCGGTTAGCGCCAGGAGAATTACCGCTGCCTGAAGCGAGGCAGCCCATTCATAGCACGCTAGCAGAGTTCGGAGCCACCAAGGCTGAGCCGGTTTACGTAGCTTTACAGGAGCCATCGTACCTCTACTTCCCAGCTAAGAGATTTCTTCCGCCTAGCTATCCACCAGCCCGAGTGGAAAGAAGATTTTAAAAGGCCTTTGGTCCGGGGGGATCAGCGGCAGGTCGGTCCGCGCCGAATTCTCTCCTGCGAAAGAATAAGGTTTTCTAAAATCAGTTTCCTATCCTGGTAGGAGGACAGATATCATTGGATTATACGGTTGCCCCTAGGCGCCGGACAGAGGGAATTATTTAGGCTGTTGAAAAATGGGTAGGGCAGATTCCCCGCATAGGAGAAAGGGAGCGCCCTATTAACCGAATTGTTTCCGATGTCAGACAGAAGATGGGACTTGCCTAGGTTGGGGGAATCGCTCGATAGCTAGGCGCGCAGAGCGAAATAAGTTTTGGACGAGCGTCGGGCAGCAGACTGGCAGAGGAGCTTTTGGCGGGATATGAGCTTTTGATTACTAGGAGGAGGGCGGCACTCGGAATTCGGGCGGGGGGGTGATCCGACCACAGAACTTACAGCCGATCAGGTACATCTTTTGGCCTTCGTGCTCGACTGGCTTACAGCGGACCACCTCGGCCAGGAAATAGCTCGTAGCCGATCCCTCTCCCAAGGCTACCACCAACTGCCGGAAAGAGGGTTCTTTTTCCATGAAGAAAGCGATGCCGCCGGCCGAGATGTCTTTGCCGTGGACTTGGAGGAAATCTTCTGGCCGAGGAAATCGCCTTTCTGTATAGGGCGCCACCTTTTGCCGATACTGGTAGGTGCGGCGGACAAACTGCCGCTGCTCTTCGGGCACGGGGCTGTGGAGGGGATGAAAAGGAGGAGGTTGGGGCTGCATGGGTTTGGCTAGCTCCTGCAAGGCAGCGAGCAGTTGCGGGGAAATGGAAGCAGGATTGGTTTGCAGATGAGTGCAAAGCTCTTGAACCACTCGACTGGTCTGGTTAGAGTGGTGATACACTTGGCGGAGCTCCTCTTTGAGCTGGAGGATTTCGGTCTGGTCGGTTCCACAAAGGAGCAACCTTGGTGGGGTTGCTTCGGCCAGATGTTTTAATGTCCAATAGATCCGGCGTTTTTGCCCTTGGCGATCGAAGAGATGGTTCTCAAACTGGATGGGTTTTTGTTCATTTTTTGCTTTTTGAAATAGCCTGTGAATCAATTCTCCCTCACCGGGTGGACAAAGGATATCCCAAAAAAAACGCCCTTCGATTTCCGACGGTCGAAAGCCGGTGAGTTTCTGTAGGGGAGGATTGATATGGAGGATTCGGCCTTCGGCGTCCAAGGCAACCACCAAGGCATCGATTGCCTCTAGCACCGTTTGGGTGAGGGCCTGTTGCTGTTGGAGTTGTTCTTCGGCCTGGATTCGTGCTAAGGAAGAGATCAACAAATAGGAGATGGTTTCTGCGAATTGGATGTCTTCTATGCTGAATGCTCTTTTTTGTCTGGCGAAAAGCCCTAAGACGCCAAAAGGTTTACCTGCCACAATCAACGGAAGCATCAAGGCCCCGGCTACCTGCATCTTTCGCAAAAACAAGTCGGTAAACCGAGTTTCTTCGAGCAGGTTCGGGGTAGTTACCGGAGTAGCCCCCTGCAAGGTATAGGCGGCCATGGAGGCAGTAGGGTCCAAGCAGTATTGATGATCGACGGTATCGGTCAGCAGGCCCTGTTTGACCAAGGTGGCCAGACGAAACGCAAGCACCCCTTCCGACGCATCTACCTGCCCCACCCCAATCCTATCGAGTTCCAAGACTTCAGCGATCAGGGCAGCCGCATCTTCTAAAAGCACGTTCAGCGGGGGTTGGGCGCTAGTACGTCGGCCAAAAGCCAAAATAGCGGCCTGCTGCTTGGCCCGAATATCCTGCGGGCTTGCCTTTTGCTCTAACCCAGCTAGTAAAGAGTCTACTCCCGCCAACTGATCGGCGGTCGTATGTTCCCCTAAGATAGGCATGAGTTCAACGCCTGCGGATAAGACCTCCCCTTTAGAGAATTCCGGAATTCCTATACCAAGCATACAATATTTTCCCGCCGCTGGAGCAATTCTGCAGGCAGCTCATCCTCGGGAATGGAGACTGCGCCCAGAATCCCCAACATTCCGATAGCTCTTTTGCATGGAGACCGATAGGGAAGGCCCCTTTTTGGGCTCCGCCTTTCCAGAATCCCAAATCCGAAGCCCCTTCTCCCGCAGGATTTAAAGGGGGCTGCCCTACAAACGGGTGGGATAACCCCACTAGCATGGATGGTTGGGAAGGAAAGGCCTAAACGAAACCTCGGCCAGCCGGTATAGGACCGTTTAAAACTTCCCCACCAGTTAGGGGTGCAATTTCCTCGTTCCGGGGTCCTGCCAGCCTTAGCATCTTGCCCCCTATCGGAGGGAATCGGCGGGGAAAGAGGGTTTCTCTGGGGCAGAAGCGGGCTTCTGAGCAGAGGATGGAAGGGAGGAGGCGGTCCCATCGGGGGGTGCTTCCCCCACCGCCTGCTGCCGATACAACGGTAAATAGCGATAATAAACTTCCAAGGTGCAAGCAGTTAAAGCGGTTTGATACAGTCGGCCTCCCGCGCCGCCCCAAGCATGGTCAGGATTCCAACTGCCTGCGGCATGGCCGGTTCTTACTTGGCTATCCACCAAGATCCGCCGCATCTGGCTGTTCCATCGCTCCCATTCTGTGCCGCCGTAATGATGGAAGACCTGAGCGGCATAGTACCAGTAGTAGATATTTAGGTCCTGGAGCTTTGGGGGATGACGGTCCAAAAGGAGCCGAATTCCGCCTCGCAAACCGGGATGGGTCCGGGGCCAGCCCAGATATTGTCGGCACAGAAGGGCCTCAGCGGTCATGGCCGGGCTGGCTCGGATCCCAGGCATGTAGCCATAGCTGCTTCCAGATCGATCCGTTTGGGCGGAATCGAGGTACCGGCTGGCTTTCATAAGGGTTTCCGTAGGCACGCTCAGCCCGGCCATCCGTCCGCTATTTAAGGCCATCAGTTGCCAGCCGACCATGCTAGTATCGCCTTCCTGGCCTGGTCGATAGCGCCAGCCACCGGCAGGATGCTGGGCTTGGACAATGAAATTTAGCGCCCGCTGAGCGGCATTTCGAAGCTGGCTATCCCCGGTAAGGGCGTAGGCCTCGCACAGCACGATGCTGGCCAAGCCGTGGGCATACATTTGCCCTCCGCCTGGGTCCTGAAGATCGCCATTCTCTTTTTGGCGGGCTAGCAACCATTGCAACCCAGCCTGAACTACGGAGGCATATTCCCCCTCCCGATGGGTATGGCCAGCCCCCAACATGGGTAGCAGAGCCAATGCCGTACCTGCTACATCGCTGGGGATTCCCAGCCCATCGCATTGGCCTTGGCATTCGGAGGTCTGGTTAAAGGCATGAAGGCTGAAGGAGCCATCGGGATTTTGGTGTCGGCTGATCCATCGCAGTGCCCGAGCTACAGCGGCCTCCGTGGCCGAGGTGCCTCCCTGACTGACCAGAATCTTATTCCGAACGGAAGGATCCCGGCCCCGCAAAAGGGAACCCGGTCTTAAAGCCGGGGCTACTTCATTGACCAGTGGATCGGGCGGCTGGGAGGAAGAGTCCGGCCGATGTAAACCCGGATCCAAAAGGGCCTTGGGCATGTTAGGATCCCCCAGCAAATTCTCCAGGGACAAAGGCTCCGAGGCTAACCCCCCTTCGTCAAACTCTGGCCGGAGGACCTCAATTTCCGGCTGTTGGCCCAGTTCGGTCTCTAGATCATACGGACCCACACTGGTAGAGAAGACAAACCCAGTCGGTTTCTTTTCTTCTGGCATCCATAAGCCGAGCAACAACAGAGCCACCATATGCAACAGAAGGCTTATCAGCCAAGCAGGCAGATTTTTCAACCAATCCTGCACACGCAGACGCCAAGGTCGGCCTTGTTGGGCTTGGCGGAGGCGTTGACGAAAGGCTCGTTCGGCCGCAGGAATTCGGCGTCTTCCTCCCGGAAGAGGGGATGGCGCAGAGCCACTAGAAAATTCCCTTTCTCTAGGGGGTAATAGACCACTCGGAGGATGTGGAATATACCTTGATGAGGGGGATGATCCGCCTACTTTGGTAAAATTGGAAGGTTTTATCCCGGCGGAGTGCCCCCTGGGAAAATCTCTCGAAGGGCTTGCCCGGGGAGGTGAAGGAGATGCGGAGGGGGTTACTGGTGCCGCTGAAGGAGGGGAGGGAGAACTTTTGGATAGAGAAGTACCACCCGAGCTGGGGGATACCGGCCTCTTCGACCCATGGGTCCCCGGCCCAGCCTGGGTTTGGGCAGCTTGCTGGCGCAAAAGCTCCCAAGCCGCCCGCTCCTGTTCTTCGGTTAGCTCAATACTGGTGCCGCACCGCCAGCAGTCGGCCACTCGCAGCCAAAGCCGAATCGACATCGGCGCCCCGCAGCCAGGACAAGCACAGGCCAGCACCCCCCCATCCAGCCAAATCTCCCCCGGTGCCGGTGGAGAGCCCGCTGGAGCCTCCCCCTCCCCTGGCACCACCACCGAACCCCCCGCACTTTCCCGCTGGAATGCATCGGGCTTACTGTCTGCTTGCTTCGGTTGGCCAACGGGGGAGGTTGGTTGAAAACTCCGCTCGGTAGGTTCGTCAGGAACCCTTTGTTCCAAGCCATCCACTGCAGAACTCTGCTGGTGGATCGCCAACGAGCCGTCCGAGCCGGAAAGTTTTTCCAGAGGAGGGCCTCCTTGTGGGGCAGGCATAGCTAGGCTCTTTCAGGGCCAAAGGCCAAAAATATCGCCTCTGCTTTGTTCCGTAGAGACTACCCAACTTATTGGTAGTTTAGCCAATCTCCAAACAATTGTAAAGTAGTACCCTTCCCCGGCCATGGGTTCGTTCCCCCTACATTGGCCCTCTCCAGAACATACCCTCCCTTGTTTTCCGGTTGGATGGAAAGCTGGTTGGTGGTACCATCCTTTATGCCTCCACCAGCCGATGCATCTTTACGGTTTAGGCGGACTCTGGGCAGAAAAGCCGGATTCCGGCCAACCGACGTCCAACCAAGCCCTGTAACATTTTTCCACAAAGGCTGATTCCACCTGGCCATCCCAAACTGCCACCCCATACCGGAGTTCCACTGGCTGACCGGCCTGGATTGCCAAAGGCTCTTGATGGAGGTGCAACGTAGCCGACAAATAGGCAAACCCTCGATCCATGGTAAACCAAGTGGCCGGATGACGGGGATTTTTCGGCCAATCGAACACCGCTACGGTAACCGGTTTTCCGTCGGCTTTAGCGGTGTAGGCGCACCAGGCGGATCGGGCATTGTTTGTGCCTTGAACGCCGGTTTGGCCATCGGCATTGAAAAATCGTCCCCCCGTATCCATGGAAGCCACAAACCGCATTCCCAGACCAAAATATGCCGAACCGGTAAGCTGAACCGATCTTTTCCCTTCCGGCGTGCGGATGACGCTTCGCCAGATGAGTAATGTGGCCGGGGGTTGGCCGGTTCGGCTGGCCGACAACTCTCGCAGTTCTTCTAACATCACCGCCCCTTGGGGATTTTGCCATTGCAAGCTCTGCCGAAGCACCTGCCAGACCATCTTGTGGGCCGAAACTTGCTCCTGCTTCAGAGGGCCAGTCGGGGCTTGGAGGCCGCTGGCGGCGTCTTCCGCCCAAAAGTTCACCCCATCGACCGCCACCGCAAACATCAGTCCATGGTGATGTTTGTGGTCCACCGGACTATCCCGCAGAAGATTCACCCCAGCCGGGGAGAAAAGTTCCGCCACATAAGGCTTTTTGGGATTCGGCATGGCCTGGTAGACCAACACCGGCCTGCTATCCAGCACCACCGTCTGCCGCCCCGCTTCTGCTGCTCCGACGCCTCGGGGTGAGTCGACGTGCTCTAAAACCAGCAAACCTCCTACTAAGCCAATCCACCCCAATGCTTCTGCCATTGCTCCTGTCAGGCGCCAAAACGCTCTTGCAGTACCTTTTGTTCCCATCCACGTACCTACCACGGACTTCATCAGAAGACCTTTCCCAGAAAAAAGAACTTTAGAACACACTGCTTCGGAAGGGGTTATCCCAAGCGGATCTTTTAGATGGAAGAGGGGGGCATGGTGTTAGCCGGTTCGGTGAGCCTGGCCGATCAGGTGGCCCAGTTCGGGCACAATCAGTTTTTCCAGTGCTAATCGGACTGCCTGCGGCGAGCCGGGCAGGGCAAACACCGCAGTTCGGCCTGCCAGGCCGGCTACCGCCCGGCTGAGCATGGCTGCCGGGCCAATCTCCTGGTAACTGAGCATCCGAAATAGTTCTCCAAACCCAGGTAGAGGTTTGGTGAACAAATGACTAACTACTTCCACGGTAACATCCCGAGGGCTCAGCCCGGTCCCGCCCGTCAACAGCACCATCTGGATATCGTCCCGGCCCAACAGGGCGTCCAAAGCCTGCCGGATTTCGCTCGGCTCATCCCGAACCAGTTGCCGATGCACCACCACATGGCCCGCCTGCTGGAGGATTTCCAAGGCGGTCTGGCCGCTTCGGTCTTCGGCCAAGCTGCGGGTATCGCTTACGGTAATGACCGCACACTGCACGCTAGCCGGCCCTTGCCGCCGATGTTCCACTGGAACTTCATTCACTAAAAGGCCTCCTACACCCAAAAGAAAAATTCCTCTAAACCACTCGTGTACGCAGGAAGTTTTCCGGCTCCCTGGGCGCGTAAAAAATTCCCCTTTTTCTTCCCTTTTTCTCGACTTCTCCTTTTGTCAGGAGAAGCTCGTTTCTCTCGATCCCCCGGAGGTGGGAAAAAGCGTTTTCTTCGGTTTTCCTTTTCGTTATACTATAAAAAGGAGAGGGCGGACAACTGGTGGGGCGGTTCTGGTTTAAAGCGTGTATGGCCGGAAAGGTGCTTCTGATGAAACCCCTACCAACGGTTAGTCTGATACTTGCGATTTGGGGGGCCTTATTAGCCGAAGCCCTCCACGGGGAAATTTTCGTTCTCCAAAACGGCAGTCGGATCGAAGGCCAACTGCTCAACCCGGAGCAGTCTCCCCGAACCGTATATCTCATCCGTACTCCGGACGGCGCCCAGATCGGCCTGCACGCACGTCAAGTCGTTCAGGTGCTGCGGCGTCGGCCAGCGGAACTCGAATACGAAAAAATCAAGCCCACTTATCCGGATACGGTAGAAGGCCAACTGGCGTTGGCTCAGTGGTGTTTGGAGCATCAGTTGCTCCCTCAGCGACGGGAACATCTGCAACGGGTCATCCAATTGGATCCCAACCATCGCGAAGCCCGGGCTGCTTTGGGTTATATCCAGATCAACGGCGCCTGGAAAACCCATGACCAACTGATGCAAGAGCGGGGCTACCAATGGTATCAGGGTCAGTGGCGCCTGCCCCAGGAGATCGAACTGCTGCAGCGCAAAGAAGCCCAGCAGGCGGCCGAGCGAGAATGGTTCAGCAAGATCAAGCTCTGGCGGGGTTGGTTAGGGACCAATAAAGAAGAAACCGCCCTGAAAAACTTCGAGGCCATTCGGGAACCGGCTGCGGTCCGCCCCCTGGCCACCTTCTTGCAGGATGAACCCAGCCCTGCGGTGCGAAAACTGTACATCGAAACCCTTGCCCGCATTAATACCCCCGAGGCCATAAAGGTCTTGGCCCTTCGAGCCTTAGAAGACCCTGTGGAAGAATTGCGATTGACCTGTTTGGACTGGCTGAAGACCGAACCTAGGCCGGAGGTGGTCTCCTTATTTATTTCCAAACTCAGGAGCAAAGATAACAAGATGGTTCGGCGGGCGGCGGTCGGCTTGGCTGCCATGAAAGACCCGACGGCCATCGCCCCCTTGATCGACGCCCTGATCACCACCCACACCTACCGGATTGATCCGCCCGGCGGGCCAAATGCCATGAGTGTTACCTTCGGCAAAGGACCGGGCGGCGCCGGCGCTCCTGGCGGAGGCACCGGCATGTCCTTCGGCGGCGGCCCTAAACTGGTCAAAATCCCCGTCCAAAACCAAGAGGTCCTCGATGCCCTGGTCAAAATCACCGGCGTCAACTACCAATTCAACATCCCCGCCTGGAAAAGCTGGTACACCCAATACCGCAAAACCCTCCAATCTCCCTCCGCCGACGCCCGAAGAGGCTAACACCCCCGTCCCCTTCTCCGCCCGGAATCCTTCCACCAAATCGATCCCCCAGATCGCTCTTGTAGGTCTTTTCGGGATAGGGCTTATTCGGTATAATAGCTCGATATGAGGATGGTGGTTTTGCAATCCGGAAGCAACGGTAATTGCGTATATGTGGAAGCCGGCCGGGTGCGCCTGTTGGTGGATGCTGGTATTTCCGGCCTGCAAGCCAAGTTGCGCTTAGCCTTCCATGGCGTGGACGTCTGTCAAATAGATGCCTTACTGATTTCCCATGACCATCGGGACCATATCCGTAGCCTCGGCGTCTTCCAACGTAAATTCGGCATCCCCGCTTATGTAACCGAATCCACTCTGGCCGTCGCCCAAAAGTTCTATCCCCTGGGGCCGTTGGGAAAAATCTATCTCTTCCAGCCAGGCCAGGTGCTTCATCTGGGCGATCTCAAGGTACATACCATCCCCACCCCGCACGATGCCGTCGAAGGGGTGGCTTTTGTGTTGGACGACGGCCAGAAACGCCTGGGTATTCTCACCGATTTGGGGCATCCGTTTCCTGAACTTCGCCGACTGATCCATACGTTGGATGCCGTGCTATTGGAAAGCAATTACGATCCTCAGATGCTTCAGCAGGGATCTTATCCCGATTGGCTGAAAAGGCGGATTCGGGGACCCCGGGGGCACTTGTCCAATCCAGAGGCAGCCCACCTTCTGCGATCCGCTCTGGGCGACCGACTTCGATGGGCTTGCCTGGGACACCTCTCGGAAAACAACAATTCGCCCGAAATCGCCCTGCAAACCCATCAACAGGTCCTGGAAGGCCGGTTGCCCCTGGCTGTGGCCAGTCGATATGGCGTCTCCGACCTGTTTGAGGTTTAGTACCCGTATTTACCTTATTGACCTGACGCCGTCCCCATGCCACAAAAACGCCTGGGTTCCAAGGGTTCCGCCAAATGGCCCTATGCTTCCCTCTGGGCCTTCCTAACCGGAAAGTTTCCTCTGGCGAAGGAGCCAGCCTATGAAAGTCGGACTGGTGGGTTATCAAGGTTCGGGCAAGACCACGCTGTTTCAGTGGCTGACTGGTCTGGCGGCGGATCCTAGTTTGGCTCATCGGGGCCAAACCGCTGTGGTGCCGCTGCCGGAACCCCGTTTGGAGAAACTTGCCGAAATCTACCACTCCCAAAAGATTACCCCGGCTGGCTTGGAAATCGTGGATACGCCCGGCCTGAGCCGATCGCACGAAGGCAATCCCGCCCGTTTGGCTCTCATCCGCGAAGCCGATTGTCTGGTGCTCGTTTTGGCCGCCTACGATGCCTCGGATCCCTGGGCCGATTACCAGAGCCTGGAGGACGATTTTCTCCTGGCCGACATGGAGATCGTCTCCGGACGCATCCACCGGATTGAACAATCGCTTACCAAGCCCCTGCCTAAAACAGAAAAGGAACAATTGCTTCATGAACAAACCGTTCTTCAGCAGGTGCTCTCGGCCATGGAAACCGGCCAACCGTTGCAACAGACCCAAATGACCGACGAACAGCGGCGCATGACTCGGGCCTTTCGCCTTCTGACCGAAAAGCCACGCTTCCTCCTAGTCAACACCTCCGACGACGAACCGGATCCACAGCGTTTTGTCCGCTCTGCTCCGGCGCCGTGGCCTTGTTGGGCTGTGCCGTTGGATCTCGAGTGGGAACTGTCCCAAATGAGTGAGGAAGACCGCCGAGAGTTCGAAAAAGAAATGGGCCTCCAAGGCACGGACAAGACGCACCTTCTGCGAGCCTTCGTGGAGGCCTCCGGACAAGTGGTGTTTTTTACAGCCAATCAACGAGAAGTCCGGGCCTGGCTTTTACGCAAAGGCGGCACCGCTCTCGAAGCAGCCGCCCAAATCCACTCCGACCTAGCACGCGGATTTATCCGCGCCGACGTCATCCCCGCCGACCAGCTCTTACAGGTCGGTAGCCAGCGCGAAGCCAAAGCCCAACACCTCGTCCGCTCCGAACACAAAGATTACCCCGTCCAAGACGGCGACCTCCTCTATATCCACTTCAACGTCTAGAGCCCATTGAGAAGACCCCTCCTAATTCCCCACCGGCGCCCATTGCCCTGGCCATACCCGTCCCGTTGCAGGCACATTAGTTCATATCTTGTTATGCCCTGACAACCGGCTATGTGGTCCTTCCCACGCAAGTGGGAATCCAGGCTGCTGTGTGCCGCTCCTTTGTCCATCCCCTCTCCCGCGGTGGGGAGAGGCGAATACGTCCCCTCTCCCCTGGCGGGAGAGGGTTAGGGTGAGGGGGAATTTTGGCGCCCAGGACCTCCGCTGTCCGAATCGTTGCGGGCGGGAGGTTGGCTCTGCTGGGCTCCCCCTCACCCGGCTAGCTTCGCTAGCCGGCCTCTCCCGGGGAGGGGAGAGGCGGGGGAGGCCCCCTCACCCTGCCGGGCTTGCGCCCGGCTTCCCTCTCCCGTGGACGGGAGAGGGGAGTTGGTGGAGCCTCTGCCCAGAGGGAAGAACAAGGAAGGATCGCTGGGGTGAGTGGGTGGGTTGTACCGGCGGGAGCTGGTGAAGCAGGTCTTAAAGCAGGGGGACTCCGAGCCACTGCGTCCGGGAGCCGGTTTAGCCATCGGCCTTGCTCAGGGCTTGGTGAAGGAGGGTGGGGGGGGTACCAATGTCCAGGATGACCAAATGGCCCACGTACGGCTGGGCTTCTGGGCGCAACAGGCCCGGTTTAGCCGCCGCAAAGCTGCAGGTGAGGGTGGCCTGAATGGTTGGTTGGCCCGCCTGGCCAGTGTCGCAATCCAAACCGCTGGGCAAATCGACGGCCAAAATGGGCTTTCCCGCACTGTTTATCTGCCGAATGACGGCATCGAAGGGCGGTCGCGGCTCCCCACGGGCGCCGGTGCCCAGCAGGGCGTCCACCACCCAGGAGGCCTCAGCCAAGGCTGGGGCCAAACGCTCCGGCTCATGGCCGCTAGGAAAACATTCTATCGGAAAACCTGCCTTTTGTAAAATGGCATAATTGGCCGCCGCATCCGGCGATAGTTCCTCTGGCCGGGACCACAAAAAAACCCGGATCGGATGGCCCCGAAGCCAAAGATGGCGGGCCATAACCAACCCGTCGCCGGCGTTATTACCCCGGCCGCAACAAATGACCACCGGTCCGCCAAAATCCCGATGTCGGATCCCAAGCCCATGGGTCATCAAAGATTTTTGGCCAGCGGCGGAGAGCAAGGAGCGGGTAGTCGGCTCGAAAGCCGCCGCCTGCGTGGCTTCCGACGGGCCACTCGGCGCTGGGCTAAAACACCCTTCCAGCCGACATAGCACATCCACCGCTCCTCGACCCGCATTCTCCATCAGCACCAGGCCGGACATCCCGTATTGCTCCATAGCGAAACGATCCAGCAGGCGGGATTGTTCCCGGGTAAGGATCGGTCCCCTCTGTTTTCCAGGTGCTCCCAACGACATCCTCTTTTTCCTTTGAAAAGCCTGACTTTTCCACCGAAACGAGAACTTCTACCCCTGTTTGGCAGGTGGTATATCAGGGGCTGTCTAGCCCCCAGCCAAGCCAGTTTAACTGACTGGATGATGTGCAGCCGTCTGGCCAGACGGTACTTTTCTCCTGTTAGGAAGTTCTGTAATATTCTAAAGCAGTATCCCGGGAAAAGCAGAGCTTTTTTGGTAGTGTTGGTATGAGGCGGGGTCTGCTTGTCGGGAGGAGGAAAAGGGCCATTGTTCCAACGTCTTTGTGGGAAGGAGTCAGCATACCATGTGGAGCGTCAGATGGCTATCCGGGGTTTGGAAAACGGTGATCATGTTGGTGATCGGTGTGGTGGTGATGGTAGTGGTGATAGCCTGGCTGGCGGGGATGTTTTATCGGAAGATTCCGCCGGGCGAGGCCGTGGCGGCCGATCAACCCAAGGCGTCGGCCGATCGGCTCTGGGATCAAGTGCACAAAGTGCGCAAGGTGTATTATGAGGAGATTGTCGGCACGTTGAAGGCGGCCAGCCGAACCGAAATCGCCTCCCGGGTGCTAGCCCCGATCGAAAAGATTTACGTCTCAGCCGGTCAAACCGTTCGGGAGGGCGAGAAACTGATCGAGCTAGACCGTCGGGCGTTGGAGACGCAGCTTAGCCAAGCCAATGCTCGTCTGGTGGCGGCCGAAGCCGACCTGAAAAACGCCGAAGCCGATCTCCGCCGTCTGGAACCCCTGGTGGAAAAACAGGCCATTAGCCAACAGGAATTAGACAAAGCCCGCACCCGGCGGGAGGTGGCCCTGGCCCAATTGCAACACGCTCAACAAGCCGAAGCCGAGGCCCGAGTCATGCTCTCCTACGCCACCATTACCGCCCCCAAAGCCGGCATGGTGGTGGATACGTTGGCCAAGGAGGGGGACATGGCCCGGCCAGGCGTGCCGCTATTGATTTTATATGATCCGGCCTCGCTCCGGTTGGAAGTGCCGGTGCCCGAACACCTGGCCCTCCAACTGAAAAAAGGCCAAACGCTTTCGGTTCGGATCGACGCCCTGCAAAAGGAGGTCGAATCGGTGGTCGATGAAATCGTGCCGCAGGCGGAACTGGCCAGCCGATCCTTTCTGGTAAAAGTCCGTCTGCCACGGTCCGAAGAACTGTTCGAGGGGATGTCTGGTCGGCTTTTGGTCCCGGCAGGCCAGCGAGATCATTTGTGCCTCAACATGGACGCCCTATACCGCATTGGCCAATTGGAATTTGTGGATGTGCTGCGGGACGACGGTGTGGTGGAACGCCGATTTATCAAAACCGGACGGATTGGTATGCCAGGCCGGATCGAGGTCCTCAGCGGTCTACGGGAAGGGGAAAAGGTGCTGCTTCGGCCCAGTCCAGCAGCGCCTGCTAGCCCCGGCGATTCGGGGCCCTCTGCCTGAGACTCTCTCCCAGCAGGATTGGAACATAGGATTGCAGAAGAAGTTCATTCCAGGGGCGTCATTTCAGAGTAGTTCCAGGTAGCCCCACCCTGGTATCTTCAAGGATGTACAGGAGGCGACGATGAACCCACAGGAATCAGGATCCCGCGTAGCCGGTTCAAACGGAGCGGTCTCGGCCGGCCTGGAACAGGAAAAGGTTCCATTTCTCACTCGCTTGGTCGATCTATTTTTGCGGGGCGATGTGGCGGTGCTGTTGACGTTGGCGGCTGCTGCCATGGGGCTGGCCGCCCTCTACATCACCCCCCGAGAAGAAGAGCCGCAGATTGTCGTCCCGCTGGCCGATGTGCTGATTTCGGCCCCAGGGTTGTCGGTGGAGGAGATCGAACAGCAAATCACCACTCGACTGGAGAAACTCCTCTACCAGATCGATGGCGTGGAATACGTCTATTCGATGACCCGGCCAGGCCAGGCGGTGGTAACCGTCCGTTTCTATGTAGGCGAAGACCGGGAGGATTCGCTGGTAAAACTTTACAACAAAATCCAATCCAACCTCGACCAAGTGCCGCCGGGGGTGGCCGGTTGGGTCGTCAAACCGATTGAAATCGACGATGTGCCGATTGTCATTGTCAGCCTCTGGACGGATCGACCGCAGCTTTACAGCGATTACGAACTCCGCCGAATTGCCGAGGAACTGGAAAACCAGTTGCAGGCCATTCCGGATACCAACCGGGTGTGGGTGCAGGGTGGCCGGGCGCGGAAAATTCGGGTGGAGTTGGACCCTCAGGCTCTGGCCAGCCGACGCACTTCCGCCCTCCAAGTGGCCCAGGCCTTGCAGGCGGCCAATGTGCAGCTCCGGTCCGGCCGCTTCGAGCAGCAGGATCGACAAATGGTCGTCGAAGCGGGCCTCTATGTTCGGGACGCCTTGGAGCTAGGGGAACTGGTGGTCCATGTGCATCAGGATCGGCCGGTATATCTGAAAGATGTGGCCCGAGTGATCGACGGCCCGGAAGAAGCGGAAACCTACAGTTGGATCGGTTTTGGCCCGGCCGCCCAGAATCCGCTGGACCCGTTGGATCGGCCTGCCGGCGAGCATGCAGGCCAGCCCACCAAGATTGCCGGGGCTTCCTCTGCGGCCCAAACGGATAAGGGGCAAGCATCGGCCCATCCGGCGCTAAACCCAGAGGCCTCCAACCCAACGGCCCCGTACAGCTTAGTAGCTCCTGGCAAGACCTTTCCGGCCGTGCATATTGCGGTGGCCAAGCGGCGCGGCGCCAATGCCGTCTGGGTCAGCCGGGCCGTCGAAGCCCGCATGCACCAGTTGGCCTCTACCCATCTGCCCGACGGCGTCTATTGGCGCATCACGCGCGACTACGGCGAAACCTCCAACGAAAAAGTCAACGAGTTGGTCGAAGCCCTTGTGGTGGCGGTCTTTACTGTGGTGGGCCTGATTGGGATTGTCATTGGTTGGCGGGCGGCCGGTGTGGTGGCCCTGGCTATCCCGATTTGCTATGGAATCACTTTGTTTATCAACTACCTGGCCGGCTACACGATCAACCGAGTTACCCTGTTTGCGCTGATTTTGGCCCTGGGTCTGTTGGTGGACGACCCGATTACCGACGTGGAAAACATCGCCCGGTATTTTGCGATGCGGCGGTTTCGGCCCCGAGAGGCGGTGCTCCGGGCTGTGCAGGAGGTTCGGCCTGCCTTGGTGATGTCCGTTTTGGCCATTATCGCTAGCTTCCTGCCGCTTTCGTTCATTACCGGCATGATGGGGCCCTACATGGCGCCGATGGCGCTGAATGTGCCGGTGGCCCTGCTGGTATCGCTGGTGATCTCGTTTATGGTAACGCCCTGGATGGCGATGGCGGTGTTGCCAAAAAGCGGCCACAGCGAAGAACCGGCCTACGATGTGAAACAGCTTCCCATCTATCGGCTGAGCCGGGCGGTATTGGGACCAGTGTTGGATCGCCGCTGGTTGGCCGGGCTGGTGCTGCTGGCGGTGCTGGGGCTGTTTGCGGCGGCCCTGCTTCTGCCAGCCTTCCGAGTCGTGCCGCTCAAGATGCTCCCCTACGACAATAAAAATGAGTTTCAAATCGTCATCGACATGCCCGAGGGGACCACGCTGGAGCGGACCGCCTCGTTAGCGTATCGGCTTGGGGAATTTTTGGCCACCGTAAACGAAGTCAAAGACTTTCAGGCCTATGTGGGTATGGCTTCCCCGATGGATTTTAACGGGATGGTTCGGCACTACTTTTTGCGTCGGGGGCCGCACCTGGCCGACATCCGCGTGAATCTGGCCCACAAAAAAAACCGATCCCAGCAATCGCACACGCTGATTTTGCGGATTCGGGATCGACTTACGGAAATAGCCGCCCAGTATGGCGCCCGGATCAAGCTGGTCGAGGTGCCGCCCGGCCCCCCGGTGCTTTCGACGATCACGGCCGAAGTCTATGGCCCGCCGGAAGCCTCCTATGACCAGCTAACCAGGGTGGCCCAGATAGTAGAGGCCCGCCTCCGCCGAGAACCAGGGGTCGTGGATGTCGATAGCACTGCCGAAGAGGATGTGGAAAAGTGGATCTTTGTTACCGATAAGGCCAAGGCGGCTCTGTCCGGCATTAGCACCGAACAAATTAGCCGCACTCTGCAACTGGCCCTCTCCGGCATGCCGGTTACCCTCTTGCACCTGCCCGGTGAGGTGCATCCGCTGTGGATCGAGTTGCGTCTGCCCCGGACGATTCGCTCGGCCATTGACGATCTGCGGGAAATCTACGTGCAAGGGGCCAGCGGCCACGTGGTCCAGTTGGGCGCGCTGGGCGAGTTCCGACAGACCGACGCCCAAGGCCGACCGATTGTCGAGGAAAAAACGATCTACCATAAAAACTTACGCCGAGTCGCCTTTGTCTATGGCGAGGTTGCGGGCCGACCGCCAGCCGATGCAATCGTGGATATCCAAATGGATCAGCAGCCCGACGGCACTCAACCCACACCGGCTCCGCCTCGGCCGGTGGAACAGCGCAGCTGGTTTCGGCCCGGCGGCGGCGATCCCTGGGCGGTACCGCCCGGCTTCCAAGTCGTCTGGCACGGCGAAGGCGAATGGAAAATCACCCTCGATGTCTTCCGCGATCTGGGCATCGCATTCGCCGCTGCCCTGCTGGCTATCTATGTGCTGCTGATGTTCGAGACCGGTTCCCGCTTGTTGCCGCTGGTGATCATGCTGGCCATTCCGCTTACGATCATCGGCATCATGCCCGGCTTTTGGCTTCTAAACCTGATTGCCAACCGTCCCGTAGGCGGCTATCCGGACCCGGTCTTTTTCACGGCCACGGCCATGATCGGCATGATCGCCCTGGCTGGGATTGTGGTCCGCAATTCGGTAGTCCTCATTGACTTTATCCACCACGGCCAGCACTATGGGCTGGATCTGCGGGAGGCGGTCATTCAGAGCGTAGCCGTGCGAACCCGGCCCATCCTAGCCACCGCCGGCACCACCCTGCTAGGCAACTGGGTCATCACGCTGGACCCGATCTTTTCCGGCCTGGCCTGGTCGATCATTTTCGGCATTTTTGCTTCGACGCTGTTTACGCTAGTGGTGGTGCCGGTGGTCTATTGGCTGCTGTACCTGCGATCCGCTTCAGCCAGTACTGCTCCGGGAGGATGAAAGCGAACTTCTGAACATGTTCAGGAAAATGCGTACAGCAACTGCCTGCTTTCTCATCCCAGGACAAAACCGGTTCGGCGCATCTTTCCGAAACTAAGGATCCGCTTTCCCCCAGCCGCCACGGGAGAGGCCGGGTGAGTATACCGTGTTGAAGTCAAGGGGGTTTTGGGAGAGGCGGGGAGGTACGACAGCTTTCTACGGGCCGATCGGGTTACACTCGGCGCCCAGCAGGCGGTACCAATCGGCCAGATCGGCCAATTCCTTTTTGACCCGCTCGCTGGGTTGTTGGAACCGGACCGGCCGAGGGGCCGCCAGAGCGGCTATGTGCCGAACGTCAAACTCCTCCAACAGGCCGAAGCAAAACATCTCCGGCGCCTGATCGACCGACCAGTTTTTTTCGATCACTTCTTTGAGGCTTCCGAGGGCGTCGGCCAATTCCACGGAACCGATGGCTTTTTCTTCGACGGCGGCGGCTACTAGGGCAAAGGTGCTGGCCCTTGGCCCAACAGCGACTAAATGCACTGGGCCTGTGTGAAATGTTTCCATCGCCCATCGGGCTGCCGCTGCTACCTGGCAGGCCTGCAAACCAATCGGCCGCTCGCCCACACAAGCCACCAACAAGGCGAACAAATAATCATGGCTGGGAGTTTTGGATTCACCAAAATAGAATGGGTCGATGGCCAACACTTGGTAGCCGGCTTTTAGCAGTCGGGCCGACTCCTTGGCCATCGCCTTTCGGCCCCGTTCGGAGACCAAAATGGCTGTCTGCTTGGGCTGGCCTTGCACTAGTTCTACAGCCGGGATGGTCCAATCTACGCCCATTTGCAATTTCCAGTAGGTGATTTTAAGGCCCTCTTTTTCTTCAGCGGCGTCTTGGATGGCCTGGACGGGATAGTCCTTCCAGCGTACGATTTGCCGGAGCACCGGCCGACGCTCCTGCTGCCAGGCCTGCGCGGCTGCCTTTTCCTTTGGCAAATCCGCCTGGCGAGGCAGGTCCTTGGCCAGGCCAAGAGCCAATGTGTTAAAATCTTCATTCTTCTCTGGCAGCGGCACGTGGAGCTGTTCCGGCTTTTTGACCTCGTTGTCCGAGGGGATTTCTTTGGGGTCGAAGCCGGTCTGGCCAGGGTAGAAAAAGTCGCCCAGCATCCGGTAGAACGCCTGACGGTTATCCAGTTCGTAGTTGTGGGTGCCGGGATCGTGGTTGATATGGCTTCGCAAGTTGCCGGGTTTACCGAAAAGTGCATAAATCGGTTTGGCCGCCTCTAGCACCGGTCCCAGAGCATAGCCGGCCTCGAAACAACAATCGTCTTTGGCGTTATAGGTGAAAAGCAACGGTCTAGGGGCCATCAGGGCGCCCAGGTGGGTGTAGTCGGCCACGGTGGCCATATCGGAAGGCGTTTGCTCCGAATCGCCCAGGTCTTTGAGGTGATAGGTGCGTGTGAGAAAACTGGAATGGCCGGCCACGGGGTTGGCCAGTTTGACTCGGGTGTCCAGGGAACTAATGTAAATCGTCTGCCAGCCGCCGCCGGATAGCCCGGTTACGGCCACACGCTCCGGGTCCGTATGGGGCAGGCTGAGCAGGAGGTCCAAAGCTCGGCTCATGGCCAGATAGAACGGTGCCAGGCCGCTTGTGCCGCACAAGTCCAACTGGTTCATGCGAGAGTGGGCAAAACCGCCGCCGCTTAACTGGCCCATACCGAGCCACTCGACGTTTAAGGCCAACATGCCGCGTTTGGCCTGGTTGATGCAGCGGATTTGTTTCGGCACGTATGCCTTGCCTACTGGTCCGACATGGCCGTTGACGTTCAGGATGGCCGGTACTTTGCCATCCAACTTTTCCGGCTCATACAGGAGGGCGGGAATCCACATGCCGGGCAGGGCTTCATAGCGGAGCGTTTTGATCTGGTAGGCGGGCCCGCCTTCGATCTGGCCGAGCCACTCCACCCGGCAAGCGGCCTTCCGCCACTGGGCCGCTTTTCCGCGGAAGACCACCCGATCCAAAAGTTCTGTGCGGATCCGTTCGGCATCGGCCTGCCATTCCGCCAGGGTTGTATAGGTTTTCATGCGGGGTATCCGGGCCTCGCAAAACCGCTGTACCTCGGCCAGGGGAATGGTCGAACCGATGATCGGCCTAGCCAAGGCCGCCTCCAATACCTTGGTAGCCGGTCCTGGTTCTTCCGCCGTAGCCATGGAGGCAGTGATCCGGCCCGGCCATTCTCTTCCAGTAGCTGTTGAAAAGACCACACACAGCCCAATAAGTAATCTTTTGATCATCTTTTGAGACGCTTTCATGGAATGGACTCCTTGATAATGGACATAAATACCTATACCGAGGGGAACCATGGATTGCCGACCAGAACGTGGTTGCCAGGGCGACCTGCTAGGGAGCTGGGACCTAATTGCTCCAAGGCAGCTGATATCTTACCACAGGCTATTGATGATTTGGAGGGGCTTTTGCCATGCTGCAGGGGCATGCAGACACTCAGCCGATCTGCTACCATAGGCTGTTGATGATTTCGACGGAGCGATCGACCAGGATTTGGCCGCCTTCCGGGCCAACCTGGCTGCTCTGGACCACCGCGCTATAGCCGCCGCCCGCTACGGCCTTTTGGGTAGGCAGATACCCCGCCGAACCAGCCGTCAGCTGAATCACAAAGGTCTGCACCGCTTTGCTTCGGCCCTTCATGCGCAGGCCATAATCCAAAAACAGTTCAAACGGGTTGGTAACAATGGCCACCTCGCCAAGCCGAATCACATGAAGCTCAATCGTCAAATTGGGCTCTTTCTCCTGGAGCTGGTAGCGTTCGACTACTTTTTGATGCCAGACCCTTCGGGCGTGATCGGCGGGACCGGGAGGGGTTTTCTTCTCAAGGGCGTCCACCTCGGCCTGAGCGGCGGCTGCTTCCTCCGGCGTAATTTTGCGTTTGGGCAGTTGGAGCTCCTCCACCCGATGAACAAAAGGCACCTCAGAGCGAATGTCCTGCCGAGTAAGTTCCAACACGTCTTCCACCTCCCGGACAATCCGGCGGGCAATCTCCTGGGTAGAGGAGAGCTTCCGAAGGCGGAGCATCCGCTGCTCGGCCGCCTTCCGGTACATTAGATGCGGCGACTGATCACCGGCCGCCCCAGGCCAACCTAACACACAAAGCCCCTGGTATTTGGCCTGTAACTGCTCCCGGACATCATGCCAAAAGTCGGCGTTGATCGTGCTGAGGCCTTCGACTTCCTGCGAGGGGCAGGCCACGTTAATGGCCACGGCAATGGGCCGATTCTCTTTATCCCAGAAAAAGAGCATCTCCAGGTCGTGGTCTTCGCCGCTTTCAAAGTTTTGGAAGTCGGGCCGGTTGGTGGGTCCGTACATGACGGCCGATCCATCCGCATAGACCGTCCGCCGATTATGGCCTACCACCGCATATCCCAGGCCCCAACTAACTCCGCCCGGCTTTCGGCCTTTCCAAGCCTGGTTGGCCAACTGGCTAAGCCGATCCACCAAAAAATCCAGATACTCGCTCGGCTGCATAACGCCCTGTTTAGGAATCTCATACCAAGAAGAGTTCACTACCGGCGCGGTGTGGGTGTGTGTGGCCGTCAGCACCAGTTTTCGCAGATCAAAATCGGCCATCTCCTGCCGAAGCCGATCGCGAAGTTTTTGTTGCAGCTGCTCGGTAATGCTGGTCAGATCGCAGGAGATGAAGATGGCTTGGTCCTGGACCTGGCCGTTCTGCCTGGTTTCCAGAGCCACGGCGGAAGCCCGCAGCGGATTATCCACGCCCTTAGAAATCCGCAGAGCAAACTGTCCCTGCAAGGCGACCGGTTTGTCTGGGGTAATATCGACCGAGGCCGCCCCCACCCAAAGTTCGCCTGCAGAAACCGGCCGAAAACAAAAAGCCCAAACTAGCAAACTGACATTAACCCAGAAGTAAGAAGCAAAACTGCTCATGGGGATTCTCCTTATAAAAAGGTGAACTAGGCCTTCTTGTCAGTCCCGTATATTGTTATTCCCGCGCAGGCGGCAGTCTGGGGATTTAGTTGCATCGGACGAAGAAGGCAAAGAACACTAAATTACCTACACCCTACTCACCCGGCCGGGCTTACGCCCGGGCCCCCTCTCCTACAGCGGGCAGAGGGGATGTGATGACGCCTTTCCCCCTAACCCTCTCCCGCAGCGGGCAGAGGGCAGAAGGGGCCCCTTCCCCTTAACCTTTTCCTTCCAAGAGGAGAGTTCATCGCCTCTCCCACAGCAGGGAGCGGGTGGCCTCTGCCCTGGCGGGAAGAGGCGTCAATCGGCCGACTCCTGGATCAGTTTCAGGCACAACTGTTGTACACGAGCAGGATCCACATTGGGGTTTTTCTTTTTGGCTTGGCCCACCAGAGCGCCGACGGCCTTCAGTTTCCCTTGGCGGACCTCGGCCACCGCCTTGGGATTTTCCCGGACCAACTGTTCGCACAGGGCCAAAAGTTCCGATTCATCCACTTCGGTAATGCCCAGAGCTTGGATGGCCGCTTCCACCGAACAACCCTCTGCCGCCATTCGCCCGAGCACCTCTCTGGCCCGACTGGTCGTGAGGCTGCCTTGGCGAACCCTGCTCAAAAGATCGGCCAACCTTTCCGCCGAAACCGGATATTGCTGGATCGGAATGCCCCGCTCGTGGAGAAACCGGAGCACATCCTGCTGCATCCAGTTGCTGGCCAGTTTCGCATCGCCGCCCTGTTGGGCTACTTGAAGGAAATACTCCACAAACGCTCGCCCTTGCTGGACCAGCACCTGGGCGTCGTAGGCCGACAGGCCCCAATCCGTCTGCAAGCGTCGGCGCAGCTCGGCCGGCCGTTGGCCCAACGCCTGCCGGGCCTCGGCAATCTCCGCTTCCGTAAACACCACCGGTACCAGGTCCGGGTCCGGAAAATAGCGATAATCGCTCGATTCCTCTTTACTTCGCATGGGTCGGGTAATTTCTGCCCCATCATCCCAGAGCCGGGTGGTCTTGTGCACGCCGGGATCGCCCTTTTTTCTGCCGGTTCGGAGATATTCTTCATATTGGCGTTGGGCCTCGTAGGCCATAGCTCGTTCGACAGCGCGGAAACTATTCATGTTTTTGACTTCCACAATGGGCGTGGCCACCAGGCCCTCAGGCGTGGGAATCTGGATATTGATGTTGGCATCCACCCGGAGGCTCCCTTCCTGCATGTTGCAGTCGGAGACCTCCAGATACCACATCAGCAGCTTCAACTCTTCCAGATAGGCCTTCGCCTCTTCTGGTGAACGGATGTCTGGCCTGCTCACGATTTCTAGCAGCGGCGTCCCAGCCCGGTTCAGGTCAATCCGGCTGTCGGCCACCCCGGCCTTTTCATCGTGCATACTCTTGCCAGCGTCTTCTTCCAGATGGACCCGTTGGATGCGGATTTGTTTGCGGGCAAATCGGCCCTTGGGGTCTTCGATCTCCAAATAGCCATCGGAGCCGATCGGCAAATCATACTGGCTGATCTGATACCCCTTGGGCAGGTCGGGATAGTAATACTGTTTGCGGTCCCACTTAGTACAGCGTGCGATCTGGCAGTTGAGCGCCAAGGCGGCCCGCAACGCCAACTCCACCGCCCGCCGATTCATCACCGGCAGCACCCCAGGCATCCCTATGCAAACCGGACAGGTCTGCGTATTGGGCGGAGCGCCAAACCGAGTGCTACAGCCGCAAAACAGCTTGCTCTCGGTCAGTAGTTGCACATGCACTTCCAGACCGATCCAAATTTCGTATGGCAAACCCATATCCGACATCAGACCACAATTCTTCCGGATGGAGAGAATGCAATTTTTTCTAATAGGTTCGCATGTTGGCAACCGAAACTCGCCTCTTCACTTGGCGGCAGAGGCGATGATTTGCGGACGGGAGCTCTGCGCGCCAAGGGGGCCTAGTCGATCAGGCGGCCTGGGCGGGCTTCGGCCCCTTGGGTGGCCCGGCAGACATACAAAGCAGGCTGATGGCCGGTAGCCTGCTGATAGGCTGGGCCAACAGTACGGACAAAATCCTCCGCTCCTGCCGCATCCACCAGGGCCACTGCACAGCCGCCAAACCCGGCTCCGGTCATCCGGGCGCCGTAGCAGGCCGGGTGCGCCCGGGCCAATTCGACCATCCGGTTCAGCGCCTCGCTGGAAACTTCATAATCGTCCCGAAGACTCTGGTGGCTGGCATCCATGAGTTGCCCGAGCCGATGTTTGTCGCCTCGGCGCATCGCTTCGGCCGCTTCTAGGGTCCGGGCGTTTTCGGTAGCTACATGGCGGGCCCGGCGGAAGGTAACTGGGTCCAATCTGCCAGCCGCCGCTTCCAACTGCTGGAGGGTTACATCCCGTAAAGCCCGTACCCCGAGCGTTTTGGCCGCTGTTTCACACTGCTGGCGCCGCTGGTTGTAGGCCGAATCGACCAAGCCGCGGCGGGTGCCTGTATCCAAGACCACCACAGCTGTGCCCTCGGGCAGAGGGGTCGGCTTGGTGTGCAATGACCGGCAGTCGATCAAGAGGGCATGGCCCGCCTGAGCCGCCGAACTGACCAACTGATCCATGATGCCACATTGTACACCGACCCATTGGTTTTCGGCCTTTTGGCTCAGAAGGGCCATCCGAACGGGGTCCCAGGCAATCTCCGAGACGGCGGCAAAGGCCCGCGCGGTAGCCATTTCCAGGGCCGCCGAAGAGGAAAGCCCCGCCCCCTGCGGCACATCGCCCATCAAAACCCCCTCCCAACCAGTCAGCCGATAACCCGCCTCCCCAAGCACCCAGGCTACCCCTTTGAGATACTCCAACCAGCCGTCCTGGCTCGGTTGCAGCCCCTCCAAGGAAAACTCCTTCTGCTGTTGGAAATCGACCGAATACACGGCTACGGTCCGATCCTGCCTGGGCCGAAGACCAATCCAAATAGCCCGATCAATCGCCAACGGCAACACAAACCCTTCGTTATAGTCGGTATGCTCACCAATCAGGTTCACCCGGCCGGGCGCCCGAACCACCCAAACAGGCTCCTGCCCAAAGCAACGAAGAAACTCCCTTGCTATATCATTCCAAGTCAAACTCATGGGGAATTCCTCAGCAAAAGGCTTCGGTGATGTAACTCCTGTCAACTCCCAAGGAGGCGATCATCTGGTCAACCGTTGGCCATGGGAAGAGCTTTCCGACTTTCTTCGTGAAAAGACACATTAGAAGCTGGCAAAGGGTTACGGTTTCATGTCCGATTAGTATTCTTCCCCGGTCTGCCGCTGGAGGTAGTTCTTCAATTGGCCCACAAATTTCCGAGCCGAAGCAAGTAACTCGTTGGCCTCTTCTTGCCGGATTTCGGACTCTATTGTATAGTCTCCGGCCAATCTTCTGTCATAGGCGTTGGTGAGCATTTTCCCAATATCTCGATCAAAGATTCCTGTTTTCACGAAATGCTGGTGAAAACTGCGCAGCACCCCTCGGTAAGAGGAAGCAATCAAGTTGTTCAGTAGAAGGACCGCCTGAGCCATGTAAAACATCGCATAATAACTTCTGGAAGCACAAGAATCATAGTCCCCTAACCGAAGGGCATGCTCTGCGGTGGTCAGGAATTTTTCCGCCTTGGCAATAAAATGCCGGATTTCGGTCATACCCGGATGCCTTCCCTTTTGACGTTCAGAATAAATGGATAGTTATGGGTCTGAAAGAAATCTTCCGGAAGCACTTGCACCGAAACCAGTTGGTCCGTTTCCAGGAGAATATCTAGCAAAAGATCGCTCAGGCTATCCCGGACCTTCCAGGGGGATAAGTCGGGATCTACGAGCACCAAAAGATCAATATCGGAATCCTCAGTGGCCGTTCCTCGGGCATGAGAGCCATACAGGATCACCCCCCGCACCTTCTGTCCGTATTGAACCACCAGAAAGGTTTTTACTCGCTGGATCAGGGGGGCGATTTTTTCATTCATGGCCGGAACCCTTACAGCCCGGGAGGAGAACAGGTAAGCGTTTCCGGATGGCCGGTTTCGGAGCAAGGTAATAGGCAGCGTTTTTGGCTCTCAAAAAGCTCCCTGTTGCCTTCAGGCCTCTTCATTTTCCCGGGCGGAAATATCTATCCTCTCTTGGCGATGGGGTTTGATCAAGCGGGGGGAAACCATCCAGAGCGGAGACGCTTTCCGATGAACTAGGGGAGGTTTCCCCCCCGACCCCGGTAAACCCGACCTCTCCCGCGGCTTTTTCGAGAAGGATTGGGCGATTATGATAGAAGCTGGGAAGGTCCATCGGTTTGCCTGGTACCACTTGATGGGGGAGACCACCCACCATGTTAGGGATAAACGATAAAAGGGGGCCCCTCATCCGGCTGGAGCAACCCCCTTAGGGGGGATGCCCACTAACTTAATGGTACTCCATAAGAGCCTAATGGGACCTGATGGCCTACCGCCGGTTTGGGGGGATTAGCACCTTATTCCATCTATAGATGGGTTTATGCCCCCCCGTAGGATTTACTAAATCTTTACGACCCCCAGGACGTGGGGTAATCAAGATTGCTGGAAACGGTACCACCCATTGGTGGTAGTGAATCTTAGGAACCCTCCTAGTCCAGGATTTTTTCGGGGAGGGAAGGGGTGGAGTCCGGTCTCTGCTGAGGATACCTTGCATGGAGATTAACGAATACCCATCTGGAGAAGGGGTTAGGGCGTCATTTCCGGTTTCAGCCTCTCTTAGTAGGGATCAAATTGCAGAAGCCTACCTGAAGCAGATTCCTTTTGAGCTGTATCCGTTTCAGGAAGATGCCCTTTTGGCTTGGTTTTCGTCGGAGGAGGGGGTGTTGGTTTGTGCGCCTACAGGGATGGGTAAGACGCTCATTGCCGAGGCGGCCATGTTCGAGGCCTTGCATACAGGCCGAATCGCCTACTATACCACCCCGCTGATAGCCCTGACCGAGCAAAAATACCGGGAGCTGCAGGCGTTGGCAGTCCAATGGGGGTTTCGGGCTACGGATGTGGGCCTGGTTACTGGCAACCGCCGGGAAAACCCGAATGCTACATGTCTGGTGGTGGTGGCCGAGATTTTGGCCAATCGCCTGCTGCATCCGGAGCGATTTGATTTTAGTCAGGTCGGGGCCGTGGTGATGGACGAATTTCACAGTTTTGCCGATCCCGAGCGGGGCATCGTCTGGGAGGTAACCTTGGGCCTTTTGCCGAAGCATGTGCGCTTGCTGTTGCTATCGGCTACGGTGGGCAATGCGCGGGAATTTGTGGATTGGCTTCGCACAGCGCATAACCGGCGGGTGGAGTTGGTCGAAGGCTACGAGCGGCGGGTGCCGCTGGTGTTTCAGTGGGTGCCGGATCGCCTCCTGATGGAGCAGATCGAAGAGATGGCCCAAGGGGACGAACAGACCCGGAAGACCCCTGCCTTGATCTTTTGTTTTAATCGGGAGCAGTGTTGGCGGGTGGCCGAGCAGATCAAAGGCCGACAGGTCTTATCTTCCGGCCAGCAGGCTGCCTTGGCCGCCGCCTTGAAACAGTATGATCTTTCTACGGGGGCCGGTCCAAAACTCCGCCAATTGCTCCTTCGGGGGGTAGGCGTTCATCATGCGGGGGTATTGCCGAAGTATCGCCGGATCGTAGAAGAGCTGTTTCAGCAAAAGCTGCTTTCAGTGGCTGTTTGTACAGAGACGCTTTCGGCGGGGATTAATCTGCCGGCTCGATCGGTCGTGTTGCCGACGCTTCTGAAAGGGCCCACGGGCAAAAAGCGGTTGATGGATGCTTCCAGTGCGCATCAGATTTTTGGCCGGGCCGGTCGGCCTCAGTATGACAACGTGGGCTATATCTTCGCCTTACCGCACGAAGACGACGTGAAACTGGCCCGGTGGAAGGAAAAATACGAGCGGATCCCCGAAAATACCAAGGACCCGGTGTTGCTGAAGATGAAGAAGGAGCTGGAGCGGAAAAAGCCGACCCGAAGCCCCAACGAACAATACTGGACCAAAGAACAATTCGAAAAACTCCAGCGATCTCCCCCCGGCAAACTGACCAGCCGGGGGCCTCTGCCCTGGCGGCTGTTGGCCTACATGCTGGACGCTTCGCCGGAGGTGGATCGGATTCGCCAGTTGGTCAGTAAGCGTCTGATGGATAGCCGACGCGTGCAAGAAGGCCAAAAACAACTGGAAAAAATGCTTTTCGTGCTGTGGCGTGCCGGGTATGTGGAGCTCCAGCCGCCTCCGCCCATAAAGGGCACGGCCCCCTCCGGCGATCCAACCGAACTGACATGGAGGCCGGCTGTTTCCTACCGACGGCAATGGCCCAAGGAGGACGAAGAGGGGCTGAAATGGGAGTTGGTCCGGCCGCCGGTTCCCGATACGTTCGGCGCCGGCATCTTCGACCTGCAGCCATGGGAATTGGAAGCCTCTGGCACCTCGAGCCAGCCCAGTAGCTGGTCGTCAAGCCCGACCGGCAGTTCTGTCAGCTCGGCAAGCTTAGTCAGTTTGGAAGCCCAGCACTTTACCGGTTCGGCAACGCAGGAGCGAAGCGTTCCGGGTAGTTCGGCTGCGGTAGGCGACCCCGAGCCAGGTCCCGTTGGGCAACCTACTGGTGCAGCACCGGGGGTGGTGCAACCTCTCCAGGCCGAATCGACCGGCTCCGAGCACCTGCCAGAAGACCGACATTCAGATTCCGACCTATCTGAACCAGGAAAGTCTTCCGGCGGTTTCCGACGGAAGGGGCTTTTGGACGATTGGTTGGCCAGCCGAGCAGACCCCCTGACCAGGCACTCGGCGCCGCCAATTGAAGACTCGGCAGGATTGGCCGAGCAGGGCCCGAGGGGAGTTTCGGAGGAAAGCCGGGCTGCCAGCATGGCGGCTCCGGCCGATCGCTCTGGGAGTCCGAAACCGGAGGCCTCCGACTCAGCGGCGCCGACGGTAGAGGAGAGCTATCGGCCGGTGTTGGCTCGGCCAACGCCGGCCCTGCGGGACCTGCTGCTGTTCCGAGGAGTAAATCCGCTGTATGGGATTTTTCTGGTTCGGCAATTGGGCATTGCCAATCGGGCTGAGCGCATTCAAGCCATGGAAAGCCTCTTAGAGTTGCCCCGGTCGTTGGGCCCGGCAGTTTGGGTTCCTGGACCGGATCAATTGCCGCCCGGACCGTTGGCGGTCAATCGCTTGGATCAGCAACTCCTGCAACTGGGCCTGGCTACCGAAGAGGACCTTTATCCACCTGAGGAGCTGGAGGAACACCGGCCTCGGCGCATTTACGAGGAACCCCGCCGACGAGTGCTCCGTTTGGCCGAAAAGTTGAAACTCCTCTTCGATTATGAACATCCGGGGGTAACCGATGTGCGGATCACGCCCGTATGGGTGGCAGGTGCGTTGCTGGACATGGGCGGCGACTTCGATAAATACATCCGAACCCGCGGACTAGAAACCCAGGAAGGAATCATCTTTCGGCACTTGTTACGTTTGATCCTTCTGGTGTACGAATTCTTACAATTCTGTCCGCCGGATGCGGACGAACAGGAGTGGACAAAAGATCTAGAGGAGATAGCCCTTCGGCTGACCGTCAGTTGCCGAAAGATCGACCCCACCAGCACCGAACGGGCCTTGGAAGAGGCGGAAGCCGATCTGGAAAGCGAAGAATAGGAAAGCCGGTTCTTAGTGATTTGTCCCATGAGATGGCTGAGAATCCTGGAGAAACCGAAGAATAGGCCAATCCGGTTCGTGCGGGTCTGCCTGATCTGTCATGGCCTTTGAGCATGGCGGGGGAATTGCTCCCTGGAGGAGGCGGCTCTTGGATGCCGACTGGGCCAATGGGCTATCTGCCGCCCGGGCCGGTGGAAAGCAACCAATAGAACAATCCCGCTCTTGCTCCAGGCAAAACAGCCTTTGCAGCGCTGATTCCGAAGGGAAGCTGCTGATTGAAGTAACGGTGATTTTCCCCTTTCGGGAAGGTACTGACTCCCTGGTTTTCTTTGCTATGGAGCGTAAAATTAGTAAAGGGAGGGTTTCTGGGGAAAGAGGAAAGCGGCAGGCGCCTTGTTTTCCTGCGGGTTTTGGCCTACATGGGTTTTCGGCTGAGCCCACCTTGGGACAGGTCGGAAGCCATTGTTTTTCCCAAGCCATTTAAAGGGGTTCGGTTTTTGAGCCTGGGAGTATGTTTCCAGGCTGAGTCAGAGGCACACGGAGCAAAAGGGTAGCCACCTATGGCGTGGGAATATACAGAAAAGACAAAACAGTTGTTTTTGGATGCGGTGCAGGGGAAGCCGGGCACCCATCTGGGCGAAATCGAAAATCCCGACGGCATAGGCGAACATGGTTCGATTGCCTGCGGCGATGCCCTGCGATTTACCTTTCGGGTCCGGAAAGATCCCGTAGATCCCACCAAGGATGTGATCACCGAGGCCAGGTATTTGACCTTTGGGTGCACCTCGGCCATAGCGGCCTCGGAGGCGCTGTGTCGGCTTATTGAAGAGCGGGAATATACGCCGATCGAAGCCTTGAAGATCACGAATCGAGATATTATTAATTATTTGGGCGGCTTGCCGGATCAGAAGATTCACTGTTCGGTGATGGGTGCAGAGGCGTTGGAGGCGGCTGTTTTCAACTGGGCACAGCGCCGGGGCGTGGACCTTCGAAAATTGGGGCTGGACATTCGGCCGGAGGAACAAGAGGAAGGTCGCCTGGTGTGCAAATGCTTCGGGATCACCGAGCCTTACCTCCGCCGAAAAATCAAAGAACTTGGACTGAAAACGATTCCGGAAATTACCAATGCCCTGAAGGCCGGCGGTGCTTGTATGCAATGCCATCATGCGCCGGGGGGGTTGCAGGACATTTTGAACGAGATTTGGGGCTTTGATCCGAAGAATTTGCCGATCATGCCTACCTTGCCGCCTCGGGCCGCTGTGTCCGCCTCGCAAACTCCGGCGCCTTCTACGAGTGCCCAAGCGGTCGGTGCCAGCCCGTCCGGCGACGGCCGGGGAGAGCTTTCTCCCTACCAGTTCGCCAAAAAAGTGGAAAAGGCGATTGAACAATACGTGCGGCCCATGCTCCAGCAAGACGGAGGCGATATTGAACTCATTGACATCAAAGACCATTTGATTTACTGCCAATTGCGGGGGGCATGCGCCGGCTGTTCCGGTGCAGGGCTAACCCTAAAACTAATGGTCGAACAAATCCTCAAAGAACAGGTCGATGAAAGGATCCGAATCATTCAGGTCTGAATCCATCGGTACCAGTTCCGTCCCTCAGAGGCGTGGCTTTGCGCTCCGATAGAAAAAATACATCTTCATGGGTTCATTCCCGGCAACCTAGCTTCATTATTTCATTTCCGGCAGCGAAGCAATCCAGGTTTCTTTGTCCCGGAGGAGCTGGGACGATCCCGAACAAACGGTCCTCCAGAAGGTTGAGAATGGATTGTTTAACCGGCTCTCCGCTTTCGCGGGGATGATAGGACCAGATAGAAAGGATGGGGCCTGCCGTGGGATGCCCGTAGTAAGTTAAGGTTACAGATTAACGGTCTCTGGGAACCGGAGGTTAGTGTTGATGCGACTGGTGTATGCGGACAATAATGCTACGACGGCCGTAGCCCCGGAAGTTGTCGAGGCGATGGAGCCGTATTGGCGGCAATGGTATTTTAATCCCAGTTCCATGTATGAGCCGGCCCGTCAGGTAGCGCATGCGGTGGCCCAGGCGCGGGCGACGATCGCCCGGCATTTGGGGGCCGCTGATCCACAGGAAATTATTTTCACTGCTTGCGCTACCGAGAGCAACAATGCGGCCATTCAGGGAACGGCCCGCGCCCGGCCCGATCGCCGCCATATTGTCACCACCGCCGTCGAACACCCGGCCGTCTTGGAAGTCTGCAAAGAGATGCAACGGCTCGGCTATGAGGTTACCTTCCTGAGCGTGGATCGACATGGAAATTTGGATATAGCTGAATATATTCGAGCGCTTCGGCCGGATACGCTGCTTGTAACCATTATGCACGCCAACAATGAGACCGGGGTGATCTTTCCGATTGAGCAATTAGCCCGGATTGCCAAGGAAACCGATCCCGGCATTGTCTTCCATACCGACGCTACGCAATCGGTGGGCAAATTGCCGATTGATCTGAGCGGCGAATTTCAGTATGTGGATTTGCTTTCGTTTTCAGGCCATAAACTCCATGCGCCCAAAGGGATTGGTGTGCTGTATGTGCGGCGGGGCACGCCATGGCGACCGTTTTTGATCGGCGGCCATCAGGAGCAGGGCCGGCGGGCGGGCACCGAAAATGTCCCCTATATTGTGGGCTTGGCCCGAGCCATGGATCTGGTTATGGCGGATCGGCAGGCGCAGGAGGAGCGGTTGGCCCGGCTTCGGGATCGGCTGGAATCGGCCCTGCTGGCCCAGATCCCTGCCTTGGAAATCAATGGCCGCACCGCCCCCCGCTTGGCCAACACCTCGAATCTCTCCTGCCACTATATCGAAGGCGAAGCCATTCTGTATCAGCTCTATGCGGAAGGCATCTGTGCCTCTAGCGGATCGGCTTGTACGTCGGGGTCTCTGGAGCCGTCGCATGTGCTGCGGGCTATGAATGTGCCGTTTACCGCCATTCACGGATCGGTCCGGTTCAGTTTCAGCCGATATACTACTGACGAAGACGTGGACCGAATCATCCAGGTCTTTCCGGAGATTGTGCGGAAGCTCCGGCGAATGTCGCCCTACTGGGACTCGGAACAGAATCGGCCTCGTCCGAGCGCCCCGGTGGTAGCCATCTCAAGCCAATAGAGAATATTTGTACGCTATACCTCCATTCGCCTTGGGTGCGGAAAAATTAGCCGACGTCCCGATAACCCAAGGCCCCGCAAGCCGCAGACAAGAGCAAGTCCAGGCCCGGTGGGAGCGGAAATTGGGGCGGCGCTGGGCTGACCACCCAGGAAGCTCGTTATTAGAATTCCTGCCAGCACCACTCGCCTAAGATGGATGGTGCATTGCAATGGAGGGCAGCCCAGCAAGAGCGTTGTTGGGTTTACTGGCCAACGCTCGGTAACCGGGGCCGGGCAGTGGCAGGGGCCACCACCGCATCGTCCGGCCCAATGCCAGGCGCAAGAATGCCTTGATGATTGAGGAACAAATGATCTTCGGAAGCGGGCAGCCGACAACCTACCACAAACTCCACATGGCCGTCTTCAAAACAGACGTTTTGCCCCCCGCCGCCATGATGAAAACTTTGACACGCTGGATGCTCTGGACTAGGGGCGTCGGCCAACACGGCAAAATGGCTCCGATGCCGGTTCCGGGGCGGACAATATCGCCCCGCTTCGACATATCCAAGCGAATACCCATAGGCCCCGCCCAATCTCGGCAAGACAAGCTGTTGTTCCTCCGGTTTCCAGCCCTCTAGTTGGGCAAGCGTAGGAATCACTATGGGGGTGATCCCCTGGCGCACTGCGCCGGGGCACCAGAAAGCCCTCTGATCCTGAACAAATCCACCGGTGATCAAAATCGGCCCATAGATCCCGGCTACCGCCAGCGGCCCTTCTGTCGGAATGGGTGGAAATTGTTCCTGATGCAATTCGCTGTACTGAATCAGCCCCCCTCCCAGCTGACGAAGATTCTCCTGGCACTGCGTGATGTGGTGTCGGAGTCGGCTGGAGTGGATTGCTCCAAAAAGCACCAGGGCTACCAGGAGGCTCACCGTCCCGACCACCATCAAATCCGGCCATCGCCATCCGCTGCTCCGACCCGTCAACCGACCCACATCTTCCACAACCCGTGCCCGCTGCGCAGAAGCCGCTCGTTCGGGCTCCTTTAAAGCCCTAGGCGCCTTCTCGGCGCCGGCTGCCGCAAACTCTCCTGAACCCGTCCAACCAGAACACCAAAGATTTTCAGGTCCATGCCAGACAGTACGGTGCTCTGGCTGAGCCGGGCCTCCTTGGTCCGACCAGGACCGAGCGGATTGTTCCGGCTGGGGCTGACTGCCATGTTCCACCCGAGACTGGCCTGCTTCCCCTAAGCCGGACTGGCTTTCCGAATTGACTAGAGGGGTTTGGGGCCAGGAGGTTGCCTCTGCCGGAAGCCCATCGGACTGCTCAGCGGTAACAGCGGCAATCCAGCGGCAGGTACGTTCGGCCAAGCCAGGCGGCGGCTCCGGCACCTTCCAAGCCGCTTCCAACCATCTGATTCGCCCCCGCCATTCCTCCAACTCTTGCCGCAGACCCTCATCCTGGCCCAGCATGGCCTCCACCTGGGCCTGTTCCGCTTCTTCCAAGGCATTCAACAGATAACCTAATAAATCTTCACCCACTGGCCGCATCCCACAGGCTTCCCACAGCGGAATCTTGCCGACAAGCATGCATCGCTTGGCTGAGCTTTGCCATGGCGGTATGCAATCGGCTCTTGACCGTCCCGACAGGAATATCCAATACCTGAGCTGCTTCCCGGTATTTTAACCCCTGAAAATAGACCAACAAAACCACCCGCCGGAGAGGTTCGGGCAACCGATCCACCAGGGCCCGAACCTGTTCGGCCTGCTCGCTCGATTCACTGCAAGACAGCGGCGTCTGCTCCGAGCCTTCCACGATCTGCGCTAAACAGGTGTTCTCCTGTTGGGCTTGATCTTCGGCCGGTCGATCTAAACTGACCATCCGGTGCCGACGGTTCCGCCGTTGCATGTCGGTAGCTTGATTGGTGGCGATCGCATACAACCAAGGCCGAAACTTCCGCCCCCCATCAAATTGATTCGCCTTTAAATACACCTGTAAAAAAGTCAACTGGAAAGCGTCTTCCGCCAGTTGATCATCCCCTAAATACCGCCGCAAATAGTGGTACAGCTCCCGTTCGTACCGCCGAACCAACGTCTCAAAAGCTTCCCGATCTCCATGATCCCGATGCAAGAGCAACAGCTCTTCATCGGTTCGCTCCAGCAAACGAGCAACCTCCGGAAGCCTTTGATCCTCTGGTCCGCTAACCGGTTTCAATCTCATTACGCTTTCCATGGCACGAAAGTTCGCCTCCTTGTTGCCGGAACTTGGCAACACGGCCTGCCCTCAACAAATCTTTTATTTTACCAAATTCCGGCGTGCTCGCCTAACCGAGAAGCCTCTTTGCCCGGAAAAAATCTTCGCTCCGGGGAGCACTACCCATCTCCGTGCCCCCCGCCTGAAACTGCATTTTCCGTGCCAATCAGAATTGCCTACCAATTTTGGGAAACCCTCGAAACGGCTAACCCTAAACCAAAAAAGAACTTAAAAATGCTCCGCCATTCCGTTTGCTAACAGGCCTTTTGACTGCCCCTTAAAAAAGCCCTGTAAATTTTTCAGAACCCCTTTAAAACCCCCACTTTAGATTTATTTATGATACCCTATTAGAACTAATCTTTGGCCTCCCCAAACCTATCCCTCAATTTGTGTATAAATCCCCCCTCTAAATGGGGTACATAAAAGAGAAAAACCCTCATTTACCACCCAAAAAGGTTGTTTACATATACCTTAAATAGGGGGTTAACGAGCTCCGTCATCCTAAACTCCCCACCCTGTTTTTCCCTGCTCGGGTCCCCTGGGCACCTTCCCACCACGAGGTGGCAGATTGACACCTGTTTCTAGAGACTAGAGAATAAAAGGCGTATGGGGGAGGCAGCTTAACCAGGAGCTTTAGAAAACTGCCTGGACCTATTCCCTTCCAAAAGCTTTGCTCTTGTTTTTTTATGGAGGAGTCATAGCGATGAAAGAGTCCAATTCGTTATCTCGGCGGGAATTTGTGGCAAGCAGTGCTGGACTGTTGGGAGCCGGAGCGTTGCAATCTGTGGCAGTGGCGGCAGCCGAGTCAGCCCCCTCTGCCGAGGGAAAACCGGAGGGCAAATCGCCGCTAGCCATCCATGGCGGGCCAAAAACGGTGGCCAAAGGGGTGCCAGGTCTAGGACGCCGCTGGGGGGATCCCGAACGCCAACAACTGGAAGAAATGCTCAAGCAAGATACCCTCTTCTACTGGGGCGGTCCAAGGACCCAACTGGTCAAAGAACGCTTCCGGGAAGTATGCCCACTGAAATATGTTCATACCTGTTCCTCCGGCACGGCGGCCTTGCACATTGCGGTGGCTGCCGCCGGCATCGGGCCAGGTGATGAAGTGATCACATCACCCATCACCGACCCCGGCACCGTCATTGGCATTTTGTATCAACAAGCAGTCCCGGTGTTTGCCGAGTTGGGCCGAAGCACCTACAACCTCGATCCCGAAGATGTCAAACGCCGTATCACCCCAAAAACCAAGGCGATTATTGCGGTGCATCTGGCGGGCAATCCGTGCGATATGGACGCCCTAAAGAAAATTGCCGACGAACACAACCTAGTACTGATCGAAGACTGTGCCCAAGCCTGGGGAGCCAAATATCGAGGTCGGCCCATTGGCACTCTGGGCCATATCGCCTGCTTCTCGCTGCAAAACTCCAAACACATTACCTGTGGCGACGGCGGCGTGGTGGCCAGCAGCGACGAACGGTTCGGACCTAATCTGCAACGCTTCGGCGACAAAGGGTATGACCGGGCCCGTGGGCTAGGGCTGAATGTGTTCGCCACCAATTATCGGATGAGCGAGCCGCAAGCTGCTGTCGTGGCGGCCCAATTACCTCGGTTGGAAAAGATTGCCGCCCGACGGGCCGAACTGGGCAACCTCCTGACAGAAAAAATCTCCCATATCCCCGGCATCCTCCCTCACCAGGTCCATCCCGAAGATCGGTGCGTCTATTGGTTCTACATGTTCCGCATTGAGCCGAAGGCCTTCCGCTGCTCCCGAGGAGAATTCTACAAAGCGCTGGCTGCCGAAGGCGTCTCTTGTGCTTCCGGATATATCGGCAAACCGCTCTACGGCGAACCGGTCTTCCAAAACCACGCCTTCTTTGCAGGTCGGTGGCCCATTAAAGAGTTCGGCCTCACGAACATGGACTATACCAAGCACTGCAATCCAGAAGCCGAGGCGATCCTGGCTACCAGCATTCGGGTTACCATCCACGAAGGAATGACCGAAGAGTATATCTTGGATGTGGCTAAGGCGATCGAAAAAGTGGCCCGGTACTACGCTGTCTGAAAGACTGCGACATCCGAAAAGCTTTCCACAGGGCTTAGAGTTGATGGGAATGGGGCAGAAGGAGGGGAGACTGAAAGCATACGGCCTCGCAAGAGCGTTCCAGCGCCTAGGGCGCCTGTTCCCTACTCCATCTTGTCCACGGAGGGCGGAGGCTGAACAAGGAATCTGTGGCGATGCACGGGGAATGGGGATGCCTGCTGAGCTGGAAAAGGAGGCCTAGGGCAAAGAGACATATACATAAATATATTATCCCGCCCCCTAGAAACCACTCAACTCAACCTGCCGCCACACCTCCCATAAGGTATATCTTCCCCCCCATACCCTGCCGGTTGCCTGAGAAGCCATGCCCATTTGCCCTTGCCGCTTTCCCGAAAGCGCCGCCTTGTTGCCATTTTCTTGGGATTCGGTTAGCCTGAGTGTTCGGCGCCATGGCTGGTAACCTTTTGCCCGATCTTTGAGAACTAGGAGGTCGAGGAGTATGAAAAAATGTTTCTTCCTGGTGGCTGGGTTTGTAGGAACCATCGGATGGGCTGAATGGACGATCGGGGCAGTCTGCTCGGCACAAACCGAACAGCTAGCCACCCAACCCACCCCCAGTATCGTCCCGCTCCCCTATCAGCCGATCGCACTGGGACAAGTACATGTGGATGGGCTGATCGGCCGGCGCATCCAGATAACGATTGAAAACAACCTGCTTCGACTCGACCTGGAGCGGGACTTTTTACGACCGTTTCAGGAGAAAGAATCCCAGGGCGGCTACATCGGCCTGGGTAAAACCATTGATGCCCTGGCCCGATTGGCCGCCTATAGCCGAGACAAACGCCTTCTGGACCTCCGAAACCGCTTGCTGGCCAAGACGCTTGCCTGCCAAGAGTCGGACGGCTACCTGGGCATCATGAGACCCGAAAGCCGGATGTGGAGCCTCTGGGATGTCCATGAAATGGCCTATTTGGTCTATGGCCTGGTGAGCGATTATCGGCTGTTTCAGGAGAAACGGTCCTTGGAGGCAGCGGAAAGAATTGCTGATTATATTATTCGGCGTTGGTTGGCGGAGCCGGAGCGGATTCCCGGCGGTGGCCAGATTGCCCTCCACATGGCCGTTACCGGCATCGAACCGGCCCTGCTTGCCCTGTACGAAGCGAGCGGCCAAAAGAGATATCTAGACTTTTGTACCCAATTCCGGAAGCTCCCCCAGTGGGAAGGCCGGATCGTGCTGGGCCGATGGGGCAAGATCGAAGGCCATGCCTATGCCTACCTGTGCCGATGCCTGGCCCAGCTCCGCCTAGACCGCCTGGAGCCAAACCCCCAGCTCTGGAAATCGAGCCGGGATGTGGTAGATTTTCTGACCGCCCGAAACGGCCTGGTCATTACCGGCACCTGCGGGGACCACGAATGTTGGCACGACACCCAAGAAGGCACGATTAACCTGGGGGAAACCTGTGCCACCGCCTATCTGATCCGGTTTTTCCATGAGCTGCTCCAGCGGGAGGGAAAGCCCCTTTACGGCGACATGATGGAGCGGGCCATCTACAACGCCCTTTTTGCCGCCCAATCGCCCGATGGACGCCGCATCCGATATTACACCCCCTTTGACGGCCCCCGGAAGTACTTCGATTCGGACACCTACTGTTGCCCATGCAATTACCGGCGGATTATCGCAGAACTGCCCCAGATGATCTATTACCGGTCGGCCCAAGGGGTGATGGTAAATCTTTATGCCCCTTCGACGGCAAAACTCGATCTGGCCGATGGCCTGAGCGTCTCGCTCCGGCAGGAAACCGAGTATCCGCATGGGGAGCAGATCTTGCTTCATGTGGAGCCGTCGAAGCCGGCCCAATTTGAACTGGCCCTACGGATTCCTCGCTGGTGCCGGAAGGCCAGGGTACGGGTTCCTGGCGAATCGGTTGCCCAACCGGCCGAAGCAGGGAGCATTTTCCGCATCCGTCGGCAGTGGCAAGCAGGCGACCAGCTCCAATTGGAAGTGCCGATGGAGTGGCGATGGGTCAAAGGTCGCCTGAGCCAGGCAGGCCGAGCTGCCCTGATGCGGGGACCCTTGGTCTTCTGCCTAAACCGCCAACGGAACAAATTGCCGGCGGATATGGATCTTCGGCTCCTGGTGGTGGATACCAGTTCTCTGGAAGGCCCTGTGCCGGACGATTCGGTCCATCCGGGCGGATGGGCTTGCCGACTGCAGGCCTGGGGACCGGGCCGGTGGTATCCGTTGGCCAAAACCGATCTGGACCTGGTGCTTACCGAATTCCCCGATCCGGGCGGAGAAGCCATCTATTTCAAACTGCCCAATCCGAACGCCCCGGAATTGCTGGACGACGAGCTGTACCTGAAACCGGAACAGAGAGGGTTTCTCCAAGGAGACTAGCCGATCTGGCCCCAAACAAACCACCCCTTCGGAGCCCAAGAAGGCTAGCCCTTCCGGGGAGAATCGCCGCCTGTCATCCCGGGGCAAGCCCTGGTCCGGAACCTTTCTCCCCTTTGCGGGAGAGGGGGCCGGGCGAAAGCCTACCAGACTGAGGGGCAGCAATCCCCTCTCCCCTGGTGGGAGAGGGTAGTCTGGGAACCAGATCGGGTGAGTGCGTCTTCTCCCCTCTCCCCTGGCGGGAGAGGCTGGCTAGCCGTCAGGCTAGCCGGGTGAGTATACCGTGTTGAAGTCAAGGGGGGTTTGGGGAAAAAAGGAAGTCAATTTGGGTTCATGGCGGGAGCTCCTGGAGAGGTTTAGCAGAGGGAGGTTGCTCCCACCAGGGTGGCCGTTGGCCAAGCCGGCCTCTCCCGCAGCGGGGAGAGGCGATCTTTTTGCAGAGGGGAGAGGCAGTGAACAAAGAAGCAGTCAAAAGGTGGATGGACTGCCGCTTGCGCGGGAATGAGACGTTGGGAATGCTCGATTCCCGCTTGTTAGGGGAAGGATTTTCTAGGAAACCTTGTTATGATTCCACTTGATCCGGTAGAGTTGCTCCAGCAGTTGGTACGTATCCCGAGCGTCAATCCGATGCAGATGCCGACTTCTGAGGGACCACCGGCTGGTCCGGAGGCGGCTGGGCCGGATGCCGGTAGGCCCAACCGCACAGAGCCAGTTTCCCTCAGTCCGAAGGGATCAGAGCCGGCGGACGGATTTTCTGAGAACATCTATGGTGAAGGCCGGGTAACGGATTTTCTGGAGCAGTGTTGCCGACAGTTTGGTTTGGAGGTGTTTCGGCAGCCGGTTTTGCCGGGCCGGGAGAATCTAATCGTTCGGCTTCTGGGGCATCCTGCGCCGGAGCAGGGCGGCCAGATTCTGCTTTGGGACGCCCATCAAGATACGGTTCCGCCAGGAGGGATGCCGGCGCCGTTCGACGCTCCGATTCGCCAAGGTCGTCTTTATGGCCGGGGCGCTTGTGATGTCAAAGGCGGCCTGTCGGCCATGCTGACGGCTTTGGCCCGGTTGGCTTCGGAGGAAGCATCACCCCGAAGCGGTTCCGCATCGGCGCCTGGCGAACCGGTCTCGAGGCCCACCGTCTATCTGGCCGCCACCGTGGACGAAGAGCACGGCATGAGCGGCGCGCGGGCGGTGTGCCAACTATGGGAGACCGGTGCGGGGGGAATTTTTCCACGTCGGCCCGACGCCGCCATTGTGGCCGAGCCGACCGATCTGCAAATAGTCGTTGCCCACAAAGGCGTCATACGCTGGCGATGCCACAGCCTGGGGCAGGCCTGCCACAGCAGCCGACCGCACGAAGGCCGGAATGCCATTTATCTGATGGCCGAACTGCTCCAAGCCCTCCAGCAGTATGCCACCCAGATCGTGCCGCAGTTGGGTGAGCATCCGCTATGTGGATCGGCTAGTTTGAGCGTGGGGCGGATTTACGGGGGCCAAAGCGTCAACATCGTGCCAGACCGCTGCACCATCGAAATCGACCGCCGCCTTTTGCCCAGCGAGTCAGCAGAGCAGGCCTGGCAGCACTGTTGGAAGTATCTGGTTGGCCGCCTTTCGCAGCCGGACCGGCTGGAAATGGAACCTCCGTGGCCCCCCATTCCGGGCCTTTCCGACGAGTCCAACGGCCCGTTGGCGGAGAAGCTTTCGGCTGTGGTGGCAAAAGTAACCGGCCAACCCTGCCAGCGGCTCGGGGCCGATTATACTACAAATGCCGCTTTTTACGCGCAGGCTGGGGTACCTACGGTGGTCTTTGGCCCCGGCAGCATCCAGCAAGCGCATACTGCCGACGAATGGATCGCC